>NC_006461.1:0-616580 GCF_000091545.1 Thermus thermophilus HB8
TTTTAAAAGCTTTAAAAAGAGAGTCGTAATAGCCGTTAAAGGAGGCGTCGGGCAATGAACATAACGGTTCCCAAAAAACTCCTCTCGGACCAGCTTTCCCTCCTGGAGCGCATCGTCCCCTCTAGAAGCGCCAACCCCCTCTACACCTACCTGGGGCTTTACGCCGAGGAAGGGGCCTTGATCCTCTTCGGGACCAACGGGGAGGTGGACCTCGAGGTCCGCCTCCCCGCCGAGGCCCAAAGCCTTCCCCGGGTGCTCGTCCCCGCCCAGCCCTTCTTCCAGCTGGTGCGGAGCCTTCCTGGGGACCTCGTGGCCCTCGGCCTCGCCTCGGAGCCGGGCCAGGGGGGGCAGCTGGAGCTCTCCTCCGGGCGCTTCCGCACCCGGCTCAGCCTGGCCCCTGCCGAGGGCTACCCCGAGCTTCTGGTGCCCGAGGGGGAGGACAAGGGGGCCTTCCCCCTCCGGACGCGGATGCCCTCCGGGGAGCTCGTCAAGGCCTTGACCCACGTGCGCTACGCCGCGAGCAACGAGGAGTACCGGGCCATCTTCCGCGGGGTGCAGCTGGAGTTCTCCCCCCAGGGCTTCCGGGCGGTGGCCTCCGACGGGTACCGCCTCGCCCTCTACGACCTGCCCCTGCCCCAAGGGTTCCAGGCCAAGGCCGTGGTCCCCGCCCGGAGCGTGGACGAGATGGTGCGGGTCCTGAAGGGGGCGGACGGGGCCGAGGCCGACCTCGCCCTGGGCGAGGGGGTGTTGGCCCTGGCCCTCGAGGGCGGAAGCGGGGTCCGGATGGCCCTCCGCCTCATGGAAGGGGAGTTCCCCGACTACCAGAGGGTCATCCCCCAGGAGTTCGCCCTCAAGGTCCAGGTGGAGGGGGAGGCCCTCAGGGAGGCGGTGCGCCGGGTGAGCGTCCTCTCCGACCGGCAGAACCACCGGGTGGACCTCCTTTTGGAGGAAGGCCGGATCCTCCTCTCCGCCGAGGGGGACTACGGCAAGGGGCAGGAGGAGGTGCCCGCCCAGGTGGAGGGGCCGGGCATGGCCGTGGCCTACAACGCCCGCTACCTCCTCGAGGCCCTCGCCCCCGTGGGGGACCGGGCCCACCTGGGCATCTCCGGGCCCACGAGCCCGAGCCTCATCTGGGGGGACGGGGAGGGGTACCGGGCGGTGGTGGTGCCCCTCAGGGTCTAGGGGGTAGTATGGGGTGGGGGAGCGTGAAGCGCTTCCACAAGGGAGGTTGGGCATGACCACCATCGTCGGCGTCCGGGCACGCGAGGTTTTGGATTCCAGGGGCTTTCCCACGGTAGAGGCGGAGGTGGAGCTGGAAGGCGGGGCCAGGGGCCGGGCCATGGTGCCCTCCGGGGCCTCCACCGGAACCCACGAGGCCCTGGAGCTCAGGGACGGCGGCAAGCGCTACCTGGGCAAGGGGGTGCGCCGGGCGGTGGAGAACGTCAACGAGCGCATCGCCCCCGAGCTCGTCGGCATGGACGCCCTGGACCAGGAAGGGGTGGACCGGGCCATGCTGGAGCTGGACGGCACCCCCAACAAGGCCAACCTGGGGGCGAACGCCGTCCTCGCGGTCTCCCTGGCCGTGGCCCGGGCGGCGGCCGAGGCCCTGGGCCTGCCCCTTTACCGCTACCTGGGCGGGGTCCAGGGGGTCACCCTGCCCGTGCCCCTCATGAACGTCATCAACGGGGGGAAGCACGCCGACAACCGGGTGGACTTCCAGGAGTTCATGCTGGTGCCCGCGGGGGCGGGAAGCTTCGCCGAGGCCTTGAGGATCGGGGCCGAGGTCTTCCACACCCTCAAGGCCGTCCTCAAGGAGAAGGGCTACAGCACCAACGTGGGGGACGAGGGGGGCTTCGCCCCCGACCTCAGGAGCAACGAGGAGGCGGTGGAGCTTTTGCTCCTCGCCATTGAGCGGGCGGGGTACACCCCGGGCCAGGAGGTCTCCCTGGCCCTGGACCCGGCCACGAGCGAGCTTTACCGGGACGGGAAGTACCACCTGGAGGGGGAGGGCAAGGTCCTCTCCTCGGAGGAGATGGTGGCCTTCTGGGAGGCCTGGGTGGAGAAGTACCCCATCCGCTCCATTGAGGACGGCCTCGCCGAGGACGACTGGGAGGGGTGGCGGCTTCTCACCGAGCGCCTGGGGGGGAAGGTCCAGCTCGTGGGGGACGACCTCTTCGTCACCAACCCGGAAAGGCTCCGGGCGGGGATTGAGCGGGGGGTGGCCAACGCCATCCTGGTCAAGGTGAACCAGATCGGGACCCTCTCGGAGACCCTCGAGGCCATCCGCCTGGCCCAGCGCTCGGGGTACAGGGCGGTGATCAGCCACCGCTCCGGGGAGACGGAGGACAGCTTCATCGCCGACCTCGCCGTGGCGGTGAACGCCGGACAGATCAAGACCGGTTCCCTTTCCCGCTCCGACCGGCTGGCCAAGTACAACCAGCTCCTGCGCATTGAGGAGGAGCTGGGCCGGGCCGCGAGGTTTTTGGGGTATGCCGCCTTTTAAGCGCACCAAGATCGTGGCCACCCTGGGGCCGGCCACGGACGACAAGGAGGTGATCCGCGCCCTGGCGGAGGCCGGGGCCGACGTCTTCCGCCTGAACTTCAGCCACGGCGCCCCCGAGGACCACAGGCGCCGGGTGGGCTGGGTGCGGGAGGTGGCGGAGGAGCTCGGCCGAACCCTGGCCGTCCTCCAGGACCTCCAGGGCCCGAAGATCCGTGTGGGCCGTTTCCGGGAGGGCCAGGTTCTCCTCCGCCCGGGGCAGAGGTTCGTCCTCACCGCCGAGCCCGTGGAGGGGGACGAGCACCGCGTTTCCGTGAGCTACAAGGGGCTTCCCGAGGACGTTTCCCCGGGGCAGATCCTCCTTCTGGACGACGGCCGCATCCGGCTCAAGGTCCTGGAGGTCCGGAGCCCGGAGATCCTCACGGAGGTGGAGGTGGGCGGGGTCCTCTCCAACAACAAGGGGATCAACATCCCTGGGGCGGACCTCTCCATCCCCGCCCTCTCGGAGAAGGATATCCAGGACCTGGCCCTGGGGGCGGAGCTCGGGGTGGACTGGGTGGCGGTCTCCTTCGTCCGCACGCGGGACGACCTCCTCCTCGCCCGGCACTACCTCTCCCGCTACGGCTCCAAGGCCAGGCTCATGGCCAAGATCGAGAAGCCCTCGGCCGTGGCCCGGTTTGAGGAGATCCTGGAGGAGGCGGACGGGATCATGGTGGCCCGGGGGGACCTCGGGGTGGAGATGCCCCTGGAGGAGGTGCCCATCGTCCAGAAGCGCCTCATCCTCCGGTGCATCGCCGCCGGGAAGCCGGTGATCACCGCCACCCAGATGCTGGAGTCCATGGTGCAGAACCCGAGCCCCACCCGGGCCGAGGCCTCGGACGTGGCCAACGCCATCTTTGACGGGACCGACGCGGTGATGCTCTCCGCGGAGACGGCGGCCGGGGCCTACCCGGTGGAGGCGGTGGCCATGATGGCGAGGATCGCCAAGGCGGTGGAGTCTTCCCCGGAGTTCTTGCAGAAGCTCAACGTCCTCCGCCCCGCCCCCACCCCCACCACCCAGGACGCCATCGCCCAGGCGGCGGACGACGTGGTGGAGGCGGTGGGGGCCCGGGCCATCGTGGTCTTCACGGCCACGGGCGGCTCGGCGCGGAGGATCGCCCGCACCCGGCCCCAGGTGCCCATCCTGGCCCTCACCCCGAACCCCGAGGTGCGGAACCAGCTGGCCTTGGTCTGGGGGGTCTACCCCCATCTCGCCCCCGACCCCCAGGACACCGACGACATGGTCCGCATCGCCCTCAGGGAGGTGAAGGCCCTGGGGCTCGCCCAGGTGGGGGACCGGGTGGTCATCGCCGCCGGGGTTCCCTTCGGGGTCCGGGGGACGACGAACCTCATCCGCGTGGAGCGGGTGGGGTAGCTACCGGGGCAGGGTGAGCCGGTAGCGGAAAGAGCGGGCCTCCATGGGGTCCAGGACCGCCTCGAGGCGGTACCCCTCCGGCAGGAGGACCGCGCCGGGGAAGTCCAGCCGGAAGCCCGGGGGAAAGGTTTCGGCGAGGAGCAGGCGGACGGGGTAGGGGTAAGGGTTTTCCAGGCGGGTCTCCACGCGGTAAGTGGCCTCCTTCTCCCCCTGGGAGAGGAGGGCCACCTCGCGGACGAGGCGCGCCCTGAGGTCCTGGCCCAGCCATGCCTCCGCCACCCCGCCCTCGGGCGTGGCGGGGAGGAGGGCCTGGCCCAGGAAGCGCCCTTCCTCCACCCCTTCCAGGGGCCCTGGGGCCAGGGGGAAGGGGGCCAGGAAGCGGAGGCCCCGCTCCAAGGGGAGCACTCCCTGGGTGCGGAAGGGGCCTTGGTAGCGGAGAAGCCTTTCCGGCTCCACCGCCTGCCGCAGGAAGGGAAGCTCGGTGGTGCCGGGGAAGAGGGTCCTTGGGGGAAGCTCGTAGCGGAAAAGGCCGAAGGGGCTTCCCGGGGTCCCCTCCAGGGCGCGGAGGGCGGCCTGGGGGAGGACCTTGGCCCGCACCTCCCCGGCGAAGAGGGTGAGCCTTTCCGCCCTCAGGGCCTCCCCTTCCAGCTTGAGGCGGGCCCAGGCGGTGAGGGTGGTTCCGTCCAGGGTGTAGAAGACCTCCCCGGAAAGCCCCGTGTAGAGGTAGCGGAGCGTCGCCTTCCCCTCCCCCCGGTAGCGGAAGAGCACGGCGCTTCCCTGGAAGACCCTTTCCGTCTCCTCCACCCCCAGAAGGCGCAGGGAGCCGGGGAGGATGCGGCCGAGCTTCTCCCCGGCCAGGTAGACCCAGGCCGCGGGGGGGAGGTCCACGGGCTCCTTGACCTCGGCGAAGCCGGGGTAGACCGCCACCTCCTGGGCCAGGGCGGAAAGGCCCAGGGCGAGGAGGGCGAGGCGTTTTCTCATACCCCCAGTCTACGGGCGATCGCGGCCACCTCCTCCCCGCTCAAAGGCCCCCCGTGGCCCAGGTAGACCCGCTTTACCCCAAGCTCCAGGATCTTGCGCACCGTCCTTCGCGCCAGGGCGTGGTCCTCGTTGATGAACCTCGGGGGAAGGCCCCTTCCCCTGAGGGCGTCCCCGGCCAGGAGGACGCCTTCCCGGAAAAGCCCCACCTGGCCCAGGGTGTGCCCCGGGAGGTGGACCACCCGGAAGCCGAAGACCTCCATCCCCTCCTCCGCGGGGGCGAGGGCCTCCTCCGGGATCGCCGGCCCCCAATTGGCGAGCGCCTTCCCCAAGAGGGGGAGGGGAAGGGGCGGGCGGGGCTTCCTTTTGGTGAGGTAGGCCCACTCCTGGGGGTGGGCGAGGACCGGTACCCGAAACCTTTCCCAAAGGGCCCGGGCCCCCCCGGCGTGGTCCAGGTGGTGGTGGGTGAGGAAGAGGAGCCTGGGGGGCTCTTGGAGGAGGGAGAGGAGCCTTCGTGCCTCCCAGGGAAGCCCGGCGTCCACCAGGAAGTACCCCCCTTCCACGGGGACGCGGTAGAGGTTGGCGGCGAAGCGCAGGACCTCAGGCCCGTTCATGCACCAAGGCCACCCCCATCGCCGCCAGGGCCTTCCGGATCCCCTCGGCGTCAATGCCCGCCTGGCGGTGGAGGCTCGGGATCGCCCCGTGCTCAAAGAAGCGGTCGGGAAGGCCGAGGATCTGGACCTCGGGCTTCAGGCCCATCTCGTTCAGGGCCTCGAGGACCGCGCTCCCAAACCCGCCCATCTTCTGGTGGTCCTCCACGGTGAGGAGCTTGTAGCGGGAGAGCTCCCTCAGCATCTCCCGGTCCAGGGGCTTGAGGAAGCGGGCGTTCACCACCCCCACCCTGGGGTCGTCCCCGGCGGCCTCGAGGGCGTACCTCAGGGTCTTGCCGAAGGCCAGGATGTAGGCCTCCGTGCCCTCCTTCAGCACCTCCCACTTGCCCCAGGCGATCTCCGGCCAGACGCCCTCGGGGGCCCGCTCCACGTTGTCCCGGGGGTAGCGGATGGCCACGGGGCCCCCCACCTCCAGGGCCTTTTTCAGCATGGCCCGAAGCTCCAGGGCGTCCTTGGGGGCGGCGATCTGGAGGTTGGGGACGGTGCGGAGATAGGCGATGTCAAAGACCCCGTGGTGGGTGGCCCCGTCGGCCCCCACGATCCCCGCCCGGTCAATGGCGAAGACCACGGGGAGGTTCTCAATGGCCACGTCGTGGATCACCTGGTCGTAGGCCCTCTGGAGGAAGGTGGAGTAGATGGCCACGATGGGCTTCATCCCCCGTAGCGCAAGCCCCGCCGCCGTGGTCACCGCCACGTCCTCGCAGATCCCCACGTCCAGGTAGCGCTCCGGGTGCTCCAAGGAGTAGCGCACGAGCCCCGAGCCTTCCCGCATGGCCGGGGTGAGGACGAAGAGCCTGGGCTCCATGTGGGCGAGCTCGGTGACGGCGTCCCCAAAGGCCTGGCTCCAGGTGTACCCCTTGGACACCTTCTCCGGCTTCTTGGGGTCAAAGCCTGGGGGGCCGTGCCAGTAGATGGGGTCGGCCTCGGCCACCTTGTACCCCTTGCCCTTCTTCGTGACCACGTGGAGGAGGGTGGGGCCGTCCAGGGCCTTGAGGTGCTCCAGGATGTGGACGAGCCCCTTGAGGTCGTGGCCGTCCACCGGGCCCACGTAGCGGATCCCCCAGGCGTAGAAGGGGTTTTCCTGGTGCAAAAGGAACTTCGCCGCCTCCTTGGCCCGGTCCACGAGGCCGAAAAGCTGGGGGGAGATGCGTTCCAGGATGTTCTTCCCCAGCTTCTCCGCGTCCTGGACCCACTTCCTGATCTGAAGCTCCTTGAAGTACTTGTTGAGGGCCCCCACGTTCTCGGAGATGCTCATCTCGTTGTCGTTGAGGACGATGAGCATCCTCTTCTGGAGCTCCCCGATCTTGTTGAGGGCGGCGAGGGCCATCCCCCCCGTCAAGGCCCCGTCCCCGATCACCGCCACCACGTGGTAGTCCTCCCCCATGAGGTCCCGGGCGAGGACCATCCCCAAGGCGTTGGCGAGGGAGGTGGAGGCGTGGCCCGCGGTGATGGCGTCGTGGGGGGACTCGGAGACCTTGGTGAACCCGGAGATCCCCCCTTCCTTCCGCAGGGTGTGGAACCGGTCCTTGCGCCCCGTGACGAGCTTGTGGGCGTAGGCCTGGTGCCCCACGTCAAAGAGGATCCGGTCCCTGGGGGAGTCAAAGACCCGGTGCAGGGCGAGGACGAGTTCCACCGCCCCCAGGGAGCTCGCCAAGTGCCCGCCGTTTTGCGCCGTGACCCGGATGATCTCGCTCCGGATCTCCTCGGCCAGGAGGAGAAGTTCCTCCAGGCTCAGGCGCTTCAGGTCCTCGGGGCTGTTCACCTTGTCCAAGATCATGGCGCACCTCACCGGAAGTTGCGGTCCGTAAGAAGCCTCCCCTCTCGGGTCCGGACCTCCCCCACCTTGGGGGCGAACCAGACCTCGTAGAGGGCCTCGCCCTTTTCGTCCCGGTAGCGTTGCCGGATGCGGAAGACGCGGAACACCCCTGCGGGCACCCGCACCTCCTTCTCCTCCAGGACCTCAAAGGTGTAGGCGAGCCGCCCCGAGGCCAAAGGCCTTTCCCCCTGGGGGGTGAGGAGGGTGGCCCTGACCTCGCTTTCCCCGCCCCAGCGGTAGCCCACGGCGAGGAGCCCCTCCGGGGGGTACTCGGGGATGGGCGGAGCGAAGACCACCCGGGCCGAGGGGTCCTCAAAGCCGAAAAGGCGCACGCCGAAGGGCCCCACCCCTCGGTAGTAGACCCGGTTCTCCCCCCGGCCGAAGCTCCGGAACCTCAAGACCTCCTCCCCCTGGAACACGGCGGGGCCCTCCACCCGGACCCGGTAGGGGGGGTTGGAGAGGGGCTCGCCTTCCGGGAGGTAGCTCCACTCCAGCCCGGTGGCCGCGGGGTAAAACGCCTCCACCCGAAGCTCGGGCCGCACCTCCGGGGCCTGGGTGACCTGGGGGGCGCAGGCGGCGACGAGAAGGGCGAGGGCCATAAGGTACCGCTTCATCCTAGGGAAGTTTACTCCCTGGGTCTTGGGTCTGGGCCACGGTCTACGCCTGTCCGAGCTCCCGCTTCAGACGAAGGAGGTCTTCCTCCACCTCCTTTTCGGCGGAAAGGGCCTGGAACTCCTTCTCCAGGTCGGCCTGGTCCAGGGTCTCGAGGGCCTGGTGCCGGTCCTCCATGGCCAGGATCCTCGCCTCCATCTCCTCAAAGGCCTCCAGGGCCGGGTGCTGGTCCAGGCGCGACTCCATCCGCCGTACCGTTTCGGCGGCCTCCACCCCCTTCTTCCGGGCGAGGAGGAGTTTTTTGCGGGCCTCGGCCTCGTCGATTTTGGCCTCGAGGGCCTTGAGCTGGGTCATGAGGCGTTCGGTGAGGGCCTTGTGCTCGGAAAGCTGCGCTTTGAAGCCCTCCGCCAGGTCCAAGGCCCGCTTCTTCCGCCTTAGCGCCTCCCGGGCGAGGTCCTCGCGGCCCGCCTTCAGGGCCTCCCTGGCCTTCTCCTCCCAGAGGGCCGCTTCCCGCTCGTGGCTCTCCACTTCCCGCTCCAGGCGCTTTTGCTCCGCCAGGGCCTCCGCCACCTGCTCCCGGGCCTCCCGGAGGGCCTGCTTCATGTCCAAAAGGGCCTGCTCAATGATCTTCTCCGGGTCTTCCGCTCGGCGCAAAAGGTCGTTGAGGTTGGCGCGGACGAGCCGGCTTAGCCGATCCCAAAGGGTCATGGGAACCTCCTTCGCCCCGAAGTATACCCCTTGGGAGACCCGGGGGGATGTGGGCTTGCCTTGCAAAGGTCGGGATGACGGGCGTATACTCGCGCCCCGATGGGTAAGCGCGGCTTCGTTCGCAGGGAGGCAAGCCCCAAGGAGGTCCTGGAACACTGCCTGCGCCTGGCCCGGGAGGTGGCCCCACCCACCCCAAGGGCAAGCGGGGCCGCCCCTGGCGCCACGACTACGCCCGCAAGGCGTTCTCCTGACGGGGAAAGAGTTATCTAGCCACCTTCCTCCCACCTTCCTCAAGTGGAGGTGCGGCCGGTGATCTGGCTTCGTGGCGCGGGCGCTTTTGGAGCTCATCGCCTACGGCCTTAGGGTTCTTCTCTCCCTTCTCCCGCCCCCTCCGGGGCACAAGGCGATTTACTAGGCAAGCCCGGGGGATGTTGACAAGGGAAAGCCGGGGTGCTAACTTAGGGATTGCGCTGCCCTGAGGGGGGTAGCGGGGGATCTTGAAAGCTGGGGTGGATGAAGGGCTTTGAGGGTCCTTTGAGGGGTCAAGATGGTAAGGGCCCACGGTGGATGCCTCGGCACCCGAGCCGATGAAGGACGTGGCTACCTGCGATAAGCCAGGGGGAGCCGGTAGCGGGCGTGGATCCCTGGATGTCCGAATGGGGGAACCCGGCCGGCGGGAACGCCGGTCACCGCGCTTTTGCGCGGGGGGAACCTGGGGAACTGAAACATCTCAGTACCCAGAGGAGAGGAAAGAGAAATCGACTCCCTGAGTAGCGGCGAGCGAAAGGGGACCAGCCTAAACCGTCCGGCTTGTCCGGGCGGGGTCGTGGGGCCCTCGGACACCGAATCCCCAGCCTAGCCGAAGCTGTTGGGAAGCAGCGCCAGAGAGGGTGAAAGCCCCGTAGGCGAAAGGTGGGGGGATAGGTGAGGGTACCCGAGTACCCCGTGGTTCGTGGAGCCATGGGGGAATCTGGGCGGACCACCGCCTAAGGCTAAGTACTCCGGGTGACCGATAGCGCACCAGTACCGTGAGGGAAAGGTGAAAAGAACCCCGGGAGGGGAGTGAAATAGAGCCTGAAACCGTGGGCTTACAAGCAGTCACGGCCCCGCAAGGGGTTGTGGCGTGCCTATTGAAGCATGAGCCGGCGACTCACGGTCGTGGGCGAGCTTAAGCCGTTGAGGCGGAGGCGTAGGGAAACCGAGTCCGAACAGGGCGCAAGCGGGCCGCACGCGGCCCGCAAAGTCCGCGGCCGTGGACCCGAAACCGGGCGAGCTAGCCCTGGCCAGGGTGAAGCTGGGGTGAGACCCAGTGGAGGCCCGAACCGGTGGGGGATGCAAACCCCTCGGATGAGCTGGGGCTAGGAGTGAAAAGCTAACCGAGCCCGGAGATAGCTGGTTCTCCCCGAAATGACTTTAGGGTCAGCCTCAGGCGCTGACTGGGGCCTGTAGAGCACTGATAGGGCTAGGGGGCCCACCAGCCTACCAAACCCTGTCAAACTCCGAAGGGTCCCAGGTGGAGCCTGGGAGTGAGGGCGCGAGCGATAACGTCCGCGTCCGAGCGCGGGAACAACCGAGACCGCCAGCTAAGGCCCCCAAGTCTGGGCTAAGTGGTAAAGGATGTGGCGCCGCGAAGACAGCCAGGAGGTTGGCTTAGAAGCAGCCATCCTTTAAAGAGTGCGTAATAGCTCACTGGTCGAGTGGCGCCGCGCCGAAAATGATCGGGGCTTAAGCCCAGCGCCGAAGCTGCGGGTCTGGGGGATGACCCCAGGCGGTAGGGGAGCGTTCCCGATGCCGATGAAGGCCGACCCGCGAGGGCGGCTGGAGGTAAGGGAAGTGCGAATGCCGGCATGAGTAACGATAAAGAGGGTGAGAATCCCTCTCGCCGTAAGCCCAAGGGTTCCTACGCAATGGTCGTCAGCGTAGGGTTAGGCGGGACCTAAGGTGAAGCCGAAAGGCGTAGCCGAAGGGCAGCCGGTTAATATTCCGGCCCTTCCCGCAGGTGCGATGGGGGGACGCTCTAGGCTAGGGGGACCGGAGCCATGGACGAGCCCGGCCAGAAGCGCAGGGTGGGAGGTAGGCAAATCCGCCTCCCAACAAGCTCTGCGTGGTGGGGAAGCCCGTACGGGTGACAACCCCCCGAAGCCAGGGAGCCAAGAAAAGCCTCTAAGCACAACCTGCGGGAACCCGTACCGCAAACCGACACAGGTGGGCGGGTGCAAGAGCACTCAGGCGCGCGGGAGAACCCTCGCCAAGGAACTCTGCAAGTTGGCCCCGTAACTTCGGGAGAAGGGGTGCTCCCTGGGGTGATGAGCCCCGGGGAGCCGCAGTGAACAGGCTCTGGCGACTGTTTACCAAAAACACAGCTCTCTGCGAACTCGTAAGAGGAGGTATAGGGAGCGACGCTTGCCCGGTGCCGGAAGGTCAAGGGGAGGGGTGCAAGCCCCGAACCGAAGCCCCGGTGAACGGCGGCCGTAACTATAACGGTCCTAAGGTAGCGAAATTCCTTGTCGGGTAAGTTCCGACCTGCACGAAAAGCGTAACGACCGGAGCGCTGTCTCGGCGAGGGACCCGGTGAAATTGAACTGGCCGTGAAGATGCGGCCTACCCGTGGCAGGACGAAAAGACCCCGTGGAGCTTTACTGCAGCCTGGTGTTGGCTCTTGGTCGCGCCTGCGTAGGATAGGTGGGAGCCTGTGAACCCCCGCCTCCGGGTGGGGGGGAGGCGCCGGTGAAATACCACCCTGGCGCGGCTGGGGGCCTAACCCTCGGATGGGGGGACAGCGCTTGGCGGGCAGTTTGACTGGGGCGGTCGCCTCCTAAAAGGTAACGGAGGCGCCCAAAGGTCCCCTCAGGCGGGACGGAAATCCGCCGGAGAGCGCAAGGGTAGAAGGGGGCCTGACTGCGAGGCCTGCAAGCCGAGCAGGGGCGAAAGCCGGGCCTAGTGAACCGGTGGTCCCGTGTGGAAGGGCCATCGATCAACGGATAAAAGTTACCCCGGGGATAACAGGCTGATCTCCCCCGAGCGTCCACAGCGGCGGGGAGGTTTGGCACCTCGATGTCGGCTCGTCGCATCCTGGGGCTGAAGAAGGTCCCAAGGGTTGGGCTGTTCGCCCATTAAAGCGGCACGCGAGCTGGGTTCAGAACGTCGTGAGACAGTTCGGTCTCTATCCGCCACGGGCGCAGGAGGCTTGAGGGGGGCTCTTCCTAGTACGAGAGGACCGGAAGGGACGCACCTCTGGTTTCCCAGCTGTCCCTCCAGGGGCATAAGCTGGGTAGCCATGTGCGGAAGGGATAACCGCTGAAAGCATCTAAGCGGGAAGCCCGCCCCAAGATGAGGCCTCCCACGGCGTCAAGCCGGTAAGGACCCGGGAAGACCACCCGGTGGATGGGCCGGGGGTGTAAGCGCCGCGAGGCGTTGAGCCGACCGGTCCCAATCGTCCGAGGTCTTGACCCCTCCATCCGCACTCATCCCATCCCACCCCAGCTGCCCCCTACCCCCCCGCAGCGCGGGATTTTGAAAACCCAAAACACCAGAATCCCCCGTGCCCATAGCGGCGTGGAACCACCCGTTCCCATTCCGAACACGGAAGTGAAACGCGCCAGCGCCGATGGTACTGGGCGGGCGACCGCCTGGGAGAGTAGGTCGGTGCGGGGGATTTTCCCTTTCGCGGGAGTAGCTCAGTCGGTAGAGCACGACCTTGCCAAGGTCGGGGTCGCGGGTTCAAGTCCCGTCTCCCGCTCCAATACCCAAACCCCCCAGGACAAAAACCTGGGGGGTTTTGCTTTGCCCCCCGGTGGTATTAAGATGGGCAGCAAAGGGGGATAAGGTGAAGCTTCTAGACAACTACGGGCGCGTGATCAAGGACCTCCGCATCTCCGTCACCCCCCGGTGCAACCTCCACTGCCTCTACTGCCATCCCCTGGGCCTGGAGATGCGGGAGCCCCCGGGTACCCTCACCGTGGAGGAGGTGGACCGCTTCCTCGAGGCCGCCTCCCTCCTCGGCCTCTCCTCCGTGCGCTTCACCGGGGGCGAGCCCCTGGTGCGCAAGGAGCTTCCCGAGATGATCGCCCGGGCCCGGGCGAAGGAGGGGGTGGAGGACGTGGCCATCACGACCAACGGCCTCCTCTTCGCCAGGCGGGCAAAGGAGCTCGTGGAGGCGGGGCTCAACCGGGTGAACATCTCCTTAGACGCCCTCACCCCCGAGGTCTTCGCCCGCATCACCCGGGGGGGGAAGGTGGAGCGGGTCCTCGAGGCCATAGAGAAGGCCCTAGAGCTCGGCCTCCACCCGGTGAAGCTCAACGCCGTGGTGATCCGGGGGATGAACGAGGAGGAGGTGGTGCCCCTAGCGGGGCTTTCCCTGGACCGCCCCCTCCACGTGCGCTTCATTGAGTACATGCACCTGGACAACTCCGACCCCGAGGCCTACCGCCGCCGCTTCGTCCCCGGAAAAGAGACCCGGGCCCGGATTGAGGCGGTCTACGGCCCCCTGGAGCCCGTCCCCCACGACCCCACCTCCCCGGCCCGGGTCTTCAAGATCCCCGGGGCCCAGGGCACGGTGGGCTTCATCAACCCGGTGACGGAGCCTTTTTGCACCCACTGCTCCAGGCTCCGCCTCACCTCGGACAAGAAGCTCAGGCCCTGCCTGCTTACGGACCTGGAGATGGACATCGCCTGGGCCTTCGCCGCCCCCGAGCCCGTGGAGGCCCTGGTGGACGCCATCCTCATCGCCACGAACCGTAAACCCGCCTTCGGCAACACCCTTCCCACCCTGCGCAAGCGGGTCATGCTGGGGATCGGCGGATAGCGAGGAGGGTCGCGAGAAGCACCAGGAGGGCCCCGAGGAGCCCGGAAGGGCTTAGGCGCTCCCCCAAGGCGAGGTAGGCGAAGAAGGCGGCCCAGACGGGCTCCAGGGTGTAGAGGATGGCCGCCTGGGGTGCGGGGACGTGCCTCTGCCCCCAGGTCTGGAGCCAGGTGGTGAGGGCGGTGGCCACCACGCCCAGGTAGAGGACCGCCCCCCAGGCCACCGGCCCCCAGGCCTCTCCCTCGGCCAGGACCCAAGGGAGGGCGAAAAGCGCCGTGCCCAAGACCTGGACGGCGGTGAGGGGGAGGGAGGGGAAGGCCCGGGCGTGGACCTCGAGGCGGACGATGTAGAGGGCGTAGGCCAAGGCGGTGAGGAAGGTCCAGAGGTCCCCCACGTTGAAGGGCGGCTGGTAGGGGTCGTAGGATAGGAGGCCCACCCCGGCCAAGGCCAGAAAGGCCGCGAGGAAGGCCGGGCCCACCTCCCTGCCGGCAAGCCTCAGGAGGAGGGGGACGAGGACCACGCTCAGGGCGGTGATGAAGGCGCTCCGGCTCGCCGAGGTGTGGGCGAGCCCCAGGGTCTGGCTGGCGTAGCCCACGAAGAGCCAGAAGGCGAGCTCCATCCCCGGCCCAAAGGCCCCCGCAGGCAGGCGGAAGAGCCAAGGGAGGAAAAAGAGGGCGGCCACCCCGAAGCGCAGGAGGATGAGGAGGCTCGGGGCCATCCCCTCCACCGCCCCCTTCACCACCACGAAGGTGGTGCCCCAGATGAGGGTGAGGAGGTTCAGGGCGAGAAGGCCCAGGACGTAGCCACGCATGGCCTAAAGTGTAAGGCATGGTGCCCGCGCCCGAGGCCATCCGGCAGGCCCTCCAAGAAAGGCTCCTCGCCCGCCTGGACCACCCCGACCCCCTTTACCGGGACCTCCTCCAGGACTACCCGAGGCGGGGGGGAAAGATGCTCCGGGGCCTTCTCACCGTGTACAGCGCCCTGGCCCACGGGGCGCCCTTGGAAGCGGGCCTCGAGGCCGCGACCGCCCTGGAGCTCTTCCAGAACTGGGTCCTGGTCCACGACGACATTGAGGACGGCTCCGAGGAGCGCCGGGGCCGGCCCGCCCTCCACCGCCTCCACCCCATGCCCCTGGCCCTGAACGCGGGGGACGCCATGCACGCCGAGATGTGGGGCCTCCTCGCGGAAGGCCTCGCCCGGGGGCTTTTCCCCCCGGAGGTCCTCTTGGAGTTCCACGAGGTGGTGCGCCGCACCGCCTACGGCCAGCACCTGGACCTCCTCTGGACCCTCGGCGGGACCTTTGACCTGAGGCCGGAGGACTACTTCCGCATGGTGGCCCACAAGGCCGCCTACTACACCGCCGTGGCCCCCCTGCGCCTCGGGGCCCTTCTCGCCGGGAAGACCCCGCCCGCCGCCTACGAGGAGGGGGGGCTTAGGCTGGGGACGGCCTTCCAGATCGTGGACGACGTCTTGAACCTGGAAGGGGGGGAGGCCTACGGGAAGGAGCGGGCCGGGGACCTCTACGAGGGCAAGCGCACCCTGATCCTCCTCCGCTTCCTGGAGGAGGCCCCGCCCGAGGAAAGAGCCCGGGCCCTCGCCCTCCTCGCCCTGCCCCGGGAGGCGAAGCCCGAGGCGGAGGTAGGTTGGCTTCTGGAAAGGCTCCTCGCCTCGAGGGCCCTGGCCTGGGCCAAGGCGGAGGCCAAGCGCCTCCAGGCCGAGGGCCTCGCCCTCCTGGAGGCCGCCTTCCAGGACCTCCCGGGGAAGGAGGCCCTGGACCACCTCCGCGGCCTCCTCGCCGCTTTGGTGGAGCGCAGGGCATAATGGGGCCATGCAGGGGGTGCGCTTCCGGGTCATCACCGCCAACGACCCCGACATCCTCCAAGAGCGCCTGAACCGCTTCGTGGAGGGCCTTCCCGAGGACGTGGTCCTCGTGGACGTGAAGTTCGCCGTGGCCGAAGGCCCCTCTCCCCTCTTCGCCGTCCTGGTGCAGTACAAGGAAGTGGAGGCGTGGAAGGAGTAGAGGCCTTCCTCTTCTTCCTCGCCCTCCGGGGCGAAGCCAAGCGGGAGGAGGTGCGGGCCCGCTTTCCCCGGCTCGTCCCCCTCCTCAAGGCCCTGGGAGAGGCGGTGGAGGTCCAGGGCGAAACCTTTAGGCTCGCCAAGCCCCTCCGCCTCTCCTGGTTCGCCCCCCTCTTCCGGGCCCGGTACTCCCCCCTCCTCCCCGAGGAGGAGCGGGCCCTCGCCTTGGAGCGGCTCGTGGAGGCCGCCTTCCGCTCGGCGGAGGCGGGGGAGCCTTTGGTGGACGGGGAGGGGCTCCTCAAGGCGGCCCGTCTCTTCCAGGCGGGAAGCCAGGCCCTCCTCAAGGGGGACCACCGGGAGGCCCTCCACCGCCTTGGGGAGGCCCTGGGCCTCCTGGAGAAGGAAGGCCTCCCCTTCCCCGCCGCCGCCCTCGCCCTCCTCGCCCAGGCCCAGGAGGGCTTCCGCCCCGGGGGCAAGGGGAAGGCCACGGCGCGGAAGGCCCTCAGGCGGGCCCAGACCCCCTTCGTCCGGGAGGTGGCGGAAAGGATCCTCTCCCCCGCCACAGACCCCGAGGCCCCGGGCCCGTAGAATGGGGGGGATGTCGGGGCTTCGGCGGGTCTACCTGGCCCGGCCCCGGGGCTTCTGCGCCGGGGTGGTGATGGCCATTGAGGCGGTGGAGCGGTGGGCGGAGGCCCTAAAGGAAAAGGGAGAGCTCGTGGTCTACCACGAGATCGTCCACAACCGGGTGGTGGTGGAGCGCCTCCAGGCCAAGGGGGTCCACTTCGTGGAGGACCTCGCCGAGGTGGAGAGGCTGAGGCGGGAAAGGCGCCTCGCGGACACCGTGGTCTTCTCGGCCCACGGCCACCCGCCCGCCGTCCGCAGGCAGGCGGCGGAGATGGGCCTCACCGTCCTGGACGCCACCTGCCCCCTGGTGACCAAGGTGCACACCGAGGCGAAACGCTACGCCAAGGAGGGGTACTGGATCCTCCTCATCGGGGACTCCGCCGACCACCAGGAGATCAAGGGCACCTACGGGGAGGCCCCGGAGAGGACCATCCTGGTGGCGGTGCACACCCACGTGGGCAAGGACCCCCGCCTGGCCGACCCCCGCACCGTGGAGGTGCCGGACCCCGAGCGGGTGGTGGTCCTCACCCAGACCACCTTGAGCGTGGACGACACCCTGGCCACCATCGCCATCCTCAAAAAGCGCTTCCCCAAGCTGGTGGTCCCCTCCCGCAAGGACCTCTGCTACGCCACCCAGAACCGCCAGGAGGCGGTGAAGCGGATCGCCCCCAAGGTGGAGGCCTTCCTAGTCCTCACGAGCCCCCACTCCTCCAACGGGATGCGCCTTTTGGAGCTGGCCCAAAGCCTGGTGGGCCGGGCCTACCGGCTGGAGCGCCCGGAGGAGCTTAGGCCCGAGTGGCTGGAGGGGGTGGAAAGCCTGGGGATCACCTCCGCCGCCAGCACCCCCGAGGACCTGGTGCAGGGGGTGGTGGACCGCCTCAAGGCCCAAAACCCGGGGCTGGAGGTGGTGGAAGAAGGGGCGTGGGAGACGATCGCCTTCCGCGAGCCCAAGCCCCTCTCCCCCGAGGAGGTCCTGAAGGGTGCTTGACCCGAGGCTTTCCGTGGCCCCCATGGTGGACCGCACCGACCGGCACTTCCGCTTTCTGGTGCGGCAGGTGAGCCTGGGGGTGAGGCTCTACACGGAGATGACCGTGGACCAGGCGGTGCTGAGGGGAAACCGGGAGCGCCTCCTCGCCTTCCGGCCCGAGGAGCACCCCATCGCCCTCCAGCTTGCGGGTTCCGACCCAAAGAGCCTGGCGGAGGCGGCGAGGATCGGCGAGGCCTTCGGCTATGACGAGATCAACCTCAACCTGGGCTGCCCCTCGGAGAAGGCCCAGGAAGGGGGATACGGGGCCTGCCTCCTCTTGGACCTCGCGCGGGTGCGAGAGATCCTGAAGGCCATGGGGGAGGCCGTCCGCGTCCCCGTGACGGTGAAGATGCGCCTGGGCCTCGAGGGGAAGGAGACCTACCGGGGGCTTGCCCAAAGCGTGGAGGCCATGGCGGAGGCGGGGGTCAAGGTCTTCGTGGTCCACGCGAGGAGCGCCCTCCTCGCCCTCTCCACAAAGGCGAACCGCGAGATCCCCCCCTTGCGCCACGACTGGGTCCACCGGCTCAAAGGGGACTTTCCCCAGCTCACCTTCGTCACCAACGGGGGGATAAGGAGCCTGGAGGAGGCCCTCTTCCACCTGAAGCGGGTGGACGGGGTGATGCTGGGGCGGGCGGTCTACGAGGACCCCTTCGTCCTGGAGGAGGCGGACCGGAGGGTCTTTGGCCTTCCCCGCCGTCCAAGCCGCCTCGAGGTGGCCCGGAGGATGCGGGCCTACCTGGAGGAGGAGGTCCTAAAGGGCACGCCCCCTTGGGCGGTCCTGAGGCACATGCTCAACCTCTTCCGGGGAAGGCCCAAGGGGAGGCTCTGGCGGAGGCTTTTGAGCGAGGGCCGCTCCCTTCAGGCCCTGGACCGGGCCCTACGGCTTATGGAGGAAGAGGTAGGCGAGGAGGGCGAAAAGGAGAAGCCAGGCCCAAGGGGGCAGAGGGAAGCGGCGCCTGGGCCTGCCCGTGAGGGGGTCTAAGGAGGGGGGTGGGGCCATCTTCAGGCGGGTCGCCCGCTTCATGTGGGCCACCATCTTGTCCAGGTCCCCCTTCCGCTTGTAGAGGGCGGCCAGGTTCTCGTGGAGGAGGGGGTCCTCGGGGGCGAGCTTGAGGGCCTCTTGGTAGAGGGCCAAGGCCTCCTCCAGCTCCCCCCGCTCCAGGTGGAGGGTCCCGAGGTTGGTGAGGGCCCGGTGGTGCGCGGGGTCCAAGGCGAGAGCCCTTTTGAAGTGCGCCTCCGCCTCCTCCCGCCGCCC
The DNA here is from genome assembly GCF_000091545.1 of Thermus thermophilus HB8. Taxonomy (GTDB): domain Bacteria; phylum Deinococcota; class Deinococci; order Deinococcales; family Thermaceae; genus Thermus; species Thermus thermophilus. The sequence goes on from NC_006461.1 coordinate 18,423, forward strand.
CTCCCGCACCGCCTTCACCCCCAGGACCACCTCCTTCTCGGCGGCGAAGAAGGGGTCGTCCAGGGCCTCGGGGTCCTCCTCCAGAAGGGAAAGCCCCCGAAGAAGCCGCTCCCTCTCCCCCTCGGGGAAGCCCTCGGCGTAGGCCCGCGCCCCGGCGTAGTCCTTGCGCCGGAGGAGCCTGAGGAAGTGGAGGAGGGCTTGGGCCTTGGGATCGCCGGAAAGGGCCTCCGCCTCGAGGTCCTTCACGCCCTCCATCCTAGCCCAAGGCCTCCCGGTACACCTCCCGGTAGGCCCGCGCCGGCCCCTCCCAGGAGAAGTCCTTCTCCATGGCCCTAAGGCCCATCTCCTCCGCCCCTAGGCGGAAGAGGCGGAGCACGCCGTAAAGAAGCCCCTCGGGGTGGTAGGTCTCAAAAAGGACCCCGCCCCTCCCGTCCTCCACGGTGTCCTTGAGCCCCCCCACCGCCCGGGCCACGGGAGGGGTGCCGTAGCGGCTCGCGATCATCTGCACCAGGCCGCAGGGCTCAAAGCGGCTCGGGACCAAGACCGCCTCCGCCCCGGCGTAGGCCAGGCGGGCCATGGCCTCGTCGTAGGCGGGGAGGAAGCGTACCCCTTCGGGGTTTTCCTCCTCCGCCCGGAGGAACGCCTCCTGAAGCCCCCCGTCCCCCACGCCCTGGACGTAGAGGCGAAAGCCCATCTCCAGGAGGCGGGGGAGGGCTTTTAGGACAAGGTCCAGACCCTTTTGGTAATCCAGGCGGCCCACGTAGGCGAGGACGGGGGGCCTAAGCCCCGTCCTCTCCCGGAAGGCCTCCTTGGCCCGGGCCTTCCCCGAGGGGTCCTCCCGGGTGTAGGGGGCGGGGAGGTAGGGGTCTTTGCCGGGGTCAAAGACCTCCGTGTCCAGGCCGTTCAGGATGCCCCTAAGCTTCCCGGCGTGCCTCCTCAAGACCCCGTCCAGGCCCATGCCGAACTCGGGGGTCTGGATCTCCTCGGCGTAGGAGGGGCTCACCGTGGTGACCCGGCGGGCGAAGACGATCCCCCCCTTCATCAGGTTCACCCGGCCGTAGAACTCCAGGGCCTCCATGTGGAAGAGGCTCCAGGGAAGCCCGGTCCAGGAAAAGAAGAGCCCCGGGTCCACGAGGCCCTGGTGGGCCAGGTTGTGGATGGTGTAGACCGTGGGGGCGTAGAGGGCGAGGAGGGCCGCCGTCCAGTCGTGGGCGTGGACCAGGTCGTACCCCCTCGCCACCTCCTTGGCCGCCAGGGCGAAGCGGAGGTAGCGCTCGGCGTCGTCGGGGTAGCCGTAGACCCGCTCCCGCCCAAACCCCTCCACCCCGAGGAGGAGAAACCGCACCCCGCCCTCCACCCGCTCCCCCAAGGGGGCCCTCTCCTCCCGCCCGAAGAAGGCAAAGGCCACCTCCCCCACCCGCCTGGCCTCTAGCCCCCCGTGCCAGGGGAGGAGGACATGGGCCTCCACCCCCAAAGGCCTCAGGGCCTTGGGGAGGGCCCCCACCACGTCGGCAAGCCCTCCCACCTTGGCCAGGGGGTAGGCCTCGGGGGCCACGTGGAGCACGCGCATAACGCCCATGCTACCCCTTCCAGACCCCCTGGGGAAGGGGCAGGGCCCCCTCGAGGCCCCCGAGGTAGAGGTAGGCCCAGGCCTCCAGGGGGCCTTCCTCCGTTTCCACCCGCACCCGCACCCGCTTGTACTCCTCCCCCTCCTCCTCCAAGGCGTCCAGAAGGGAAAGGGCCTCGGGCCGGAGGAAGAGCACCTCCCCAAAGACCCTCCCCTCCCCCGGCACCATGCCCGGGTAGGCGTAAGGGCGGTGGGGGCCCCAGGGCAGGTGGTAGAGGCGAAACCCCTCCACGAAGCCGGGAAGAACCCGGTGGAGGTAGGGAGCCACGAGGCCGTGGTTCCTCTCCCCCCGCTTCAGGGTCCCGTAGACGAAGACGGCCTCCATCCAAGCGCCCTGCCAAGGCGGGGTTCTCAATCCCCGAGGAAGCGGTACCCCAACCCCACCACCGTCTCAATGAAGCGGGGAGCCTCGGGGTCGTCCCTGAGCTTCTTGCGGAGGAGGCGCACGTAGGCGTCCACCACCCGCTCCGAGCCCTCAAACTCCGGGCCCCAGACCCGCTCCAGGAGCTCTCCCCGGGTGAAGACCCGGCCCGGGGCCTGGGCGAAGACCAAAAGGAGGTTCATCTCCGTGGGGGAAAGCCGGAGGGGCTCCCCTTCCAGGTAGGCCCGCCGCCCCCCCAGGTCCACCTCCAAGGGCCCGAAGCGCCTCCTCCCCTCCTTCCCCGCCCGGCGCAGGAGGGCCTTGATGCGGGCGAGGAGCTCCCTCAGGGAAAAGGGCTTCCCCAGGTAGTCGTCCGCCCCCTCCAGAAGCCCCTCCACCCGGCTCTCCTCGTCGGCGCGCCCCGTGAGGAGGAGGACGGGAAGGAGGGGGTCCAAGGAGCGGAGCCCCTTCAAGACCTCCAACCCCTCCATATCCGGCAGGCCCCGGTCCAGGACCACCACGTCCGCCCCCTCCTCCCCTACCCGCTCTAGAGCCTCCCTTCCGAAGCGGACCCAGGCCACGGCGAACCCCTCCCGTTCCAGGAAGCGGCGCACCAGCTCCCCCACCTGGGAGTCGTCCTCCACGAGCAACACGCGGGCCATACCACCTCCTACCGCCCCAGGACCACCACGACCCCAGGATACTCCCCCTCGGGAAGGCCCAGAAGCCGGGCCACCCCCTCGTCGTGGAAGGTCTCCGCCGGGTAGGCGGCCAGCCCCTGGCCCACGGCGGCGAGGAGGACGAGGCCTGCGGCGTAGCCCGCCTCCAGGAGGGCGTAGCGGTACCCCCTGAGGCCGAAGAGGGCCTCGCTCCGCTCGGGCAGGAGGGTGAGGACGAGGAGGACGGCCGCCCGGTCCAGGGCCACCCCCATCAGGGCCTCGGCCCAGGCGGCCTCCTCCACCTTGCTGGCGATCTGGAAGAGCTGGTGCTCCCGGGGGAAGTAGTGGTAGACCCCGGGGAAGACCCCCTCCACCCGGCGCACCACCAGGTAGGCCTCGAGGGGGTAGGCCTCCCCCGCCGAGGGAAAGCCCCGCCGCCCCTCCCGCTCCGCCAAAGGGTAGAGGACCTGGGAGAGGTCCTTCAGGGTGAGGGAGGCCCCCACCTCGGGGAGGAGGGGCCTGAGGTGGGCCATGGCCCGGAAGAGGGGGGGTCCCCCGTCCTGGCGGAAGGGGGGCAGGGCCTGGGTCTCCAGGGGGTTGGCGTAGACCTTGGCCTTGGGCCCCCGCTTGAGGGGCAGGGCGTCCCCGGGGGCCAGGCGGCTTAGGCGGTAAAAGAGCTTACCGGGATGCTTCTCCATGGCTAAAAGCGGTAGCCCTTGGGCACCACCACCACGCCCTCGGGGGTGACGGTGAAGCCCCGGGCCCGGTCCAGCTCCAGGTCGTAGCCGATCTCGGTGTGGGGAGGGATCTTCACGTTCTTGTCAATGATGGCGTTCCTGATGCGGCAGTAGCGCCCCACCTCCACGTCGTCAAAGAGGACGGAGCGCTCCACCAGGCTATAGGAGTTCACCCGCACCCGGCGGAAGAGGACGGACTCCCGCACCGTCCCCCCGCTCACGATGACCCCGCCCGCGAGGAGGCTATTCAGGGCGCGCCCCACCCGCTCCCCGGTCTCGTGGACGAACTTGGCCGGGGGGCTGAAGAGGTTGGCGGTGCGGAGGGGCCACTCCGGGTTGAAGAGGTCAAACTCGGGGACCACCTTCACCAGGTCCATGCTGGCCTCGTAATACGCGTCCAGGGTCCCCACGTCCCGCCAGTAGAGGTTCGGCCCCTCCTGGCCGGGGATGGGGTTGCGGTGGAAGTCGTAGGCGTAGACCCTGTACCCCTCCCTAAGGGCCCGGGGGATCACGTCCTTGCCGAAGTCGTGGGCGCTGGTCTCGTCCCTGGCGTCCGCCTCCAAAAGCTCAAAGAGGGCCTCGGTGCGGAAGATGTAGTTGCCCATGGAGGCGAGGGCCATGTCGGGGCGGCCGGGAATGGGCTTGGGCTCCTCTGGCTTCTCCTGGAACTCGGTGATGCGCCACTCCTCGTCCACCTGCAACACGCCGAAGCGGGTGGCCTCGGCCACGGGGACGGGGTAGGCGGCGATGGTGATGTCGGCCCGGGTGTCGTAGTGGTACTCCACCATGTGGCGGATGTTCATCTTGAAGATGTGGTCCCCGCCGAAGACGGCCACCGCCTTGGGGGCGTGGTTGTGCACCAGGTGGAGGTTCTGGTAGATGGCGTCCGCCGTGCCCCGGTACCAGACGGGTCCGAGCTCCTCGTAGCGGTACATCTGGGCGGGCACGAGGAGGATGAAGTGGTCCTCCAAAAAGGCCCCGAAGCGCCAGTAGCGCTGGATGTGCTCCGTGAGGGACTGGGCCTTGTACTGGGTGAGGACGTAGATGGCGTAGATGCCGGAGTTCACGAAGTTGTTGAGGACGAAGTCAATGATGCGGTACTTGGCCCCGAAGGGCACGGCAGGCTTGGCCCGCTTGGCCGTGAGGGGGTAAAGCCGGCTACCCTGGCCTCCGGCAAGAATCATTCCCAGCACTTCCACCTTGACCATCCTTCTCCCCCCTTTACGGCCAGTCTACCCGAAGCCCCCAAGGCGGGACCGGTATAGTGTTCCCCATGCGGGTCGCCTCCGTGCGCTGGTTCACCCCGCCCACCCGTCCCCGGCCCGCCCCCCTCTTCTTCGGGCAGGAGCGAGCGCTCAGGGCTCTCGAGGCCGCCTTCCTCCACCGGGGGCACGGCTACCTGGTGGGGCCGAGCGGCCTCGGCAAGCGCGCCCGGCTCCTCGCCTTCCTCGAGGGCCGGGCCTTCCCCAAGGAAGAGCTCGTCTACCTTCCCCTGGGGGAGGAGGCCTTCCCCCTCCTCCTCCCCGAGGGGGAGGGCAGGGCCTTGGTGGAAGGGGTGGAGGCCCTCTTCGCCGAGTTCACCCCCGGCCTTTTCCGGGAGAAGGGCTTTCTCTACGCGAAGAACCTGGTGGAGTCCCGCCACGAGAGGGAGGCGGAGGCCCTGCTCCAGACCCTCGCCCAAGAGGCCAAGGCCCACGGCTTCGCCCTCGCGGAGGAGGAAGGGGGGTTCACCCTCACGGGCCAAGGCCCCCTCCCCCCGGAGCTTTCCGCCAAGCTGGAGGAGACCGTTTTGGCCTACGTGGAGGTGCGGCAGCGGGCCCAGGCCGAGGTGGCGGCCCTGCGCCGCAGCTTCGCCGAGCGCCTCCTCCAGCCCCGGGTGGAAGGCCTGAAGGCGCGCTTCCCCGAGGCCGCCCGGTATCTGGACTGGCTCCTGGAGTCCCTCCTCCGGGCCGCGGCCCTGGAGGAGGAGGTGGAGGGCGAGGCCCTCCTCCCCCGCCTCCTCGTGGAAGGGGGGACGCGGGTGGTCTACGAGCCGAACCCCACCCCGGAAAGGCTTTTCGGCCACCTGGAGTACGAGGTCCGGGAGGGGGTCCTCACCACCCACCTGGGCCTCCTCCGGCCCGGGGCCCTGATGCGGGCCGCGGGGGGGGTTTTGGTCCTCGAGGCCCACCGGGTGCTGGAGCTCGGGAGCTACCCCCTGCTCAAGCGGAGCCTGGCCACGGGGGAGATCGAGCCCCTCGCCCCCAGGCCCGAGGTGCGGGGCCCCAGGCTCCAACCCGCCCCCCTCAAGGCCCAGGTCTTCCTGGTGGGCCCGCCGGAGGTCATCGCCCTTCTGGAGGAGGACGAGGAGTTCTTGGAGCTCTTCCCCTTCCGGGTGGAGTTCAACCCCGAGATGCCCTACACCGAGGCGCACGTGGCCCACCTGGGAGGCTTTCTGGAGGCCCAGGGGGTGCGCCTCCTCCCGGAGGGGCTCGCCGCCCTCGCCGACGAGGCCCGGCGCATGGCCGGACACCAGGAAAGGCTGGACGCCCGCATCTACCGCCTCCTGGACCTGGCCCGGGAGGCCGCCCGCTACCAGGACCCCGTGGGCCGGGAAGGGGTGGAGCGGGCCCTAAAGGCCCGGGAGGACCGCTTCGCCCTGGAGCAGGAGCTCTTCCTCAAGGACGTGGAGGAAGGGGTGGTGGCCCTGGAGGTGACGGGGGAGCGGGTGGGGGAGGTGAACGGCCTCGTGGTCCTCGAGGGCCCCCTCCCCACGGGCCGCCCCGTGCGCATCACCGCCCAGGCGGGGCCCGGCCGGGAGGGGATCCTCTCCATTGACCGGGAGGTGGGCCTCGGGGGGCAGGTCTTCCACAAGGCCGTCCTCACCCTGGCGGGGTACCTCCGGGGCACCTACGCGCAGCTCGGGGCCCTCTCCGCCACGGTGAGCCTGGTCTTTGAGCAAAGCTACGGGAGCCTCGAGGGGGACTCGGCGGGCCTCGCCGAGCTTCTGGCGGTGCTTTCCGCCATCTCCGGCCTCCCCCTAAGGCAGGACCTGGCGGTGACCGGGGCCGTGGACCAGACGGGAAGGGTCCTCGCCGTGGGCCGGGTGGCGGAGAAGGTGGAGGGCTTCTTCCGCGTCTGCCAGACCCTGGGCCTCACCGGCACCCAGGGGGTGGTCCTCCCCAAGGCCAACCTCCCCCACCTCACCCTGAGGCGGGAGGTGGTAGAGGCGGTGGAGGAGGGTGTCTTCCACCTCTTCGCCGTGGAGGAGGTGGACGAGGCGGTGGAACTCCTCTTCGGGCGCAGGGCCTACTGGGTGCACGAGAAGGTGCGGGAGGCCCTGGAGCACTTCCAGAAGCTGGAGAACGGGGACGGGGAGAAAGGCTAAGCACCCCACCGCGGCTTTCGCCGCGGTGGGGGCCCCAAAAGGAAGCTTTCCAAGCTTTATTGCGGGCAACCCGTGGTGCGAAATCAACGCGCAGCCCCTTAGCGCCCGGGCTCCAAAAGAAGCGCCCTTCCCTCCCCCGCGAAGCGCATGGGGAGGTAATCGCCGCGCCGCCAAAAGGAGAGGAGGTCGGCGTAGTGGCGGGAGAGGAAGTGGCCCGACTGGCCCATAGGGTGGACGAAGAGGGAGCCCTCCATGTCCGAAAGGTCCACGATCTGGCGGTAGCTCGGCCCGTGGCCCATGGCGAGGGTCTCGGGGTCAAAGGGCCCCACGTTCACCGTGTACCGGTCCCCGCCAAAGGCCACCTCCCGGTCGGAGAGGCGTTTTAGGGGGGTGTGGGTGAGGACGGCGTGGGGAAAGCGCGCCCGGTGGACCTCCCCCCAGGCCCTGGCCCCTAGGGCCTCCTTCCGGTCCAGGGCCCGTTCCAGGGCGAGGGCGGCATAGTCCAGGCAGGACTCCCGGTACTCGGTCTCCGGCTGGTCGCAGTTCTTGTCCCCCTCCTTCAGGGCCTTAAGGAGGTAGCGGGGCTCGTCCCAGTAGGCCTCCCCCACCTCCCTTTGGGGAAGCCGGGTGAGCTCGGTGTACCAGAGGGCGAAGACCAGGGCCTCCTCGGAGCCTGGGGCCATGGTCCCGTCCCAGGCGAGAAGCCTATCCCGCCAGGCCCGGGCCCCCTCGGAAAGGGGGGTAAGGAGCTCCAAAACGGGGCGGAAGTCCCGGTAGAGGAGGCTCTTCTGGTCCTGCTGGATGGCCTTCATGTCCTCCAGGGAAAGCTTCTCCTTGGCGAGGAGGAGCTCCTCTATGCGCTCCGCCCGGTAGGGCTCGGCCCAGTCGTAGGTGAGGGCGTAGGGAAAGCCCTTAGGGGTCACCTTGTGGTTGGCGGTGACGAGGTAGCCCCTGGCGGGGTTGAAGGCCTGGGGCCACTCCTCGGGCCTCCGGTAGCCCAGCCAGTCCCACTCCCCGTTTCCCGGCACCGGCACCATCCCCGTGTGCCCCTCCTTGCGGACGGGAAACTTCCCCGGGGCGATGTAGCCGATGTTGCCCTCCACGTCGGCGTAGACGAAGTTCTGGCTCGGGGCGGAGTAGGGCAAAAGGGCCTTTTTAAACTCCTCCCAGTTCCCCGCCCGGTTCACCTCCAGGAAGGCCATGAGGATGTGGTCCTCCTCGTCCAGGCTCACCCAGCGGAGGGCCATGGGGGTCTTGGGGGGGGCTTGCAGGGCATCGGTGATGACGGGCCCGTAGACCGTCTCCCGCACCTTCAGCACCTCTTCCCTTCCCCCCTTGACCCGGATCACCTCCTCCCGCACCCCGTAGGGGACGACCCGGCCCTTGTAGCGGTAGCCTCTTCCTTCCACCTCCTCCAGGAGGTAGAGGTCCTCCACGTCCGCCCCCACGTTCGTCACCCCCCAGGCGATGCGCTCGTTCCGCCCGATGACGACACCGGGCAGGCCGGGCAAGGTGGCCCCGATGGCCCTAAGCCCTGGGGCCTCGAGGGCCATGAGGAACCAGAGGCTCGGGGCCTGGAGGGCGAGGTGGGGGTCGTTGGCGAGGAAGGGCTTGCCCGTGGTGGTGCGGCTTCCCGAGACCACCCAGTTGTTGCTGGCCTCCATGAAGCGGGGCGGGGCCATCCGGAGGAGGGCGCTTGGGGCCTCTTCCCGCTTGAGGGGAAGCTTAAGGTCCTCAGCGGAAAGGATGGTGGGGGCGTCCTCGGGGTAAGGGGGCATGAGCTCAAGGAGCCGCTTTGGGCTTACCCCCCGGGCGAGGAGGCGGTGGCGTTTTAGCTCCTCCTCCCAGTTCCCCGAGAGGTCGTAGCTCATCATCTTGGCCCAGACCAGGACGTCGGGGCCCGTCCAGGGCTCGGGGCGGAAGCCGAGGAGCCTAAACTCGGGGGGCAGAGGGGCCCCAGAGGCCAAGAAGGCGTTCACCCCGGCGGCGTAGGCGTCCACCGCCTCCTTCTCCTCGGGGTAGAGCCTCCCGTAGGCCGCCCGGGCCGCCCGGTAAAAGCCCCAGGTGCGGAGGAACCGGTCCTGGGGAAGCGTGGCCTCCCCCAGGATCTCGCTCAAGCGCCCCTGGCCCACCCGGCGCTGGAACTCCATCTGCCAAAGCCGCTCCTGGGCGTGGACGAAACCCTGGGCGAAGAAGAGGTCCTTAAGCGTCGCCGCCCGGATGCGCACCACCCCCTTGCCGTCCCGGACCACCTCCACCGGGGCGGAAAGCCCCTCCAGGGCGATGCGGCCTTCCCCTTGGGGCAGGGAGGCCCTGAGGTAGAGGTACCCCGAGAAGCCGAGGAGAAGGGCAAGGAAGAGGAAAAGGCCCAAAAGCCGGGCCAGCCCCCGCAAGAAGCGCTTCATGGTTGGAAAAAGCATACCATAACCCCATGGACCTCCTGCGCGCTTCCTTAAGCGGGGTTTTCCTCGGACTCCTCTTCCACCGCCTGGGCCTTCCGGGCGGGGCCGTGGTGGGGGCCATGCTGGGCACGGGCCTCGCCCAGCTCCTCGCCTCCCCCGCCCCCACCCCAAGGGGCCTGGACCTCACCGTGCAGCTCGCCGCCGGGGTTTTGGTGGGGCTTTCCTTCCGGAAGGAGCTCCTCTCCCCCAAGCTCCTCCCCTACGCCCTCCTCGCCGCCCTCGCTTTCCTCGCCCTTGCCCTCCTCCTCGCCTTCCTCCTCGCCAAGCCCCTGGGCCAGCCCCCAAAAGCCCTCCTCTTCGCCCTCGCCCCCGGGGGGATCACGGGCATGGGGCCCCTGAGCCAGGCCGAGGGGGGAAGCCCCGCCCTGGTGGGGGTCTTCCACACGGTGCGCGTCCTCGCCCTCTTCCTCCTCGTCCCCCTCCTCGCCCGGCTTCTCAGGTAGAGTGAAGGCATGCGGCTGGAGTTCCTGGAAAACGGCCCCATCCGGGTGGAGGGCAAGCGCTTCGTGGTGCGCGTGGGGGAGAAGGAGGAGGCTTTGGAGCGGCCCCGGGTCTTCCTCTGCCGCTGCGGGGGCTCGGGGAACAAGCCCTTCTGCGACGGCACCCACAAGCGGATCGGCTTCCAGGCCCCGGGCGGGGTCTTGGAGGTGGAAAGCGACTGACCCGCTGGTCAATCCCGGCCGAAAGGGGTAGACTGCGGGGGCCATGGGCGAGATGCGCTACCGCAAACTGGGCAAGTGGGGCCTGAAGGTCTCGGAGATCTCCCTGGGGGCCTGGGTCACCTTCGGAGACGTGGTGAAGGACAAGGAGACCGTCCGGGAGATCGTTGGAATCGCCTACGAAGGGGGCGTGAACTTCTTTGACAACGCCGACGTCTACGCCAAAGGCCTCGCCGAGGAGATCATGGGGGAGATCCTCCAGGAGTTCCCCCGGCACACCCTGGTCCTCTCCACCAAGGCCTACTGGCCCATGTCCGAGGACCCGAACGACCGGGGCCTAAGCCGCAAGCACCTTTTGGAGAGCATCACGAAAAGCCTCAAGCGGCTCAAGACCGACTACGTGGACATCTTCTTCGCCCACCGTTTTGACCCCGAGGTCCCCATGGAGGAGATCGTCTACGCCATGCACACCATCGTGGAGAAGGGGTACGCCCTCTACTGGGGCACCTCGGAGTGGCCCGCCGCCCGCATCGCCGAGGCCGTGACCTTCGCCAAGGAAAACGGCCTCCACCCGCCCGTGGTGGAGCAGCCCCAGTACTCCATGCTCTACCGGGAGCGGGTGGAAAACGAGATCCTCCCCGAGGCGGAGCGCTTCGGGATGGGCCTGGTGGTCTGGAGCCCCCTGGCCCAGGGGATGCTCACCGGCAAGTACGACGAGGGCATCCCCGAGGGAAGCCGCTTCGCCCGCTACGACCAGTTCAGGGAGCGCTACCTCACCGAGGAGAACCGGAGGAAGGTGCTCAAGCTCAAGGCGGTGGCGGACGAGCTCGGCCTCACCCGCACCCAGCTCGCCCTGGCCTGGGTGCTGAGGCTTCCCGGGATCAGTAGCGCCATCACCGGGGCCACCCGCCCCGAGCAGATCCGGGAGAACCTGGGGGCCGCCGGGGTGGACCTGCCCCAGGAGGCCCTGGAGAAGATTGAGGCCATCCTAAGGGGCGAGGCCTAAGGCGCAGGGGCCAGGCCACCACCCTCTCCCTGCTCAGCCTCTTCCACTGCCTTCCCCTCATCCTCCTCTCCCCCCTGGCGGGGGCCTTGGTGGACCGCTACCCCAGAAAGTGGGTCATGCTGGCGGCCGATCTCGGCGGGGGGGTGGCCACCGGCTTCCTCCTTTTGCTCTACCTCCTGGGGCGCCTCGAGGTCTTCCACCTCTACCTGGTCTCCGCCCTCACGGGGGCCCTCTCCAGCCTCCACTGGCCCGCCCTCTCCGCCATGCTGGAGAAGAAGGGCTACGCCCGGGCGAGCGGCATGATGAGCCTGGCGGAGTCCCTGGCCGGGGTGGGGGCCCCCGTCCTGGCGGCTGCCCTTCTCAAGCCCTTGGGCCTCGGGGGCGTCTTCGCCCTGGACCTCCTGGGGGCGGGCGCCGCGGTCCTCACCCTCCTCCTGGTGCCCATCCCGGGCCTTCCGCCCCGGACCGGCCCCAGGACCTCCCTCAGGGAAGAAGCCCTCTACGGCTTCCGCTTCATCCTGGAAAGGCCGCTCCTTCTCGGCCTCCAGCTCATGTTCTTCGGGATCAACCTCCTCACCGCCCTGGGGTCCACGGTCCTCCCGGCCATGGTCCTGGCCAAGACGGGGATGTCGGAAGCCACCCTTGCTTTAGTGCGCTCCGCCGCGGGGCTTGGCGGGGTGGCGGGGGGGCTTCTCCTCTCCCTGTGGGGCGGACCCAGAAAACGGGTCCACGGGGTCTTCCTGGGCATGGCCCTCTCCAGCCTGGCCCTGGCCCTCATGGGGGCGGTGGAAGGGCCTTCCGCGTGGGCGGTCCTGGCCTTCCTGGAAAGCCTCTTTATCCCGGTGCTCAACGGCTCTAACCAGGCCATCTGGCAGGCCAAGGTGCCGCTTTCCGTCCAGGGGAAGGTCTTCGCCGCGAGGCGCATGATCGCCTGGTTCGCCAACCCCTTGGGGATGGCCTTGGCTGGCCCCCTGGCGGACGGGGTCTTCGCTCCCCGGTACGGGCAAGGGGAGGGCATCGCCCTCATGCTCCTCCTCTTCGGGAGCCTGGGGGTGCTTTGGGGGCTTTCCGGCTACCTCCTCCCTAAGGTGCGGGAAGCGGAACGCCTCCTCCCCGACGCCAAGGAAAACCAGGCAGCCGCGCCGTGATCGGGCACAGACGCAAGGCCAAGGGACATCCTTCCAATGTGGCTTCCTTCTCTCCCAAGGAAGGAGGGGGTCTGTAGGCTTCCCCTATGGGCGAGCCTCTCCTCGCCCCCGTCCTCCGCCTCCTGGAGGAGGGGCGGGAACGGGAAGCCCTGGCCCTCCTCCAAACCCCCCAAGAAGGCCTCCCGGAGGCCGAGCGCCTGGCCCTCCTGGGCTTTCTTGAGGGGCGGAAGGGGGACCTTCGGGCCTACCGCGCCCTGGCCCTGGAGGCCGCCCAAAGGGCCCAGACCCCCCTCACCCTCTACCACCTGGGCCTGGCCCTCCCCCCAAAGGCGGGGGCCCTGGCCCTGGAGGAGGCCCTCCGCCGCTTCCAGGGAGACGCCAAGGGGGAGGCCCGGCTCCACCTGGCCTTGAGCCTAGCCCTGGAGCGCCTGGGCCGGCCCGAGGCCCTGGCCCACGCCGCCCTCGCCCGCCTCAAGGACCCCTCCCCCTGGACCACCCTCCACCACCTGCGCCTGGAGCTCCTCTTCGGCACGAAGCCCTTCCCGGAGGTCCTGGAGGAGGCGGAGCCCTTCCTGCCCCACCCCTTCCCCGGGGTGCGGATGCTGGCGGGGCACACCCTGGCCCTTACTCACCTCCTCCGGGGAAGCTCGAGGCGGGCCAAAAACCTCCTCCGGGGCCTCCTCCCTCTCCTGGAGCCGCCAAGCCTCGCGAGCTTCCTCGTCCTTGGAGCCTTGGCCCTAGACCCCCCCGAGGTCCGGCTCCTCCTGGAAGGGGCCAAGGCCTTCCTCCCCCGGGAGGGCTGGCCCTGGGGGTTTTACCTCCTGGCCCGGGGGCTTGGGGAGGGGGATGAGGCCCACCTCCTCGCCGCCCACGGCCTCCTGCGGGAGGACGGGGCCCTCTACGCCCTCCTCTCCGAAGCCCGCCTAAAGGCCCTCGGGGTGGAGGTGGAAGCCCCCCTGGCCCCGGGGCTCGCCCCCGGCCTGCGCCCGGAGGCCCGGGCCTTCCTTCTGGGCCAGGCGGAAGCCCCCTTCCTCCGCCTCCTCGGGGAAGGCCCCCTCCCCTCCCTGGGCCCCCGGGGCACCGAGGCCCTGGCCCTCCTCCTCGCCCATGAGGCAGGCCTGTCGGGAGAGGCCCTGGGGGAGGCGCTTTACGGGGAGCCCAACCCGGGGGCCCTGAAGGCCCTCCTCCACCGCCTGCGGGAGAAGGGCTTCCGCATCGCCTGTTCCCCTTACCGCCTGGAAAACCCTCCCCCCTCGGACCTCAGGGCCTTCCTCAGGGCCCTCTCCCGGGGAGACCTGGAGGAGGCCCTCGCCCTCTACCAAGGCCCCCTCCTCCCCTGGAGCCAGGCCCCGGGGGTGGAGGAACTCCGCCTGGAGCTGGAGGAGGCCCTGAGGCAAGCGGTGCTGGCCCAAGGGGACACGGAGAACCTCTTCCTCCTGGCCGAGCGCCTGGGGGAGGACCTGGAGGTCTGGGAGGCCCTCCTGGAGAGGCTACCCTCCCAGGATCCCCGCCTCCCCATCGTCCGGGCCCGGGTGGCGAGGCTCCGCCGGGAGTACGGGGTGTGAGGCCGGGGGGACGCAGTTGGGGTCCCAGCAGGCCAAAGCGGGCCCGGAAGGCCGGGCCAGGAGGAGGAACCAGGCCAAGAGCCAAAGCCAAAGGACCTTGCCCCTCATGCCCCCAGGGTGCCACGAGGAGGGTTACGCGGGAGGCCTGAGGTTACGCGAGGTTACGCAGGGGGCCAAGCGTGGAACCCCTTCCACGTAACCTCCGCGTAACCTCCCCCCTGCTACCCTGGGGCTAACCCGTAAGGGGGTGAAGGAGATGCTCAAGGAAGTGCAGGAGGTCAAGGTCGGCGGCCGGACGCGGCGGGTCTACGTGAGGCCCTTCGCCTGGAACCTGCACGCGCCCACCCACATGGAGTGGACCCCAGACGGCAGGCTCCTGGTGGTGGAGCGCACCACGGGCAAGGTGAAGGACGTCACCAAGGGTGGGGACATGGAGGAGGCCAAGCCCTTCGCCTGGGGGCTCCAGGGGCCCTCCAGCATGTGCCCGTTGCCCGACGGTAGGGTGCTCATTTCCGAATTCTGGGGCAACCGCATACGAGAGATTTCCGCAGGAGGTGAGGCCGAAAAGGCCCCTGTCTTTTTGGATGGTCTAATTCGGCCCTACAGCCTAGCGGCTCTAGGGAAGGTGCACGTAAGAATTTTTGCCGTGGCTTCCAAGGAACCCACGGCCTTTCGTGATGTTGCAGGGGCTGTGTACGAAATTACAACTGGCACTCCAGAAATCTTCATTGATCAAATACCAACTCATCGCTCACCTGGTCTAGAAGGTCTAGCCCCCAGTTGGTCTTGGAAAAGCGAGGACTGGTCGGCGTATGCCAGCGGGTGTAGCAAAACTTCTTGGATAGACGATGGAGGGGGAGGTGGAGGCGGCGGAGGAAAGCTTCTAGCTATAGCTGCAAGCAGCTTAGGCAGGGTTTTGCTCTACCCTGTTGGCGAAGGAAAGAAGGACCTTCTTTCCGTAGCTCTTAATTACACGCTAGCCTTGGATGTTGGCGAAATGGGGGGCATCAAAACCCATCCCCAAAATGGTAAAGTTTACGTAACCAAACCCCGGGAAGGGGAAATTCTTGCTCTGGACAAGGAGACTCCAGAGAGCTACGCTTTCCATCCTCCCGTAGTCAAGGGCTTGCCAACCCCAACCTGCGTTAGGTTTACGCCAGACCTGGAAGGCCTCCTCGTCTGCTCACCCACCAACGGCGTAATCTGGGAAGTTCGCGGTGCCATTGTGTAGAAGCTTTACGCCTTTTTCCATCCTGCTTGCTGCGGAAGGCATGCGCCTTTTCGCGGCGGGCTTCTTTTACCTCCCTGTGTACCTCTTGGCTGCGGAAAAGGCCAGGACCCCTATAGAAGCCACGCTCCCCCAGACCCTCCTCTACACCTTGGGGTTCGCGAGCTTGTGGGTGGGTGCCCTTCTGGATCGCTCGGACCGGAAGCGGGTTCTGGTCCTTTCCACCCTCGGCCAGGCCGCCCTGGCCCTCGCCCTTCTCCCCGCCCCAGGCTTGCCTCTTCCCTATCTCCTCGTTCTCCTTCTGCTCTTTGAGTTCCTGGACCGCTTCCGCGCCTTGGGTGCGGGGCTTTACCTGAGGAGCCTGGTACCGAAGGAAAACTACGAGCCCAGGTTAGGGCAGCTCTCCGCCCTGCACTTCGCCGCCGACAGCCTAGCCGATCCCCTCGCCGGAGCCGCCTATGGCAAAAGCGCCGCCCTGCCTCCGCTTCTCGGGGGACCCTTGCTCCTCCTCTCCAGCCTCCTCTACACCCGCCTACCCCCGGCCCTTCCCCCAAAGCCGAGAGCTCCCTTCCGGCTGGGAGAAGCCTTCGCCGGACTTCGCTTTCTCCTCGGCCACCACTTGCTCCGGTGGGTCTTTCTCGTTGCGCGCCTGCACGGTTTGGTCCATGGGCTCCTCTTTAGCCTTCTGCCCCTCTACGTCCTTAGGGCCCTGGAAGCACCGCCCTGGGTCTACGGCCTCCTCTCGGGAGCCTGGGGCGTGGGCTCGGCCACCGGAGCCCTCCTCTTGGGTAGGCTTCTTTCCGCAGGGCGCGGCTTGCTAGCCACGGTGAGCCTGTTTCTCATGGGTGGGGTCCTGCTGGGCTTGGCGCTTCTCCCCCCTTGGCCCGTGGCGGTAGGCCTGGCCTTCCTCTTCGGCGTAGGGCAGCAGTTTTGGAGTTTGTTGGTCACCGGCCTCACCTACCGGGAGTTGCCCGAGGAACTTGTGGGCCGGGGTATGGGAGGGGTGGCCTTCGTCTCAAGCCTGCTTGCTCCCCTGGGCCCCCTCCTGGGCGGGGCCCTGGCAGGGGTGGCCCTCCCCCTCCCCTTCCTCCTGGCCGGGGGGCTCCTCCTCGCCCTCGCCCCCTGGGCGGGAAGGGGGTGGCGGTGAGGGGCAAGCCGATCCTCGCCGGCAAAAGCGGCTTCGTGGCGCAGGAATGGGGGCCGTGGTAAAGTCAGAGGGGAATGGTAAAGTCTAGGGTAAGCAGTAAAGGGCAGATCACCCTTCCCAAGGCGATCCGGGAGGCCCTTGGGCTCCGTCCGGGAGAAGAGGTGGTCTTTGAGCTCCGGGAAGGGGGGGCCTTCCTCCGCCCCCGGCGCCGCGTACCCCTGGAAGCCCTGCTCGGGCGCCTGAAGGGCAAGCGGGGGTTCCCCGGGGAAGAGGCAGAGAGGCGGGCGCGGGAGGAGGCGTGGAGGGAAGGGGCTTGAAGCCCTACTATCTGGACACCTCCCTGATGCTCCGCCTCCTGACCGGAGACCCGCCGGAGCTTGCCGCCCAAGCCCTGGAGGTGTTTCGCGGGGCCGAGGAGGGGCGCTACACCCTGGCCGTCCACCCCTTGGCGGTGGCCGAGGCCTTCTACACCCTGGTCTCCTTTTACGGGGTGGGGCGGGCCAAGGCGGCGGGGGCCCTCTTGGACCTGCTGGACCGGGAGGGGGTCCTTCTGGAAGACGAGGAGGACCTCCGCCCCGCCCTGGAGGAGGCCGGGAAGGGAGGGCTCAGCCTGGTGGACGCCTTCTTGGCTCAACGCGCCCGCAGGCAAGGGGCCGGGCTCGCCACTTTGGACCGCAAGCTGGGAAGGCGGGCCGGGGTAGAGCTACTTCCTTGAAGGGGGGTTGCGCGGGGGGCCCAAGGTTACGCGAGGTTACGCAGGGGGCCAGGTGTGGAACCCCTTCCACGTAACCCCGCGTAACCTCCCCCCTGCTACCCTGGGGCTAACCCGTAAGGGGGTGAAGGAGATGCTCAAGGAAGTGCAGGAGGCCAAGGTCGGCGGCCGGACGCGGCGGGTCTACGTGAGGCCCTTCGCCTGGGGTTTGAAGAATCCCTCCCACATGGAGTGGACTCCAGACGGCAGGCTTTTGGTTTCCGAACACACTGCGGGCACTGTTCGGGACATTTCAAAAGGGGGGGATGCTTCGGAGGCTAAACCTTTGGCGTACAATCTACAGGGTCCCGCTGCTATTCGCCCTACTGAGGACGGCAAGGTTCTCGTTGTGGAAACGTGGGGAGGAGCTATCGCGGATATCGCCGGAGGGGGTGATGCAACAAAACTACCTAAATTAACCGAAAACCTAAAGGGCCCCTACACCCTAGCCGTGCTGAACCCAGGGAAAAAGGGGGAGACCCTTTTTGTAAGCGAAAGCTCCTCTTCCTTCATGACACAAATCACCCGTCTAAGTCTAGGCGACCATGAGCGAGAGCCCAAAGCTTTTATCCTAGACATACCTGCCCGACATGGTGAGCCTGGGTTGACCCCCCCAGAGTCATGGCCCGACAAGTGGGAAAAGTATGCAGCAGCAGGATGTGTCAAAAATTGGATTGACGATGCTGCTGGAAGGGGCTTCTTCTACCTCGCTGTAGGAAGCCTGGGCCAGATCTTCCGCATAAATCCAGATGAATTGCCGGAGAAAATTACCTACTCTGAGTTGGTTGCCCATCCGAATGCGTTGGTAGCCTGGGGGCTTCATCGCCTAGGAGGGATGCGTTTTCATCCCTCATCCGGATTGCTCTTCGCCGTTCAGCCAGAGATGGGAGAAGTCATTGCTGTAGACCCCGCTCAACCTGGCAATTACCACTTCCAGCCTCCCGTTGTGAGAGGGCTAAGGATGCCTACTTGCGTAAGGTTCTCTCAGGACTCGGAGAAAATGTACGTTTGCTCCTCTGCTGACGGGGTGGTCTGGGAAGTAGAGGGTTTCTTGACTTAGCTGAGGGTGTTCTTATTAGCCACGATCCTGTTTTTGGCCAGCTGCGCTGGGGGAGCCGTAGGCACCGCGGCCTCCCTCTACCTCGCTCGCTTAGACAACCCCTTCTACCTGGGTCTGCAACACGCCATCGGTTGGGGTGCCTCCGTCTTAGCCCTCTTCACAGGCTACCTTCTAGATCGGACGGACCGCAAAAAAGCCCTCAGCTTCGGGCTTCTCTCTGGCAGTCTCCTGCGCTTTCTTTTAGGAACAAGCCTCGGCCTCATTGGTCCATGGACCTTTCTCGGCCTTTACCTGGTAGACAACATCCTTGAGCTTCTTCTGGAGGTCCGGGTCCTGGTCCCTAGACTCGTGCCGCAGGAACGGGAGAAGGCCCATGGGCGTCTTTACACGGCAAGTCTCCTTGCTGACCTTCTCGGCGCCCCCTTAGGCGCCTTCCTCTTCGTCCAGAATCCCTCCTGGCCCTTTTTCCTCGGGGGCGCGCTAGGCTTTGTGGCCATTCACTTCGCCGCTAGGCTCCCTCCCATACCGCCTCTTGGAAAAGCCCCCCCGGGGGTGCTGGCTGGCCTGAGGTGGCTGTACCAGGAAGCCTTCTTTCGTCGGCTAGCCGGAGCGGTCCTTGGAGCCAGCTTCCTCCGGGTCATGCCCTTCGCCCTTCTTCCCCTCTGGTCCCTCCAAGCCGGGTACGGACCCATAGGGTATGGGCTCCTCAGCACCGCCTTCTCCCTTGGGGGGGCCTTAGGAGGGCTTTTGGCAGGGAAACTTAAAGGCAAAAGGCCGCAAAGGGTGCTTAGCCTCCTTTTCCTCATGGACGCCGGGGCCGTCCTGGGTTTGCTCTTCAAGCCTCCCCTTCCCCTGGGCCTGCTCCTCGTGGCCCTCCTGGGGATAAGCGCCATCCTCCTGGGGGTCCAAGAGGTGGTGCTAAGGCAGGCCCTGGCCCCGGATGCCCTACTGGGCCGGGTAGGGGGTGGAATGAGGTTCCTGAGCGGCTCAGCCGGGCTTCTGGGGGCACTTTTGGCGGGGATAGTAGGGGGAAAGCTGGGCTTGGAGGAGGTCTATCTGGGAGCGGGGCTTGGATTTCTCCTCCTGGCCTTAGCCGCCTGGGGCTTCCTCGGCCAAATTGAGAAGCGGGCCCGGTGACCTCCTGGGAGCGTTTTGTGCCTAGCCTTCTTTCTCCTCCTCGGCCCCACGGCCCAGCTAGCCCGTCAAGAGCCCCGCCGCTAGAGGAGCCGGCCGGATTTGGCAAGGGCTTGGGGCCCTGGTTGCGGGGGGCCACGCGGGATGCTGGCCGTGGCACCCTTTCCACGTAACCTCCGCGTAACCTCCCCCCTGCTACCCTGGGGCTAACCCGTAAGGGGGTGAAGGAGATGCTCAAGGAAGTGCAGGAGGTCAAGGTCGGCGGCCGGACGCGGCGGGTTCACGTGAGGCCCTTCGCCTGGAACCTGCACGCGCCCACCCACATGGAGTGGACCCCAGACGGCAGGCTCCTGGTGGTGGAGCGCACCACGGGCAAGGTGAAGGACGTCACCAAGGGCGGGGACATGGAGGAGGCTAAGCCCTTCGCCTGGGGGCTCCAGGGGCCCTCCAGCATGTGCCCACTGCCGGATGGTCGGATCCTGATTACCGAGTTCTGGGGAGGCAGGATTCGGGACATCAGCGTAGGTGGTCCCTCGGAAAAGTTGGCCATCTACGCTGAGGACTTGAGCAAGCCGTATAGCTTGGCTTTAGATGCTCTGGGAAGATTGTTAGTAACCGAGCATCTAGGACATGGAGTTGGGCGAATAAGCATACTTGCCTCGGGAAAGGCCGTACCCTTAGTGCAAGGAGTTCCATCTGTAGAAACACCGGGCTTTGAGGGATATACACCTCCACATGCTTGGCCCGATCGTTGGGAAGGCTTCGTGGCAGGATGTGGTAAGTGGGGCACAGATCCTAAAGTTTTCCCTGATCGGCCTTACGTTTTTGCTGTTTCCATCGGCGGGTTAGGGCTTATTGTTGGTGTTCCAGAAGATGGTGGGCACTACGAAGCTTTAGCCCCTGAGCATACTTTTGCCAGGGGCTTAGGTTGGACTGGGGGCATGATAGCACACCCATTTGATGGAATGCTTTACGTAACACAACCCTTGCAAGGCGAAATACGCGCCATAAATCCAAGAGAAAGTCGGAATTACCGCTTTGATCCCCCGGTGGTCTCTGGCATCCCCATGGCTTCATGCGTGCGCTTTACTCCTGATGGGGAGAAGATGCTCGTGTGCTCGCCACAAAGTGGGGCGATCTGGCAAGTAGAGGGATTTTCCGACTAGGTCAGCTTGAGGACAAGATACCTTTTCGCCGAGTCCCTAGGCGTCTTCGGGGGGAGCCTGGCCTTCACGGGCCTTGGGCTCCTCCTGGGCCTTGAAGGAACAACCTGGACCCTGGCCCTCTTGGCCGCTCTCCCCTACCTCACCCTGCCCCTGGACCTCCTCGCCGGCCTCCTCCTGGACCGGCTGGACCGCAGGACCCTCCTCCTCGCAGGGGTCTGGCTTAGGGCTGGGATCCTGGGCCTCTTCGCCCTCCTTCCCAAAGAACCCCTCTTCCTCCTCCCCCTGGCCTTCCTCTTCCAGGCCGTCTTGGCCCTGGACCTCCCCGCCTGGCATGCCCTCCTGGTCCGCCTGGCCCAGGGCAGGCTAGAGCGGGAAGGGGGGAGGCTTCAAGCGGCCCAGCTCCTCGGGGACGGCCTGGGGGACCTCCTGGCCCCTCCCCTCCTCCTCCTGGCCAAGCCCCTGCCCTTTGCCCTAGGAGGCCTCTTCCTCGCGGGGGAGGGCCTTCTCCTCCGGGACCTCCCCGCCTACCCGCCTCCACGGGCGGCGAAGGGGGAGGGTTTTACCCTGAGGGCCCTCCTCGCGGGGCTCGCCTTCCTCCTCGGAGACGGAAGGCTCCTTCCCCTCACCCTCTACGCCCTGGCCCTGAGCTTCCTCTCCGGGCTGGCCCTGGCTCTCCTGCCCCTCCTGGCCCTGGCCCAGGGGACGCCCCCTGCCCTCTACGGCCTCTACCCCTTGGGCCTCTCCTTAGGGGGCTTCCTGGGAAGCCTCGCAGCGGGGAGGGTAGGGCCTTGCCTGGGGATTTGGGGCGGGCACGGGCTGAGGGTCTTGGGGCTTGCCCTCCTCCTCCTGCCCTTTCCTTTCGGGCCTCTGGGCGCTTTCCTTGTGGGCGGAGGCGGTGCCTTAAGCGGGGTCCACCTACGGGCCTACCGGCAGCGCCTCGCACCGGAGGCCCTCCTGGGTCGGGTGCAGGCGGGGGCGGTGGCCCTCCTCTCTTCAGGAAGCCTCCTCGGCACCCTCCTGGCGGGGGGCTTGGGGACCCTCGGCCCCCGGGTGCCCCTCCTTACCGCCCTCCTGGGCCTCCTTCTCCTCCTGCCCTTGGCCTTGGGGCCCCTGGGGTGCGGGCGGCTCCTCTCCCTGAGGGAGGGAAGGTTCCCGTGAGATTTCCCTTTCATAACGGGCCTCTCTGGGCCGAGGCCCTGAGCGACCTCGGGGCTTCCCTCGGCTTTAGCACCCTCGCCCTAGAAGTGGCCCGCACGGGAGAAGCCTTCTGGGTGGGCTTCTTCGCCGCCCTGGGCTACCTTACCCTAGGGCCTCTTCTCCTCCTCAGCCCCTGGGTGGAGCGGCGGGACCTGGCCCGGGCTCTCCTGGAGTTGCGCCTGGCCCGGGGCCTCCTCTTCCTCCCCCTTCCCTTCCTGCCGCGGGAAGCCGCCCTCCTAGTCCTCTACGCTTACCCCCTCATGGTCCTCACCGACCTGGCCGTCGTGGCCTGGGAAGGCCTCCTGGTGCGGAGAGGCCGGGACAGGCTGGCGGAAAGGAGCGGCAAGCTCTACGCCGCCTGGGAGGTGGGGGGGCTGGTGGGGGTCGGCCTCGGCCCCGCCCTCTTCGCCCTCCATCCCGCCCTCCCTTATTTCCTTGCCGCCGGGATCCTCCTCCTGGCCTGGGCCCTTCTCCGCCCCGCCCTTACGGGGGAGAAGGGGGAGAGGGAGGAGGCGGCGAGGCCCGAGGCCTTGGGGCGGTCCCTCCGTCGCCTCCTGGCCCATGCCCCCCTCAGGCCCTATCTCCTTCTTTCCCTCCTCTTTACCCTGGCCCACGCCCTCACCACCGCCCTTCTGGGCCTTCTGGCCCTCCGGGCGGGCACCCCGAAAGCCCTCTTCGGCCTGGTCTTCGTGCTGCAAAGCCTGGGGTACACCCTGGGGAGCTACTTTGCCGGGCGGGTCCCACCGGCCCTGGCCTTTAGGCTGGGCCCATTAGGGGCAGCCCTCGGGGGGATGGGTTTTCTCCTGCCCTTTCCCCTCCTCCTCGCCGCCCCACCCCTCTTAGGCCTGGGGGTGGCCCTCCTCAGCACCCACTTGCGGGCGGTGCGGGGCTGGCTCCTGCCCAAGGAGGGCCTGGCCCCAAGCCTTGCCGCCATCCGCGCCCTCCTCTACGGGGCCGGGGCCCTGGGGGGCCTGGGGGCGGGGGTCCTGGGCAAGGGGAATCCAGCCCTGCCCCTCCTCGTAGGAGCCTTGGGATTCCTGGTCCTTCTTCCCTTCGCTTTAGGACCCCTCCACCCTAGGCGACTGGAGGCCTTAAGGCAAGAAGAAGCAGAGTAGGAATCGTGGGCAAGGAGAATCTACCCCTTCTCGTTTTGGGCCCGTTTCCGGCTAGCCTGTAGGCGTATGACAATAGCCCTCCTCCTCTGGCTGGAGGCCTTCCGCCTCTTCGGGGCGGGGTTCTCCTACTTCGCCCACGCTGCCCTCACCGCTCTTGGGGCCTTGAGCCCCCTAGAGGCGAGCTCAGCCCTGGCCCCCTTAGGCCCCCTCCTGGGCGGGGCCCTGGCGGGGGTGGCCCTCCCCCTCCCCTTCCTCTTGGCCGGGGGGCTCCTCCTCGGCTTCGCGGCCCTTTTGGGGAGGCGAAGGGCGGCGTAAACTCAAGGGCATGGAAAAGCTGGAAGCCCTGAAGCGCCTCTTCCCGGGGAAGGTGGACCTCTCGGAAAGCGAGCGCCTGCGCCACGGCAAAGACGAGGGCTACCCCGAGGCGAGGCCCGTGTTGGCCGTGGTCTACCCGGAGGGCGTGGAGGACGTGCAGAAGGCCCTCCGTTGGGCACGGGAATGGGGCGTGGCGGTGATCCCCTTCGGGGCGGGGACGAGCCTCGAGGGCCACCTCTACCCCGTCAGGGAGGCCATCAGCCTGGACCTGAGCCGGATGAACCGGGTCCTGGAGGTGAGGCCCCAGGACTTCTCTTGCGTGGTGGAGCCCGGCCTCACCCGCAAGGCCTTAAACGAGGCCCTGAAGGGCACGGGCCTCTTCTTCCCCGTGGACCCGGGGGCGGACGCCTCCTTGGGCGGCATGGCGGCCACGAACGCCAGCGGCACCACCACGGTGCGCTACGGAGGGATGCGGCAGAACGTCCTCGCCCTCCAGGTGGTCCTGGCAAGCGGCGAGGTCTTAGAGCTCGGGCGGGGCGTGCGCAAGACCTCCTCGGGCTACGACCTCAAGGACCTTTTCATTGGCTCGGAGGGCACCTTAGGGGTCATCACCCGCCTCACCCTTAGGCTCCACCCCCTCCCCGAGCACGTCCACACCTTAAGGGTCTTCTTCCCCGGGGTGGAGGAGGCGGCGGAGGCGAGCTACCGGATCATGGCCTCCGGGCTTCCCGTGGCGAGGCTGGAACTTTTGGACGAGCTCGCCATGCGGGCGCTAAACCGGTACCTAAAGGCGGGCTTCCCCGAGCGGCCCGCCCTCTTCCTGGAGTTCCACGCCTCCACCAAGGAGGCCCTGGAGGCGGAGAGGGCCTCGGCCCTGGAGCTCGTGCGGGAGGCCGGGGCCCTCGAGGTGGAGGCGGCCACAACGGAGGAGGAGAGGCGCCGCCAGTGGGAAGCCCGGCACCAGGCCTACTGGGCCCTCGTCCACCTCTTCCCCGGCCACCGCTTCATGATCACCGACACCGCCGTCCCCCTCTCCCGGCTTCCCGAGATGGTGCGCTTCGCCCAAGGGCTTCTAAGGGAGATGGGCCTCACCGGGAACATCCTGGGCCACGTGGGGGACGGGAACTTCCACACCCTAATTCCCGTCCTCCCCGAGGACTACCCCAAGGCCGAGGCCTACGCCGAGAGGCTCGTGGAAAAGGCCCTGGAGCTTGGGGGCACCTGCACCGCCGAGCACGGGGTGGGCCTCCGCAAAAGGAAGTTCCTCCCCAAGGAGCACGGCCCCGCCCTGGAGTGGATGCGGAGGCTCAAGGCCCTCTTTGACCCCGAAGGGCTCCTGAACCCGGGTAAGGTCGTCTAGGGAAGGCCGAAGAAGGCCCGGGCCCGGCGGAGGAGCTCCTCCCCCTCCAGGCCCTGGAAGAGGAAGGCGCTCCGGTCGGGCTCCCCCTCCCAGACCTCGAAGAGGAGCCGGGAGGCGCCCCCCCTAAGCCCCGTGTTCCCCACGTAGCCGATGGGGTCCCCCCGATGGACGCGGCTTCCCACCTTGAGCCCCGGGTAGGGGGCCTGGAGGTGGGCGTAGACCGTGGTGCGGCCGTCCGGGTGGCGGACGTGGACCTCGAGGCCCCGGAGAATGTCCATCTCCTCCGGGGAGGCTCCCTCCCGCACCCGCTCCAGAAGCGCCTGCCAGGCCTCCTCGGAAAGCTCCTGGAAGTCCGGGTCCACCTTCACCACCTCGCCCCCGAAGGCCGCCACCACCCCCATCCCCCGCACCACGGGCACGCAGGCGTCCCCCTGGCGGAAGACGAAGCCCGCGCTCACCCCCTTGCGGTAAGGGCGGGGGGCACCCGGGAGGTTTTCGGGAAGGGAGGGCAGGCAGGCCCCGGGGAGGGGCAGCATGTACCCCTCGGGGGCCCAAGCGGCCCTTTCCCGGTAGGCCATGGCCTCCTGGCGCAAGGCCGCCACCTGCCGCCCCCTAAGGGAGAAGGCGAAGGTGACCACCAGGGCGTAAAGGCTTACGGCCAGGAGGAGGTAGTGCCCCGGCTTCCAGCCCACGGGGCCATCCTAAGTGGCCGCACGTGGATCGCGCAACCTGGGGTGCCCGAACCGGGGCCATGGGAAGGCCCCCACCGCGGCGAAAGCGAGAGGCAGCGCAACCTGGACCAAAAAACGCTCCCCGCCCCCTCGGGGCGGGAAGGTCCTTCTTGCCCCGTACAGGCTCAAGCCAGCACGGGGCCTGGGGACGCTAGAGGAGCTTGAGGAGCTCCTTCTTGATCTCCTTAGGGGAAAGCCCCTCCAGCTTAAGCCCCTTGGCCCGCTCCACGAGCTCGTAGACCTTGGGGATGTGGCTTGCGGCCACGCGGAAGGTGATCTCCTGGCCGGCGACCCGCACCCGGACCTTCTGCAGGTTGGGGTACTGGCGGCGCTTGGAGATGCCGGTGGTCTTCTTGCCCACACCCCCTTCCCGCTTGGCCTTACCCCGCCTTTGGATGCTGTTGGCCACGATGGGCCGCTTTCCGCTGATCTCGCACACCTTGGACATGGCTCTCCTCCCCTGCCCGAAGGCAAACCTTTAGGAGTATAGCACACTGGGGTAGACTCTTGGGGATGCCCACGGTGCTCGTACCCCTCCTCCTCGCCTTGGACCAGACCCTCAAGCTCTGGGCCCTGGAACACCTCTCCCCCGTCCCCAAGCCCCTCCTCGGCGACCTCCTCTACCTCACCCTGGTCCGGAACACGGGGGCGGGCTTCGGCCTCTTCCAGGGCCAGGCCCCCCTCCTCGGCCTCCTCTCCTTCCTGGTGGGCGCGGGCCTCCTCCTCCTCCTCGCCAGGCGGCGCTACCCCCCCCTCCCCGCCCTCGCCCTCTCCCTCCTGGCGGCGGGGGCCCTGGGGAACGGGGTGGACCGCCTGGGCCGGGGGTGGGTGGTGGACTACCTGGACCTCGGCACCTCCCTCCCCCTCATCGCCAACTTCCCCGTCTTCAACCTGGCGGACGTGTGCGTGACCCTGGGGGCGGTCCTCCTCCTCCTCGCCCCGAGGCGGAGGCGGCGCTGGATCTAAAGGGGCCCCCCAAAGGCCTCAGCGCAGGAAGCGCAGGAGCATCTTGGCCGCCCACGGGAAGAGGAGGGAGGAGAGGGCGGCGGCGAGAAGGAGGACGAGGGCGGCCCGCTCGTCCAGGAGGTGGGCGCTCCTGGCGATCTCCGTCCCCGCGATCATCAGGGTGAAGGGGTAGGCGAGGAGGAGGGCCGCGAGGAAGGCCTCCCGCAGGCGGAACCCGCCCAACAGGAGAAAGGGCGCGGGGAGGAGGCGGATGAGGAGCATGAGGAGCAGGGCCTGGCCCACCTCCAGGAGGAGGCGGCCGTCCAGGCCCGAGAGGTCAATCCCCATCCCCGTGCGGATGAAGAAGATGGGGATGAGGAAGCCGTAGCCCATGGCGCTGAGCTTGGCCTCGAGGTCGTGCTTCTTCTGCAGGAAGTAGGAGAGGATCATCCCGGCGAGGAAGGCCCCGAGGACGCTCTCCAGCCCCACCAGACCGCTCATGACGGCGGCGGCGAACATGAGGGCCAGGCTCAGCCGGATGCCCATGGCGCTCGGGTCCTCCTCGTAGACCAGCCTGCGGCCCACCTCCGGGTACCACCAGAGGAAGAGGCCCGCCAGGCGGAAGGCGAGGAAAAGGAGGAGAAAAAAGAGGGCGATGATCCCGACCTCCTTCAGCAGGGAAAGGAGGCCCTGGTAGTGGGCCGCCTTCTCCATGGCGGTGAGGCCGAAGAGGCTCGCCACCTCCCCCAGGACGCCGAGGATCAGGACCCGCTTGGCGAAAGCCCGGCCCAGGATGCCCATGTCCCTCAGGGTGGCCACCATAAGGCCGATGGAAACCAGGGCGAGGATCAGGGCCTGGGCGAGCCCCACGCCCAAAAGGCCCGCGAGAAGCCCGGCGCCGAGGAACATGCCCACCACGTAAAGGGCGTAGAAGACGAAGTGGCGGCGCTCCAACTGGCGGAGGAGGTTGAAGTCCACCTCTAGCCCCGCGAGGAACATGAGGAGGAGGAAGCCGAAGTCCGCCAAAAACCCCAGGATCTCGGGGAGGGCCACCCCTTGGGCGAGGAAGTGGCCGAGGAGGAGGCCGATGACGAGCTCACCCACGGGCACGGGCATCCTGAGGAGGCGGGAGAGGGGCGGGGCCAGGAAGGCCGAAAGGAAGACGAAGAGCAAAAGGAGGCTACCGCTCAAGGTTGACCTCCGGCACCAAGAGGGTGGACACCGGGCTCGCCTGGGCCAAAAGCTGGGGGACGTAGGGGCGGAAGAAGGCGGTGCGGCGCCCCGGGGTGTAGCCCAGGGCCAGGAGGTTGAACTTCCCCTTGAGGAGCCTCAGGGTCTCCCGCACGGGGTTGCCCTCCTTGCGGATGAGGTGGACCTCGAGGCCCGAGGTCTTCCGCGCCCGCTCCACCAGAACCTTCAGGTTCTCCAGAAGCTCCTTCTCCTCAGGGGGCATGAAGGCCTCCACCCGGCTCACGAAGAGGACGTAGACCTCGCTGCCGAAGATCCGGGCCAGGTCCATGGCCGAGGCCAGGAGGGGGCTTAGGGCCTCGGTGTTGGCGGAAACGAGGATGCTCCGGTAGGGGTGGGTCCCCCGGAGGTGGAAGGAGGGAAACGGGTACCCTTCCTGGAAGGCCCGCCGCACCCAGTCCCGGTCCCGGGCCAGGAAAACCCCCACCTCCGCCACTCCCTTCGGGTCCTCGCAGGCCTCCACCCAGTCCCGCACCTTGAGGCGCTCCTTGAGGTAAAGGGCCTCCTCGTCCTCCGCCCGGCAAAGGGCGCCCACGCTCCCGAAGCGCCGGGGAAACGTGGGCTCCCCCCGGATCACCGCCCCCACGAAGATCTCCACCCCCCGGGGGTCGCCCACCACGAGGAGCCGGTCCCCCGGCTGGACCCGGAAGTCGGCCCGGGGCAGGATGGGGCTCCCCTCCCGGTAGACCAAGGCCACCCGGGCCCCCGGCTGGCGGAGCTCCCGGAGCCGGGCGTAGACCGCAGGGGAGGACTCGGTGATGAGGACCTCCACCACCTCCCCCTTCCTCAGGCCGATGCCCACGGGGTAGCGGACGATCCCCTGCCCCTGGAGGAGGTTGCGCAGGATGGCCCCCAGGACCTCGGGGATGGAAACCACCTCCAGGTCCAGCTCCCGCACGGCCTGGGGGTCCGGCCGGGCCTTGGAGACGTGGACGATCTTGCTCCGGTAGCCCAGGGCCTTGCGCAGAAGCCGGGCCACGTCCAAGGTGGCCTCCACGGAGAGGAAGGAGATGACGGCCTCCGCCGCCTCGAGGTCCACCTCCTTCCAGAGCCCCACGTCCGTGGCGCTCCCCGGGAGGGCCCGGAGGTTGGCCACAGGCGCCTTCTCCAAAAAGGCCCTAAGCCGCGCCTCGTCCCGCTCCACCAGGACCACGTCGGAGATGGCGGAGACCACCTCCACGATCTCTTCCACGTACCGGCCTAGGCCGAGGAGGATCACGCTCATAAAGACCCCCAGGGCGCGGGGCGGCCCCGCGCCGCTAGACTATACCCCAGGAAAACCCCGGCTAGGCGCGCCCCAGCACCCGGGCGAAGCGCTCCAGGGCCTTCCTGAGGTTCTCCTCGCTGGTGGCGTAGGAGAGGCGGACGTGGCCGAAGGCGGCGAAGTCCGTGCCCGGGACCACCGCCACCCCCGCCTCAAGGAGCCTCTCCGCCGCCCGCACCTCGTCGGGGGCGATGGGGGAGGTGTCCATGAGGACGTAGAAGGCCCCGCTCGGGCGCACCGCCTTGAGGCCCAGGGCGGTAAGGCCCTCAAGCAACAGGTCCCGCCTCCTGCGGTAGGCCTCCCTGGCCATCTCCACGAAGGCGCGGGAGGCCTCCTGGTTGGTGAGGGCCTCCAGGGTGGCCCACTGGGCGATGGTGTCGGGGCTCGTGGTGGACTGGCTGGAGACGGAGGCCATGGCCTTGATGACCTCCTTGGGCCCGCAGGCGTAGCCGATGCGCCATCCGGTCATGGCGAAGGCCTTGGCCGCCCCGTTCACCGTGAGGGTGTGCTCGGGGGCCACGCGCCCAGGGGAGAAGTGCTCCCCCTCGTAGAGGAGGTGCTCGTAGATCTCGTCGGAGACCAGGTAGAAGTCGTGCTCCACCGCAAGCCTCGCCAGGGCCTCGAGGACCTCCTTCGGGTAGACCGCCCCCGTGGGGTTGTTGGGGGAGTTGACCACAAGGGCCTTGGTGCGGGGGGTGATGGCCCGCCGGACCCTCTCGGGGTCGGGGACGAAGCCTTCCTCGGGGAGGGTTTCCACCTCCACCACCACCCCCCCGGCGAAGCGCACCATCTCCGGGTAGCTCACCCAGTAGGGGCTCAGGACGATGACCTCGTCCCCCGGGTCCAGGATGGCCTGGAAGAGGTTGAAGAGGGCCTGCTTCCCCCCCACGGTGACGATGGTCTCCTCAGGGGTCACGGAGAGGCCGTTTTCCCGGCGGAACTTCTCCGCCAGGGCCTCCCGAAGCTCGGGGATCCCCGCAGGGGGGGCGTACTTGGTCTTCCCCTGGGCGAGGGCGCGCCTCGCCGCCTCCTTCACGTGCTCGGGGGTGTCAAAGTCGGGCTCGCCGGCGGTGAGGGCCACGAGGTCCACCCCTTGGCGCCTGAGCTCCAGGGCCTTGGCGTTCACCGCCACCGTGGCCGAGGGCTTCATGGCCTGGACCCTTCGGGAAAGGCCGCGCATGGCCTAAGTATACGCGGGTAGAATGGACCTGTGACGGAAGGGGAGGTCCTGGAGGAGGTGAAGCGCCGGGTGCGCACGCGGCTCAAGGGAAGGCGCTACCGCCTCTACCTCTTCGGTTCCCGGGCGAGGAAGGAGGGGAGCCCCCGCTCGGACTACGATCTGGCCCTCCTGGCCGATCCTCCCTTGGACCTCGCCACCCTGGCGGAGCTTAGGGAGGCCCTGGAAGGCCTCCCCATCCTCCAGCCCCTGGACCTGGTGGAGCTCTCCTGGGCCCCGGGGCTCAAGGAGGTGGTGAAAAGGGAAGGGATCCTCCTTGACGAGGGAAGAGAAGCTTAGGGCGCAGATGGCCTCCCTGGCCCGGGCGGTGGAGCGGCTAAAGGCCGCCTTAGAGCGGCCCAAGGACGAGTTTATCCGGGACTCGGCCATCCAGCGGTTTGAGTTCACCTTTGAGCTGGCCTGGAAGACCCTAAAAACCTTTCTGGAACTCCAAGGCCTCGAGGCCCGCTCCCCCCGCGCGGCCATCCGGGGAGCTTTCCAAGTGGGCCTCCTCCCCGAGGACCCCTTCTGGCTGGAGATGCTGGAGCTGCGCAACCTCACGAACCACACCTACGACGAGGCCCTGGCCGAGCGCATCTACGCCGAGTTGCCCAAGGCTCTAGAACGCTTCCAGGAACTCCTTCGCCGCCTGGAGGAACCCGCCTAGGTCCCCGCGGGCTCAGGCACAAGCCCCCCGGCCCGGGCCCCGGCCCGCCCCCCCACCACCCTAAGCCCCAAAGGCCGGACCTCGGCCCGGTAGAGGGAGGCCTCGGGCAAAAGCTCCCCGTCCGCGTGGGCGGGAACGGGATGAGCGAACTCCACCGCCACCTCCTGCCCCGCGTACGCCCGCACCCGGGAGTGGGAGAGGTGCCGGCCCAGAAGGAGCCGCGGCAGGATAAGGACCACCCCCGTCCGGGAAAACTCCCCCGCCAGGACCACGGAAAGCCGCCCGTCCCTGGGGTCGGCCATGGGGGCGATGGGGATGCCCCCGCCGTACATGGGCCCGTTCATGGCGGCGAGGAGGAGCATCCTCCCCCGGTGGACCTCTTCCCCGTCCACCAAGACCCTGGCCTCCGGCAGGCTAAGCTCCTTGAGCACGGCGAAGAGGGCGTAGAGGTAGCGGGGCATTCCCCGGAGGAAGGGGGGGGCGGAGAGGGCCTTCTTGGCCACCAGGGCGTCAAACCCGATCCCCAAGGAGGCCCCGAAGGGCTCCCCGTTCACCCACCCCAGGTCCACCGCCTCCTCGGGGGCGTGGAGGGCGAGCTCCAAGGCCTTGGGCCAGGGAAGCCCGAGGAGGCCCAGCATGCGGGCGAAGTCGTTGCCGCTGCCGATGGGCACCACCCCCAGGACCTTCCCCGTGCCCGCGAGGCCCTTTAGGACCTCGTGCACCGTGCCGTCCCCCCCCACGGCCACCACCCGGGCCCCCTCGGGGGCCCTTTGGGCAAGCTCGGTGGCGTGGCCCGGCCCCTCCGTGAGGAAGGCCTTGGCCCCCTCCTGGCGGGCCGCCTTCAGGATGGCCCCGGAAAGCCTCCCCACCTTGCCGCGGCCCCCGGCGGGGTTCACGATGACCCACTTCTCCACCCCCGTATTCTACGGATATGGGCCTCCTCGCCCACTTCCTGAAGGGCCCCCACAAGAAGACCACCCTCCTCCTCACCCGGGCCGGGCCCGTGGAGAACCCCCGCCACGTGCTCTACAGCCACCCTGGGCTTCCCCTAAGCCCCAAGGGCCGAAGCGCCCTCCTCGCCCTCCTTCCCCTCCTCCAAGGCTTCCCCGTGGCCCACGTCTACGCCGCCGACAGCCTGGCGGAGGCCGAGGCGGCCCGGCTTTTCGCCGAGGCCCTGGGGGTGCCCTACACCCTCCTCCCCGAGCTGCGGGAACGGGCCTGGGGCGCCTGGGAGGGGCTTTCCTTCCCCGAGGTGGAGGCCCGCTTCCCCGGGGCCGTGGCCGCCTGGACGGCGGACGAGGCGGGCTTCGCCCCGCCCGGGGGAGAGAGCGTGCGGGAGGCCTGGGAACGGGGGAGGCGGGCGGTGAAGGCGCTCCTCGGGAAGCACCGGGGCCAGGCCATCCTCGTGGTGGGGAACTGCACCCTCAACCGGGCCGCCCTAAGCCTCGCCCTCCCCTTACCCCCTGAAGAGGGCCTCAGGCTGGAGCAGGACTACGCCCGGCTCTCCGTGGTGGACTTCTACGGGGAGGAGGGGGTGGTGAAGGCCCTGAACCTGGCGGTAGACTGGGGGCATGATCCGGCCCGTGGCCCGCAAGGACCTCCCGGGGCTTCTTAGGCTCCTCCGCCACATGGACCAAAGCCCCGAACGGGGCGTCCTCGCCCCGGAGGCCAGGGACCTCGAGGGCCTCGCCGAGGAGCTGGAGGACGGCCTCGTCCTCCTTAAGGAGGGGGAGGTGGCGGGGTACGTGGGCCTCTACCCCTTCTGGGACGGGGCCGCCCTGGAAGGGCCCCTGGCCTACCGCGAGGAGGACCTGCCCCCCCTCCTGGAGGCGGCGGAGGGGCGGGCCCGAGAGGTGGAGGTGGAGCGGCTTTACGCCTTCCCCCGGGAGGAAAACGCCACCCTCCGGAAGGCCTTGGAGGGGGCGGGCTTCGGCCTCCTCCACGTGACCTACTTCTTCGTCAAGCGCCCCGAGGGGCTGGACTACCCCGCCCCCGAGGGCGTGCGGGTGGAGGAGGGCTTCCCCGGGGCCGGGGTCTACCGGGAGCTCTACCGGGAGAGCGAGGAGAGCTGGGCCCTGCGCCTCCGCTGGACGGACGAGGAGCTTGAGGAGCACTTCCAGGACCCCGCCGTCCACCTCCTCGTGGCCTACCTGAAAGGGGTGCCCGTGGGCCTCGCCGAGGTGGAGCTGGAAGGAGGCGAGGCCAGCGTGGCCTACATCGGGGTCGTCCCCGAGGCCCGGGGGAAGGGGATCGGGCGCACCCTCCTCTCCGAGGCGGCGAAGCTCGCCCGAAGAAAGGGGGCGGACCTCCTCCGGGTCCGGGCCCACGACCACGAAAAGGGCGCTCTAGACCTCTACCGGGGCCTGGGGTTTAGCCTCGAGGAGGCCGTGGCCACCTACGCCAAGGAGCTCAAGGCCAGGCGGTAGGTCGCCGCGTGGGCCTCCACGGTGAGGCGGGGGTCGCGGTTGTACCCCCCGCCCATCACCACCACGAGGGGCGCCCCGAGGGCCTTGACGAAGCGGAAGACCCTCTCGTCCCGCCGCCTCACCCCTTCCGGGCTTAGGGCGAGGCGGCCGAAGCGGTCCCCCTTTAAGACGTCCACCCCGGCGTTGTAGAAGACGAGGTCCGGGCGGAAGGCCCGGGCCTTCTCTAAGGCCCCCTCCAGGGCCCAGAGGTAGGCCTCGTCCCCCGTCCCATCGGGAAGGCCCACGTCCAGGTCGCTCTTTTCCTTCTTCAGAGGGTAGTTCCGCTCCCCGTGGAGGGAGAGGGTGAAGACGGAGGGGTCCTCCCGGAAGAAGAAGGCGGTGCCGTTCCCCTGGTGGGCGTCCAGGTCCACCACCAAGACCCGGCCCGAAAACCCCTCCTTGGCCCGGAGCCAGAAAATGGCCACGGCCACGTCGTTGAAGAGGCTGTACCCCTCGGCCCGGCCGGGGAAGGCGTGGTGGGTGCCCCCGGAGAGGTTGAGGCCGAGGCCGGTCTTAAGGGCGTCCAGGGCCGCGGCCAGGGTGCCCCCGGCGGCGTGGAGGGCGCGCCGCAAGAGGGCCTGGCTAAAGGGGAGGCCAAGCCTCAAGGACTCCTCCCGGCTAAGGCCCTCCCCGAAAAGCTTCTCCAGGTAGGAAGCCTCGTGGGCCAGGAAGAGGGCCTCCCGGGGCACCTCGGGGGCGGGGAGGACGGGAAGAAGCCCCTTAAGGGCCTCGGCCACGCCCCCGTACTTGTAAAGGGGAAAGGGGTGGCCCTCGGGCAAGGGAAGGGAGAGGTGGGCCGTGGTGTACGCCCGCACGCCCCTATCCTTACGCCTTTTTGCCAGAATGAAAAGGAGCGTGCGCCTCCTTGTCCTATCCGACCAGGTCCACCCCCACATCCACTCCCCCCGCTTCCCCGAAAACCTCCCCCCCTTTGACCTGGTCCTGGCGGCGGGGGACCTGCCCGGGGCGTACCTGGAGTACGTGGCCACCAAGGTCCGGGTGCCCGTGCTCTTCGTGCCCGGAAACCACGGGGAGGAGTGGGTCCTGGAGGAGGGGCGGAGGAAGCGGCCCGGGGGTGTGGTGAACCTCCACGGGCGCCTCTTCCGCCACCAGGGGCGCCTCTTCTACGGCATCGGGGGGGTGCCCCGCTATCGGGAGGGGGAGGGCCAGCTTTCCGAGGGGGAGCTCCTCCGCCTCGCCTTAAAGCCCTTCCCCCGGAGGCTCCTTTTGGGCCACGGGGTGGACGTCCTCCTGACCCACGCCCCGCCCCCGGGGCCCAGCGCCGGGGAGGACTTCGCCCACCGGGGGGCCCGGGCCTTCCTCCTCTTCCATCGCCTCTTCCGCCCCCGGCTCCACGTCCACGGCCACACCCCCCTCCTCGGGGCGAACCCCGAAAGGCGGCACCGCACCCCTTTGGGCGTGGAGGTGGTCCACGCCCAGGGCTACGCCCTCATCGCCCTGTGAGCTGGCGGTAGGCCTCGTAGGCCGCCACCCCCACGGCCACCGCCAGGTTCAAGGAGCGCACCGGCCCCGGCATGGGGATCTTTAGGGTGGGGAAGCGGGCGAGGACCTCCTCGGGAAGCCCCCGGCTTTCGGGGCCGAAGAGGAGGTAGTCCCCCTCCCGGAAGCGGGCCTCGTAGAGGGAGGCTTCCCCCCTGGCGCTGAAGGCGAAGACCCGCGCCCCCCGGGGCAGGGCCTCCAGGAACGCCGCAAAGGAGTCGTGGAGCCTGAGGTCCACGTGGGGCCAGTAGTCCAGGCCCGCCCGCTTGAGCTTGGGGCTGGAGAGGAGGAAGCCCAGGGGACGGATGAGGTGGAGGGGCCATCCCAGGGCGGCCGCGGTGCGGGCCACGTTCCCGGCGTTTTGGGGGATCTCCGGCTGGTAGAGGACCAGATGGAGCATCACCGCCTCCGGTAGCGGGTGGCCGCCCCCCGGCCCACCCTCTCCACCCGGCCCTCCCGGATGAGGCGGCGGAGAAGCTCCAGGGCCCTTTTGCGGGAAAGCCCGAGGACCCGCTCCACCTCCTGGCGGCGCCTGGGCGCCTCCAAGAGGGCGAGGGCCCGCTCCGCCAAAAGGTCCCGCCGGGCCAGGTGGTACCGCCCTCCCTCCTTGCGCAGAAGCCCCATCCTTTCCATGCGGGAAAGGACCCGCCGCGCCGCCTCCTCGGGAAGCTGGAGCGCCCGGGCGAGCTCCTCCAGGCCCGCCTCCCCCACCCGGCGCAGGTACCCCACGGCGATGAGGTGGTCCAGGCTGAACCCTCCAAGCCGCTCCTGGGCCTCGGCGATCTCCCGCACGAAGGCCTCGTCCAGCTCGGGGTTGTAGAGGACGAGGGTCAGGGCCTCGGGGAAGAGGCGGTACTCCGGGGGTTCCTTGCCGTACTTGAGGAGGAGGCGGTACATCTTGTCCACGCCGCTTCCCGCCCGCTCCACGTAGCCCAGGCGGTAGAGGGCCTCGGCCAGGCGGGGGTTCCGCCTTTTGGGGGGGTGGCGGAGGACGTTCTCCGGGGTGATGCCGGGGGGGAAGCCGCCGGGGTTGGAGACCTCCAGCCGGTCCCGGTAGTGGTGGACCTGGATGGCGTCCTTGCTCCGCCAGTCCCGGTGGACGAGGGCGTTGACCAGGGCCTCCCGGTAGACCTCCTGGTCAAAGTCCCAGACCTCGAGGCGGAAAAGCCCCACGGTGAGAAAACGGACCCGGTTCCGCGCCTGGATGAGTTCCTTCAGGCGCTCCAGGAGGGCGGGGATGGGCCTGAGGAGGTCCTCCCGGAAGCTGTAGCCCTCCTCGGTCTCGTGGAAGTAGTAGCTCACCTCCGCCTGGGGAAGAAGCCGCCTCAAGGCGAGGGACGTCCCCGCCAGGAGAAGGCCCGCCACCGTGGGGCGCACCTCCCCCTCCACCCGCTCCAAGAGCCCCAGGGCAAAGAGGAGCTCCAGGTCGGGGAGGGCGGCCAAGGCGCTTCCCCTTTCCTCTAGGATGCGCCTCAAGCGCAGGACCTCCACCGGGTCCAGGTCGGAAAGGCTCGCCGCGGGCAGGACCTGGGCGGTGAAGTCGGGCTCGGGCAGGCTCTGGCCCACCTTGAGCTCCGAAAGGCGCCTCCCGTCCCAGAAGGGCACCCGCCCTGTCCCCACGGCGATGGCCGCCGGGCTTTGGGGCACGTGGAGGGCGAGCACCCGGCCCCAGGGCCCCTCCACCACCTCCACGTAGGGGAGGAGGAGCCCTTGGGTGAGCTCAAAGAGGGCGTGGGTCACCTGCAGGGGGTGGAGGTCCTGGGCGCCCAGGACCTTGCCCTCGGGGCTCACGCCCAGGAAGAGGGTGCCCCCCTTGTGGTTGGCGAGGCCCGCGGCGTAGCGGGCCAGGTCCTCGGGGGAGATGTCCTGGGGCAGGAAGAGGGTGCGCTCGTCCTGCCCCCGGGCCAGGCGTTCCTCCAGCTCCTCCCACGTCACGGGGCCCAGTTTACGGGGCGTCCGGGGAGAAGAGGGAGGGGCTCGGTCGCAGGTTTGTTCAATAAATCAGTGACATACGTGCCATTTTCGCGGAACACTTAGCAAGATAAGTCAGCAAGTCTTCTTGTAACGTTCGGATAGCTATTGCAATTTGTCGCAGGATCTATTGACATTTTGCATCCCATCCTCTACCCTTGGCCCTAAGGGGGTGGAGGATGCGGAAAGGAACCCTCAACGGCATCGCGGCCCTAGGTTTATCGGGACTGGCCCTGGCGGAGGGGGTAGACGGGGCGGACACGGCCTGGATGCTGGTCTCCACGGCCCTGGTCCTCCTCATGACCCCGGCCCTGGCCTTCTTCTACGGGGGGCTCGTCCGGAGCAAGAACGCCTTGAACACCATGATGATGAGTTTTGCCGCCCTGGCCTTCGTGGGCGTGGGCTGGGCGCTTCTCGGGTACACCCTGGCCTTTGGGGAGGGGGGCCCCCTCCTGGGGGGTCTCGGGCACCTCTTCCTCAGGGGGGTGGGCCTCGAGGCCCAGGGCACCATCCCCCACGTCCTCTTCCTGGCCTTCCAGGGGACCTTCGCCATTATCACCGCCGCCCTGGTCTCGGGCGCCCTGGTGGAGAGGATGCGCTTTCCCGCCTACCTGGCCTTCCTCACCCTCTGGGGGCTTTTCGTCTACGCTCCCCTGGCCCACTGGGTCTGGGGCGGGGGGTTTTTGGGGGCCCTGGGCGCCCTGGACTTCGCCGGAGGGACGGTGGTGCACATCAACGCCGGCGTCGCCGCCCTGGTGGGCGCCCTGGTCCTAGGCGCGCGGAAGGACTACGGGCGGCAGGCCATCCTGCCCCATAACGTCCCCTTCACCCTCCTGGGGGCAGCCCTCCTCTGGTTCGGCTGGTTCGGCTTCAACGGGGGAAGCGCCCTGGCGGCCAACGCCTCGGCGGCCCTGGCCTTCGCGAACACCATGCTGGCCCCCGCGGCCACCCTCCTGGTCTGGACCCTCCTGGACCTCCTTCGCACCGGCAAGGCCACGGCGGTGGGGGCGGCCACGGCCATCGTGGTGGGCCTGGTGGCCGTGACCCCGGCCGCAGGCTTCGTCTCCCCTCTCTCCGCCCTCCTCATCGGGGCGCTTGCCGCCTTCCCCAGCTACTACGTCCTCCTCTGGCGGGCGAGGACCCGGCTGGACGACAGCCTGGACGTCTTCGCCGGCCACGGGGTCGGGGGGATCACCGGGGCCCTCCTCACCGGCGTCTTCGCCGAGAAGGCCTGGAACGGGGTGGCGGACGGCCTCCTCTTCGGCAACCCCATGCAGCTCGGGATCCAGGCGGTGGCGGTCCTGGCCGCCGTCGTGTACTCCGCCTTGGGAACCTTCGCCCTCCTCAAGCTGGTGGGCCTCCTCACCCCCTTGCGGGCAGGCCCCAAGGAGGAAGGGGTGGGCCTGGACGTGACCCAGCACGGCGAGGAGGCCTACACCTCGGGCGAGGGGGCGATCCTCGTCCTCTCGGAAAAGGCCCCCGCGGTCCCGAGCCTCAGGCCCCAGGGAGGTGAGGCATGAAGCTCATCGTGGCCATCGTCCGTCCGGAGAAGCTCAACGAGGTGCTGGAGGCCCTTTTCCAGGCGGAGGTCCGCGGGCTCACCCTAAGCCGCGTCCAGGGCCACGGCGGCGAGACGGAGCGGGTGGAGACCTACCGGGGCACCACGGTGAAGATGGAGCTCCACGAGAAGGTGCGCCTGGAGATCGGGGTCTCGGAGCCCTTCGTGAAGCCCACGGTGGAGGCCATCCTGAAGGCGGCCCGCACCGGGGAGGTGGGGGACGGGAAGATCTTCGTCCTCCCGGTGGAGAAGGTCTACCGGATCCGCACCGGAGAGGAGGACGAGGCCGCGGTGACCCCGGTACAATAAGGATGTGACGGCCAGGCAGCGGCGGGTTCTCCACCTCTTGGTGGACGAGTACATCCAGACCAAGGCCCCGGTGCCCTCGGCGCGGATCGCCGAGGGGCTGGGCCTTTCCCCCGCCCTGGCCCGGTACGAGCTCATCGCCCTCGAGGAGATGGGCTACCTCACCAAGCCCCACGCCTCGGCGGGGAGGGTGCCCACGCGGCAGGGGTTCAGGCAGTACTCCCTCTCCCTCCTCCCCCCTAGGCCCCTGCCGGAGGCCACCCGAAGGCGCCTGGAGCGGGCCTTGGAGGGGGCGAGAGAGCCCGAGGCCTTCCTGGTGAAGG
This sequence comes from Thermus thermophilus HB8, assembly GCF_000091545.1. Classification (GTDB taxonomy): domain Bacteria; phylum Deinococcota; class Deinococci; order Deinococcales; family Thermaceae; genus Thermus; species Thermus thermophilus. The sequence goes on from NC_006461.1 coordinate 56,681, forward strand.
TGGCGGTGGGGCTTTCCGGCTACCCCGCCCTCCTCCGCCTCCAGCCCAGGCGGGCCCCCAAGCTCCTCCAGGTCCACCTCTCCCCCCTCCCCGAGGGCACCCTGGCGGTGCTGGTCCTCGAGGGGGGGCGGGTCAAGGAGGTCCGGCTCCCCCTCGTCCTCCCCCAGGAGACCCTTCGCCGGGCAGAGGAGGCCCTCACGGGGCCCTTGGAGACCCTGCCCGCGGCCCCCAAAGGCCTGGAGGACCTCTTCGCCCACCTCTCCCGGGCCCTCGCCTCCGGCTTCGCCCTCCGGTACCGGGAAGGCCTCTCCGAGGCCCTGAAGGAGCCCGAGGCCAAGGACCCGGGGTTTTTGGAGCGGCTCGTGGCCCTTTACGAGGAAGGCGGCGAGGACCTCCTCACCCCGCCCGGCAGGGTGGACGTGCGGGTGGGGGAGGTGGAGGGGCTCGCCCTGGTCCAGGCGGGCTTCCAGAAGGGGGAGTGGCTGGGGGAGCTCACCCTGATCGGCCCCCTGCGCATGCGCTACGCCGAGGCCCTCTCCGTGGCCTTCAGCCTCTCCCAGGTCTATACTGGGCAGCATGCGGATTGAGGTCCGGCTCTTCGCCCTTTACCGGGAGCAGGCGGGGACGGACCGCCTCGCCCTGGAGCTCCCCGAGGGCGCCCGGGTGCGGGAGGCCCAGAAAGCCCTGGAGGAACGCTTCCCCAGGCTTCGCCTCGAGGGCGGGATGGCGGCGGTGAACCAGGCCCTGGCGGGGGCGGAAACCCCCTTAAAGGAGGGGGACGAGGTGGCCTTTCTTCCCCCGGTCTCTGGCGGGCAGGACTCCTACGGCCTGACCCAGGAGCCTCTGGACCTCGAGGCCCTCGTGGCCTGGGCCACGGCCCCGGAGTACGGGGCGGTGGTGAGCTTCCTCGGCACCACCCGCAGCCCCAACCGGGGGGAGGAGGTGGCCTTTTTGGAGTACGAGGCCTACCCGGAGATGGCGGAGAAGGTGATGGCGGAAATCCTCGCCGAGATGCGCGCCCGCTGGCCCCTGGGCCGCATCGCCCTCTGGCACCGCCTGGGCCGGGTGGACCCGGGGGAGGCCTCCATCGCCATCGTCGTCTCGGCCCGCCACCGCAAGGAGGCCTTCGCCGCCTGCCAGTACGCCATAGACCGGGTGAAGCAGATCCTCCCCGTCTGGAAGAAGGAGCACCGCAAGGACGGGAGCTTCTGGGTGGAGGGCTTCGCCCCGGAGGACAAGCGGCTATGAGGCCACCCCCTGCGGGCGCGGGCCCAAGGGGCCCCGGGGGAAAACCCCATCGCGAAGCGGGAAAGAGGGCATGACCTCCTTCGCCTTTACTGCCTTCCTCCTCCTCCTCGTCCTCTTCGCCCTCCCCCTCCTCCTCGGCTTCCTCTCGGGCCGGGCCTACCGGGCGGGGCGGGGCCGGGTGGCCTTCGGGCTTCTCCTCTTCGGGGGGTTCGTGGGCCTCCTGGCGCGGCCTAGGCCCTTGGGCCTCCTCCTCCTCGCCCTGGGCCTCGCCTGGGGGTACGCCGCCCCCAGGCGGCCTAGAGGGGCCTGAGGTCCTCCAGAAGAAGCCAGCCCACCTCCGGGGGAAGCCCCTCCAAAACCTCCCCGAGGGCCTCCGCCGCCTCCTCGGCCAGGGGCTTCAGGGCCTCGGGGGGCTCTTCCGTGAGGACCAGGAGGGTGAGCTGGTAGAAGCGCTGGGTGTGGGTGGGGGTGCCGTCCTCAAAGAAGGGGGTGGGGGGCGGCACCTCGTCCCAAAGGAGGCGGGCCCCGGCCACCTCGCCGGGGAGGAGGGCCTTTAGGTCCAGGGCGAGGGCCCGGGGGTGCCAGAGGTAACCCTGGAAGAGGCGGACGGCCTGCACGCCCTAAGCCTACTCCAGGTAGCGGCGGGGAAGCCTCCGGGAAAGGTGGACGGCCACCTCATAAGGGAGGGTGCCCCGGGCCTCGGCCCAGGCGAGGAGGCCCGTGGGGCCGAAGTCGGCCGAGAGCACCTCAAACACGGCCTCGAGGCCCACGGGGCCGGGGAGGAGGACGGTGGTCTGGTCCATGGAGATCCGGCCCGCCACCTCCAGAAGGCGCCCGTCCGGCCCCTTCACGAACCGCACCGCCCCCCAGGGAAGCCCGTCGGCGTACCCCACGGGCAGGGTGGCGAGCCACTCCCCGCCCCGGGCCACATAGACCCCCCCGTACCCCACCCGGTCCCCCGCCTTCAGGCGCTTCACCAGGGTGGGCCGGGCGAGGATCCGGAGGATGGGCCTGAGGCCAAAGCCGGGGACGAGGCCGTAGAGGGCGAGCCCCACCCGCACCCCCGCCGTGGCCCCGTGGCGGAGGAGGCCCAGGGAGTTCTCCAGGTGGTAGAAGTACCCCTCCCCCAAGGCGCGGCGCACCTCCTGGAAGCGGCGCCGCTGCGTCTCCACGAAGGCCGCGTCCTCCCCGGCGGTGGCGAGGTGGGTGTAGACGCCCTCCACCCTCACCCCCAGGGCCTCCACCGCCCGCAGGGCCGAGACCGCCTCCTCCGAGGGAAAGCCCACCCGGTTCATGCCCGTATCCACCTTGAGGTGGGCCCGGGGCACAAGGCCCAGGGCGCGGGCCCTCTGGGAAAGGGCCTCCGCCGCCTCCAGGTTGGAGAGGGTGGGCACGAGGCCAAGCCTCAAGGCCTCCTCCGCCTCCAGGGGGTGGAGGCTTCCGAGAAGGAGGACCTCCCCCTTGATGCCCCCTTCCCGGAGGCGCCTCCCCTCCTCCAGGGTGGCCACGGCGAAGCGCCCCACGCCCTTTCCCTCCAGGAAGCGGGCGAGGGGAAGGGCCCCGTGGCCGTAGGCGTCCGCCTTGAGCACGGGGATCACCTCCCCTCCCGCCCGCCCGGCGAGAAGCCGGTAGTTCGCCCAGAGGGCGGCGAGGTCCACCTCCACCCAGGCCCGGGCCTGCACCCCTTTAGGATACCCGCCCGGGCGCACGCCCTTGGGGGCGCTCAGTCCTCCAAAAGCCCCACGAAGTGGAAGGGGTCGGGGTCCAGCCTGAACTGCCGCCGGTCCAGGAGGCCGAGGAGGCGGGCGAGCCGCTCCGTGCTTCCCCGAAGGAGGAGGTGGAAGACGTAATGCCCCTTCACCCGGGGCACGGGAGCGGGGGCGGGGCCCAGGACCTCCCCCTCCTCCGCCTCGGCCCGCAAGGCCTCCAGGAGGGCGAAGGCCTTTTCCCGGGCCCGCTCCTCCTTCCGGTGGCGCACCTCAAGCTTCACCATGCGCACCCGCGGCGGGTAGTTGAGAGCCTCCCGCAGGGCCTTCTCCTGCCACAGGTAGGCCTCCACCTCCCCCGCCTCGAGGGCCCGGTGCACGGGGTGCTCGGGGGTGAAGGTTTGGAGGACGAGAAGGGGCCTCCGCCCGGGCCTGAGCTCCGTGAGGGCCCAGAGAAGGCGGTGGTACCGCTCCGCCGCCCGGAAGTCCGACTCCAGGAGGAAGCCGTCCGCCAAAGGGAGGAGGACGAGGGCGAGGTCGGGAAGCCTAGGCCCCCGGAGGAGGGCCGTGGTCCCCACCACCACCCCCGGCCGGCCCTCGAGGAGGGGGGTGAGGTCGTCCTTCCCGTCGCCGGCGTAGCGGTAGACGGGAAGGGAAAGCCTCTCCGCCAGGGCCTCCCGGATCCAGTCCACCCCGGGCCCCTTGGGGGCGAGGAGGGGGGAGCCGCACCGGGGGCAGAGGAGGGGCGGGTCCTCGCGGTGGCCGCACTGGTGGCAGACGAGCGCCCCCTTCCCCTCCCGGTGGTACCGCAGGGGCAAGGCGCAGTCGGGGCACATGGGCCGGAAGCCGCAGTCCTGGCAGAGGAGGAGGGCGCTGTACCCCTTGCGGGCGGAGAGGACCACGGCCTGCCGCCCCCGCTCCTCCACCTGGCGGAGGAGGGCGAGGGCCCGCCCCGTGACGGGAAAGCCCCGCTCCCGCCGGAGGTCCAAGAGGAGAAGGCGGGGCTTGGGCACGGGCAGGGCGAAACCCTTTCGCTCCAAAACCTCCACCGCGGGCACCAGGGAGAGGTAGGTGAGGGGCACCCCGAGGAGGCGGGCCCTAAGCTCCGCAAGCGGGGGGACGAAGGCCCGGCTCCCCGAGGGAAGCTTGTAGCTCTCGCTCCCCTCCTCCACCACCACCAAAGAGCGGGGGGTGAAGGGGAGGAGGAGCCCGCCGTAGGTGGCGAAGACCAGGCCGCGCGGCCTCCGGAAAAACCGCTCCCGGACCGGGCCGGAAAGCCCCCCGTGGTAGGGCGTGGCCCCGGGGAAGTGGGCGAGAAACCGCTCCAAGAGGCTCACCTCGGGGAAGAGGACCAGGTGGTCCCCCTCCCCCAAAAGCCCCTTGAGCACCCGCACGCGTTCCAGAAACCTCCCGCCGTTGACCCGCTCGGGCCTCTCGGGGAGGTGGAGGGGCGCCACGTCCACCCCGTCCGCCGGGGGCGGGGCGGCCTCCTCCGGGGACGCGGTGCCGATGTACCCCTCCTGGACAAGGCGGCGCACCCGGCCCACCCCCACCCCCGCCGCCCGGGCCAGGGCCGCCTGGCTTTCGGCAAAGCCCAGCTCCCGCAGGACCTGAAGGACGCGGTCCAGCTGGGGATCGGGGTGGGCGGGCTTCAGGGGCACCAGCACCCCCCGCGCCTCCCGGAAGGCGAGCTCCTCCTCCAGCATCCCCGCCTCCCGCAGGAGGTCCAAAAGCTTGGGGTCAAAGCCCCGGGCCTCCCGCCAGTCCACCAGGGCCCCAAGCCCCGGGGGCAGGACCTTCGGGTCCGCCCCCGGGTAGAGGCGGACCCGGTGGCGCAAGGGGGGAAAGGGGGGGAGGAAGTCCGCCAGGACCTGGCCCAGGGGGGCGAAAAGGTAGCGGGCCGCCTCTTCCAAAAAGAGGATCTCCTCCGGGCGCAGGTAGGGGGCGGGGTCCAGGTAGGCGATGGCGTGGCGGAGGTTCAGGGAGGGCCGCCCCCCTTCCCCCACCACCACCCCCACCTGGACCTCCCCCCGAAAAGGAACGGCCACCCGCCGCCCCAAGGCCTCCTCTCCCTCCTGCCCCAAGGGAGGGAGGTAGCTCATGGGCGGAAGCGGCAGGGGAAGGGCCACCTGAAGCACCCGCACAGGCCTAGCATAAGGGGGTGCGGTTCGCCGTGCTCTTCTCGGGCGTGGCCCTCTACAGCGCCCTCTACGCGGTGGTCCCCCTCCTCCCCCTCCTGGAGAGGCTCTTCGGGGCCCCCCCGGGGGCCGCGGGGCCGGGGATGGGGCTTCCCCTCCTCCTCCTCGTCCTCCTCTCTCCCCTGACCCCGAGGCTTTCCCTTCCTCCCGGGGTCCTCCTGGGCGGGGGCCTCCTCCTGGTGGGGGTGGGCGGGGTCCTGGGGGCTTTGAGCCCGAGCCTTTTCCTCTGGACCCTGGCCCGGCTCCTCCAGGGGGCGGGGGCGGCCCTCGTCCCCGCCCTGGCCATCGCCCTCCTCCCCCTCCTCTACCCCAGGCGGGCCTGGGAGGTGGCGGGCCTCTACATGGCGGGCAACGTCCTTGGGGGCGGCCTCGGTCGGGTCCTCGCCGGGGTGCTGGCCGAGGGCCTGGGGGTGCGGGAGGCCCTCCTTTTCCTCTCCCTCCCCGCCTTGGCCCTGGGCCTCCTCCTCCTCGGCCTGCCCCGGGGAAAGACGCCCCCTTTAGGGCCCGCCCGCTACGACCTCCGGGCCCTCCCCCTGTACGCGGTGGGCGCCGTCCTCCTCTTCCTCAACCTCTTCCTGGCCAACCTCCTCCCCTACCGGCTTCTGGACCTGGGCTACCGCCCGGCGGAGGTGGGGCTCGTGTACCTGGCCTACCTCTTTGGCCTCCCGGGGAGCGCCCTCTCGGGCTTCCTCGCCGCAAGGCTCGGCCCCCGGCGCACCTTCCGCCTGGCCTTCCTCGGCGTCCTCGTGGCCCTAGGCCTCCTCCTCCTTCCCCCGCCCTTCCTGGTGGCGGGCTTCGTCCTCCTCATGGCCTTCCTCTTCACGGCCCAAAGCCTGGCCTCGGGGGCCGCGGGGCAGAGGGGGCCCGGGGTGAGCGGGACCTACGTGGCGAGCTTCTACCTGGGAGGCACCCTGGCGGGCCTCGCCTACCCCCTCTTCCTGCACAGCTTCCCCCTGGCGGTGGGGCTTGGGGCCGCCCTCGCCCTCCTCGCCCTCCTCCTTGCCCCCGTGGAGGCGCAGTAGCATGACCCCATGGAGGTCCACGCCGCCGACCAGTACCTGGTGGCGCCGGGAGAGGCGGACCTTTTGGAGGTCCACGCCCGCCTTGCCGGAACGGGGCTTTTCCCCCCCTTTCCCCCCGTGGAGCTCCCGGGCGGGGTCGGGGGGCTCGTGGCCCGGGGCGGCTTCGCCCAGACCTTCTTCTTCCCCGCAGAGGTCCTGGGCCTCACCTTCCGCACGCCCAAGGGGCGCCGCGTCCGGGCGGGAGGGGTGGTGGTGAAGAACGTCCAGGGCTACGACCTGGTCCGGCTTTTCGTGGGGAGCTTCGGCCTTCTGGGCCGGGCGGAGGAGGTGGTGCTGCGCCTGCGCCCCGGGCGGGCCCAGGCCTTCCTGCGGCGGCCCTTTTCCGGGAGCTTCCCCCGCCTCGTTCCCACCCCCCGGTTCCTCTTCGCCCTCGAGGACGAGGAAGGCCCGTGGCTCTACGCCTACCACTTCGGCCACCCCAAGGAGGTGGAGCGGTTCCGGGAGGCCTTCGGGGGGGAGGAGGCCCGGCCTTTGGACCTGAGGCCCCGCTTCCCCCGCGGCCTGGGCCTGGGGGAGGGGCCCCTTTGGGACCTGCGCTTCCGCTACCAGGACGGCGGCGCCTCTCCTCCCCCGCCCCCGGCCTTCCTGCGCCTCGCCCGGGTGCTGTAGCCGGGTGGATTTCCCGGAGGGCCCAAGGGTAAGCTTTAGGGGAAAGGAGGTCAGCATGAACGCGAAGGAGTTCTTCGCCGCCCTCTTTGACCTGGCCTTTGAGCGGTTCGTGACCATCCAGCTCACGGGGCTCGTCTACGCCCTGGCCCTGGCGGTGGGGGGCATCTACGCCCTCTTCGCCGTGGTGGGGGCCTTTGAGGCCTCCGCGGGCCTCGGCGTCCTCACCCTCCTCGTCCTCGCTCCCCTCGGGTTCCTCCTCTACGCCGTCGCCGTCCGGGTGGGCCTCGAGGCCCTGGTCTCCCTCATCCGCATCGCCGAGAACACCCGGGAGATCCGGGACGCCCTGCGGAAGGAAAAGGCCTGAACCTACCCCCCGGCGAAGGCCGGGGTGGGATCAGACCCAGACCAGGCCGAGCCGGGCCTCCAGGTGGCCCACCTCGAGGCCCCGGTGGTTGCGCACGGGGGGGCGGTCCCAAGGCGTCTTTCCCGGATCCAGGCCCAAGGCCCGGAGGAGGGCCACCACCGCCACCTCCCGGGCCAGGGTGGCCCCGTCCTCCACCTTCAAGGCCACGCCCAAAGGCCCCCGGGGGCCCTCCAGAAGGGCGAGGCCGTAGTACCCGTCCGCGCCCCGTTTGGCCACCACGGGGAGCCGCTCCATGAGGAGGGTGTCCACGCTCCCCGGCCCCGCCACCAGGTCGGGGTGGCGGCGCATGGCCTCCCGCACCCGGAGGAGGGGCGTCCGGTAGGCCTCGGGCGCGCGGCCAGGGTCCGCCAGGAGGAAGAAGGCCCGGGCGGCCCGGGCCAAGGAGAGGGCGAAGGTGGGGACGCTGCACCCGTCGGTGGCGAGCCCGGGCCGGGCCCCGGAGAGGGCCTCCAGGGTGGCCAGGTTGAGGCGCTGGACGGGGTGGTCCGGCAGGTGGTACCCCTCCGCGGGCGCCCCCAGGGCCAGGGCCGCGGCCAGCATCCCGGCGTGCTTCCCCGAGCAGTTGTGGTGCAGGGGGGTGGGCGCAAGGCCCTGGGCCTCGAGGGCCGCCCGCGCCTCCCGGGAGAAGGGCGGGTGGACCCCGCAGACCAGGTGCTCCGGCCCAAGCCCGAGCTTCCCCAGGAAGCGGGCCGCCACCTCCACGTGCCGGGGCGTCCCGTCGTGGCTCGCCGTGGCCAAGGCCACCTCCTCCTCCGTGAGGCCAAAACGCTCCACCGCCCCCGTGAGGTAAAGGGCCAGGGCCTGGAAGGGCTTGGCGGAGGAGCGCAGGTAGGCCACCCGCCCGGGGTCGCCCGCGTAGGCCACAAGCCCCTCCGGGCCCCAGAGGGCCAGGGAAACGCGGTGCCGGTTTTCCACCAAGGAGCCGCGGTAAACGAGGACCTCGGCGCTCACGCCCCGAGTCTACGCCGGGCCTCCTGCAAAAGCGAGCGCCAGTCCAGGCCCATGAGGGGACAGGGAAGCCCTTCCAGCCGGGCCTCCGCCTTCCTCAGGTTGCGCAGGCCCGGCCGGCCCAAGCGCCTCTGGTGGAGGGCCGCCGCCAAAAGGATCACCCCCTGGAGGAGGCGGCGCTCCTCCCCCGTGGCCTTAAGCCAGTAGGGCTCCAGGACCTCGTGCACCTCGTAGTACCGCCCCGCCCGCCACAGGCCCAGGACCTCCTCCCAGTCGGGCACCACGCCCCCAGCTTACCGGGCTATACTCGTCCCATGCGCCTCCTCGCCCTCCTCGTCCTGCTGGGGCCGGCCTTGGCCCTGCGGCTCGCCACCACCACCAGCGTCTACGACTCGGGGCTTCTGGACCGGCTCCTAGAGGCCTTCCTCCGGGAAACGGGGATCCGGGTCCAGGTGCTGGCGGTGGGCACGGGCCAGGCCCTGAGGCTTGCGGAGCGGAAGGACGTGGACGCCGTCTTGGTCCACGCCCCCTCCCTGGAGCGGGAGGCCCTGGCCCGGGGGATCACCGCCGAGCCCTACTGCCTGGCCCAAAACGCCTTCCTCCTCGCGGGGCCCGAGGCGGACCCGGCCCAGGTACGGGAAGCAGAGAACGTTTTAGAGGCCCTGCGGCGCATCGCGGCCCAAAAGGCCCCCTTCGTCTCCCGCGGGGACCGCTCGGGCACCCACCTCAAGGAGCTGGAGCTTTGGGAGAAGGCGGGCCTGAAGCCCCAGGGCCCTTGGTACCTGGAAAGCGGCGCAGGCATGGGCCAGACCCTCGTCCTGGCGGCGGAGAAGGGGGCCTACACCCTCACCGACCTCGCCACCTTCCTCACCGTGGGGAAGAGGCGGGGCCTGAAGGCCCTTTACGCCCGGGAGGACCCCCTCCTCCTCAACCAGTACGCCTTCCACCTGGTCCCGGGAAGCCCCGGGGAAGGCGAGGCCCAAAGGCTTAGGGCCTTCCTCGCCTCGGAGGAGGCCGCCCGGATCGTGGCCGGCCTCCGGGTGGAGGGCACCCCCCTCTTCGCCCCCCTTCGGGGCCGGTGCGCCTTCCCCTTGCGCCCCTAGCCATGCCCCCTGCCGAGATCCTGGAGATCGCCCTGAGAAGCCTCGCCGTGGCCGGGGGGGCCACCCTCCTCGCCGCCCTCTTCGGGGTGCCCCTCGGCCTCTGGCTCGCCCTGCGGGGGGGTGGAGGGGTCTGGGGCAGGGTCCTCCTCTACTCCGGGCTCGCCCTGCCCTCGGTGGTGGTGGGCCTCCTCTTCTACCTCCTCCTCTCCCGCTCCGGGCCTCTCGGCTTCCTCAACCTCCTCTACACCCCCTGGGCCATGGTGCTGGCGGAGGCCACCCTGGCCTTCCCCCTGATCGCCGCCTTCGTCCTCTCGGGAGCCCGTGGCCGGGTGGAGGAGGTCCGCCTTCTGGTGCGGAGCCTAGGGGGGAAGGAGCGCCACGTCCTCCCCACCCTCCTCGCGGAAAGCCGCCGCACCCTGGCCGCCGCTTTAGCCGCGGGCTTCGGCGGGGCCATCAGCGAGGTGGGGGCGGCCACCCTGGTGGGGGGGGACATCCGCCACCACACCCGGGTCCTCACCACCGCCATCGTGGTGGAGACCCGCATGGGGGAGCTGCACGCGGCCCTGGCCCTGGGGGCGGTCCTCCTCGGCATCGCCCTCCTGGTCACCGCCTTCCTGGTTATCCTGGAGCGGGAGTGATCCTTAAGGCGGAGGACCTGACCCTGGCCTTCCCCGGCTTCCGGCTCCGGGTGCCGCGCCTCGCCCTGGCCCCGGGGGAGGTGCTCGTGGTCCTCGGCCCCTCGGGGAGCGGCAAGACCACCCTCCTCCGCCTCCTCGCGGGCCTCCTCCCGCCGGAGGGGGGGCGCGTGACGGGGGGGCTTAGGGTCTATTTGCCCCAGACCCCGCCCCTCCTCCACCGGAGCGTCCTGGACAACGCCGCCTTCGGCCTCCTCCTCCACGGCGTCCCCCGGGAGGAGGCGCGTAGGCGGGCCCAAGCCCGGCTCAAGGAGGTGGGCCTCGAGGCCCTGGCCCACCGGCCGGCCCACCACCTCTCCGCCGGGGAGGCGGCCCGCCTCGCCCTGGCCCGGGCCCTGGCGGTGGAGCCCGAGGTCCTCCTCCTGGACGAGCCCACCGCCAACCTGGACCCGGCGAACGCCCTCCGGGTGGAGGCCCTTCTGCGCCGGGCCGCGGAGGAGGGCCGGGGCGTGGTCCTCGCCACCCACAACCTCTTCCAGGCCCGGCGCCTGGGCCACCGCCTCCTCTTCCTGCACCGGGGAGAGGCGGTGGAGGAAGGCCCCGTGGCCGAGGTCTTCGCCGCCCCCAAGGACCCGAGGACCCAGGCCTTCCTCCGGGGGGAGTTGGTCTTCTGATCCCGGCCCATGCGGGCCCAAGCCAGCGTGGGGCCCCGGCCAAAGGTTCGGCGTGGGGGCCGAAGAACATAGGGAGCAAGGGTAGGACCCGCCTTCGGCCCGGGCGCGAAGCATAATGGGGTATGCGCCCCTTTGTCCTCCTCATCCTTCTCGGCCTCGCCCTGGGGCAGAGCGCGCCCCTGGAAGCGGTCCTCGTCCTGCGGGAGGACGTCCTCGAGGAGGGGCGGCTCGTGGCCTACACCGGCACCCAGCGCTACCCCGTGGCCTCGGAGGCGGAGCTTCTCCGCCTCCTGGACCGGCTCGCCCGGCCGCCCCGCCCCCCCCGGTTCATCTACCAGGACGGGCGGTGGCGGGGGGTGGAGAAGAAGGGCCTCGCCTTTGACCGGGAGGAGGCCTTAAAGGCCTTCCGCGAGGCCAGAGCGCAGGGAAAAAAGCGCTTCCTCCTCCCGGTGCGCTACACGCCCCCTTCCCCGAGCCTTAAGGACCTCTACGCCCTCGGGGTGCGGGAGCACCTGGCCACGGCGGAGACGGGCTTTTGGGGCTCGAGCCCCGAGCGGGTCCACAACATCCGCCTGGCGGCGAGCCGCTTGGACGGCCTCCTCGTCCCCCCGGGCCCCTTCTCCTTCAACCGGGCCCTGGGGCCCATCGCCCTCGAGACCGGGTTCAAGGAGGCCTACGTCATCGTGGGGGACCGGACGGAAACCGGCGTGGGGGGCGGGGTGTGCCAGGTCTCCACCACCCTCTTCCGGGCCTTCTTCTTCGCCGGCCTTCCCATCCTGGAACGCCACGCCCACAGCTACCAGGTGGCCTACTACAAACCCCCCGGGCTGGACGCCGCCGTGATCCAGCCCTACAAGGACCTCAAGGTCCTGAACGACACCCCCGGGGCCCTCTGGATCCAGGCCTCGGTGCAGGAAGGCCGCCTCCGCTTCCACCTCTTCGGCACCAAGGACCGGGAGGTGGCCTGGGAGGGCCCCTTCATCACGGACCGCAAGCCCCCCCTCCCCCCCCGGGAGATCCCCGACCCCACCCTTCCCCCGGGGGCGCGCAAGCAGGTGGACTTCGCCGCCGAAGGGGCCAAGGTGGTGGTCCGCCGCCGCGTGCGCTACGGGGACGGGCGCGTCCGGGAGGACCAGGTGGTGAGCGTCTACCGCCCCTGGGGGGCGGTCTATCTGGTGGGGCCTAGCCCAGCTCCAGAAGCACCGCCCGCTCCACCGGAAGAAGCCGGTGCGGCTCCGTGACCCGGGCCGCCTCCCCGCGGCGCAGGTGCAGGTACCGGCCCTCGGGCAGGTCCACCACGAGCTCCCCCTCCAGGAGGAGGTAGAAGGCCGGCCCCGGCCGCTCCACCCGCTCCCTCAAGGTGTAGGCCCTAAGCCCCGGCACCCCCGGGACCTCCACCTGGCCCTCCCGGGCGAGGCGCAGGAGGTGGAGCTTGAAGCTCGCCATCACGCCCGGACCGGCTCCTTCCGGGCCTTGCCCTTGCGCATGCGGAGCTTGAAGAGGGCCCGCCGGGCGAGCCGCGCCTCCTCCTCGGCCAGGGCCTCCCCCCGGGCCAGGGCCTCCCCCCGGGCCAGGGCCTCCACCGCCCGGCGCTCCTCGGGGGAAAGCCCGGGGAGGAAGGGGACGAGCTCCTCCCAGTCCTTAGGGGGGGCGAGGGGGGGCTTGCCCTTCCCCCGGGACCGCCCTTTCTTGGCCTCCTTGGGGGCGGGAAGGAGGCTCGGCTCGTGCTCCGGGCAGGCGGGGTTGAGGCAGAGCGCCTTCTCCCCCTTCTTCACCAAAGGCCAGCCGCAGGCGGGGCAGGCCTCCTCCAGGAGGGGGTAGAAGGAGAGGAAGTCGCAAGCGTTGTTCTCGCACTTGTAGTAGGGCCTGCCCTTCCGGCTCCGCTTTTCCAGAACCCGGCCCCCGCACTTGGGGCAGGTGTGGCCCGTGGGGGTCCCGTCGTCCCGGGTGTAGTCGCACTCGGGGTAGCCGGAGCAGGCGATGAAGGTGCCGTAGCGGCCCTCCTTCCTGAGGAGGGGGCGGCCGCACTTGGGGCAGGCCTCCCCGATGGGCTCCGCCTCCCGCCTTTCCAGGGGCTCGGTGTAGGTGCACTCCGGGTAGCCCGTGCACCCCAGGAACTGGCCGTAGCGGCTCACCTTGAGCTCCAAGGGCCTGCCGCACCGGGGGCAGGTCTTCTTGGGCACCTGGGCGAGCTCCCCCAAAAAGGGCTCGTAGAACTCCCAGACCACCTTGGGCCAGGGGACGCGCCCCTCCTCCACCTCGTCCAGCCGCTCCTCCATCCGGGCGGTGAACTCGTAGGCCACCACCTGGGGGAACCTTTCCCGCAGGTAGGCGGTGACCTGGCGGCCCAGGGGGGTGGGGAAAAGGGTCCGCCCTTTTCGGGCCACGTACCCCCGCTTTTCCAGGGTCTCGAGGGTAGGGGCGTAGGTGGAAGGGCGGCCGATCCCCAGCTCCTCCATGGTCTTCACCAGGCTGGCGTCGGTGTAGCGGGGCGGGGGCTCGGTGAAGCGCCGCTCCTCCAGGACCTCCTCAAGCCGGGCGGGAACCCCCTCGGGCACCGCGGGGACGGGGGGCTCCTCCTCCTCCTCGGCGTCCCGCCCCCAGGCCCGGAGGTACCCCTCAAAGCGCAACACCGAGCCCGAGGCGCGGAAGGCGTAGCGGCCCTCGAGGTCGGCCAGGGTGACCGCCGTCTGCTCGTAGAGGGCGTCCCGCATCTGGCTCGCCAGGAAGCGGCGCCAGATGAGCTCGTAGAGGCGGTACTCCTCCTCGGACAGGTAGGGGCGGACGCTTTCCGGGGTCCTTTTGGGGTCGGTGGGGCGGATGGCCTCGTGGGCGTCCTGGACCCCTTCCCTGCGGTTCTTATAGGCCCGCGGGGCCTCCGGCAGGTACTCCGGGCCGAAGGCCTTCCCGATCACCTCCCGGGCCGCCGCCACCGCCTCGGGGGCCACCCGCACCGAGTCCGTGCGCATGTAGGTGATGAGGCCCACGGTCCCCTCCGGCAGGTCCACCCCCTCGTAGAGGCGCTGGGCGATGCGCATGGTGCGGGCGGCGGTGTAGCCCAAGCGGCTCGAGGCGGCCTGCTGGAGGGTGGAGGTGGTGAAGGGGGGCGGGGGGGCCTTGCGCCGCTCCCGCACCTCCACCTGGGCCACCCGGTAGCTCCCCTTCCGCAGGGCCTCGGCCAGGGCATGGGCCTCGGCCTCCGAGGCGAGGTGGAGCCGGCCCTCCTTCTCCCCCTGCCCCGTCCAGAGGCGCTTCCCCTCCACCTCGTGGAGCGTGGCCACCAGGGGGGCCTCCCCGCCCTCCACGGCGAAGACGCCCCGGAGGACCCAGTACTCCTCGGGCCGGAAGGCCTCAATGGCCTCCTCCCGCTCCACCACGAGCCTCAAGGCCACGCTCTGCACCCGGCCGGCCGAGAGGGCCCGCTTGCGGAACTCCAGGGAGAGGAGGGGGGAGAGGTTGTACCCGAGGAGGCGGTCCAGGACGCGCCGGGCCTGCTGGGCGTCCACCAGGTTCTGGTCAATGGGCCGCGGGGCCTCCACCGCCTGGCGGACCACCCTGGGGGTGATCTCGTGGAACTCCACCCGGAGGGGCTCCTTGGGGTCCCGCCCCAGGAGGCGGGCCACGTGCCAGCCGATGGCCTCTCCCTCCCGGTCGGGGTCGGTGGCGATGAGCAGGCGCTTGCCCTCCGCCGCCCGCTTCAGCTCCTCCACCACGGGCTTCTTGTCCTTCTTCACCTCGTAGGTGGGGGCGAAGTCCCGCTCCACGTCCACCCCCAGGCTCCGCTCGGGGAGGTCCACCACGTGCCCTAGGCTCGCCCGGACCTCGTAGCCCGGCCCCAGCATCTTTTGGATGCTCCGGGCCTTGGCCGGGGACTCCACCACCACCAGGGTCTCCGCGCCGGTGGGCTGGCTCGCGCGGCGCTTGGCGCTCTTGGGCATCGCCCCCTATTTAGGGGCCTCCTCCCGCGGCTTGTCAACCCCACGGGCCCTCGAGGTCTTGTGGTAGTCTGGAGGCTACGGGCAACATCCCAGGCCAAAGTGTGGACCCCGACACTTGCGCCCAAACCCAACCGGTAGTAGCCTTCCGGATGGGTGCCCCAAGATATGGGGTTAAGGTGGAGGTATGGATATGAGGGACGGGTATTTCTTTGACGAGCACGCGCAGGCCATCGCCAGGCGCCAGTACCTCCAGCCCGGGGACGGGGACATCCTGGGCATGTTCCGCCGCGTGGCCCGGGAGATCGCCAAGGCGGAGCGGGAGGAGGAGCGCTCCAAGTGGGAGGAGGAGTTCTTCCGCCTGATGGCCGAGAAGCGCTTCTCCCCCGGGGGGCGGATCCTCGCCGGGGCGGGCACCGTCCACGGCAACCTCCTCAACTGCTTCGTCCAGGGCGCCACGGAAAACCCCCCCGAGAGCTTCGCGGGCATCATGGAGGTGGCCAAGAAGCTCGCCCTGGTCACCAAGGTGGGCGGGGGCAACGGGGTGAACCTGGACCCCTACCGCTCCAAAGGGAAGAGGGCACGGCGGGCCGTGGAGGGCGTGGCCTACCTCTCGGCGGAACACCCCGACGTGGAGGACTTCATCCGGGGCCTGATGCGCCCGCCCATCAACCCCGACGGGGCCAAGGAGGAGATCTCCCTCAAGAACTTCGCCCGGGTGGTCTACGGCGCCCTCTCCCCGGAGCTTAAGGCCCTGGCGGAGCGCTACGGGGTGCGGACGGTCAAGGAGCCCCCGGAAGGGCGCATCCTCGTTCCCGACGACATGGGGGGGATCATTGACGCCGCCCGGGAGGCCGCGGACCTGGCGCGCAAAGGCCAGAAGCCCCACGTGGACTTCTCCCTCCTCCGCCCCGAAGGCGCCCCCATCCGGGGAAGCGGCGGGACGAGCTCGGGGCCGGTGAGCTTCCTCTTTGAAATCTTTGACAACTTCCTGGAGTGGGTGGCCTGGGGGGCCGAGGAGGCGGGCCCCGTGGCCACCCTGCGCTACGTCTACGCCCCCGTGCTCCGGGTGGTCAGGCAGGGAGGGTGCCTCCATCCCGACACCCTGGTCCACACCGACCGGGGCACCTTGCGCCTCCGGGAGCTGGTGGACCCCTTCCGGCGGGGCTGGCAACCCCACACTTTAAGCGTGGCCACCGATGAGGGCTGGCGGCCGAGCCCCGAAGGCTACAACAACGGCGTGGCGCCCACCCTCCGGGTGGTGCTGGAAAACGGCCTCGAGGTCCAAGGAACCCTCAACCACAAGCTCAAGGTCCTTCGGGAGGACGGAACGCGGGAATGGGTGGAACTCCAAGACCTCAGGCCCGGAGACTGGGTGATCTGGGTGCTGGACGAGCACACGGGAACCCCGGTCCAGCTTGCCCCCCTGGACGAACCCCTCCACCCCAACACCACCCCCATCCGCACCCCGGAGGTGCTCACCGAGGACCTGGCCTTCCTCCTAGGGTTCTTCTTCGGAGAGGGCTTCGTGAGTGGAGACCGGATCGGCTTCTCCGTCCACGAGGAGGAGCCCATGCGGGAAGAGGCCAAGCGCCTCTTCCGGGAGCTCTTTGGGCTGGAGCTCCGGGAGGAACGAAAGCCCGGCGACCGGAGCGTCACCCTGGTGGTCCGGAGCCGTCCCCTGGTCACCTGGCTCAGGAAGAACGGCCTTCTCAAGGGAAAGGCCCGGGAGCTGGAGGTCCCCAGGGCCATCCGCCAAAGCCCCCGCCCTGTCCTCGCCGCCTTCCTCCGGGGCCTCTTTGAGGCCGATGGCACCATTACCGCAGGCTACCCTATGCTGACCACCGCCTCCAAACGCCTGGCCCAGGACGTGATGGTCCTCCTGGGGGGGCTTGGCATCCCCTCCAAGCTCCTCCGCTATAACCCCCTGCCGGGGCGCTTCTCCAAGGCCGAGCACTACCGGGTCCGGGTGGTAACCGCCAAGGGCCTGGAGCGCTACTTGGAGAGGATCGGGGTACCCAAGGGCTCCCGCCTAGAGGCCCTTCACGGGATCAAGCCCGACATCCGCCGGGAGTCCAGCTGGCCCCTGCCCCATGCCGAGGGGTTGCTGAAACCCCTCCTGACGGTGACGGAAAAGGGCAGGAAGGGCTACGCCTCCCCCTATACCCCCTTGCGGAAAGACCTCCTCCGGTACCTCCGGGGCGAGCGCCAGCTCACCGCCACGGGGTACGCCATGGTCCTGGAAAAGGCCCAGGACCTGGGCTTGGAAGCCGAACCCTTCCCCTTCAACGAGTACTATGTGCGGGTGGCTTCCGTGGAGCCGGGGGGCGAGATCCTCACCCTAGACCTTTCCGTGGAGGGCAACCACACTTACCTGGCCAACGGCCTGGTAAGCCACAACACCCGCCGCGGGGCCGGGATGGCCACCCTCTCCATAGAACACCCCGACCTCCTGGACTTCCTCACCGCCAAGGACCTGGACCGGGAGAAGGCGGAGGGCGACATCTCCACCTTCAACATCTCCGTCCTGGCCACCGACCGCTTCCTGGAGGCGGTGGAAAAGGACGAGCTCTGGCCCGTGACCCCCATTGAGGTCCCCGGGAAGTACTACCCCTATCCCGTAGAGGGCCCCTACACGGGCAAGCTTCCTCCCCTCCCCGAGCGGGAGGACGGGGCCAAGGCCATCCCCCTCTACGGGGGGAAGGTCCCCGCCCGCTGGCTCTGGCACGAGATCGCCTGGCACGCCTGGGCCACGGGGGAGCCGGGGCTCATCTTCGTGGACCGGGTGAACGCGCTCTCGGCCCTGAAGGGCTTAGGGGAGCGCTACCAAATCCGCTCCACCAACCCCTGCTTCGTGGGGTCCACGCGCATCCCCACCGAACGGGGGCTTGTGCCCATTGAGGAGCTCGCGCGCGAAGGGGGGAGCTTCTACCTGGTCACGGACAACCGGGCCCCCTTTGGGGGCAGGGGCGCCCCCTTACCCGGCCACGGCACCGCGGTACGGAAAGCGGTCCGGGCCTTCTTCACCGGCGTCAAGCCCGTGGTTCGCCTCCGCACCCGGGAGGGCCTCGAGGTGACCCTCACCCCGGACCACCTCCTCCTGACCCCGGAGGGCTACCGGGAAGCGGGGAAGCTCAGGCCGGGCGAGAAGATCCTGGTGCAAAGCGGCGAGGGACTCTTCCCCAAGGAGGAGAGCCTGCCCGCCCAAGCCCTCGCCGTGGTCCACGAGCGGGTGGCCACCGCGGGAGGCCGGGGAGGCCGAGGCCGGGCCGATGTGCGCGCCCAGTACCGCAACCTCCCTACCCGCTGGAGCCGGGAGCTCGGGGTGGCCTTGGGCTGGCTCTTGGGGGACGGCTACCTGCGGGAGGACGGGGTGGGCTTCTACTTCTCCCGGAAGGACTTCGCCGACCTCGCCTGGCTTCCCGACCTCCTCCGGGACTGGTTCGGCCAGGGCACCCTCCAGGAAACCCGCTCCGACACCTTCCACCTCCACTTCAACCGCATCCCCGCGGAGTTCTTCCAGGCCCTGGGGCTCAAGGCGGCCAGGGCCACGGAAAAGCGGGTTCCGGAAAGCCTCTTCCGCGCTCCCCGAGAAGCGGTGGTGGGCTTCCTCCAGGGCCTCTTCAGCGCCGACGGCTCGGTGCAGATCAACGAGAAGAAACAGGACGCCACCATCCGCCTGGCCTCCTCCAGCCTGGCCCTCCTCCAGGACGTCCAGCTCCTCCTCCTTAACCTGGGGATTCTCGGAAAGATCCACAAGCGTAGGGAGGCAGCCCGTAAGGCCTTGCCGGACGGCAAAGGCGCCCTCAGGGAGTACCCGGTGGCGCCCCAGTACGAGCTCATCCTGGGAGGGGAAAACCGGGACCGGTTCGCCGAGGTCGTGGGCTTCCTTCAGGAGGAGAAGCAGTCCAAGCTCTTGGCCTTCCTGCGCCACAGGCCCCGGGGCAGCTACCGCAAGCCCTTCCTGGCCACGGTGGCCAGCGTGGAGCCCGCCGGGGAAGCCCCCGTCTACGACCTGACCGAGCCCGTCACCCACAGCTTGATTGCCAACGGGCTCGTAGCCCACAACTGCGGCGAAATCCCCCTCACCGTGGGCGAGCCCTGCGACCTCGGGGCCATGAACCTCGCCGCCTACGTGAAGGACGGGGAGTTCCAAATGGAGGAGTTCCGCCGGGACGTCCGCACCGCCATCCGCTTCCTGGACAACGTCCTGGACGTGAACAAGTTCGCCCTCCCCGACAACGAAATGGCGGCCAAGAAGCTCCGCCGCCTGGGCCTCGGCCTCATGGGCCTCGCCGACGCCCTCATCAAGATGGGCCTCCCCTACGACTCGGAGGAGGCCCGGAGGAAGGTCTACGAGATCGTCTCCGCCATGCGGGAGGAGGCCATCCGGGCCTCCGAGGCCCTGGCCGAGGAACGGGGCCCCTTCCCCCTCTACGAGGAGCACAGGGAGTACTTCCAGAGCCTCGGGATTAAGCCCCGGCGCAACGTGGCCCTCCTCACCGTGGCCCCCACGGGGACCACGAGCATGCTCATGGGGGTCTCCTCGGGGATTGAGCCCGTCTTCAGCCCCTTCGTCTGGCGCAGGATCGGCGGGGAGTACAAGCCCCTCCTCCACCCCCTCTTCGTGGAGCTCATGGAGGCCTACCCGCCCGCGCCCGGTTTCGCGAAGGAGGGAAAGTGGGACTGGGAGAAGATCGTGGAGGAGATCCAGAAGGACGGCCACGGCTCCGTGCAGAACCTCCCCTTCGTCCCCGAGGCGATCCGGCGGGTCTTCCTCTCTGCCCACGACATTCACCCCTTGGACCACGTGCGCATGCAGGGGGCGGTCCAGCGGGCCTTTGACGCCGAAGGGTACGCCGCCAACTCCATCTCCAAGTGCATCGCCAAGGGCACCTTAATCCCCACCTCCAAGGGCCTCATCCCCATTGAAGAGATCGCCCCACCCCATCCCGAGGACACCTTCGTCCCGGTGGAAGGGCTTTACACCGCCGAGGGGTACCGCATCACCGCCCACTATTACGCTGGAAAGAAGCGGGGAGTCAGGATCCGGCTGGACAACGGGGCCGAGCTTGTGGGCGCTTGGGAAAGCCACCGACTCCTCACCCCAGAGGGCTGGCGGCTCATGCGGGAGCTGAAGCCGGGGGATGTGGTTTTAGGCAAACTCGTCCCTTCCCACGGGGAAGGCGGGCTCCCCATCCCGGAGGCCAAGGGCCTCTCCTTAAGGACCAACGCCCGCAACCTCCCCTTGCCCGAAAGGATGTCCGAGGACCTTGCCCTCTTCCTCGGGATGCTGGCCGCCGACGGGTCCACGGTGGAGGCCACGGGCTTCGTGGGCATCGCCACCAAGGACCCCGATGTGGAACGGGTCTTCCAAGAGGTGGCGGGTAGGCTGTTTGGCGTGGAACCCAAGTGCACGGTAGACAAGCGCACGGGGGTGCGTAACCTTTACCTCACCTCCCGCCGCCTGGTGCGTTTCGTGGAGGCTCTGATCGGCAAAGGGGCGGCGCAAAAGCGGGTGCCCTCCCAGATCCTCCAGGGAAGCCCTGGGGAGAAGCTGGCTTTCCTCCGGGGCCTCACGCTGGATGGCTATGTTCACGCCAATATGGGCCTCGTGGTCTACGAGGGCAGGAGCCAACGTTTGGCCTACGAGGCGGCGGAGCTCGCCCGCAGCTTCGGTCTTCCCAAGGTCTACCAGGGGCGGAAGAAGGTCCTTGCCCCCAAGGAAACTTACTACGTCCACTCCGTGGCGGTTTCCGGACCCCTCCAGGAACTCCTCGAGCCCCTAGAAGCCCACAAGCGGGCCAAGGTGGAGGCCCGGTACAAGGTCTTCGTTCCCCAAGAGGTCCTGGCCGCCACCCGCGTGGGAACCCATCACCCGGGATACGTCAGCTTGAAGTCCGTGCGGCAAAGGGAGGCCCAGGCAGTCTATAACACCACCGCGGAGCGCCTGGGCTGGCCCACGGAGATCCTGGCCCACCGGGTGGTGGAGGTGGAGGAAGTGGGCGAGGTGGAGATGTACGACATCGAGGTGGAGGAGGTCCACCGCTACGTGGTCAACGGCCTCATCTCCCACAACACCATCAACCTCCCTAACCACGCCACGGTGGAGGACGTGGAGGCCGCCTACACCGAGGCCTACCGCACGGGGTGCAAGGGGATCACCGTCTACCGGGACGGCTCCCGGGAGTTCCAGGTCCTCACGGTGAAGAAGGAGGCTAAAGAGGAGAAGGCGGGGAAAACGCCGGAGGAGGCAAAGCCCCAAGAGGCCAGGGCCCACGAGCCCGGCAGGCCCGTCTACGAGCGGCCCGGCCGCCTCATGGGCTTCACCGACATGGTCAAGCTCTTCGCCCCCGACGGGTCCAAGCGGAGCTTCCTCGTCACGGTGAACACCCTGGAGGGCCGGCCCATTGAGGTCATCCTCACCTCGGGCAAGGCCGGGGACGAGGCGAACGCCGATTCGGAGGCCCTGGGCCGGGTGGTCTCCATCGCCCTCCAGTACGGGGTGCCCCCGGAGGCCATTGTCCGGACGCTTCGGGGCATCAACGGGGGGCTTTACGGCACCTACCAGGGCAGGCTCGTCTCCAGCAAGGCGGACCTCATCGCCGTGGCCCTGGAGACCGTCCCCCAGATGGCCCCAGGGGCCCCGGAGGACCTCTCCTCCGCCCCCGTCCTCTCGGGCGGCGGGATCGCCCTGGCCGGGGCCGCCCCCTGCCCCTCCTGCGGAGAGAAGGCCCTGGTGCGGGAGGAGGGGTGCTGGAAGTGCCAGGCCTGCGGCTACGCCAAGTGCGGCTGAGGCGGTTCCCGGACGCCCGGGGAAGGTCCTAAGGCCCCCAAAAGGCGCGCGGGCGCTCGGGCCGGGCCCAAAGGCCCGGCCCCTTATACTGGCCCTGTGCGGGTCAAGATCTGCGGCATCACCCGCCTAGAGGACGCCCTCCTTGCCGAGGCCCTGGGGGCCTTCGCCTTGGGCTTCGTCCTCGCCCCCGGCTCCCGCCGCAGGATCGCCCCGGAAGCCGCCCGGGCCATCGGGGAGGCCCTGGGCCCCTTCGTGGTGCGGGTAGGGGTCTTCCGCGACCAGCCGCCCGAGGAGGTGCTCCGCCTCATGGAGGAGGCCCGGCTCCAGGTGGCCCAGCTCCACGGGGAGGAGCCCCCCGAGTGGGCGGAGGCCGTGGGGCGCTTCTACCCCGTGATCAAGGCCTTCCCCCTCGAGGGCCCCGCGCGGCCCGAGTGGGCGGACTACCCCGCCCAGGCCCTCCTCCTAGACGGGAAGCGCCCGGGGAGCGGGGAGGCCTACCCCCGGGCCTGGGCCAAGCCCCTCCTCGCCACGGGAAGGCGGGTCATCCTGGCGGGGGGGATTGCCCCGGAGAACCTGGAGGAGGTCCTCGCCCTCAGGCCCTACGCCCTGGACCTGGCGAGCGGGGTGGAGGAGGCCCCCGGGGTGAAGAGCGCGGAGAAGCTGCGGGCCCTCTTCGCCCGCCTCGCCTCCCTTAGGATGGAAGGGTGATCGGAAGGCGCCACCCCTACTACCCGTACCTGGAGGCGGCCCTGGAGGCGGCGAGCCTCGCCCGGGGCATCCACCTCTACTACCTGGAAAAGGGCTTCACCGAGGGGACCAAGTCCGGCCCCACCGACCTGGTGACCCAGGCGGACCGGGAGGCGGAGGAGGCGGTGAAGGGCCTCCTCCTCTCCCGCTTCCCCGAGGCGGGGTTTCTGGGGGAGGAAGGGGGGAGCGAGGGCGGGAAGGCCCTCCGCTTCATCGTGGACCCGCTGGACGGGACGGTGAACTACGCCCACGGCTTCCCCTTCTTCGCCGTATCCATCGCCCTCGAGGCCGAGAGCGCCATCCAGATGGGCGTGGTGATGGACACCGCCCGGGGGGAGGTCTTCTACGCCCTGAGGGGGGAAGGGGCCTACCTCAACGGCCGCCCCATCCGGGTCACGGGGCGGGAGAGCCTCGTGGGGAGCCTCCTCGCCACGGGCTTCCCCTACGACGTGGCCAAGGACCCGGAAAACCTCACCTACTTTGAACGGGCCCTGCGCAAGGGCCTGCTCGTCCGCAGGCCCGGGGCGGCGGCCCTGGACCTGGCCTACGTGGCCGCGGGGCGGCTGGAGGGCTTCTGGGAGGTGAAGCTGAACCCCTGGGACGTGGCGGCGGGGTGGCTCCTCGTGGAAGAGGCGGGAGGAAGGGTGACGGACCTCGAGGGGAACCCCTACCGCCTGGGCAGCCGCTACATCCTCGCCACCAACGGGCGGGTCCACGAGGCCCTGCGCCGGACCCTCCTGGGCCTGGACTGAGGGCCCGCGCCTTAACGCGGCGGGGTGCCTAGGACCTCCCCTCGGTCCGGCAGGGCGAAGCAAGCCCAAGGGGGATTAGGCACTTTCCGCCCGGGCGCGGCCGTAGCCCAAGGAGGTCTTGGCCCCCACGCCGCTATAGAAGGCGAAGCGGCCTAGGGCGGAAAGCCAAAGGGCCTCCTCCTCCGTGGCCCGGGGCAGGTGGTAGACCACCCGCCCCACGAAGCCCGCGGTGTCCACCTCCGTGCGGGCGGGGAGGGTCCGCCCCTCCAGGCTCCGCACCGTGGTCCTCTCCAAAAGGGCCTCCCTCACCCCTTCCGGGGCCTTCAGGGGGCCAAAGGCCTCGAGGCGCCGGAGGAGGCTTTCCAAAACCAACCTCGGCTCGGGGACCGGGTAGTGGACCCCTTTTCTGCGGAAGAAGGTGGGGCTGGCGAAGCGCAGGGCGAGGTCCCGGGAAGGAGGCCCCTGAAAGAGGCGGGGATAGGTGGAAACCCCCGCCCAGGGGTGCCCCTCCTGGAGCACGGCCCGCACCCGGAAAGGGGGCCCAAGCCGCACCTCCTCCCCCTCCAGGGCGTAGAGGCGGGGGGCGAGGCGGGCGTAAAGCCCTTCCACAAGCAGGCTCACCCGGGCCCAAGCCGCCCCCTCCCGCCCCCCGAAGCCCAGGGCGAAGGGGTTTTCCCCCTGGTCGTGCACCTCCGGGGCCACCTCCCGAAGGAGGCCGTAGAAGAAGCCCCTGAGGCCCAAGGGCTCGGGGAGGCCTTCTCCCTCGAGGACCAGGACCAAGGCGGCGAGGACCACGGCTAAAACCCCGGGGAAAGGAGCCCGTGCCGGGCCTGGGCCGGGCGGGGGGGGCGGTCCGGGTCCAGGCCGATGGACAGGGCGTTCGGGCCCAGGTCCAGAAGCCGCCTGGCCCTCCGGCGGAGGTCCCCCAGAGGGCCCGCAAACCCAAAGCCGTAGGTTTTCAGCAGGTGGGTCGGCTTCACCTGGCGGAGGTGGTCTGGGAAATCAGACGCCACGGCAGAGCGACGCTTACCCATGGGGAAAGGCTAGCCAAAGGCCCCCGGGGGCCGCAATCCCCTTAGGGGGTCAATCCGGTGCAGCCCTTCAGCCGCTAGGTCCACGGAACGTCACCATCGCCTGCTCTTCGGTATTGGTGCCCGGACCGAACGACTACCCCTCTACTACGACTCCAGCAACTCCAAGGTCCTCTCGGCGGTGGCCACGATTGACACCACACCCTTACCGCTCAACTACGTGGGGCCCCAACAGGTCCCCCTCACGCCGTAGAGCCTGGCGCCCCTCTTGAATCCCCACTCTTCCACGGGCTACTGAGCGAAAAGCCGAGCCTCCCGCCCCAGGGCGGGAGGCTTTTCTGGTGGAGCCGAGGGGATTCGAACCCCTGACCTCCTGAGTGCGATTCAGGCGCGCTCCCAACTGCGCCACGGCCCCGCGCGCCCTATATGGTACCGAGGGGCTTGGGCCTTGTCTAGTCCCCCTCCTTGAGCCGCACCTCCACCCGGCCCTTCTTGTCCTTCACGGAGAGCCTGGCCTTGGCCTTACCCTTGCGGTACTCCGCCTTCCACTCGCCCTTCTTGACCTCGTACTTCACCCGCACCCAGCCCCGGCGGCGGAGGTCCAGGTCGTGGTAGCGGAAAACGGCCTCCGCCTGGGAAGCCTGGTAAACCACCACGATCCCCTGGGGCTCGGTAACCCGCTCCACCACCACCGCCTGGGGGAAGAGGTCCACCACCAAGGAGGCGGTGACCCTGAGCTCCAAAGCCCAGGCCAGGGCCAGGAAGGGAAGGAACGCCAGCCACCGCTTCATGCCCCCATCTTCGCCTTCCCCCAAGGCTTTGGGGTGAGAGCAACCTAAAGTAAACTAAAACACATGGACGAAGTCTGGCGGAAACTGGCCGAACCCTTTCCCCCGGGGGAGGTGCAGTGGCGCGTGGAAGCCCTCTCCCGGGACAAGAAGCGGGCCTTGGTGGTCCCCTACGTGGACGCCCGCACCGTGTTGGACCGCCTGGACAAGGTGGTGGGCCCGGAGGGCTGGCACGACGCCTACGAGGTCCTCTCCGACGCGGAGCGCCTGGTGAAAGACGAGAGGGGCGAGAGGCGGGAGCGCCTTTGCGAGGTCAAGTGCCGCCTCACCGTCCTCGGGGTCACCAAGGAGGACGTGGGGGAGGGGGACTCCCTGAAGGCCGCCTTCTCCGACGCCCTCAAACGGGCCGCGGTGAAGTTCGGTGTGGGGCGGTACCTCTACCGCCTGGAGAAGCAGTGGGTGGACTACGACCCCGAGAAGGGCCGCTTCACCCCGCCCAAGCTCCCCGAGGCGGAGCCGGAGGCCGAGGCCGAGGAGGAGAAGCCGGAGGCCCACCGCCTCATTGACCAGCTCCTGGAAAGGCTCAAGGAAAAGGGGCTGGGCAAGGAAGCGGCCAGGATCGTGAACAAGTACGGGGGCTACGGCAAGACCCCCGAGGAGACGCGCAAGCTCTACGGGGAGCTCCGCAACCTTCTGAAGGGATGAGGGTCGTCGCCCTCGGGGACCTCCACGCCAACTTCCCCCTCCTCTGGCGGATCCTGCGCCGGGAGGGGCTCGCCGACGAGGGCTTCCGCCCCACGGAGGCCCTGCGCTCGGGGCGGGTGCGCCTCGTCCTCCTGGGGGACCTGGTCCACCCCAAGACCCCGAGGGACTACGCGCGGCTCACGGGCCTCGAGGCCTACGACCCCGAAGACCCCTTCCACCTCCGCCTGGCGGCGGGGGCGCAGATCCGGGAACTCTTCCGCCTGAAGGCCTTCCAGGAGGAGGCGGGGGACCACGTCACCATCCTCCTCGGCAACCACGAGGCCGCCCTCCTAGAGGGAAGCCCCATCCTGGGCAACCGGCACCTCAAGCACCTGGAGTTCCACCCGGAGCACGGGGGAAAGGCCCTCCCCGAGGCCTTGCGGTCCTGGATGGCCTCCTTCCCCAAGGAGCTCGTCCTAAAGGGCGTCCACTTCGCCCACGTGGGCCCCGTGCCCTGGCTCCAGGAGTACGACGGCCTCTTCTACGCCCAGAGCGAGGCCAAGACCTGGTGGTTCCTCACCCCCGAGTACGTGGAAAGGATGGGCTACCGCTACGGGGTCTACGGCCACACCCCCATGCCGGACGGCATCCTCCTCAAGGACCGCTTCGCCCTCATTGACGCCCTGGACCTGGGGGAGTACCTGGTCCTGGACCCCGAGGCCGACCCCCCGAGGCCCGAGGTGCGGCGCCTCCATGAGTAAGCTCGCCTCGCCCCAAAGCGTCCGCGCCCTCCTTGAGCGGCACGGGCTCTTCGCCGACAAGCGCTTCGGCCAGAACTTCCTGGTCTCGGAGGCCCACCTGCGCCGCATCGTGGAGGCGGCCCGGCCCTTCACCGGGCCCGTCTTTGAGGTGGGGCCTGGGCTTGGGGCCCTCACCCGGGCCCTCCTCGAGGCCGGGGCCGAGGTGACGGCCATAGAGAAGGACCTGCGCCTGAGGCCTGTCCTGGAGGAGACCCTTTCCGGCCTCCCGGTGCGCCTCGTCTTCCAGGACGCCCTCCTCTACCCCTGGGAGGAGGTGCCCCAGGGAAGCCTCCTCGTGGCCAACCTCCCCTACCACATCGCCACCCCCCTGGTCACCCGCCTCCTCAAGACCGGGCGCTTCGCCCGCCTCGTCTTCCTGGTGCAGAAGGAAGTGGCCGAGCGCATGACCGCAAGGCCCAAGACCCCGGCCTACGGGGTCCTCACCCTCCGGGTGGCCCACCACGCCGTGGCGGAGAGGCTCTTTGACCTCCCTCCGGGGGCCTTCTTTCCCCCGCCCAAGGTGTGGAGCAGCCTGGTGCGCCTCACCCCCACGGGCGCCCTGGACGACCCCGGCCTCTTCCGCCTCGTTGAGGCCGCCTTCGGAAAGCGGCGGAAGACGCTTTTAAACGCCCTGGCCGCGGCCGGCTACCCCAAGGCGCGGGTGGAGGAGGCCCTGAGGGCCCTGGGCCTCCCCCCTAGGGTGCGGGCCGAGGAGCTGGACCTCGAGGCCTTCCGCCGGCTGAGGGAGGGCCTCGAGGGGGCGGTGTAGGCCCGCCTCCCTTCCCTACACCGTCCCTTCTCCTTCTGTGTAGCCCACCCCCCTTGCGCCCCACCCCGGGGTGATAAGATGGGCGGGAAATGAGGCCGGCCCCTTTGGGGCTTTGGGGACCGGCTTCGTGAAGAAAGGCACGAAAGGAGGGGACCTTGGCGCCGATCCAAGAGTACGTGGGCACGCTGATCTACGTGGGGGTGGCCCTCTTTATTGGGGTGGCGGCCCTTTTGGTGGGGGCCCTCCTCGGCCCCAAGAAGCCGGGGCGGGCCAAGCTCATGCCCTACGAGTCGGGGAACGACCCCGCCGGGGAGGTGAAGCGCTTTCCCGTCCACTTCTACGTGGTGGCCATGCTCTTCATCCTCTTTGACGTGGAGGTGGCCTTCCTCTGGCCCTACGCCGTGAGCGCGGGCGGGCTTGGCCTCTATGGCTTCCTCGGGGTCCTCGCCTTCACCCTCCTCCTCTTCGTGGGCTTCCTCTACGAGTGGTGGAAGGGGGTGATGCGGTGGCACTGAAGGACCTTTTTGAGCGGGACGTCCAGGAGCTGGAACGGGAGGGGATCCTCTTCACCACCTTGGAGAAGCTCGTGGCCTGGGGGCGGAGCAACTCCCTGTGGCCCGCCACCTTCGGCCTCGCCTGCTGCGCCATTGAGATGATGGCCTCCACGGACGCCCGCAACGACCTGGCCCGCTTCGGCAGCGAGGTCTTCCGCGCAAGCCCCCGCCAGGCGGACGTGATGATCGTGGCCGGGAGGCTTTCCAAGAAAATGGCCCCGGTGATGCGCCGGGTCTGGGAGCAGATGCCCGACCCCAAGTGGGTGATCTCCATGGGGGCCTGCGCGAGCTCGGGCGGGATGTTCAACAACTACGCCATCGTGCAGAACGTGGACTCGGTGGTGCCCGTGGACGTCTACGTCCCCGGCTGCCCCCCCAGGCCCGAGGCCCTGATCTACGCGGTGATGCAGCTGCAGAAGAAGGTGCGGGGCCAGGCCTACAACGAGCGGGGAGAGAGGCTTCCCCCGGTGGCGGCCTGGAAGCGGACGAGGGGGTGAGGTATGCGGCTTGAGCGCGTCCTGGAAGAGGCCCGGGCCAAGGGCTACCCCATAGAGGACAACGGCCTCGGCAACCTCTGGGTGGTCCTGCCCAGGGAGCGCTTCAAGGAGGAGATGGCCCACTACAAGGCCATGGGGTTCAACTTCCTGGCCGACATCGTGGGCCTGGACTACCTGACCTACCCGGACCCCCGCCCCGAGCGCTTCGCCGTGGTCTACGAGCTCGTCTCCCTCCCGGGCTGGAAGGACGGGGACGGGAGCCGCTTCTTCGTGCGGGTCTACGTGCCCGAAGAGGACCCCAGGCTCCCCACGGTCACCGACCTCTGGGGGAGCGCCAATTTCCTGGAAAGGGAGGTCTACGACCTCTTCGGCATCGTCTTTGAAGGCCACCCCGACCTCCGCAAGATCCTCACCCCGGAGGACCTCGAGGGCCACCCCCTGCGCAAGGACTACCCCTTGGGCGAGACCCCCACCCTCTTCCGCGAGGGGCGGTACATCATCCCGGCGGAGTTCCGCGCCGCCCTCACCGGCAAGGACCCCGGCCTCACCTTCTACAAGGGCGGGAGCCGCAAGGGCTACAGGTCCCTTTGGGCCGACCTGAAGAAGGCCCGGGAGGTTAAAGGATGAGGGAAGAGTTCCTGGAGGAAATCCCCCTAGACGCCCCCCCGGAGGAGGCCAAGGAGCTCCGCACCGAGGTGATGACCCTGAACGTGGGCCCGCAGCACCCCTCCACCCACGGGGTGCTCCGCCTCATGGTGACCCTCTCCGGGGAGGAGGTCCTGGAGGTGGTGCCCCACATCGGCTACCTCCACACGGGCTTTGAGAAGACCATGGAGCACCGCACCTACCTCCAGAACATCACCTACACGCCCCGGATGGACTACCTCCACTCCTTCGCCCACGACCTGGCCTACGCCCTGGCGGTGGAGAAGCTTTTGGGGGCCGTGGTGCCGCCTAGGGCGGAGACCATAAGGGTCATCCTCAACGAGCTCTCCCGCCTGGCGAGCCACCTGGTCTTCCTGGGGACGGGGCTTTTGGACCTCGGGGCCCTCACCCCCTTCTTCTACGCCTTCCGCGAGCGCGAGACCATCCTGGACCTCTTTGAGTGGGTCACGGGCCAGCGCTTCCACCACAACTACATCCGCATCGGCGGGGTGAAGGAGGACCTGCCGGAGGAGTTCGTCCCCGAGCTCAAGAAGCTCCTTGAAGTCCTCCCCCACCGCATAGACGAGTACGAGGCCCTCTTCGCCGAAAGCCCCATCTTCTACGAAAGGGCCCGGGGCGTGGGGGTGATCCCGCCCGAGGTGGCCATTGACCTCGGCCTCACCGGGGGGTCTCTAAGGGCGAGCGGGGTGAACTACGACGTGCGCAAGGCCTACCCCTACTCGGGCTACGAGACCTACACCTTTGACGTGCCCCTGGGGGAGAGGGGGGACGTGTTTGACCGGATGCTCGTCCGCATCCGGGAGATGCGGGAGTCGGTCAAGATCATCAAGCAGGCCCTGGAGCGCTTAGAACCGGGCCCCGTCCGCGACCCCAACCCCCAGATCACCCCGCCCCCCCGCCACCTCCTGGAGACCTCCATGGAGGCGGTCATCTACCACTTCAAGCACTACACCGAGGGCTTCCACCCCCCCAAGGGGGAGGTCTACGTGCCCACGGAGTCGGCCCGGGGGGAACTCGGCTACTACATCGTCTCCGACGGCGGCTCCATGCCCTACCGGGTCAAGGTGCGGGCGCCGAGCTTCGTCAACCTGCAAAGCCTCCCCTACGCCTGCAAGGGGGAGCAGGTCCCCGACATGGTGGCCATCATCGCCAGCCTAGACCCCGTGATGGGGGACGTGGACCGCTAAGGGAGGGAAGATGGGGTTCTTTGACGACAAGCAGGACTTTCTGGAGGAGACCTTCGCCAAGTACCCGCCGGAAGGGCGCCGCGCCGCCATCATGCCCCTCCTTAGGCGGGTGCAGCAGGAGGAGGGCTGGATCCGGCCCGAGCGCATAGAGGAGATCGCCCGCCTCGTGGGCACCACCCCCACGGAGGTCATGGGGGTGGCGAGCTTCTACTCCTACTACCAGTTCGTGCCCACGGGGAAGTACCACCTCCAGGTCTGCGCCACCCTCTCCTGCAAGCTCGCCGGGGCCGAGGAGCTTTGGGACTACCTCACCGAGACCCTGGGCATCGGCCCGGGGGAGGTGACCCCGGACGGGCTTTTCAGCGTGCAGAAGGTGGAGTGCCTGGGAAGCTGCCACACCGCCCCCGTGATCCAGGTGAACGACGAGCCCTACGTGGAGTGCGTGACCCGGGCGAGGCTCGAGGCCCTTCTTGCAGGCCTTAGGGCGGGGAAGCGGCTTGAGGAGATTGAGCTTCCCGGAAAGTGCGGCCACCACGTGCACGAGGTGGAGGTATGACTGGCCCCATTCTTTCCGGACTGGACCCCCGGTTTGAAAGGACCCTCTACGCCCACGTGGGGAAGGAGGGGTCCTGGACCCTGGACTACTACCTCCGGCACGGGGGGTACGAGACGGCGAAGCGGGTGCTCAAGGAGAAGACCCCGGACGAGGTCATAGAGGAGGTGAAGCGCTCCGGGCTTAGGGGCCGGGGCGGGGCGGGCTTCCCCACGGGGCTTAAGTGGAGCTTCATGCCCAAGGACGACGGGAAGCAGCACTACCTCATCTGCAACGCCGACGAGTCCGAGCCCGGGAGCTTCAAGGACCGCTACATCCTGGAGGACGTCCCCCACCTCCTCATTGAGGGGATGATCCTCGCCGGGTACGCCATCCGGGCCACGGTGGGCTACATCTACGTCCGCGGGGAGTACCGCAGGGCGGCGGACCGGCTAGAACAAGCCATCAAGGAGGCCCGGGCCCGGGGCTACCTGGGGAAGAACCTCTTCGGCACGGACTTCTCCTTTGACCTCCACGTCCACCGGGGGGCCGGGGCCTACATCTGCGGCGAGGAGACGGCCCTCATGAACTCCCTGGAGGGCCTAAGGGCGAACCCCCGCTTGAAGCCCCCCTTCCCCGCCCAGTCGGGCCTTTGGGGCAAGCCCACCACCATCAACAACGTGGAGACCCTGGCCTCCGTGGTGCCCATCATGGAACGGGGCGCCGACTGGTTCGCCCAGATGGGCACGGAGCAGTCCAAGGGGATGAAGCTCTACCAGATCTCCGGGCCCGTGAAGCGCCCCGGGGTGTACGAGCTCCCCATGGGCACCACGTTCCGCGAGCTCATCTACGAGTGGGCGGGTGGGCCCCTGGAGCCCATCCAGGCCATCATCCCCGGGGGGTCCTCCACCCCGCCTCTGCCCTTCACCGAGGAGGTCCTGGACACCCCCATGAGCTACGAGCACCTCCAGGCCAAGGGCTCCATGCTGGGGACGGGGGGCGTGATCCTCATCCCCGAGCGGGTGAGCATGGTGGACGCCATGTGGAACCTCACCCGCTTCTACGCCCACGAGTCCTGCGGCAAGTGCACCCCCTGCCGCGAGGGCGTGGCGGGGTTCATGGTGAACCTCTTCGCCAAGATCGGCACCGGCCAGGGGGAGGAGAAGGACGTGGAGAACCTGGAAGCCCTCCTCCCCCTCATTGAGGGGCGGAGCTTCTGCCCCTTGGCGGACGCGGCGGTGTGGCCGGTGAAGGGCTCGCTAAGGCACTTCAAGGACCAGTACCTGGCCCTGGCGCGGGAGAAGCGCCCCGTGCCCAGGCCTTCCCTCTGGAGGTGAGATGGTCCGGGTCAAGGTGAACGACCGCATCGTGGAGGTGCCCCCGGGGACGAGCGTCATGGACGCCGTCTTCCACGCGGGGTACGACGTGCCCCTCTTCTGCTCGGAAAAGCACCTCTCCCCCATAGGGGCCTGCCGCATGTGCCTGGTGCGGATCGGCCTTCCCAAGAAGGGCCCCGACGGGAAGCCCCTCCTCAACGAGAAGGGCGAGCCTGAGATCCAGTGGCAGCCCAAGCTCGCCGCAAGCTGCGTGACGGCGGTGGCGGACGGGATGGTGGTGGACACCCTCTCGGACGTGGTGCGGGAGGCCCAGGCGGGGATGGTGGAGTTCACCCTCCTCAACCACCCTCTGGACTGCCCTACCTGCGACAAGGGCGGGGCCTGCGAGCTCCAGGACCGCACCGTGGAGTACGGGCTTTACGAGAAGTACTACCAGAAGGGCCCCCTGGAGCTTCCCGTCTACACCCGCTTTGAGTTCACCCGCCGCCACGTGGACAAGCACCACCCCCTCTCCCCCTTCGTCATCCTGGACCGGGAGCGGTGCATCCACTGCAAGCGGTGCGTGCGCTACTTTGAGGAGGTCCCCGGGGACGAGGTCCTGGACTTCATTGAGCGGGGAGTGCACACCTTCATCGGCACCATGGACTTCGGCCTCCCCTCGGGCTTCTCCGGGAACATCACGGACATCTGCCCCGTGGGGGCCCTTCTGGACCTCACCGCCCGCTTCCGCGCCCGAAACTGGGAGATGGAGGAGACCCCCACCACCTGCGCCCTCTGCCCCGTGGGGTGCGGGATCACCGCCGACACCCGTAGCGGCGAGCTCCTCAGGATCCGGGCCCGGGAGGTCCCCGAGGTCAACGAGATCTGGATCTGTGACGCGGGCCGCTTCGGCCACGAGTGGGCGGACCAAAACCGCCTCAAGACCCCCCTGGTGCGGAAAGAGGGAAGGCTCGTGGAGGCCACCTGGGAGGAGGCCTTCCTCGCCCTCAAGGAGGGCCTGAAGGAGGCGAGGGGCGAGGAGGTGGGGCTTTACCTCGCCCACGACGCCACCCTCGAGGAGGGCCTCTTGGCCTCCGAGCTCGCCAAGGCCCTGAAGACCCCCCACCTGGACTTCCAGGGCCGCACCGCCGCCCCGGCGAGCCTCTTCCCGCCCGCCTCCCTGGAGGACCTCCTCCAGGCGGACTTCGCCCTGGTCCTCGGCGACCCCACGGAGGAAGCCCCCATCCTCCACCTCCGCCTCTCCGAGTTCGTGCGCGACCTCAAGCCTCCCCACCGCTACAACCACGGCACCCCCTTCGCCGACCTGCAGATCAAGGAAAGGATGCCCCGCCGCACGGACAAGATGGCCCTCTTCGCCCCGTACCGCGCCCCCCTCATGAAGTGGGCCGCCATCCACGAGGTCCACCGCCCCGGGGAAGAGCGGGAGATCCTCCTCGCCCTCCTCGGGGACAAGGAGGGAAGCGAAATGGTGGCGAAGGCGAAGGAGGCCTGGGAGAAGGCGAAGAACCCGGTGCTCATCCTCGGGGCCGGTGTCCTCCAGGACACCGTGGCCGCGGAAAGGGCCCGCCTCCTCGCCGAGCGCAAGGGGGCCAAGGTCCTCGCCATGACCCCGGCGGCGAACGCCCGGGGCCTCGAGGCCATGGGGGTCCTCCCCGGGGCGAAGGGGGCCTCCTGGGACGAGCCCGGGGCCCTCTACGCCTACTACGGCTTCGTGCCCCCGGAAGAGGCCCTTAAGGGCAAGCGCTTCGTGGTGATGCACCTAAGCCACCTCCACCCCCTGGCGGAGCGCTACGCCCACGTGGTCCTCCCCGCCCCCACCTTCTACGAGAAGCGGGGGCACCTGGTGAACCTGGAGGGCCGGGTCCTCCCCCTAAGCCCCGCCCCCATAGAGAACGGGGAGGCGGAGGGCGCCCTCCAGGTCCTCGCCCTCCTGGCCGAGGCCCTGGGGGTGAGGCCCCCCTTCCGGCTCCACCTCGAGGCGCAGAAGGCCCTGAAGGCCCGGAAGGTCCCGGAGGCCATGGGCCGTCTCTCTTTCCGCCTCAAGGAGCTCCGGCCCAAGGAGCGGAAGGGCGCCTTCTACCTCCGGCCCACCATGTGGAAGGCCCACCAGGCGGTGGGCAAGGCCCAAGAGGCGGCCCGGGCGGAACTCTGGGCCCACCCGGAGACGGCGCGGGCCGAGGCCCTGCCCGAGGGGGCCCAGGTGGCCGTGGAGACCCCCTTCGGCCGGGTGGAGGCCCGGGTGGTCCACCGGGAGGACGTGCCCAAAGGCCACCTCTACCTCTCGGCCCTGGGGCCCGCGGCGGGCCTCCGGGTGGAGGGGCGCGTCCTGGTGCCCGCGGGAGGTGAAGCGTGACCTGGTCCTACCCCGTAGACCCTTACTGGATGGTGGCCCTGAAGGCCCTCTTGGTGGTGGTGGGCCTCCTCACCGCCTTCGCCTTCATGACCCTCATTGAGCGGAGGCTCCTCGCCCGCTTCCAGGTGCGCATGGGGCCGAACCGGGTGGGGCCTTTTGGCCTCCTCCAGCCCCTCGCCGACGCCATCAAGAGCATCTTCAAGGAAGACATCGTGGTGGCCCAGGCGGACCGGTTCCTCTTCGTCCTCGCCCCCCTCATCTCCGTGGTCTTCGCCCTCCTCGCCTTCGGGCTCATCCCCTTCGGCCCGCCGGGAAGCTTCTTCGGCTACCAGCCCTGGGTGATCAACCTGGACCTGGGGATCCTCTACCTCTTCGCCGTAAGCGAGCTCGCCGTCTACGGGATCTTCCTCTCCGGGTGGGCCTCGGGGAGCAAGTACAGCCTCTTGGGCTCCCTCCGCTCCTCGGCGAGCCTCATCTCCTACGAGCTCGGCCTGGGCCTCGCCCTCCTCGCCCCCGTGCTCCTCGTGGGCAGCCTCAACCTGAACGACATCGTGAACTGGCAGAAGGAGCACGGCTGGCTCTTCCTCTACGCCTTCCCCGCCTTCTTGGTCTACCTCATCGCCAGCATGGCCGAGGCCGCCCGCACCCCCTTTGACCTCCCCGAGGCGGAGCAGGAGCTCGTGGGCGGGTACCACACGGAGTACAGCTCCATCAAGTGGGCCCTCTTCCAGATGGCGGAGTACATCCACTTCATCACCGCAAGCGCCCTCATCCCCACCCTCTTCCTGGGCGGCTGGACCATGCCCGTCCTCGAGGTCCCCTACCTCTGGATGTTCCTCAAGATCGCCTTCTTCCTCTTCTTCTTCATCTGGATCCGGGCCACCTGGTTCCGCCTGCGCTACGACCAGCTCCTCCGCTTCGGCTGGGGCTTCCTCTTCCCGCTGGCCCTCCTCTGGTTCCTCGTCACCGCCCTCGTGGTGGCCCTGGACCTCCCCAGGACCTACCTCCTCTACCTCTCCGCCCTAAGCTTCCTCGTCCTCCTGGGAGCGGTCCTCTACACCCCCAAGCCCGCCCGCAAAGGAGGTGGCGCATGACCCTGAAGGCCCTCGCCCAAAGCCTCGGCATCACCCTGAAGTACCTCTTCTCCAAGCCGGTGACCGTCCCCTACCCCGACGCCCCCGTGGCCCTGAAGCCCCGCTTCCACGGGCGGCACGTCCTCACCCGGCACCCGAACGGGCTAGAGAAGTGCATCGGCTGCTCCCTCTGCGCCGCCGCCTGCCCCGCCTACGCCATCTACGTGGAGCCGGCGGAGAACGACCCGGAAAACCCGGTCTCCGCGGGGGAGCGGTACGCCAAGGTCTACGAGATCAACATGCTCCGGTGCATCTTCTGCGGCCTCTGCGAGGAGGCCTGCCCCACGGGGGCCATCGTCCTGGGGTACGACTTTGAGATGGCGGACTACGAGTACTCCGACCTCGTCTACGGCAAGGAGGACATGCTGGTGGACGTGGTGGGCACCAAGCCCCAGCGCCGCGAGGCCAAGCGGACGGGCAAGCCCGTGAAGGTGGGCTACGTGGTGCCCTACGTGCGGCCCGAGCTGGAGGGGTTCAAGGCCCCCACGGAAGGGGGGAAGCGATGAGCCTTCTTGAAGGCCTCGCCCTCTTCCTCCTCCTCCTGAGCGGGGTCCTGGTGGTGACCCTCAGGAACGCCATCCACGCCGCCCTGGCCCTGATCCTCAACTTCCTGGTCCTCGCCGGAGTCTACGTGGCCCTGGACGCCCGCTTCCTGGGCTTTATCCAGGTCATCGTCTACGCCGGGGCCATCGTGGTCCTCTTCCTCTTCGTCATCATGCTCCTCTTCGCCGCCCAGGGGGAGATCGGGTTTGACCCCCTGGTGCGCTCCAGGCCCCTCGCCGCCCTCCTCGCCTTAGGGGTGGCGGGGATCTTGGCCGCGGGGCTTTGGGGGCTGGACCTCGCCTTCACCCAGGACCTGAAGGGCGGGCTTCCCCAGGCCCTGGGGCCCCTGCTCTACGGCGACTGGCTCTTCGTCCTCCTCGCGGTGGGCTTCCTCCTCATGGCCGCCACGGTGGTGGCCGTGGCCCTGGTGGAGCCCGGGAAGGCCTCGAGGGCCAAGGAGGCGGAGAAGCGGGAGGAGGTGGCGCGGTGAGCTACCTCCTCACCTCCGCCCTCCTCTTCGCCCTCGGGGTCTACGGGGTCCTCACCCGGAGGACCGCCATCCTGGTCTTCCTCTCCATTGAGCTCATGCTGAACGCGGCCAACCTCTCCCTGGTGGGCTTCGCCCGGGCCTACGGGCTTGACGGCCAGGTGGCCGCCCTCATGGTCATCGCCGTGGCCGCCGCCGAGGTGGCCGTGGGCCTCGGCCTCATCGTGGCCATCTTCCGCCACCGGGAGAGCACCGCGGTGGACGACCTCTCGGAGCTTCGGGGGTAAGCATGGCGCTTCTCGGGACGATTCTCCTGCCCTTGTTGGGCTTCGCCCTCCTCGGCCTCTTCGGCAAAAGGATGCGAGAGCCCCTCCCCGGGGTCCTGGCCTCGGGGCTCGTCCTCGCCTCCTTCCTCCTGGGGGCGGGGCTTCTCCTCTCGGGCGGGGCCCGCTTCCAAGCGGAGTGGCTTCCCGGCATCCCCTTCAGCCTCCTTCTGGACAACCTCTCCGGCTTCATGCTCCTCATCGTCACCGGCGTGGGCTTCCTCATCCACGTCTACGCCATCGGCTACATGGGGGGGGACCCGGGCTACAGCCGCTTCTTCGCCTACTTCAACCTCTTCATCGCCATGATGCTCACCCTGGTCCTCGCCGACAGCTACCCGGTGATGTTCATCGGCTGGGAGGGGGTGGGCCTGGCGAGCTTCCTCCTCATCGGCTTCTGGTACAAGAACCCCCAGTACGCCGACAGCGCCCGCAAGGCCTTCATCGTGAACCGGATCGGCGACCTGGGCTTCATGCTGGGCATGGCCATCCTCTGGGCCCTCTACGGCACCCTCTCCATCAGCGAGCTCAAGGAGGCGATGGAGGGCCCCCTGAAGAACCCTGACCTCCTCGCCCTGGCAGGGCTTCTCCTCTTCCTCGGGGCTGTGGGCAAGAGCGCCCAGATCCCCCTCATGGTCTGGCTCCCCGACGCCATGGCCGGCCCCACCCCCGTCTCCGCCCTGATCCACGCGGCCAC
This sequence comes from Thermus thermophilus HB8, assembly GCF_000091545.1. Taxonomy (GTDB): domain Bacteria; phylum Deinococcota; class Deinococci; order Deinococcales; family Thermaceae; genus Thermus; species Thermus thermophilus. Next base: position 93,919 of record NC_006461.1, read on the forward strand.
CATGGTGACGGCCGGGGTCTACCTCATCGCCCGGAGCTCCTTCCTCTACAGCGTCCTCCCCGACGTCTCCTACGCCATCGCCGTGGTCGGCCTCCTCACCGCGGCTTATGGGGCGCTATCCGCCTTCGGCCAGACCGATATCAAGAAAATCGTCGCCTACTCCACCATCAGCCAGCTCGGGTACATGTTCCTGGCGGCCGGGGTGGGGGCGTACTGGGTGGCCCTCTTCCACGTCTTCACCCACGCCTTCTTCAAGGCCCTCCTCTTCCTGGCCTCGGGGAGCGTGATCCACGCCCTGGGGGGCGAGCAGGACGTGCGCAAGATGGGGGGCCTCTGGAAGCACCTGCCCCAAACCCGCTGGCACGCCCTCATCGGGGCCCTGGCCCTGGGCGGCCTCCCCTTGCTTTCCGGCTTCTGGTCCAAGGACGCCATCCTCGCCGCCACCCTCACCTACCCCTTCGGGGGAGTGGGGTTCTACGTGGGGGCGCTCCTCGTGGCGGTCCTCACCGCCATGTACGCCATGCGCTGGTTCGTCCTGGTCTTCCTGGGGGAGGAGAGGGGGCACCACCACCCCCACGAGGCCCCGCCGGTGATGCTCTGGCCCAACCACCTCCTGGCCCTGGGCTCGGTCCTCGCGGGGTACCTGGCCCTGCCCCACCCCTTGCCCAACGTCCTGGAACCCTTCCTGAAGCCCGCCCTGGCGGAGGTGGAGGCCCACCACCTCTCCCTGGGGGCGGAGTGGGGCCTCATCGCCCTCTCGGCGGCGGTGGCCCTTCTAGGGCTCTGGGCGGGTTTCGTCTTCTTCCAGCGCAAGGTTTTCCCCGCCTGGTACCTGGCCTTTGAGGCGGCGAGCCGGGAGGCCTTCTACGTGGACCGGGCCTACAACGCCCTCATCGTGAACCCCTTGAAGGCCCTGGCGGAGGCCCTCTTCTACGGGGATCGGGGCCTCCTAAGCGGCTACTTCGGCCTGGGCGGGGCGGCGCGGAGCCTGGGGCAGGGCCTCGCCCGGTTGCAGACCGGCTACCTTAGGGTTTACGCCCTCCTCTTCGTGCTGGGGGCGCTTCTCCTTCTGGGGGTGATGCGGTGGTAGTCCTGGCGGTCCTTCTACCGGTGGTCTTCGGGGCCCTGCTCCTTTTGGGCCTGCCCCGGGCCCTCGGGGTTTTGGGGGCGGGGCTTTCCTTCCTCCTCAACCTCTACCTCTTCCTCACCCACCCGGGCGGGGTGGCCCACGCCTTCCAAGCCCCCCTCCTCCCCGGGGCGGGGGTGTACTGGGCCTTCGGTCTAGACGGGCTTTCCGCGCTTTTCTTCCTCACCATCGCCCTCACCGTTTTCTTAGGGGCTTTGGTGGCGAGGGTGGAAGGGCGCTTCCTGGGCCTCGCCCTCCTCATGGAGGGGCTTCTCCTCGGCCTCTTCGCCGCCCGGGACCTCCTCGTCTTCTACGTCTTCTTTGAGGCCGCCCTCATCCCCGCCCTCCTCATGCTCTACCTCTACGGGGGGGAGGGGCGGACGCGGGCCCTCTACACCTTCGTCCTCTTCACCCTGGTGGGCTCCTTGCCCATGCTCGCCGCCGTCCTCGGGGCCAGGCTCCTCTCGGGCAGCCCCACCTTCCTCCTGGAGGACCTCCTCGCCCACCCCCTCCAGGAAGAGGCCGCCTTCTGGGTCTTCCTGGGCTTCGCCCTGGCCTTCGCCATCAAGACGCCCCTCTTCCCCCTCCACGCCTGGCTTCCCCCCTTCCACCAGGAAAACCACCCTTCGGGCCTCGCCGACGCCCTCGGCACCCTTTACAAGGTGGGGGTCTTCGCCTTCTTCCGCTTCGCCATCCCCTTGGCCCCTGAGGGCTTCGCCCAGGCCCAGGGCCTCCTCCTCTTCCTGGCGGCCCTCTCCGCCCTCTACGGCGCCTGGGTGGCCTTCGCCGCCAAGGACTTCAAGACCCTCCTGGCCTACGCCGGGCTTTCCCACATGGGGGTGGCGGCCCTGGGGGTCTTCTCGGGCACGCCGGAAGGGGCCATGGGGGGGCTATACCTCCTGGCGGCAAGCGGGGTCTACACCGGGGGGCTCTTCCTCCTCGCGGGAAGGCTTTACGAGCGGACGGGCACCCTGGAGATCGGGCGCTACCGGGGCCTGGCACAAAGCGCCCCGGGCCTCGCCGCCTTGGCCCTCATCCTCTTCCTCGCCATGGTGGGCCTCCCCGGGCTTTCCGGCTTCCCCGGGGAGTTTCTGACCCTCCTCGGGGCCTACAAGGCAAGCCCCTGGCTTGCCGCCTTGGCCTTCCTCTCCGTGATCGCCTCCGCGGCCTACGCCCTCACCGCCTTCCAGAAGACCTTCTGGGAGGAGGGAGGGTCCGGGGTGAAGGACCTCGCGGGGGCGGAGTGGGGCTTCGCCCTGCTTAGCGTCCTCGCCCTCCTCCTCATGGGGGTCTTCCCCGGCTACTTCGCCCGGGGGCTCCACCCTCTGGCGGAGGCCTTCGCCAAGCTTCTTGGAGGTGGCGCATGACCCTGGCGATCCTCGCGGTCTTCTCCGTGGCCTTGACCCTTCTCGGTTTCGTCCTCCCGCCCCAGGGCGTGAAGCGGGCCACGCTCCTGGGCCTGGCCCTGGCCCTCGCAAGCCTCCTCCTCACCTGGGGGAAGCCCTTCGCCTTCGGGCCCTACGCGGTGGACGGCGTCTCCCAGGTCTTCACCCTCCTCGCCCTCCTGGGGGCCTTGTGGACCGTGGGCCTCGTGCGCTCGGGGCGGTTTGAGTTCTACCTCCTCGTCCTCTACGCCGCCTTGGGCATGCACCTCCTCGCCTCCACCCGGCACCTCCTCCTGATGCTCGTGGCCCTCGAGGCCCTCTCCCTCCCCCTCTACGCCCTCGCCACCTGGCGCCGGGGGCAGGGCCTCGAGGCCGCCCTCAAGTACTTCCTCCTGGGGGCCTTGGCCGCCGCCTTCTTCCTCTACGGGGCGGCCCTCTTCTACGGGGCCACGGGGAGCCTCGTCCTGGGCGCCCCCGGGGAAGGCCCCCTCTACGCCCTGGCCCTGGGCCTGCTCCTCGTGGGCCTGGGCTTTAAGGCGGCCCTCGCCCCCTTCCACTTCTGGACCCCCGACGTCTACCAGGGAAGCCCCACCCCCGTGGTCCTCTTCATGGCCACCTCGGTGAAGGCCGCGGCCTTCGCCGCCCTCCTCCGGGTGGCCGCACCCCCCGAGGCCCTCGCCCTCCTCGTGGCCCTCTCCGTGGTGGTGGGGAACCTGGCGGCCCTGGCGCAGAAGGAGGCCAAGCGGCTTCTCGCCTACTCCTCCATCGCCCACGCCGGGTACATGGCCCTCGCCCTCTACACCGGAAACGCCCAGGCCCTGGGCTTCTACCTCCTCACCTACGTCCTGGCCACGGGCCTCGCCTTCGCCGTCCTAAGCCAGATCTCCCCGGACCGGGTGCCCCTGGAAGCCCTCCGGGGCCTCTACCGGAAAGACCCCCTCCTGGGCCTCGCCTTCCTGGTGGCCATGCTTTCCCTGCTGGGCCTGCCGCCCCTCGCGGGCTTTTGGGGCAAGTACCTGGCCTTCGCCGAGGCGGCCCGGGCCGGGGCCTGGGGGGTCTTGGTCCTGGCCCTCGTCACCAGCGCCGTGAGCGCCTACTACTACCTCGGGCTCGGGCTTGCCGTCTTCGCGCGGCCCGAGGAGACCCCCTTCCGCCCAGGCCCTCCCTGGGCCCGGGCCGCGGTCGTGGCCGCCGGGGTCCTCCTCCTCGCCTTGGGGCTCCTCCCCGGCCTCGTCCTCCCCGCCTTGGCCGCGGGGGGTTAAGATAACCCCCTGATGCTACGGCGCGCGCTGGAAGAGGCCATCGCCCAGGCCCTAAAGGAGATGGGGGTTCCGGTCCGCCTCAAGGTGGCCCGGGCCCCCAAGGACAAACCGGGGGACTACGGCGTCCCCCTTTTCGCCTTGGCCAAGGAGCTGCGGAAGCCCCCCCAGGCCATCGCCCAGGAGCTCAAGGACCGGCTTCCCCTGCCCGAGTTCGTGGAGGAGGCCGTCCCCGTGGGGGGGTACCTGAACTTCCGCCTCCGCACCGAGGCCCTCCTCCGGGAGGCCCTCCGCCCCAAGGCCCCCTTCCCCAGGCGGCCCGGGGTGGTCCTGGTGGAGCACACCTCGGTGAACCCCAACAAGGAGCTCCACGTGGGCCACCTGCGCAACATCGCCCTGGGGGACGCCATCGCCCGCATCCTGGCCTACGCGGGCCGGGAGGTTTTGGTCCTCAACTACATTGACGACACGGGCCGCCAGGCGGCGGAGACCCTCTTCGCCCTCCGCCACTACGGCCTCACCTGGGACGGGAAGGAGAAGTACGACCACTTCGCCGGCCGGGCCTACGTCCGCCTGCACCAGGACCCCGAGTACGAGAGGCTCCAGCCCGCCATTGAGGAAGTCCTCCACGCCCTGGAGCGGGGGGAGCTCAGGGAGGAGGTGAACCGGATCCTCCTCGCCCAGATGGCCACGATGCACGCCCTGAACGCCCGCTACGACCTCCTCGTCTGGGAGTCCGACATCGTCCGGGCGGGGCTCCTCCAGAAGGCCCTCGCCCTCCTGGAGCAAAGCCCCCACGTCTTCCGCCCCCGGGAGGGGAAGTACGCCGGGGCCCTGGTCATGGACGCGAGCCCCGTGATCCCGGGCCTCGAGGACCCCTTCTTCGTCCTCCTGCGCTCCAACGGCACGGCCACCTACTACGCCAAGGACATCGCCTTCCAGTTCTGGAAGATGGGCATCCTGGAGGGCCTCCGCTTCCGCCCCTACGAGAACCCCTACTACCCCGGCCTCCGGACGAGCGCCCCCGAGGGGGAGGCCTACACCCCCAAGGCGGAGGAGACCATCAACGTCGTTGACGTGCGCCAAAGCCACCCCCAGGCCCTGGTGCGGGCCGCCCTGGCCCTCGCGGGCTACCCCGCGCTTGCGGAGAAGGCCCACCACCTGGCCTACGAGACCGTCCTCCTGGAGGGGCGGCAGATGTCGGGGCGGAAGGGGCTTGCCGTGAGCGTGGACGAGGTGCTGGAGGAGGCCACCCGGAGGGCCCGGGCCATCGTGGAGGAGAAGAACCCCGACCACCCCGACAAGGAGGAGGCGGCGCGGATGGTGGCCCTGGGGGCGATCCGCTTCAGCATGGTCAAGACCGAGCCCAAGAAGCAGATTGACTTCCGCTACCAGGAGGCCCTCTCCTTTGAAGGGGACACCGGCCCCTACGTCCAGTACGCCCACGCCCGGGCCCACAGCATCCTGCGCAAGGCGGGGGAGTGGGGAGCGCCGGACCTCTCCCAGGCCACCCCTTACGAGCGGGCCCTGGCCCTGGACCTCCTGGACTTTGAGGAGGCGGTGCTGGAGGCGGCCGAGGAGAGGACCCCCCACGTCCTCGCCCAGTACCTCCTGGACCTCGCGGCGAGCTGGAACGCCTACTACAACGCCCGGGAAAACGGCCAGCCCGCCACCCCCGTCCTCACCGCCCCTGAGGGGCTGAGGGAGCTCCGCCTAAGCCTCGTCCAGAGCCTGCAAAGGACCCTGGCCACGGGCCTGGACCTCCTCGGCATCCCCGCGCCTGAGGTAATGTAAGCCCATGCGGGCCCTTCTCCTCCTAGCCCTCCTCCTGACCCTGGTCCTGGGGCAGCGCCTGGTCGCCCCCGAGGAGGTGGCCCGGGCCCAGGTGATCCAAAAGGCCCTCCCCGCGGTGGTGCGCGTCCAGGGAAGCGCCCTCTCCCCCGGAGGGGAGGACGTGGTGGGCACGGGCTTCTTCGTGGGGCCGAGCCGGGTGGTCACCAACTACCACGTGATCCGGGACCTCAAGGACCTCACCGTCCGGCTCGCCGACGGAAGGACGTTTCTCGCGGAGCGCTACGCCGTGGACCCCGGGATTGACCTCGCCCTCCTCACCGTCCGGGGGGCGCGGGCCCCCGGGGTGCTGGCCTTCGCCCAGGTGGAGGCGAGGCGCCTCCCCCTGGGGATGGGGGTGGTCCTGGTGGGCTTCCCCTACGGCCAGGGGCCCCTGGCCTCCTTCGGCATCCTCTCGGGGGTGGGCCCCCTGGAGGTTCCCCTGCCGGACCCGAGCGTGGGAACCGAAGTGGGGGAGTACCTCTTCACCGACGCCCCCCTCACCGTGGGGAACTCGGGAAGCCCCCTGCTCAACCTCCAGGGCGAGGTGGTGGGCCTCGTGGCCGACGTCATCGGGGGGCCGGCCGGGATCGGGGGCATCGGCGTGGCCGTGCCCGGGGACCTGGTGGCCCAAAGCATCGCCGACCTGGAGCGCTTCGGCCTCCCCCAAAGGGGATGGCTCGGGGCCAGCCTCATCAGCCTGGACGAACTCCCCCCCGTCCTCCTCCGGGCCGTGGGCCTCACCTCCACCCAGGGGGCGATGGTGGACCGGGTGGAGCCGGGAAGCCCCGCGGCCAGGGCCGGCCTCAAAGGGGCCCAGCGGGACACCCAGGGGAGGCTCCTCGCCCTGGGGGACGTGATCCTGGCCGTGGACGGGGTGGCGGTGAAGGACAAGGCGGACGTCGTCCGCCTGGTGGCCCAGCGCCGCCCCGGGGACCGGGTCCGCCTCACCCTCTGGCGGGACCGGAGGCGGCTGGAGGTCACCGTGGTCCTGATGGCCCGGCCGCGGGAGTGAGGCCATGCCCACCTTGAAGGAGCTCTTCGCCCTCTTCGGGAAGGAAGCCCCGGAGGTGCCCGTCAGGGGCCTCACCCTGGACTCGAGGCGGGTGGAGCCCGGCTTCGTCTTCGTGGCCGTACCCGGGGTTCCCCTCCCCCACCGGAAGCCCCTGGACGGGCACGACTTCGTCCCCGAGGCCCTGGCCCGGGGGGCGGTGGCCGTGGTGGGGGAAAGGCCCCTCGCCCTCCCCGTCCCCTACCTCCAGGTGGCCGACGGCCGCCAGGCCCTCGCCCTCCTGGCCCGGCGCTTCCACGGGGAGCCGGACCGGAAGCTCCTCCTCGTGGGGGTCACGGGGTCCAAGGGCAAGAGCACCACGGCAAGCCTCCTCCACCACCTCCTAAAGCGGGCCCAGGGCGGAAGCGCCCTCCTCTCCACCGTGGGCCTCCGCCTGGGCGAGGAGGCCCGCCCCCCCGTGGGCCACTTCACCACCCCGGAAGCCCCCGAGGTCTACGCCTTCCTCCGGGAGGCGGCGGACCGCGGCCTGAAAAGCGCCGTGCTGGAGGTCTCCAGCCACGCCCTGGCCCTGAAGCGGGTGGAGGGCCTCACCTTCCGGGTGGGGGTCTTCGTGAACTTCTACCCCGACGACCACCTGGACTTCCACGGCACCGCCGAGGCCTACTTCCGGGCCAAGGCCCTCCTGGTGGAGCGGTCGGACCTCGCCGTCCTCGCCCGTAGCCTCCCCCACTTCCCCCGGCTCGCCCAGAGGCCCCACCTGAGCTTCGGGGAGGGAGGGGAGGTCTATGCGGAGGGGCTTCGGGAAACCCCGGAGGGCCTGGCCTTCCGCCTCCACACCCCCTGGGGGTCAGGGGAGGCCTTCTTGCCCCTCCTCGGGGCCTACAACCTGGAAAACGCCCTCGCCGCAAGCGCCGCCGCCCTGGCCCTGGGGGTGGGCCTCGAGGCGGTGCTGGAGGGCCTCGCCACCTTCCCCGGGGTGCCGGGCCGGATGGAGGTGGTCCTCAAGGCCCCCTTCCGCGTGGTCATTGACTTCGCCCACACCGGGAAGAGCCTGGAGGCCGCCCTGAAGACCCTCCGCCCCACCACCCCGGGGAGGCTCCTTTTGGTGGTGGGGGCGGCCGGGGAGCGGGACCCCCAGCGGCGCGTGGACATCGGCCGGGTGGCGGCCCGCCTCGCGGACAAGACCTTCTTCACCGAGGAGGACCACCGGGGCGAGGACCTCTTCGCCATCCTGGAGGCCATGGCCCAGGCGGCCCGGGCCGAGGGCGGGGTCTACGAGCTCGTCCCCGACCGGGAGGAGGCCATCCTCAAGGCCATCCTCGAGGCCCGCCCCGGGGACACGGTCCTGCTCGCCGGCAAGGGGCACGAGGCCACCTTGGAGCGGGGCCAGGTGGCCCTGCCCTGGAACGAGCGGGAGGCCGCCCTCAAAGCCCTCCGGGCGCGGGGGCTTCCCTGACCAGCATCCCCTCGAGGAGGAGCCTGAGGTTCTTCTCCAGCTCCTCGGCCAGGTCCCGCCCCGGGGTGTAGGCGGCCCAGCGCAGGGCGGAGAGGAAGTAGAGGTCGGCCAAGGTGCGGCCCATGCGCTCCAGGGAGAAGTCCTGGCGCAGCACCCCCTGCTCCCTAAGGGGCTTCAGGATCTCGGCGATCAGGTCCCCCAGGGGCAAGGCCTCAAAGGCCGCCCGGGCCCGCACGGGGTCGGGGTTGAGGAGCTCGTAGAACATGGGCAGGAGGAGGTCCTTCTCCCGCGCCGTCCCCTCGGCCAGGACGCGGAAGAGGTGGCGCAGGACCTCCACGGGCTCCCTGCCCTGGGCGAGGAGGCGCCGCACCTCCTCCCGCAGGCCGGCGAGGAGCTGGCTCCCGTAGTCCAGAAGCACCGCCTCCTTGTAGGGGTAGTAGTTGAAGAAGGTGCCCCGGGAGACGTGGGCCGCCTTGGCGATCTCCGTGGCCGTGGTCTCCTGGAAGCCCCGGTTGCGGAAAAGCTCCATGGCGGCGCGGAAGATCCGCTCCCGCCGCCTTTTTTTCTGGTACTCGCGCACGGCCATGGCACCTAGTCTACAAGGAGAATTGGCCGCCCCATCCAGGCCCCCAGGGCCTCGAGGAGGTAAAGCCCCCCCCGGGTCGTGTAGACCCGCCCTTCCCGGTGCCAGGGGGAGGCCACCACCCGGTGGCCCCGGGCCTCGAGGCCAAGCCCGGAAGGGGCCGCCACCGCCTCGGGAAGCCTGCCCGCCTCCTCCAGAAAGAGGTGGGCGTTGAAGCCCACGAAGACGGCCTCCAAGCCCTCCCAGACCTCCTCCAGGAAGGCCAGGTAGGCGGGGTCCCGGGCCCTCTCCCTAGGCCGCCTCGCCCCCGGGATCACCAGGGCCCTAGGCTGTGGGGCCGCGGGGAAGGCGTAGGTGGGGGTCCAGACGGAGCCCGCGAGGGCCAAGGTGCCCTTCCGCCCCTTGGCCACGGTGTAGGCGGGAAGCCCGAGGCGCCTCGCCGCCTCCAAGGCCAAGGCCGCCTCCAGCTCGCTGAACTCCGGGAGCAAAAGGACCGCGAGGGCCTTCTCCATTCACGGAAGCCCGGCCTTCGCCGCCCGGTACTCCTCCACCAGGCGGGCCACCACCTCCTTGGCCGAGGGGATCTCCCGGATGAAGGCCACCCCGTGCCCGGCGGAGTAGACCTCCTTCCAGGCCTTCCCCCCGCCCTGACGGAACCGCTCCAGGGACTCCCTGAGGAAGTTGGCGGGCACCCCGGTGACCTCGGGGGTGTACTCTATGTCCTCCGGCTGGGCGCGCAGGAGGGCCTCCTTGTACTCCAAGGGCGCCCCCGACTCCAGGGTGGCGATGAAGCGGGTGCCGATGTAGACCCCGTCCCCCAGGGCCAAGGCCGCGAGGACCTGCCTCCCCGTGGCGATCCCCCCGGCGATGAGGACGGGCACCCCGAGCTCCTCCCTAAGCCAAGGCCCGAGGACGAAGGGGCTCACCCTCCCGGCGTGCCCCCCGGCCCCGCAGGCCACGGCCACCAGGGCGTCCGCCCCGGCCTCCACCGCCTTCCTCCCGTGCCTCAGGCCCACCACGTCGCACCAGACCACGCCGCCGTAGGCCTTGACCCGCTCCACCACCCGGGTGGGGTCCCCCAGGGAGGTGACCACGAGGGGAACCCGGCGCTCCACCACCGCCTCCAGGTCCTCCTCGAGGCGGGGGTTGCCCTTCAGGATGAGGTTCACCCCGAAGGGCACCCCTTCAGGGAAGCTCTCCAGGAACTCCCGGAAGGCCTGGTGGGTGCGGAAGTTGAGGCTGGGGATCACCCCGATCCCCCCGGCCTCGGCCACCGCCTGGAGGAGGGGCGCGTTGGACACCAGGAACATGGGCGCGGCCACGATGGGGTAGCGGATGCCCAGCATGCGGGTGATGGCGGTCTCCATGGGGGAATTTTACCAGGTCCAAAAGGCCCTTCAAGGAGCTTTCCCAAAGGGCTTGCCCTCGTTTCTCAGGGCCTCGGGGCCGTGACCACGAGGAGCAGGGCGGGGCTTGCCGACTCGTTCCGCACCCCGTGGGGGGCGCCCGCCGGGGCGAAGGCGGCCATGCCGGGGGCAAGGAGGGCCTCCTCCTCCCCCACCCGCACCACCACCTCCCCTTCCAGGGCGTAGTAGACCTTGTCCGAGCCCTCGTGGACGTGCACCTTCTGGGCCTGGCCCGGAAGGAGGGCGTAGAGGTCGTAGAGCATCCGCTCCGACTGGAAGACGGGGATCTTGGCCATCTTCTCCGGGTTGTAGCGGGCGAGGCGCTTCAGGTCCTTGATCTCCATGCCCGAAGTCTACTTGACGGGGGCCCGGAAGAGGGCTAGACTAACCTTTGCGCGCCGGGGAGTAGCGCAGCCTGGTAGCGCACACGCTTGGGGTGCGTGGGGTCGTCGGTTCAAATCCGGCCTCCCCGACCAGCGCGAAGGGCCCGCCCAAAAGGGCGGGCCTTCTGTTACCCTTTAGGCGTGCGCCTCCTCCTTCTCCTCGCCCTCCTCCCCGCCTGCGCCGGACAGGGGGCCGACCCCGTCCTCGAGGCCCTGAACCGGATCCGGGCCGAGGGGCGCACCTGCGGGGGCGTCTACCACCCCGCGGCCCCTCCCCTGGCCTGGGACGCCAGGCTCACGGCCGCGGCCAGGGCCCACACGGAGGACATGGCCGCCCACGGCTTCCTGGGGCACGTGGGCACGGACGGCTCCACCGTCCGGGAGCGGGTGGAGCGGGAAGGGTACCTCTGGTCCGCCCTGGGCGAGAACGTGGCCTACGGCCCCGCCCAGGCGGAGGCGGCCCTCCGCGCCTGGGCGGAAAGCCCCGGCCACTGCGCCAACCTCATGGACCCCCGCTTCGTCCACGCGGGGCTCTGGGGGCGGGAAGGGTACTGGACCCTCGTCCTGGGGCGCCCAAGGCCGTAAGCCTCGCCGGGCAGGCCCCGTCCATACCCCCGCTTGCGCCGGCATGGGGTGGCCTTAGCCCAGCAGGGCGAGGCGGAGGGCCTTCAGGTTCTCCGCCACGGGTTTGTCGTTGAAGAGGGCGCTCCCCGCCACGGCCACGTCCGCCCCCGCCCGCCGGGCTTCGGCCACGGTGTCCCGGTTGATGCCGCCGTCCACCACGATGAGGCAGGCGGGGTTCAACCGGTCCCGCATGGCCTTGAGGCGCCGGAGCCTCTCCGTGGCCGTGGGGAGGTAGCGCTGGCCGCCGAAGCCGGGGTTGACGCTCATGAGGAGGGCCAGGTCCAGATCCGGGAGCAGGGGTTCAAAGGCCTCCAGGGGCGTCCCCGGGTTCACGGCGAGCCCCGCCTTCTTTCCCAGCTCCTTCACCTTCTGCACCGCCCGGTGGGGGTGGTAGGTGGCCTCAAAGTGCACGGTGATGTGGTCCGCCCCGGCTTGGGCGAAGTCCTCGAGGTAGCGCTCCGGCTTTACGATCATGAGGTGAACGTCCAGGGGCAAGGAGGTGACCCGCCTGACCGCCTCCACGAGGAGGGGCCCGAAGGTGAGGTTGGGGACGAAGACCCCGTCCATCACGTCCAGGTGGATCCAGTCCACCCCGGCCGCCTCCGCCTCCCTTATGGCCTCCCCTAGCCTCGCCAGGTCCGCCGTGAGAATGGAGGGCGCGAACCGCACGGGTCCCACTATACCCCGCGCACCAGGCGGTAGGCCCAGGCCAGGGTCAGCACCATGAGGGAGAGGAGGAGAAGCTCCGCCAAAACCGCCTGGAAGCCGGGGTCCTGAAGGGAGAAGGAGAACTTCTGCAACCCCTCGGCGGTGACCACGAGGATCCGCCGCACCCCGGCGATGAGGCCGATGACGAGGAAGGGCTCCACCTGAAGCTGCCCCTCCCGGGCGAAGCGGACGAGGGTGTAGAGGATCTCGGCCATCATCAGGGCGAGGAGCACCCGGTCCAGGAGGAAGACGGCCACCTTGCTCCCCCCGCCCCCCAGGAAAAGCCCCACGCCCTGGACCAGGGCCTCGCCCAAGACGTAGACCGCCCCCAGGACCACGAGGAGCCCGGCGAAGAGGTAGATGGCCGCCTCGGCTTTGCGAAACGCCTCCCCCATGCCCCTAGCCTAAGCCCCTCCCCCGGGGGCCTTCCCCCGGTAAATCCCGCCCTTTTACACCAGGGAGAGGAAGGCCTCCGCCACCCTCTCCGGGGTGAAGCCGAGCCGCTCGTAGACCTCGGGGTAGGGGGCGCTGGCCCCGAAGCGGTCCAGGGCCACCACCTTGTGGGCGTACCGCTCCCACCCCAGGCTGGCCCCCGCCTCCACGGCCACCACCGGAAGCCCCGGGGGCAGGACCTCCTTCCGGTAGGCCTCGGGCTGGGCGGCGAAGAGCTCAAAGGAAGGCAGGCTCACCACCCGGACCCGCACCCCCTTCTCCCGGAGGAGGGCCTGGGCCCTAAGGGCCAGGTGCACCTCGCTCCCCGTGGCCACGAGGACCCCTTGGGGCTCCTCCACGTCCTCCAGGACGTAGCCTCCCCGCAAAAGCCCCCTGGCCTTCTCCGGGGAGAGGAGGGGCACCGCCTGGCGGGTGAGGACGAGGGCGGTGGGGCCTTCCTTACGCCTCAGGGCCACGAGCCAGGCGTAGAAGGTCTCGTAGGCGTCCGCGGGGCGGATCACAAAGAGGTTGGGCATGGCCCTGAGGGACATGAGGTGCTCCACGGGCTGGTGGGTGGGGCCGTCCTCGCCCAGGGCAATGGAGTCGTGGGTGAAGACGAAGACCGTGGGAACCCCCATGAGGGCGGCGAGGCGGATGGCGGGGCGCATGTAGTCGGAGAAGACGAGGAAGGTCCCGCCGTAGGCCCGATACCCCCCGTGGAGGTTGAGGCCGTTCAGGATGGCCCCCATGGCGTGCTCCCGCACCCCGAAGTGGAGATAGCGGCCCAAAGGGTTCGCCCGGGAGAAGTCCTCCATCCCCTCGGCCTTGGTGTTGTTGGAGGGGGTGAGGTCGGCGCTTCCCCCAAGGAGCTCGGGGAGGCGGGGGGCGAGGAGGTTCAGGGCCCGGCCGCTCGCCGCCCGGGTGGCGATGGGCTTGTCAAAGGATGGGGGCTCTTCGGGCAAGGGCGGAAGCTCCCCTCGCAGGCGCCGCATGAGCTCCTGGTGGAGGTCCGGGTACGCCCGGGCGTAGGCCTCGAGGGCCTTTTCCCAGGCCTCCTGCCAGGCCCGCCCCTTCTCCCGCATGTCCATGTGGCGGTAGACCTCCTCGGGCACCACGAAGGGCGGGTAGGGCCAGCCCAGGTTCCTCCGGGTGGCCTCCACCGCCTCCGGGCCCAAGGGCTCCCCGTGGGCCTTGGCGGAGTCCTGCTTGGGGGAGCCGAAGCCGATGTGGCTCCGCACGGCGATGAGGGTGGGGCGCTCGTCCAGCTTGGCGAGCTTGATGGCCTTGCGGAGGGCCTCGAGGTCGTTCACGTCCTCCACCCTAAGGGTCTGCCAGCCGTAGGCCCGGTAACGGGCGAGCACGTCCTCGGTGAAGGCGAGGTCCGTGGGGCCGTCAATGGAGATGCGGTTGTCGTCCCAGAAGACGATGAGCTTGGAGAGGCCCCAGTGCCCCGCCAAGGAGGCGGCCTCCCCGGAGACCCCCTCCATCAGGTCCCCGTCCGAGGCGAGGACGTAGGTGTAGTGGTCCACCACCACGTGCCCCGGGCGGTTGAACTCGGCGGCGAGCTTCCTTTCCGCCAGGGCAAGCCCCACGGCGGTGGAGATCCCCTGCCCCAAGGGCCCCGTGGTCACCTCCACCCCCGGGGTGTGGCCGCGCTCGGGGTGGCCCGGGGTCTTGGACCCCCACTGGCGGAAGCTTTTCAGCTCCTCCAGGGGAAGGTCGTAGCCCGTGAGGTGGAGGACGGCGTAGAGGAGCATGGACCCGTGTCCGGCCGAGAGGACGAACCGGTCCCGGTCGGGCCAGTCGGGGTCTAAGGGGTTGTGGCGCATGACCTCCCGGAAGAGGAGGTAGGCCAGGGGCGCCATGCCCATGGGCATCCCGGGGTGGCCGCTTCGCGCCTTCTCCACCGCGTCAATGGCCAGGAAGCGGATGGCGTTCACCGAAAGGGTCTCTAGGTCCCGCGTCTCCTTCATCCTTCCTCCTGGCGGGGAACCCCCTCCGCCAGTGAAACTATACCCCGGCGGGCCGGGCTTGCCTCCCTTGGAGGAAGGGTGTACAATCCCTCCCTGTGGGCGCCCGTAGCTCAGCAGGATAGAGCGGGGGCTTCCTAAGCCCTAGGCCGGGGGTTCGAATCCCTCCGGGCGCACCAAGGCCCCGCCCCTTCGGGAGGCGGGGCTTTTCTTCGCCCTGGCCCGGGCGAAGAACCCACGGGAAAGGGGTACCTACGCCCTGGCCGGGCGCCTCGTGCGGGAAGGGATCTCCAAGAGGCCCTCCACCCTCCTGGCGGGCTCCAGCCGGAGGCCGGCCACCTCCGGCCGGGCCTCGGGGCGGAGGTCCACGTACAGGCCCCCTTCGGCCTCAGCGATCTTGCCCACCTCGAGGCCCTGCCCCTTCAAGAGGGCCACGAGCCGGGGCAGGGAGAGCCTCGGCCCCGTGGCCTTGTAGGTGCGCCACCCCTCCTCCCCGGTGAGGAGGCTCTTCTCCTTGGGCGCCCCGCCCAGGAGGAGGGCGAGGAGGGCGGCCACCACCTCCACCCGCCCCTCGCTGAAGAGGCGGCCCGCAAAGTCCAGGTGGAGCCGGTAGTCCTTCTCCGGCACCCGGGCGAGGCGGGCCAAAAGGTGGCGCCACTTGGCCTCGAGGACCTCCTCCGGGGTAGGGGGGTTCACCCGCTTGAAGCGGCGCCCCACCGCCCGCTCCAAGGCCTCCACGTCCCGGCGCTCCCTGGGCCCGTAGAGGAGGACGACCCGCCCTCCCCGGCCCGCCCGGCCCGTGCGGCCCGAGCGGTGCTGGTAGGCCTCCGCCCGGTCGGGCAGGCGGTAGTGCACCACCAGGTCCACCTGGGGGATGTCCAGGCCGCGGGCGGCCACGTCCGTGGCCACCAGGACCCGCACCTCCCCTTGGCGGAAGGCCCCCAGGACCCGTTCCCGCTCGCCCTGGGAGAGGTCCCCGTGGAGGGCCTGGGCCAGGTGGCCCAAGCGCAAAAGGCCTTGGGCGATCTCCTCCGTCTCCGCCTTGGTCCGGGTGAAGACCATGGCCCGATCGGGGGAGGCCACGTAAAGAAGGTCGGAGAGGACCTCAAGCCGCCCCCGCACCGGGGCCGGGACCGCTTCCTCCTCGTAGGTGACGGGCTCGTCCTTGATGACGTTGATGAGGACGGGGTTTTTCATGTAGCGCTCGGCGAGCCTCTTGGCCCAGGAGGGGAGGGTAGCGGAGAAGAGGAGGGTCTGGCGGGAAGGGGGCGTGGCGGAAAGGAGGGCCTCCACCTCCTCCTCAAAGCCCATGGAGAGCATCTCGTCCGCCTCGTCCAAGACGGCGACCTCCACCCGGGAGAGGTCCAAGACCCCCTGCCGCAGGTAGTCCAGGGCCCGCCCCGGGGTGGCCACCACCGCGTCCGCCCCCCGGAGGAGGGCCTCCTTCTGCTTGCCGTACCCGGTGCCCCCGTAGACGGCCACCACCTTCAGGTGGGGGGCCACGGCGGTGAGCTCGGAGGCCACCTGGAGGGCGAGCTCCCGCGTGGGGGTGAGGACGAGGGCCCGGGGCTTCCGCCCCCTCTCCTGGCTTGGCGCAAGCCTTTCGGCGATGGGGAGGGCGAAGGCCAGGGTCTTGCCGGTGCCGGTGCGGGCCTGGCCGATGAGGTCCTTGCCCTCCAGGGCCAAGGGGAGCGCCGCCGCCTGGATGGGGGTGGGGGTGGTGAGGCCGCGCCCGTGGAGGGCTTCCAGGATTTCTGGCTTCAGGGGAAAGTCTTTAAACTCCATGCTCTGCCTTTCCGGGCCCACCTGCGCCCGAAAAGGGGGGTAGCGCCCGTAAACCTTACTAGCTTAGTGAACTAGGGCACGAAAGTCAAGGGGATGACCTCCACCTCCTCCCCCTCCCGGGCGTCCCGGTCCGGGGGAAGGACCACCAGGGCGTTGCCGAAGGCCATGGAGCGGAGGACCCCACTACTCTGGTTCCCCGTGCTCCGCACCGTCTTTTCGGCCACGGAGAGCACCCCCCGGCGGAAGACCTTCTTCCCCTTGGCCCCCTTGAAGGGGGTGAGGGCCCGGGCCTCGAGGCGGCCGTAGGGGGGCTCAGTGCGCTGGAGGAGCTTGTAGAGGAAGGGCCTTCCGTAAAGGAAGAAGGTCACCATGCTGGAGACCGGGTTCCCGGGAAGGCCGAGAACGGGAAGCCCCCCTAGCCTGGCGAAGAGGAGGGGTCCCCCGGGCTGCTGCCGCACCTTCCAGAAGACCACCTCCCCGTGGCGCTCCAAGACCTTGCGCACCACGTCGTACTCCCCCATGGACACGCCCCCCGAGGTGAGGAGGAGGTCCAAGGGCCCCGCGCCCTCAAGCCTCTCCAGCACCGCTTCGGGCTGGTCCGGCACCTTGCCCAGGAGGACGGGCTCCCCGCCCGCCTCGAGGACCAGGCCCAGGAGGCTGTAGGCGTTGGAGTTGTACACCCCGCCAAAGGGCAGGGGCTCCCCCGGCTCCACCACCTCGTCCCCCGTGGAGAGGATCCCCACCCGGGGCTTCCGGAAGACCTTTAGGCGGGGGTGGCCCATGGCCGCCGCCAGGCCGAGCCTCCCCGGGGTGAGGAGGTCCCCCCGCCTTAAGTACACCTCCCCCCGCCGGAGGTCGTCCCCCTTGGGGCGGATGTCCTTGGGGCTTGCCGGAGCGAAGAGGAGGACCTCGTCCCCTTCCCGCCTCGTGTCCTCCACGCGCACCACCGCGTCCGCCCCCTTGGGGATGGGGGCCCCGGTGTAGACGGCCACGGCCTCGCCCCGCCCCACCTCGCCGGGGAAGGGCCTGCCCGCGGGGGCCTCGCCGACGACCCTGAGGCGCACCGGGGCCTCGGGGGAGGCCCCCAGGGTGTCCTCCGCCCGGCAGGCGTAGCCGTCTATGGCGGTGTCGTCCTGGTCGGGATGGTCCACCAGGGAGGCCAGGTCCTCGGCCAGGACGCGGCCAAAGGCCTCCTTTAGGGGGAGCTCCTCCACGGCTAGCTCCCCCTGGGCCGCCTCGAGGACCGCCTCCAGGGCTTCCTCCACGGAGAGGTTCGTCCGCATCGGACCTCAGTCTACCCGCTCAAGCCCCCGGAAGGCCCAGGGCCAGAGCAGGATGCCCAGGGCGTAGAGGGCCAGGGTCCCCCCGAAGAGGAGGTCAAAGGCCTTGAGGCCCAGGGCCTCCTGCACCGCCCCGGAGAGGGCGCTTCCCAGGGCGAAGAGGAGGCTCCAGAGGGCGCTTTCCAGGAGGAAGAAGCCGGGGCGCTCCTCCTCGGTCAGGTAGTCCATGACCAAGGCGGCGTAGACGGGCCCGGCGGCGTTCATCAGGGCCCCCCGGATGAGGAGGGCGAG
Organism: Thermus thermophilus HB8; assembly: GCF_000091545.1. Classification (GTDB taxonomy): domain Bacteria; phylum Deinococcota; class Deinococci; order Deinococcales; family Thermaceae; genus Thermus; species Thermus thermophilus. The sequence goes on from NC_006461.1 coordinate 111,449, forward strand.
GGTGACCAGGGGAAGCCATGGGGCCCAGGCCAAGGCGGCGAGGAAGGGCAGGGAGAGGGCCTGGACGAAGACGATGGCCCCAAGCCGCCCGAGCCTCCCGGCGAGGAAGGGCTGGAGGAGCATGGCCGCCCCCGTGGCCAGGGAGGAGAGGGCGAAGAGGAGGCCCGTGGTCCCGTAGGAGAGGCCGAACTTCTCCTTGAGGAAGAGGTTCAGGAAGGGGATGACGAGCCCCGCCCCGAAGCCGATGACCACCTGGGGCAAAAGGAGGCGGAGCCAAGCCCTAAACCGGCCGCGGAAGCGGAAGGGCTTCCCCTCCCCGCCCCCCCGGGGAAGCCCCCGGACCAAGGGGTAGGCGAGGGCGAAGAAGGGGAGGGCGAAAAGGAGGACCCACCGCGCCCCAAGGAGGTCCGAGAGGTAGCCCGCAAGCAGGGTGGAGAAGAAGCCGCTTGCCGTGGTGAGGGCGGCCTGGAGGCTGAAGAAGGCCACCCGCCTTTCCTCGGGGACGAGGCGGGCGAGGAGGGGAGCCGCCGCCCCCTGGACCAAGGCCCCCGCCAGGCCGTAGAGGGCGAGGCCGGGGAAGACGAAAAGCCCAAGGCCCAAAAGGACCCCTCCGCCCACGCCGAGGAGGAAGGCGAGCTCCAGGCTCCGCACATACCCCACCCGGGGGATGAGCCGGGCGAGGGGCCAGGCGAAGGCCACCCCGGAGAGGAGGACCACCGCCTGGGCCAGGCCGATGGCCTGGCGGGAAAAGCCCAAGGCCTCGAGGTGGAAGTTGAGGAAGAAGTAGACGAGGTTGGCCCCGAAGGACCAGAGAAAGCCGGCGAGGAGGAAGCGGTAGACGGGCGCGCGCACGAAGGCCTCCTCCGAGATCAGGCCTCGCGGCTCGGGCAGTAGGGCGCAAGGACGCAGGCCCGGCAGCGGGGCCTCCTTGCGGTGCAGACGTAGCGGCCGTGGAGGACGAGGGCGTGGTGGACGAAGACCCAGTCCTCCTTGGGGAAGAGGGCCTCGAGGTCCTTCCCGATCCTCTCCGGGGCCTTGGCCTCGGAGAAGCAGAGCCTCCTGGCGAGGCGGGCCACGTGGGTGTCCACGGCGATCCCCGGCACCCCAAAGGCCGCCCCCAGCACCACGGTGGCCGTCTTCCAGCCCACCCCGGGAAGGCGCATGAGGGCCTCCTTCTCCTTGGGCACCTCTCCCCCGTACTCCTCCACGAGCCTCCTCGCCAGGGCCACGAGGTTCTTCGCCTTGGTGCGGTAAAGCCCGATGCGGCGGATGTAGGGCTCCACCTCCTCGGGGGTGGCCTCCGCCAGGGCCTTGGCGTCGGGAAAGCGGGCGAAGAGGGCCGGGGTGGCCTCGTTCACGCTTTTATCGGTGGCCTGGGCGGAGAGGACCGTGGCCACGAGGAGCTGGAAGGGGTTCTCGTGCCTAAGCTCCGTGCGGGCCCCGGGGTAGGCGGCCTTGAGGGCCTTTAAGACCTCCCGGGCCCGGGCCTTCTTCTCCTTTGGCCCTTCCTTAGGGCACGCCACGCCCCCCACTCTACAATGAGGGGGTGGAAAGGCCCAAGCTCGGCCTCATCGTCCGGGAACCCTACGCCAGCCTCATCGTGGACGGGAGGAAGGTCTGGGAGATCCGCAGGCGCAAAACCCGCCACCGGGGGCCCTTGGGCATCGTGAGCGGGGGGAGGCTCATCGGCCAGGCGGACCTCGTGGGGGTGGAGGGGCCTTTCAGCGTGGAGGAGCTCCTCGCCCACCAGGAGAAGCACCTGGCGGAGGAGGCCTTCCTCCGGGCCTACGCCAAGGACGAGCCCCTCTACGCCTGGGTCCTGGAAAACGCCTTCCGCTACGAGAAGCCCCTCCACGTGCCCAGGCGCCCGGGCCGGGTCATGTTCGTGGACCTCTCCGAGGTACGGTGGTAAGCCCCCCGTAGCCCACGTAGACGAGGAGGTCGGGGTCCAGGGCGGCCACCACCTCGGGCCGGTGGGTGGCGGCCACCAGGGTGACCCCCGCCTCCCGGCAGAGCTTCCCCAGGCCCAGGGCCACCCGCCGCGCCGTGGGCACGTCCAGGTGGGCGGCGAACTCGTCTATGAGGAGGAGGTCGGGCCTTTCCGCGAGGAGGAGGGCCAAGCGGAAGCGCTCCCTCTGCCCGGTGGAAAGCTCATGGGGCCTTGCCCGGTAAAGCACGGCGTCGGAGAGGCCCACCCGGTTCAGCACCTCTATGGCCGCCCCCACGTCCTTTAGCCTCCGGTAAACGGCCTCGAGGATGGGGTCCTCCCCCAGGTCCACCTCCCTCTCCCCCGGGATGTAGGCCACCCGCCTCCCCGGGGGCACCGCCACCTCCCCGGCATCCGGCGCCTCGCCAAGGAGCAGCCTTAGGAGGGTGGTCTTCCCCGCCCCGCTCGCCCCCGCCAGGACCACGAGGCTTCCCGGGGGGATCTCCAGGCTCGCCCCCCGGAGCACCGCCCGCTCCACCACCCGGGCCTTCACCCCGAAGGCGAGGAGGGCCTCCTGAACCTCCCGGGAAAGGCCCTCTAGGTCCAGGTGGCTCCGGTAGGCCTTGTGGACGCCCCTCAGGCGGATCGGGCCAGGAAGCCCCGGGACCCGCCCGAACCGGGGCTTATAGAGCCTTCCCCCGTGGGCCTTGGCGTAGGGGTCCTCCCGGAGGAAGCGCTCCAGGTGGGCCTCGGCCTCCTCCGTGAGGGGGTAGAAGAGGACGGGCCTTCCCGAGGCGGTGTCAAAGAGGTAGCGGAACCCCACCTTCTCAAAGAAGGGGTGGTAGCGGGCCATCTGGGCGATGGTGTAGACGAGGTGCTTCTCCCGCCTGGCTTCAGGCGCCCCCCGCTCCTTCGCCCACTCCAGGGCCACCCGCACGAGAAGGGCCCCAAACCCCTCGGAGCGGTAGTCGGGGTGGACCACCACCCGGGCGATGCGGGCGGCAGCGGTGTTCACCCGGTCCAGGGCCCTCTGCCAGTCCGCCCCGCCCTCGTAAGTGGGGTGGAACCAGTCCCGGGGGAAGATCCTTTCCCGGATGTCCCGCTCCACGCCCTCGGGGGTCCTTCGGTGCATCCGGGGGATAGGGGGGTCTAGGCGGAGGTAGCCCAGGATCCTGGGCTCAAAGGGGAGGCGCTCCGCAAGCTCCAGCACCAGAAAGCGGCTCGCCGGGGTGGAGCCCCGGATCTCTTTAAGCCTCGCCTCCCCGCCGCAGTCGCAGAGGGGCCTGGCGTTGGCGGGGAGGGTCTTCTGGCACTGGGTGCAGACCCAGAGGGCCACCACCTCCTTCTCCGAGGCGTAGTGGAACTGCTCCAGCTCGGCGATGGCCTCGTAATCCCCCTCGTAGGTGGCCTCCCGCACCTTCAGGCGGTAGCGGTAGGCCTCGCCCCCAAAGGGGCTTTCCCGCACGTGCTCCAGGGTCTTGGCGAAGGGGGGCCAGAGGGGGAAGGCGGCCTCGAGGGCGTACTCGTCAAAGCCGAGGACGGGCTTCTTGAACTCGGTGCGAAGCCTCACCCTATCCCCGGGCCTCAGCCACTTGGCCACGTCCCCGGTCATGCGCAAGGTCACGCCCCCCTCCAGGAGGACCTCCCCGTACCAGCGCCAGTAGATCCTCCGCCCCAAGACGCGCATCGTGCCCCCATGGTACCCCATAAGGCGCGGGGCGCCCCTCGAGGGGCGCCCCGGAAGCGCCCTTCCCCCTCAGTACGCCTTGGCGAAGACCACCCGCTTGCCGTAGGCGGAGGGCCTGCCGCAACGGACGCAGAAGCCTTCTTCGGGCTCGGCCTCAAAGGGGACGCACCGGGTGGTGGCGGTGGTCTCCTCTTGGATGAGCCGCTCGCAGGCCTTGTCCCCGCAGTGGAAGGCCAGGGCGAACCCCTCCTGCACCGCCTCCTTGAAGGCCTCGTAGGTGTCCACCTTGCGGGTGTGGTCCTCCCGGAAGGCGAGGGCCCTCCGGTAGAGCTCCTCGTGGAAGGCGTCAAGCTTCCCGGGCAGCGCCTCGGGGAGGGCGGCGAGGGGCAGGGTCTCCTTGCCCCCGAGGCGGCTCGCCAAGACCGCCTGGCCCCCTTCCAGGTCCTTGGGCCCGAGCTCCACGCGGAAGGGCACCCCCTTGAGCTCCCACTCGTGGAACTTGTACCCCGGGGTGTGCTGGTCCCGGTCGTCCAGGTGGACCCGAAGGCCTTGAGCAAGAAGAGCCTGGCGGAGACCTTGGGCGGCCTCGAGGACCCGCTCGCGGCTTTCGTCCTTGTAGATGGGGACGATGACCACCTGGATGGGGGCGAGGCGGGGCGGGAGGACGAGGCCCCTATCGTCCCCGTGGGTCATGATGATGGCCCCGATGAAGCGCCAGGAGAGGCCCCAGCTCGTGGTGTGGACGTACTTCACCTGGAGGTCCCTGTCCTGGAACTTGATGTCAAAGGCGCGGGCGAAGTTCTCCCCCAGGTAGTGGCTGGTGCCCGCCTGGAGGGCCTTGCCGTCTTTCATCAGGGCCTCAATGGTGGTGGTGTAGACGGCCCCGGCGAACTTCTCCTTCTCGGTCTTCAGGCCCTCAATCACGGGGATGGCGGCGTACTCCCGGGCGAGGCGGGCGTAGATGGAGAGCATCCTCCGCACCTCCTCCTCCGCCTCCTCCCGGGTGGCGTGGGCGGTGTGCCCCTCCTGCCACAGAAACTCGCTCGTGCGAAGGAAAGGCCGCGTGCGCATCTCCCAGCGCACCACGTTGCCCCACTGGTTCAAGAGCTGGGGCAGGTCGCGCCAGCTCCTGATCCACTTGGACCACATGTAGCCGATGACCGTCTCCGAGGTGGGGCGGACCGCCAGGGGCTCCTCCAGCTCCTCGCCCCCCGCGTGGGTGACCACGGCGAGCTCGGGGGAGAACCCCTCCACGTGCTCCGCCTCCTTCCTGAGAAAGCTCATGGGGATGAAGAGGGGGAAGTAGGCGTTCTGGTGGCCGGTCTCCTTGAACATGCGGTCCAGAACCTGCTGGATGTTCTCCCAGATGGCGTACCCGTAGGGGCGGACCACGATGGTGCCCCGCACGGGCCCGTAGTCGGCGAGCTCGGCCTTTTGGATGACCTCGAGGTACCACTCGCTGAAGTCCTGGCTCTGGGGGGTTAGGCCCTTCTCCTTCGCCATACCCGCCCATCTTACCCCAGTAAAATGGCCCCATGGACCTCTTCCCCGTCCTCAAGGAACTCGCCCAGAAGACCCCGAGCAAGATCCTCCTCATCGTCTTGGACGGCGTGGGGGGGCTTCCCTTGGAGCCTGGGGGCCCCACGGAGCTCGAGGCCGCCAAGACGCCCAACCTGGACCGCCTGGCGGAGGAGAGCGCCTTAGGCCTCCTCACCCCCGTCTACCCCGGCCTCGCCCCGGGCTCCGGCCCAGGCCACCTCGCCCTCTTCGGCTACGACCCCTTCCGCTACGTGGTGGGCCGGGGGGCTTTGAGCGCCTTGGGCCTCGGGGCCGACTTCCGGGAGGGGGACGTGGCCTTAAGGGGGAACTTCGCCACCTTAGACCCTGAGGGCAAGGTGGTGGACCGCAGGGCGGGAAGGCCCCCCACGGAGGAGAACCAGAGGGTCATCGCCAAACTCAAGGAAGCCATCCCCCGCATAGAGGACGTGGAGGTCCTCTTCTACACGGAAAGCGAGCACCGCTTCCTGGTGATCCTCCGGGGGGAGGGGCTGGAGGACAAGGTGACGGACACCGACCCCCAGAAGACGGGCCTGCCCCCCCTAAAGGCCAAGGCCCTGGACGAGGCCTCGGAGAGGACGGCCAGGCTCGTCAACCTGCTTTCGGAGAGGATCCGGGAGGTCCTCAAGGACGAGCCCCGCATGAACGGGGCCCTCTTCCGGGGGGCCTCCAAGAAGCCAAGCTTCCCCCGGATGCAGGAGGTCTACAAGCTCACCCCCGCCGCCATCGCCAGCTACCCCATGTACAAGGGCCTGGCCAGCCTGGTGGGCATGGAGGTCCTTCCCGTGGAGGGGGAGGGGGACGCCCTGGAGGGGAAGCTCAAGGCCCTAAAGGAGAACTGGGGGCGGTACGACTTCTTCTACTTCCACGTGAAGAAGACGGACGCCATGGGGGAGGACGGGAACTTCCACGGAAAGGTGGAGAAGGTGGAGCTCTTTGACGCCCTCCTCCCCGAGATCCTGGCCCTAGGCCCGGACGTCCTCGCCATCACGGGAGACCACTCCACCCCCGCCCTCCTCAAGGCCCACTCCTGGCACCCCGTCCCCCTCCTCCTGAAGGCCCCCTACCTGCGGGCGGACGAGGCGAGGCGCTTCACGGAGAGGGAGGCCCAAAGGGGAAGCCTCGGCCACCTCCGGGGGGTGGAGCTCATGCCCCTCCTCCTCGCCCACGCGGGGAAGCTCTTGAAGTACGGGGCCTAAAATGGGGAGATGATCCGCCACCGCCTGAGCCTCGAGGAGTTCCAGGCCCTCCTGGAGAAGGCCCCAGAGGGGCTTCGCCTGGAGCTCTTGGACGGCGAGGTCTACGAGATGGCCCCCATCGGCAGCGGACACGCCAGCCTGGTGACCTACCTGGCCAAACAACTGGAAAGGCTTTACGGGGACCGGGCCCTGGTCTACGTGCAAAACCCCCTTCGTCTTTCCCCCCACTCCCTGCCCCAACCGGACCTCGCCCTGCTCCGGCCGCGGGAGGATTTTTACCGGGAAAGGCTCCCCGAAGCCGGGGACACCCTCTTGGTGGTGGAGGTCAGCTTCTCCCCCCGGGAAATGGACCTTAAGAAGCTCGCCCTCTACGCCCAAGGAGGCGTCCCCGAGGTGTGGCTCGTGGAGGAAGGGGGAAGCCTGGAGGTGTACCGGGAGCCCCGGGGCACCCGTTACCGCCACCGCCTCCTTGTGGAGCCCGGGGAGGAGGTGGCCCCCCTCCTCCTCTCCCATCCCCCTCTCCTCTGGGACCCCCCTAGAGGTACCCCGCCCGCGTGAGCTCCTCCCTGACGGCCTCGAGGACCCTCTCGTAGGCCTGGTCCAGGTCCAGGCCCTTCAGGGTGGCCCCGGCGGCGGGGACGTGCCCGCCGCCCCCGAGCTTCAGGGCGATGTTCTGGGCCGAGACCCCGCCCCGGGAGCGGATGGAGACCTTCACCCCCTCCTCCCGCTTGCGGAGGAAGACCGAAACCACGCTCCCCTCCACGTAGCGGATGAGGCCCACGAAGTCGTCGGAGTCTTCCTCGGCCCCCGCGTCCTCGGGCAGGTGGGCGGTAACGAGAAGCCCGCCAAAGTGGAAGGCCACCGTGGAGAGCACCTGGCCCATGAGGCGGAAGTAGGAAGGGGGGCGGAACTGGAGGCGGTCGGTGAGCTCGGCGAGCTTCACCCCGTAGCCCAAAAGCTCCGCCGCCACCCGAAGCACCTCGGGGGTGGTGTTGGCGAAGCGGAAGTTGCCGGTGTCCGTGAGGATGCCCGTGAGGACGGGGGTGGCGATCTCCGCCGTCCACTCCACGCCCAAGAGGTCAATGAGGTCCTTCACCATCTGGGCCGTGGCCGCCTTGGAGGGGTCCACCACGTGGAGGTGGCCGAAGCGGGGGTTGGTGCCGTGGTGGTCTATGTTGATGACGAAGCCCTCCACGGGAACCCCCACGACCCTCGAGGGCTCGGCGCTGTCCAGGGCCACCAGGGTGGCCCCGGGAGGAAGCTTCTCCACGGGGTCGGAGTACTCCTCCTCCTTTGGGAGGAAGCGGAGGAACCTCGGCGGATCGGCGACCCAGTAGGCCTCCTTGCCCAGGGCCTTGAGGGCCCGGTAAAGCCCCAGGGAGCTTCCGATGGCGTCCCCGTCCGGGTCCACGTGGGTGGCGATGTAGATGGGGCCCTCCACCGCCTTGAGGACCTCCGCCACGAGCCGCATCTTCTCCCAGTACCTGGGTTCGGGCGCGTTGCCGTCCATGCCGCTAAAAGGCTAGCACAAGCCGGCCCCCCGGACCGGGATAAAAGGCTTTCCCCCCTCGCGGGGAGGGGGGGTCCTTGGTGGGCGATGGTGGACTTGAACCACCGACCTCACGCTTATCAGGCGTGCGCTCTAACCAGCTGAGCTAATCGCCCCCGCACGCACCCGCTAGTTTAGCCAAAAAAGCCCCACCCCGTCAAGAGCCCGCCTCCCTTGTTCCGAAGCCCGGGGGCAGGAAATCGGGGTAGTCGGGGTTCCCCTTGCGGTCGGGAAGCTTGGGAACAAGGTCCGAGGGATGGGGCTCCCCCTTGCGGCAGTAGGGGCAGTCGTGGCGGACCTTGTAGCGCACGGGCCTCGCGGGGATGCCCAGGGCGATGGCGTGGGGGGGGATGTCCTTGGTGACGACGGCCCCCGTGCCCACCATGGCGTCGTCCCCGATGCGCACCCCCGCCAAGACGGTGGCGTGGTAGGTGATGCGGACCCCGCTTCCGATGATGGTCTCCTTCAGGGTGACGTCGGGGGAGGCCAGGACGTGGTGGGTGTGGCTGTAGACGTTGACGTAGTCGGAGAGGGAGGTGCGGTCCCCGATCTTGATGCCGCCGATGTCGTCCAGGAAGACGTAGCGGTGCACCACCACGTCGTCCCCAAGCTCCAGGTTGTAGCCCACGGAGAACTCCACGTTCTGGAAGAACTTGGGGTTTTTCCCCACCCGCTTGAAGATGAATGGGGCGAGGGCCCGCCTTATGGCCACCCCCGAGTGCACCGACTGGCCCAAGGGCGTGAGGTCCAGGACCTTCCAGAACCAGAGGAGGGGCTTGACCCGCCGGAACTTCTCCAGGTCGGTGGCGGCGTAGTACTCGGCCTCAAAGGTGATCCCCTCCGGGTCCAGGCCCATGGCCGCGAGCGGGTTCGCCTCCAGAAGCTCCTCGTAGGGCCTCCCGTAAAGGAGGCGGGCGAGCTCCTCCCGCACCAAGGCGTTCCGGTCCACATTGGGGTCGGAAAGCCTCTCCGTGAGGCTACCCAGATAGCGGTCCAGGGCCTTTTGGTGGAGGGGCGCGATCTCGCGGGGAAGAAGCCAGGGCATAAACCCATGCTACTCCCCAAGGCCCGGGGAAACAGCCTCCTGCCTCACCCTACGGAGGAGCGGTAGCCGAGCTCCCGAAGGGCCTCGGGGTCCTTGCGCCAGTCGGGGTAGACCTTGACCTCGAGGTCCAGGTACACCTTCTTGCCGAGGAGGGCCTCGAGCTGCTTCCTCGTGGCCTGACCGATCTCCTTGATCTTCCGCCCGCCCTCGCCGATGACGATGGCCTTCTGGGAGGGGCGCTCCACGTAGAGGATGGCCTTGATGTAGAGCACGCCGTTCTCCCTTTCCGCCACCTCCTCCACCTTGGTGGCCACGGCGTAGGGCACCTCGTGCCAGAGGCGCTTCATGGCCTCCTCCCGGAGGATCTCCGCCACCCACTCCCCGAAGGTCTGGTCGCTTTTGGCGTAATCCTCCGGGTAGAAGAAGGGGCCTTCCGGCATGAGGGCGAGAAGGTCCGCCTTGAGCTCGGCCACCTGCCTTTCGTCCAGGGCGGAGAGCATCCGCGGCTCGGCCTCGGGCAGAAGCTCGTGGTAGGCCTTCATCGCCTCCTCGGGGTACTTGGCGGCGTCCAGCTTGTTCCCCACGAGGAGGATGGGCACCTTCCCCACGAGGGGCTTGAGCGCCCGCGCCACCAGCTCGTCCTCCGGGGTCGGGGGGTGGCGCAGGTCCACCACCCAGACCACGGCGTTCACGTCGGCGAGGGCCTCGTACACCTCCTGGTCCATGAACTCCCCCAGGGCGTCCATGGGCTTGTGCAGCCCCGGGGTGTCCACGAAGACGATCTGCCGCCTTCCCTCGGTGAGGATCCCGCGGAGGCGCTTGCGGGTGGTCTGGGGGCGGGGGCTTATGGGGGCCACCTTCACCCCGAGGAGGTTGTTGAGCAGGGTGGACTTGCCCACGTTGGGCTTGCCCACGATGGCCACGAATCCGGAATAGGTCTTTTCCGCCATGGTTTCTCCAGGTGATCCCGGCCCTGAGGATTCGCCCGTGGGGGCGGGGGCCGGACCTTCCAAGGCTTCCAGTATACTCCAGGCGTGGACCCCTTGGCCCTCGCCCTCCTCCCGGGCATCGGCCCCAAGCGGCTTTTGGAGGTCCTAAAGGCGGAGGACCCTCTGGGCTTCCTGCGGGAGCGCTTCCCCGAGGCCTGGCGGCACCTCCCCGAGGCCGAGGCCCAGGCGGAAAGGGAAAGGGGGCGCGCCGAGGCCCTAGGGGTGCGCCTCCTGGGCCTCTGGGAGGAGGGCTTCCCCGAGGGGCTGAGGGCGCTTCCCCAGCCGCCCACCCACCTCTACCTGAAGGGGGAGCTTCCCCCGGAAAGGGAGGCGGTGGCCCTCGTGGGCACGCGCCGGGCCTCCCCTTGGGCCCTGGCCTTTGCCAGGAGGCTCGCCCGGGAGCTGGCCGAGGCCGGGCTTTGGGTGGTCTCGGGCCTCGCCCGGGGCATAGACCGGGAGGCCCACCTCGGGGCCCTCGAGGCCGGGGGGCGCACCCTGGGCGTCTTGGGAAGCGCCCTGGACCGGGTCTACCCCCCGGAAAACCGCCCTTTGGCCCAACGGATGGACCTCCTCTCCGAGTTCCCCTTCGGGACCGGCCCTAAGCCCGAGTTCTTTCCCCGGCGAAACCGCCTCATCGCCGGGCTTTGCCGGGCAGTGGTCGTGGTGGAGGCCCCCCTGGACTCCGGGGCCCTCATCACCGCCCGCCACGCCCTGGAGCTCGGCAAGGAGGTGCTGGCCGTGCCCGGAAGGCCCACGGACGAGCGCTCCCTGGGGGCGAACCGCCTCATCCAGGACGGGGCCTACCCGGTGCTCTCCGCCGAGGACGTCCTCTCCTACCTGGGAATGTCCGCAAGGCCCAAGCCCCTCCCGGGCCTCTCCCCGGAGGAGGAAGCCCTTTACGCCCTCCTGCAGGAAAAGAAGGAGGCGCTCCCCGAGGCCCTGGCCATGGCCCTGGGGATCCCCCCGGAGCGGGTGCTCTCCCTCCTCACCCTCTTGGAGCTAAAGGGCCTGGCCCGGGCCCTCCCGGGAGGGCGCTACGGGCCAGGCTAAGGGTTACTTGGCCTTCTCGTAGAGCTTCTTGGCGATCTCGTAGAGCTCGCCCGGGTGGAACTCGGGGGCGAACTCGGCGGCGTCGTGGCCCGCGTCAAAGACGGGACCCCCCGTGGGCGGGCCGTCCACCACCACCACCTCCGTGCCGTCCTCGGGAGAGGCCCCCTTCCAGATGAGCCCGAGGTCCCTGTAGTCCTCGGGGCTGAAGCGGTAGAGGTTCCGGTGGAAGCCGAGGTCCATGTACTTCTTGGCCTCGGGGATCTTGCTGTTGTCAATCTTGGGGATGGGGAGCATCTTGGTCATCTCCACCCCGGTGAGGCTCTCCAGGGCCTTGCCGTAGGCGGCGGCGTGCACCCCGCCCCGCACCAGGAGGTAGCCGATCATCTCCCGGGCCACGGGGTTGTCGGTCATCTCGTAGACCCGGAGCTTGTGGGTCCGGGCCGCCACCTCCAGGAAGAAGTTGTGGAGGAGGTCCAGGATCAGGTTGCCGCTGGTGAAGACGTACTCCCCGTTCCAGTGCTCCCCCATGGCCCCCATGACCAGGCTGTTGGCCCCGCCGGCGATGAAGTGGGCGGCGTTGCGCACGTCCTTGGCGAAGCCCAAGGGGGCGCTTTCCGGGTCCACCCCCTCCTCCAGGTCCTTCCCGGGGTTCTTGGCCAGGAGGCTGTTGATGGTGGCCGCCACCAGCTCAATGTGGCCCAGCTCCTCGGTGGCGATGTTGGCGATGAGGTCGTAGTAGGGCTTCAGGGCCTTCTTCCCCCGGAAGTTGAAGGACTGGTACATGTAGTTCATCAGGGTGGACATCTCCCCGAAGCGCCCGCCCAGAAGGGCCTGGACCGCGGCGGCGGCGTTGGGGTCCTGCTCCTTGGGCATGGGCAACTCAATCTGCAGGCGGTCTATCCTCAGGAACATCTTCTCCCTCCTTTCGCCCTGGGCTTGGCCCCAGGGACGCCCTCACCCTAAAAGGGGGAGTGCCCATAAGTCAAATAGATCTTGCTTGGCGCTAGAATAAGCCAGGATTATGAAGCTGACCCTAGACCAGCTGCGCTACCTCGTGGCCTTGGCCGAGGAAGGAAGCTTCACCCGGGCCGCGGAACGGGTCTACCTCACCCAGCCCGCCCTCTCCGTCCAGATCCGCAAGCTGGAGGAAGCCCTGGGGACAAGGCTCTTTGACCGGAGGAAGGGCACGCTCACGGAGGCGGGCCGGGTGGCGGTGGCCCAGGCCCGGAGGGTCCTCGAGGAAGTGGAAAGGCTCAGGCTTTTGGTGCAGGGGGAAGAGGCCTGCTTCCAAGGCCCCTTCCGGCTCGGGGTCATCCCCACCCTTGCCCCCTACCTCCTTCCCCGGCTCCTTCCGGAGCTGAAGGCGCGTTACCCCCGGCTTTCCCTCTCGGTGCGGGAGGAGCTCACCCCGGGGATCGTACGGGGGTTAGAGGAAGGAAGCCTGGACGCAGGGCTTGTGGGCACGGAGGAGCGGCACCCAGGCCTCGGGGCCGAGCCCCTCTTCGCCGAGGCCTTCTGGGCCTATGTGGCCCCGGGCCACCCCCTCTTTGAGCGGGAGGCGGTCCATCCTCTGGAGATTCCCCTCGAGGACACCTGGGTCCTCGCCGAGGGACACTGCTTCCGGGACCAGGTCCTCTCCGTGTGCCGTCCGAGCCTCGGCGGGCGGTCCGTGGAGTTCCAAAGCGGAGACCTGGAGACCCTCGTCCGCTTGGTGGACGCCGTGGGGGGGCTCACCCTCCTCCCCGAGGTGGCCCTCTGGACCCTCTCTCCGGCCCAAAGGACCCGGTTGCGCCCCCTAAGCCCCCCCGGGGCCGGGCGCACCGTCTACCTCCTTTTCCGGGAGGGAAGCCTCAAGGCTCCCTTGCTCCGGGCCCTGGCCGAGGAAGCGCGGCGAGCCTTCGCCCTGTTGCGCTCCAACGCAAGGGCGCAAGAAAGCGCTATGATGGGGGCGGAGGTTCGCCATGACCAAGGCTGAGGCCAAGGGCGGCGACGTGCAGATCAAGGCCGGGCTCATCTGGATGAACGGGGCCTTTGTCCCCCAGGAGGAGGCCAAGACCAGCGTCCTAAGCCACGCCCTCCACTACGGCACCAGCGTCTTTGAGGGGATAAGGGCCTACGAGACCGCCAAAGGCCCCGCCATCTTCCGGCTCAAGGAGCACGTGAAGCGCTTCTACAACTCCGCCAAGGTGCTCCGCATGGAGATCCCCTTCGCCCCGGAGGAGCTGGAGGAGGCCATCAAGGAGGTGGTGCGGAGAAACGGCTACAGGAGCTGCTACATCCGCCCTCTGGCCTGGATGGGGGCGAAGGCCCTAGGGGTCAATCCCCTCCCCAACAACCCCGCCGAGGTGATGGTGGCCGCCTGGGAATGGGGGGCCTACCTGGGGGAGGAGGCGGTGCGCAAGGGGGCCAGGCTCATCACCAGCTCCTGGGCCCGCTTCCCCGCGAACGTGATGCCCGGCAAGGCCAAGGTGGGCGGCAACTACGTGAACTCGGCCCTCGCCAAGATGGAGGCGGTGGCCGCCGGGGCCGACGAGGCCCTCCTCCTGGACGAGGAGGGGTACGTGGCCGAGGGGAGCGGGGAGAACCTCTTCTTCGTGCGGGACGGGGTGATCTACGCCCTGGAGCACTCGGTGAACCTCGAGGGCATCACCCGGGACTCCGTGATCCGCATCGCCAAGGACTTGGGCTACGAGGTGCAGGTGGTGCGGGCCACCCGGGACCAGCTCTACATGGCCGACGAGGTCTTCATGACCGGGACCGCCGCCGAGGTGACCCCGGTGTCCATGATTGACTGGAGGCCCATCGGGAAGGGCACGGCCGGGCCCGTGGCCTTGAGGCTCCGGGAGGTCTACCTCGAGGCCGTCACCGGGCGGCGGCCGGAGTACGAGGGCTGGCTCACGTACGTGAATGGGCAATAGGCGGTTGCGCAAAAGCGTGGAAAGCTACCAGGCGCGTATCCGCGAGCACCAGGCCAAGATAGAGGAGGAGCTGCGTCGTCCCGAGCCCAGGTGGGAGCTCATCCGCTACTGGGAAAAGGAGATCCGGACCTACCCAGGGCGGGTGGAACGGCTCCTCCGTAGAATGGGAAGGAGGTAGGATGCCCAAGACGGAAGCCCGGAAACGCGTGCGCAAGGAGCGCTTGCGGGAGGTCCTGGAAGTTCTCCTGGACGAGCTGGAGGAGGCCTCCCGGGCCTTTCAGAGCGCTTGGAAAAGGGCCAAGGAGAATCCAGAAGACGAGGAGGCCTGGGGGGAGCTTCAGGTCTGGGTTTCCGTGCTCGGGGTCAAGGCCAAGTCCCTGGAAGAACTCCTGGAGGAGGAGGCCTTCCTCACTTCCTGAGCCAATCCGCAAGCACCTTCTGGTAGAGTTCCGGGTCCAGGCGGGGCCTGTCGTAAAGCCCCGCCTTGAGCCTCTGCCGCTGCGCCTCAAAGAGGATCACGGCGGCGGCCACGGAGACGTTCAGGCTCTGGACCATCCCCAGCATGGGGATCTTGATGGCCCCGTCCGCCAGGGCCAAGGCCTCCTCGGAAACCCCCCACTTCTCCGCCCCGAAGAGGACGGCGGTGGGCTTCGTGTAGTCCACCTCCCGGAAGTCCCGCGCGTCCTCCCTAAGGGCGGTGGCGTAGACGGTGAAGCCCCTTTCCTTCAGGAAGCGGAAGGCCTCGTGGAGGTCGGGGTGGACCCGCAGGTAGACCCACTTGTGGCTGCCCCCGCTCGTCTCGTTGAAGGTGGGCACCCCGCCCGTGGGGTTCACGGCGTGGGCCTCGAGGACCCCCACGGCGTCGCAGGTGCGCAGGATGGCCGAGAGGTTGTGGGGCTTGTGCACGTTCTCCAGGAGGACGGTGAGGTCGGGCTGCCGCCGCCTTAGGACCTCCTCTATCCTTCGCCTCCGCGCCTCCGTACGCTCCCTCATGATCCGGAAAGCTCCCTGAGCCTCTGGATCAAGGGCTTGAGGACCGCCCGCTTGAGCTTGAGGGCCTGCCGGTTCACCACGAGCCTCGCCGTGGAGTGGGCGAGGACCTCCACCTCAACAAGCCCCGCCGCCCTCAGCGTGGCCCCCGTCTGCACCACGTCCACCACGGCGTCGGCCAGGCCGGTGACCGCGGCGAGCTCAATGTTCCCGGAAAGCTCCACCACGTCCGCCGCCCAGCCCCTTTCCTTGAGGAGCCTCGCGGTGAAGTTCGGGTACTTGGTGGCGACGCGGCGGATGGGCCCCGTATCCCCGGGGCGCCTTATGAGGGAGAGCCTGCAGGCCCCAAAGCCCAGGTCCACGGGCTCAAAAAGGTCCCTCCCCGAGTCCAAAAGCACGTCCTTGCCCACCACCCCGATCTCGGCGATCCCCAGGTCCACGTAGATGGGGACGTCCTTGTTGCGAAGCTCCAGAAGGGCCACGCCCCCCTCCTTTCCGTGAAGGAGGGTCCTCTCCCCCTCCACCTCGGGGAGGTCCAAGCCCGCCCGCTTGAGGACCTCGTAGGCCTCCCGGAACATCCGCCCCTTGGGCAGGGCCACGGTGAGGGCGAAGCGCCTCATGCCTCCTCCACGCGGAAAAGCTCCTCCCCCCGGGCGAGGAAGGGGATGCCGCGCCTTCGGGCGTAGGCCACGGGGTCCTCCCCGTGGAAAAGCTCCGTGCGCCGCTCCCGGGCGAAGCGGCGGAGGGCCTTGAGGTCCAGGGCCAAGACCTCCGGGGGCTCCTCCTCCTTGGGAAGCCGCAAGGCCTCGAGGAGCCTCTCCACCCCCAGGGCGAAGCCCGCGGCCTTGGGGAAAAGGGCCCCGTCGTACCGCCCGCCCCCGAGGAGGGGAAGGCCGAACCCCGGGGTGTAGGCCCGGAAGAAGATCCCCGAGTAGTACTCGTAGCGCCGGGCCATGCCCAGGTCCAGGAGGACGGGCCTTCCCAGGAGGTCCAGGGTCCTCTCCAGCTGGGCGAGGGCCTCCTGGGCCTTGGGGGGCAGCGGAAGGCCCCGCGCCTCCTTCAAGACCTCCCGCCCTCCGTAGAGGTCGGGGAGGGCGAGGAGGACCTTCCGCGCCTCCTCGGGGACGGGGCTTTCTGCGAGAAGCCCCTTGAGCTCGGGGAGGTTTTTGCGGTGGATGGCCTGCTGGGCCCGCCTTTGCAGGGCCTCGGGAAGCCCCGAGGCCTTGAGCACCTCCCCCACGAGGCTCGGCAAGCCCACCTCCACCTCCCCCTGGACCCCTAAGGCCTCGAGGGCGGCGAAGGCCAGCTCCAGCACCTCGGCGTCCGCCAAGGGCCCCGTGGCCCCCAAAAGCTCCAGGCCCACCTGGGTGTACTCCCGAAGGCGCCCAAGCTCCGCGTCCGCCTCCCTGAGCCAAAGGGGCCCAGCGTACTGGAAGCGGTGCGCGCCCTCTCCCAGGTGGGCCCGGAGGAGCTTGGCGAGGAGGGTGGTGAACTCGCTCCTTAAGGCCAAGACCTCCCCCGTCTTGTCCACCAGCTTGAAGGCCCTTTCCGCCAGGGGGTGGTCGGGGTCGTAAAGCTCCAGGGCGGGAAGCTCCACGGGCTCGTAGCCGTGGCGCCGGAAGAGGTGCTGGAGCTTCCCCACCACCTCGGCCTTGAGCCGGGCCTCGGGGGGCAAAAGGAAGCGGGTGCCCTCGGGGATCATGGCCTAAACCCGGGGGAGGGTGATCCCCTTCTGCCCCTGGTACTTCCCTTTGCGGTCCCGGTAGGTGACCTCGGGGCGGGGGCCCTCCAGGAAGAGGAGCTGGACGATGCCTTCGCCTGCGTAGACCTTGGCGGGAAGGGGAGTGGTGTTGGAGATCTCCAGGGTGACGTGGCCTTCCCAGCCGGGCTCCAGAGGCGTCACGTTCACCACGATGCCGCACCGGGCGTAGGTGCTCTTGCCCAGGGCGATGGCGATCACGTTGTCGGGCATGCGGATGTACTCCAGGCTCCGGGTGAGGGCGAAGGAGTTTGGGGGGATCACCACCTCCTCCCCCTCGTACTCCACGAAGCTCTTGGGGTCAAAGTTCTTGGGGTCCACCAGGCTGGAGAAGACGTTGGTGAAGATCTTCCACTCGGGGGCGGCCCGGAGGTCGTACCCGAAGGAGGAAAGCCCGTAGCTGATGACCCCCTCCCGCACGAGCCTTTCCTCAAAGGGCTCAATCATGCCCTTTCGCGCCATCTCCCGGATCCACCAGTCCGGCTTCACCATGCCCTCAACTATACCCGCTAGACTGGCCCTATGCGGAAGCTCTGGCCTCTGGCCCTCCTCCTCGCCGCCTGCGGCGCCCAGGACGTGGGAGCGGGCCTGGACCCCCTGCGCCTCACCGCCACGAGCCTCCCCCCCGCCTACCTCGGCGAGCCCTATAGCGCAAGCCTCGCCGCCGAAGGGGGGGTGCGGCCCTACAGCTTCACCCTGGACGGGAAGCTCCCCGAGGGGCTGAGCTTCCAGGGGGGGAGGCTTTTCGGGGTGCCCAAGGAGAAGGGAAGCTTCCCCCTCCTCCTCACCGTGGAGGACGCCGCCAAGAACAGCCGCGCCCAAAGGCTCACCCTCACCGTCTCCGACCCGCCCCCGCCGAGGCTCGCCCTCGTCCTCCCCCCGGCCCAGGTGGAGGGCCCCTTCCTCCTCCTCGCCCGGGTGGAGGGCCGGGAGGCGGTGGGCTTCCAGATGGAGGTGCGCCTCGCCGACCTCGAGCCCGACCTCGCAGGCCTCAAAGCCCTAAGCCCCGCCCACCTCCTGGACTACGACCCGGCCACGCGGCTTTTGCGGCTGGACATGGCCTTCGCCAAGCCCGTGAAGGACCGGGAAGCCTTCCGCTTCCTCCTCACCCCCCAAAAGCCCCTCGTCCCGAGGCTTTCCCCCAAGGTGGTCTTCTACGACAAGGAGGGGAAGCCCCTGGGCCAGCCCCTTCCCCGGGGGAAGCCCTTCGCCGAGCTTTTAAGGCTCGCCCAGGCCTGGGGCCGGGAAGGGAAGGCGCTCAAGGAGGACCTGGACGGGGACGGCAAGGTGGGCGAGGCGGACCTCAGGCTCCTGGCCCAGGGCTACTTCCCCAAGCCCGAAACCCCCTCCCCCGAGGTCCCGGGCGGAGGCGAAGGCCAAGCGTCCGGGGAAGAACAAGCCCCCTAAAGGGCCCGGCGGATGGCCTCGGCGTCCTCCTCGCGGTAGCCGTAGAGGGTGACCTCCAGGGTGTCCGGGGCCTTCTTGATCTCCTCCAGCATCACCCGGGCCACGGCCTCCACGGGAAGCCCCCCCACCCCCGTGCCCAAAAGGGGAAAGGCCACGGTCTTCAAGCCGAGCTCCACCGCCTTCTCCAGGGCGCTTTTCGTGGCCTTGCGCACCGTCTCCAGGCTCGCGGGCTCGTCCCCGAGGACGGCGGCGTGGATCACGTAGCGCACCGGGAGGTTCCCCGCCCCCGTGACCGCCGCCTCCCCCACCCGGATCTTGCCGATGCGGTCGCACTCCTCCTGGATGGAGGGGCCGCCCTTCCTCAGGATCGCCCCCGCCACCCCGGCCCCGAGCTTCAGGTAGTTGTTGGCGGCGTTGACGATGGCGTCCCCTTGGAACTCGGTGATGTCCCCTTGGACCACCCGGATGCGCGCCATGGCTTTATTCTCCCTTACAATGGGCCGTGATGTCACGGGACCTTCTGGGCCTCGAGGGGAAGATCGTCATGGTCACGGGCGCGGGCCGGGGGTTCGGGCGGGCCATCGCCCACGGGTACGGGCGCAACGGGGCCACGGTCATCGCCGTGGACCCCGACGTGGAGCTCGCCACGGGGGTGGCCTCGGAGGTGGAGGCCCTTGGGGCCACGGCCATCCCCATCCGCGGGGACATGAGCGTGGTGTTGGACGTGACCAGCACCTTTGAAAAAGTGGAGGAGCTCTTCGGCCTCCTGGACGGCATCGTCCACGTGACCACCGCCGAGAGCAAGACGCCCTTCGTGGAGCTTTTGGAGGGCGAGTGGTACGACCTCATGAGCCAGGACGTGAAGTCCAGCCTCTACGTCCTCCAGCAGGGGCTGCGCCACCTGGCGGGGGGCGGGTTCGTGACCATCGTCCTGCCGCCCGCAGCCCGAATAGAGCCCCACACCGTCTCCGTGCGCAAGGCGGTGGAGGGCCTCATTGAAGGGGCCACCCGCACCTTCCCCGGGGTGCGGGTGAACGGCGTGGTCCCCTCCCGCGACCCCGTGGGCGACCCCTACGACCTGCCCCTGGTCCGGGCCGCCTTGGGCCTGGGGTCCATGGTCTCCGAGGGGATCCGGGGGGTGGTCCTCGAGGTCCAGCTCCCCGAGCCCCCCTTGGAGTTTGAACCCTACGCCGCCTTGAGGGAGCTGCCATGAAGTGCCCCTACTGCGGCCACCCCGACACCCGGGTGGTGGACTCGAGGCCCTCCGACGAGGGCATGGCCATCCGCAGGCGGCGGGAGTGCCCCTCCTGCGGACGCCGCTTCACCACCTACGAGCGCACCCAGCTTGAGCCCCTCATGGTGGTCAAGCGGGACGGGCGCAAGGAGCCCTTCAACCCCGACAAGCTCCTAAGGGGCCTCCTCCTCGCCTGCGAGAAGCGCCCCGTGAGCGAGGAGGTCCTGCGCCGCTTCGCCTACACCTTTGAGGACCAGGTCTCGGGCCCGGAGATCACCTCGGAGGAGATCGGGCTCAAGGCCCTGGCCTTCCTCAAGGAGCTGGACCACGTGGCCTACATCCGCTTCGCCTCCGTCTACCGCGAGTTTGACTCGGTGGAGCGCTTCATTGAGGAGATCCGCTCCCTCGCAAGCCTTGACAAAAAGGAGGGGGATTGATAGCATGGCTTTTGCTGCGCGGGCGAAAGCCCAAGCAGGGGGATCTTGAAAAGGGGAGAAGGCAGGCCAAGCATCTGAGCTCTACGCCCGTTTAGGGCGTTGATTTGTTGGAGAGTTTGATCCTGGCTCAGGGTGAACGCTGGCGGCGTGCCTAAGACATGCAAGTCGTGCGGGCCGCGGGGTTTTACTCCGTGGTCAGCGGCGGACGGGTGAGTAACGCGTGGGTGACCTACCCGGAAGAGGGGGACAACCCGGGGAAACTCGGGCTAATCCCCCATGTGGACCCGCCCCTTGGGGTGTGTCCAAAGGGCTTTGCCCGCTTCCGGATGGGCCCGCGTCCCATCAGCTAGTTGGTGGGGTAATGGCCCACCAAGGCGACGACGGGTAGCCGGTCTGAGAGGATGGCCGGCCACAGGGGCACTGAGACACGGGCCCCACTCCTACGGGAGGCAGCAGTTAGGAATCTTCCGCAATGGGCGCAAGCCTGACGGAGCGACGCCGCTTGGAGGAAGAAGCCCTTCGGGGTGTAAACTCCTGAACCCGGGACGAAACCCCCGACGAGGGGACTGACGGTACCGGGGTAATAGCGCCGGCCAACTCCGTGCCAGCAGCCGCGGTAATACGGAGGGCGCGAGCGTTACCCGGATTCACTGGGCGTAAAGGGCGTGTAGGCGGCCTGGGGCGTCCCATGTGAAAGACCACGGCTCAACCGTGGGGGAGCGTGGGATACGCTCAGGCTAGACGGTGGGAGAGGGTGGTGGAATTCCCGGAGTAGCGGTGAAATGCGCAGATACCGGGAGGAACGCCGATGGCGAAGGCAGCCACCTGGTCCACCCGTGACGCTGAGGCGCGAAAGCGTGGGGAGCAAACCGGATTAGATACCCGGGTAGTCCACGCCCTAAACGATGCGCGCTAGGTCTCTGGGTCTCCTGGGGGCCGAAGCTAACGCGTTAAGCGCGCCGCCTGGGGAGTACGGCCGCAAGGCTGAAACTCAAAGGAATTGACGGGGGCCCGCACAAGCGGTGGAGCATGTGGTTTAATTCGAAGCAACGCGAAGAACCTTACCAGGCCTTGACATGCTAGGGAACCCGGGTGAAAGCCTGGGGTGCCCCGCGAGGGGAGCCCTAGCACAGGTGCTGCATGGCCGTCGTCAGCTCGTGCCGTGAGGTGTTGGGTTAAGTCCCGCAACGAGCGCAACCCCCGCCGTTAGTTGCCAGCGGTTCGGCCGGGCACTCTAACGGGACTGCCCGCGAAAGCGGGAGGAAGGAGGGGACGACGTCTGGTCAGCATGGCCCTTACGGCCTGGGCGACACACGTGCTACAATGCCCACTACAAAGCGATGCCACCCGGCAACGGGGAGCTAATCGCAAAAAGGTGGGCCCAGTTCGGATTGGGGTCTGCAACCCGACCCCATGAAGCCGGAATCGCTAGTAATCGCGGATCAGCCATGCCGCGGTGAATACGTTCCCGGGCCTTGTACACACCGCCCGTCACGCCATGGGAGCGGGCTCTACCCGAAGTCGCCGGGAGCCTACGGGCAGGCGCCGAGGGTAGGGCCCGTGACTGGGGCGAAGTCGTAACAAGGTAGCTGTACCGGAAGGTGCGGCTGGATCACCTCCTTTCTAAGGAGCTAACAAAAGCCTGCCTTCTCCCCTTCTCGGGTCCTCGGGGCGCCCTTGGGCGCCCTTTTTTGTTGCCGTAAGGAGGGGGTTTGCGCAGGAAGCGAAAGGGGCAAAGGCCCACCCGGCGCGTGGTCTCCGCGGGGGGGGTGGTCCTCAAGGGGGATCCTCCCGAGGTCCTGGTGGTGTCCTTGAGGGGTGGCCGGGTCGTCACCCTCCCCAAGGGCCAGGTGGAGCCCGGGGAACGCTACCCGGAGACCGCCGTGCGGGAGGTGCGGGAGGAGACCGGAGTGGAGGCCTCGGTCCTTGCCCCTTTGGGGCGGGTGCGCTACTACTTCACCGTCCACGAGCCCGAGGGCCCGGTGACGGTGAGCAAAGAGGTCCACTACTTCCTCATGCGCCACCTGGGGGGCACCCCCAGGCCCCAGCTCACGGAGGTGGAGGACGCCTTTTTCCTCCCGGCGAGCGAGGCGCTGGAACGCCTCTCCTACCCCAACGAGCGGGAGATGCTAAAGCGCGCCCTCCTCCGCCTCCGGGCCCGGGCCAAGAAGGGCTAGGGCCGCCTCCTCGGGGGTGAGCTCCCCCCGGGCCACCCGGGCCACCAAGGCGCCCGCCCCCTGGGTTCTTTGGCGGCCCCACTCCTGGATGACGCTCTCCACCTCAAACCGGGCCCGCTCCAGGCGGTGTGCCTCCAAAAGCCCGTGCTCCACGAGGTGGCGGTGGTGGGCCTCGAGGCTCTCAAAGAGGGCCTCCACCCCCTCGCCGCTGGCCGCCACCGTGGGGTGGATGGGAGGGCGCCACCCCCCGGGCCGGGGCGGGGAGAGCTCCAAGGCGCTTTTGAGCTCCTGAACGATCCGCTCCCCACCGGGCAGGTCAAACTTGTTGACGGCGAAAACGTCGGCGATCTCCATGACCCCGGCCTTGAAGGCTTGGACCGCGTCCCCCGCGGCCGGGGTGAGGACGAGCAGGGTGGTGTCCGCCACCCGGGCGATGTCCACCTCGCTCTGCCCCACCCCCACCGTCTCCACGAAGATGCGGTCAAAGCCGAAGGCCTCGAGGAGGCTCAGGGCGGCCACCGTGGCCCCGGCCAGCCCACCCAAGGCCCCCCGGGAGGCCATGGAGCGAATGTAGACCCCGGGGTCCTGGTGGTGGCGCATCATCCGGATCCGGTCGCCGAGGATGGCCCCCCCGCTGAAGGGGCTGGAGGGGTCCACGGCCAAGACGGCCACCCGCTCCCCCCGCTTCCGGGCCTCGAGGATGAGCCGGTCGGTCAGGGTGCTCTTCCCCGCCCCGGGGCTTCCCGTCACGCCCACCACCTTGGCCCGCCCTTTCCCCCGGACCCGCTTCAAAAGCTCCCGGCCTGCGGGGTGGCCCGACTCCACCAAGGTCAAGGCCCGGGCCAAGGCCCTGGGGTCCCCTTCCTGGAAGCGGCGCCAAAGCTCCTCGGGGATGCTCATGGGCCCATTCTACGGGTTTTCGCCGCCTTGCAGAAAAGAGTGCCCCTACTCGGCCAGGGCCACGCAGGCCACCTCCACCCGGACCCCCCGGGGCAAGGCCTTCACCGCCACCGTGGCCCGGGCGGGGTAAGGCGGGGTGAAGTAGCGGGCGTAGACCTCGTTGAAGCCGGGGAAGTCCTCCATGTCGGCGAGGAAGCAGGTGGTCTGGACCACGCGGGAGAGGCCGGAACCCGCCGCTTCCAAGACCGCCTTCAGGTTCTCCATCACCCGCTCCGTCTGGACCCGGATATCCCCCTCCACCAGGGAGCCGTCGGGGGCGAGGGGGATCTGGCCGGAGACGAAGACGAAGCCTCCCGCCTTCACCGCCTGCGCGTAGGGGCCGATGGCCGCGGGCGCCCTGTCGGTTTTCACCGCCTCCATGCCCCTATCCTACGCCGAAGCGGTAAAGCCTGCCGGAGAGGCTGACCACCAGGACCTCCTCGGGAAGGGGCAGGGGCGGCACCTGCACGGGCCCGAGGCCCGAGGCCTCAAAGACCACCTGCCCCCGCCGGTCCACCGCGAGCAGCCGGCCCTCCTCCGTGGCCGCGTAGACGTGGCCCTGGGCGTAGGCGAGGCCGGCGGTGGTCTTCCCCACCTCGAGGCTCCAGACCTCCTCCCCGGTGAGGCGGTCCAGGGCCCGGAGGACCCCGTCCCACCCGGCCACGTACACGTGCTCCTCCCCCACGGCCAGGCCGCCCCAGATCTCGCCCTCCAGGGCGACGCTCCAGAGGGTCTCCCGGCTCAAGGGGTCAAAGGCGTACACCTCCCCTTGCCAGGTGGGGATGTAGAGGACGCCCTTGTAGCCGGCCACGGGGGCGTGGACGGGTCCCGTGCGCACCTTGTACCGCACCCCCCCGTCCTTGGGGTCTAAGGCGTAGAGCCAGCCGTCCTCGCTTCCCACGAAGACCATGCCCCGGTAGAAGGTGGGGCTTGCGGAGAGGTGCCCCCCGGCGCGGAAGCGGAAGAGGGGCCGGTCCTTCTCGTAGGCATAGAGGGTTCCGTCGCGGCTTCCCACGTAGACCCGCTCCCCCACCACGAGGCAGGCGGCGGTTACCTCGGCCCCCGTCTCCGCCGACCACTCCAGGCTCTGGCCCCGGAAGCGGCGGACGCGGCCGTCCCAAGCCCCCACGTACACCCCTCCCTTGCGCACCACGGGCGGGGCGGTCACCTCGTCGGGCAAGGCCACCCGGGCCACCTCCCCGGTGAGGAGGTCCACCGCCACCAGGCTCCGNCCCACCCCGAGGAAAACCCGCCCGCCGGCGTAGACCATCTCCCCCGGCCAGGCGGCCTCTCCGCCCAGGTCCACCCTCCCCTTGAGGGCAAGCCTTCGGGGCTCGGGGGCGAAGGGGTAGTGGCCGGAGCGGCTCGCCCCCGCCCTGGGCGTGGCCAGGCGCAGGGCCTGGAAGCCCGCCAGCACCCCGCGGAAGAGGCCGGGGTGGGAGGGGCGCTCCTCGGGGTGCTTGGCCAGGAGGGCCAAAACCGCCTCCCCCACGGCCCGGGGCACGGCCGGGTTCAGGGCCTCGGGGGGCTTGGGCTCCTCGTAGACGTGCTGGAAGAGGATCGCCTGGTCGTTCTCCCCCTCAAAGGGCGGGCGGCCCGTGAGGGTGCGGTAGAGCACGGCCCCAAAGCTGTACAGGTCGGCCTTGGGGGTGAGGGGGAGGCCCTTGGCCTGCTCCGGGGCCATGTAGGTGGGGGTGCCGAGGGTGTACCCCGTGCGCGTGAGGTGACGGCTCTCCTGGAGCAGGTAGGCGAGGCCGAAGTCCATGACCTTGGGGTGGCCCTCCCGGGTGAGGAGGATGTTCTTGGGGGTGAGGTCCCGGTGGAGGATCCCCTGGGCGTGCAGGTGGGCCAGGGCCTCCATCACCTCCTCCGCGCCCCGGAGGATCGCGTCCCCTTCCGGCCCCTCCTCAAAGGGGCCCAGCCGGTCAAAGGTGCCCCCCTCCACCAGCTCCATGACAAAGAAGGGACGCCCCTCCTCCTCCCCCAGGTCCAGGACCTGGACGATGCCGGGGTGGAAGAGGCGGGAGAGGGCCCGGACCTCCAAGAGGAAGCGCTCCCGCTCGGGCGGGAGGGCCCGGGGGTGGAGGAGCTTCACCGCCACCTTCCGCCCCAGGCGCTCGTCCACCGCCCGCCAGACCTCGGCCATGCCCCCGGAGCCCAGGGGGGCCTCGAGGCGGTAGCGCCCGGCCAAGACCACGGGGGCCATTCTACCGGGCTAGGCCTCTTCCTCGCCTTCCTCGGCCTTGAGGTGCTTCAAGAGGGCTTCCAGCTCCTCCTTGGCCTTCCCCTCTTCCAGCTCCCGGGCGATCTTCTCTATGGCCAGGCGCACCACCTCCGACTTGGAGACCAGGCGCTCGGGGCTGGAGAGGGCGTAGGCGGCGCGGGTGAGGAGGGCGTCCTGCTCCTCGGAGATCACCACCTGTAGGCGCTTCTTCTCCTTTTTGGCCATGCCCCTCCTTCAGGGGCCCTAGTGTAGCAAAAGCCCCCTTTGCTTGACAATGCCGCACCTCCACCCTATGCTCAACTTGAGTATGATGCGCAAGGGGCGCGTGAGGGGGCGGAAAGCGTGGGCGTGAGCCGGGTGCTGCACGTGGAAGGCGGCACCCCCTTGAAGGGGGAGCTTAGGGTCTACCCGGCCAAGAACGCCGCCCTGCCCATCCTCGCCGCGAGCCTCCTCACCCCCGAGCCCATCACCCTGGTGGAGGTGCCGAGGCTTAGGGACGTGGAGGTGATGCTGGAGCTCCTCGCCCACCTGGGCACCCAGTACGCCTGGGAGGGCCGGACCCTCCACCTCCAGACCCCGGAGATCAAAAGCACCCACGCCCCCTACGAGCTCGTGGGCCAGATGCGGGCGAGCTTCATCGTCTGGGGAGCCCTCCTCGCTCGGGCCGGGGAGGGGCACGTCTCCATGCCGGGGGGATGCGCCTTCGGCTTCCGCCCCGTGGACCAACACATCAAGGCCCTCGAGGCCCTGGGGGCGGAGGTCTGGGAGGAGGACGGCACCTTCCACGCCCGCAGGACCCGCCCCCTCTCGGGGCGGGTGGTCTTTGACCTGCCCACCGTGGGGGGCACGGAGCAGGCCATGCTGGCCGTGGCCCTGGGCGGGGAGGCCACCCTGGTCCAGGCGGCGGTGGAGCCCGAGGTGGTGGACCTGGGCCACTTCCTCGCCCTCCTCGGGGCCGAGGTGGAGGGGCTGGGAAGCCCCATCGTCCGCATCAAGGGGGCGCCCCGGCTAAAGGGCGGCACCTACCGCATCATCCCCGACCGCATAGAGGCCGGGACCTACCTCCTGGCGGCGGCCGCCACCCGGGGAAGCCTCACCCTGGAAGGCGTGCGCCCCGACCACCTGGACGCCCTTTTGGACAAGCTTTGGCGCTCGGGGCACCGGCTCGAGGTGGGGGAAGACTGGATCCGCTTCCGGGCCACCCCGGACCCCGCCCCCTTCCACGTGGAGGCCCGGGAGTACCCGGGCTTTCCCACGGACCTCCAGCCCATCGCCACCGCCTACCTGGCCACCGTCCCCGGCCAGAGCACGGTGGTGGACCGCATCTACCCCGACCGCTTCACCCACGTGGGGGAGCTGGCCCGCATGGGGGCGGAGCTCTACCTGCGGGACCGGATCCTCACCGTCCAGGGCAGGCGGCTCCACGGCGCCCAGGTCAAGGCCCTGGACATCCGGGCGGGAGGGGCCTTGGTGGTGGCGGCCCTGAGCGCCGAAGGCGCCTCGGAGATTGAGGGCGTCTACTTCCTGGAGCGGGGCTACGAGCACCTCACGGAAAGGCTCCAGGCCCTGGGGGCCCGGGTGCACCTCCGGGAAAGCCCCGTGGCCCTGGCTGCCGACTGAGGCCCCGGCGGGGCGGGGCGCTCACCCCAGGAGGCGGAGGGCCTCCGGGAAGCGGAAGAAGAGGCGGTCCCGGGCGAGCTCAGGGCTGTAGGCCCGCTCCACGTACCCCGCGGCCCGCATGGCCTCCAGCACCTCCCGGGCCACCTCCCGGTCCCCGAGGCGGGCGGCGAGGAAGGCCAAGGCCTCCTCCTCCTCGTCCCCCTCCCCCACGAACTCGGGGAACTCCTGGTCCAAGGCCCGCATCAGGGCCTTCAGGTCCAAAGACCGGGAGCTAAAGAACCAGCGGGGCCTCTCCCCGGGGAGGAAGTGGGCGTAGCCCTGGGCCTCCAGGGCCCGGGCCACCTCCACCGCCTCGGCGTGGGAAAGCCCCTTTCCCACCAAAAGGCTCACCAAGGCCTCCCGCTCTCCCAGAAGGCCCCTGGGGTACTCCTCCTTCAGCGCTTGCGCCCACCGCTCCACATTCATGTCTTTCACTATAAAACGATGAGCGTACCTATATCAAGACACCTTGCGCCTCGCTTCGCAATCTGCTATCCTGGTAAAGGTATGGACCTGGAACGCCTCGCGCAACGCCTGGAAGGCCTCAGGGGGTATCTTTGACATCCCCCAAAAGGAAACCCGTCTAAAAGAGCTGGAGCGGCGCCTCGAGGACCCCTCCCTCTGGAACGATCCCGAGGCCGCCCGCAAGGTGAGCCAGGAGGCCGCCCGCCTCCGGCGCACCGTGGACACCTTCCGCTCCCTGGAAAGCGACCTCCAGGGCCTTTTGGAGCTCATGGAGGAGCTTCCCGCCGAGGAACGGGAGGCCCTCAAGCCCGAGCTGGAGGAGGCCGCGAAGAAGCTGGACGAGCTCTACCACCAGACCCTCCTCAACTTCCCCCACGCGGAGAAGAACGCCATCCTCACCATCCAGCCCGGGGCCGGGGGCACGGAGGCCTGCGACTGGGCGGAGATGCTCCTAAGGATGTACACCCGCTTCGCCGAGCGCCAGGGCTTCCAGGTGGAGGTGGTGGACCTCACCCCTGGGCCCGAGGCGGGCATTGACTACGCCCAGATCCTGGTCAAGGGGGAGAACGCCTACGGCCTCCTTTCCCCCGAGGCCGGGGTGCACCGCCTGGTGCGCCCTTCCCCCTTTGACGCCTCGGGCCGCCGCCACACCTCCTTCGCCGGGGTGGAGGTGATCCCCGAGGTGGACGAGGAGGTGGAGGTGGTGCTCAAGCCCGAGGAGCTCCGCATTGACGTGATGCGGGCCTCGGGGCCCGGGGGCCAGGGGGTGAACACCACGGACTCGGCGGTGCGGGTGGTCCACCTGCCCACGGGGATCACCGTGACCTGCCAGACCACGCGGAGCCAGATCAAGAACAAGGAACTCGCCCTCAAGATCCTCAAGGCCCGCCTCTACGAGCTGGAGCGGAAGAAGCGGGAGGAAGAGCTCAAGGCCCTGAGGGGCGAGGTGCGGCCCATAGAGTGGGGAAGCCAGATCCGGAGCTACGTCCTGGACAAGAACTACGTCAAGGACCACCGCACCGGGCTCATGCGCCACGACCCGGAAAACGTCCTGGACGGGGACCTCATGGACCTGATCTGGGCGGGCCTGGAGTGGAAGGCGGGCCGCCGCCAGGGGACGGAGGAGGTGGAGGCGGAGTAGCGCCTCAGTAGACGTCCTCCGGGGCCTTGTACACCTCACCGGTAAGCCAGTAGATGACCCTTTCGGCGATGTTTTCCAGGTGGTCCCCGAGCCTTTCGTAGCTCCGGGCCACCCGCATCAGGGTCAGGGCCTTGGTGATGGTCCGGGGGTCCTCCATCATGTAGGTGATGAGCTCCCGGGTCACCTCCTCGTAAAGGCCGTCCACCTGGTCGTCCATCTCCAGGACCCGGCGCGCCAAGGCCGCGTCCCGCTCGGCCACCGCCTTGGCCAGGGCGTCCATCATCTCCGTGAGCCTGCGCCCCATCTCGGGGAGGGTCACGTACCGCTTCAAGGGCGGCTCCTGGGCGAGGAGGAGGGCATCCTCGGCCACGTGCATGGCGTAGTCCCCCGCCCGCTCCAGATCGGTGAGGGCCTTGATCACGGTGAAGATCAGGCGCAGGTCCGAGGCCACGGGCTGGTGGCGGGCGATGACGGCGATGGCCTGGTTCTCCACCTTGAGCTCTAGGGCGTCCACCTCCTTGTCCTTGGCCACCACCCCCTGGGCCTTGGCCCGGTCCGCCTGGACCAGGGCCTCCGTGGCCTCCTGGGTCATCTCCCGCACCAGGGAGAGCATCCTCAGGCTCTCTTCCAGAAGCTGGTTCAAGGCTCGGTCCAACGCTTCCCGCATGCCGCCTCCTTTCCTCAGTCTACGGGGAGCCAGACGCCGAAGACGTTCTCCTCCCCTTCGCGCAAGGCGTAAGCCCCCCCGCCCAGGCCCTGGGCCAGGCGGCGCACCAGGTAGAGGCCGAGCCCCTGGCCCGAGCCCTCCCCTCCCCGCCGACCCGGCTGGAAAAGGCCCTCGTAGTCGGGAAGGGGCGCCCCCCGGTCCCGCACCTCTAGGTAGAGCCGGCCGCCCCGGACCCGGCTCAGAAGGCGGATGGGGTCTTGGCCGTACTTGAGGGCGTTGTCCAGGAGGTTGAGGAGGATCTGGAGGAGGGCCTCGGGGTCCGCCTCCACCCGGTGCCCCAGGGCCACCTCCACCCGCCTTCCCCGAAGGCGGTCCTGCATGAGGGCGGAAAGGCGGAGCCAGAGGTCCTCCAGGGCGAAGGCCTCCCGGCGGCCGGGCCGGAGGTGGGCGAGGCTTTCCACCAGCCGGGTGAGCCGGGCCACCTCCTTCTTGAGGAGGTCCAGGACCTGGGCCTCCCGGGGGTCCTTGGGGGCGAGGGCCCGGAGGAGGACGGCCATCCCGGCGAGGGGGGTGCGGAACTCGTGAGCGAGGAGAGCCCCGGCCTCCTCCGCCTCGAGGCCCCGGCGCCGGGCCTCGGTCACGTCCAGGAGGTAGAGGAGGCCCGGGCGGGCCCGCGCCGAAAGAACCCGGCCCCGCACCTCCAACACCGCCTCTCCCCCCTCTAGGGCCAAGGCCTCCAGGCGGTGGTCCCGCAGGGCCAGGATGAGGGGCAGGCCCCGGACCTTCTCCCGGTCCACCGCAAGAAGCTCCGCCGCCGCGGGGTTGAGGTAGACCACCTGCCTGTCCCGGTGCACAACGAGCCCCTCCCGGGCCTCCTCCCAAGGAAGGGTCCAGGCCTCGGGGCTCACGCCTCCTCCCGGAAGCGGTACCCCACGCCCCGCACCGTCTCCAGGAAGCGGGGGGCCTTGGGGTCCTCCCCGAGCTTCTCCCTGAGCTGGAGGACGTGCTGGTCCACGGTCCTGGGGGTGCCGAGGTAGTCCGGGCCCCAGACCGCCTCCAGGAGCTCTTCCCGGGTGCAGACCCGGCCCGGCCGCTCCGCCAGGTAGGCGAGGAGGGCAAACTCCCGCCGGGTGAGGGGGAGGGGGTTGCCTTCCAGGCGGGCCTCCATCCGCTCCAGGTCCAGGAGGAGGGGGCCCCGCCTCAGCACCTTGCGCTTCCCCGCCCGGCGCAAGAGGGCCTCGAGGCGGGCCAGAAGCTCCTCCACGGCGAAGGGCTTCACCAGGTAGTCGTCGGCCCCGCGGGAAAGCCCCTCCACCCGGTCCCGCACCCCGGCCCGGGCCGTGAGCATCAGGACGGGGAGGGACTCGTAGGGGCCCTGGCGCATCCGGTCCAGGAGGCGCACCCCGGGCTCGTCGGGGAGCATCCAGTCCAGGACCACGAGCTCCGCCTCCCGCAGGAGGGGCCAGGCCTCCTGCGCGGTGGCCGCCTCCAAAACCCGGTGCCCCGCCCCCTCGAGGGCCAGCCGCAACCCCAGGCGCAGGCTGGGCTCGTCCTCCACCAGAAGCAGGGTGGCCACACCCCCAGTCTAGCGGGGGCCGGGTCAGGGGAGTGTCAGGCGCTTCTTCTGGGCCCCGGAAAGGCCGGCTTTGGCCCGGGTCAGAGCAGTTCCCGCACCCGGGCCAAAGCCTCCACCGCCCGCCCCGGGGGAAGGGCGCCCTGGACCGCCTCCTTCCCTCCTCCCCGGCCCCCCAGGGCCTTGAGGCGCTCCAGCACCTCCCCCCGCCTCGGCCCCACGGCCACGAACCGCCCCTCGGGGGCGACGAGGAGGAAGGTGCCCTCAAAGCGGGCGAGCCTCTTGCCGAGCTCCCCGAGGACGGGGAGGGGGACGAGGAGGGCCTTCTCCTCCAGGGCCCTGGGCAGGAGGGCCTCCGCAAGCCCCTCCCTCAGGGCCTGGTTCTCCCCCTTTAGGGCGTAGAGCTCGTCCTGGAGCTTCCTTATGGGCTTCTCCAGCTCCAAGGGGTTCGTGGAGAAGGCGAGGGCCAGGCGGGCAAGGAGGGCGTGCTTGGCGTGGTAGTCCTCCAGGGCCTCCCAGCCGGCCATGAAGTACACCCGCGTCCCTCCCTTGTACCGCTCCCACTTGAGGACCTTGATGGGCCCTGCCTGGGCGCTGGTCTTGAGGTGGGTCCCCCCGCAGGCGGCGAGGTCAAAGTCGCCGATCCGCACCAGGCGCACCTTGCCCCGGACCTTGGGGGGGCGCCTCAGGGGGTAGCGGGCGAGCTCCTCCTCGGAGACGTAAAAGGCCTCCACCGGGTAGTCGGCGTAGACGGCGAAGTTGGCGAGGGCCTCGGCCTCGAGGACCCCCGCTTCCTCGGCCTCCTCCTCGAGGTCCACGGTGCACACCGGGGAGTCCAGGCTCACGGCCACGGTGTGGTAGCCCCCGGCCCTGAGGAGGGCCTGGGAGAGGAGGTGCTGGGCGGTGTGGCGCTGCATGTGGCGGAAGCGCCTCGGCCAGTCAATCTCCCCCTCCACCTCCACGCCCTCTGGGATGGGCGCGGAGAGCACGTGGACCACGTCCCCGAAGGCCTTCTCCTCCTCGTAGGCGTGGAGGACCTGGACCTCGCCGAAAGGCCCCCTGAGGACCCCTCGGTCCGCGGGCTGCCCCCCGGACTCGGGGTAGAAGAGGGTCTGGGAAAGCACCGCGTAGTGCCCCTTTTCGTCGCTCCAGACCCGCTCCACCCGGGCCTGGAAGCGGGTGGCGTAGCTGTCCAGCTGGTAGAGCCTCATGCCCCTTAGGATAAGGAGGATGGCGCCCCTGGACCGGGAGGAGTTCGCCAGGGGGTTTTCCCAGGCCCGCCGCTCCTTGGCCTCGGCGACGCAGGACCTGGGGCGGCCAGCCTTTGGGCACGCCCTTTTGCGCCTGGCCCCCTTACGGGGCCTGAACCGGGGCCGGGCGGAGGCCCAGGGGACCCTTTGGTGGCTGGAGGGAGCCTCGGAGCGATGAAGGGGGAGAGGCTGGACAAAGTCCTCGCCCGGCTGGGCCTGGGAAGCCGCAAGGAGGTGGCCCGGCTGGTGCGCCAAGGGAAGGTGCGGGTCCTGGGCCAGGTGGTGAAGGACCCCGGCTTCCGCGTGCCGGAGGGCGCCGCCTTGGAAGTGGAGGGAAGACCCCTGGAGGTGCGCCGCCACCTCCACGTCCTCCTGCACAAGCCCCCAGGCTTCGTGACGAGCCGGACCGAGGGGCCTTCTGTCTACGCCCTCCTTCAGGGCTTCCCCACCCGGGACCTCTCCCCGGTGGGCCGCCTGGACAAGGACGCCGAGGGGCTTTTGCTCTTCACCACCGACGGCCTCCTCCTCCACCGCCTCACCCACCCCCGGCACAAGGTGGCCAAGCGCTACCTGGTGCACTTGGAGAGGCCCGTGGGGCCTAAGGACCAGGAGGCCTTCCGGGAAGGAATACTCCTGGACGGCAAGAAGACCCTCCCTGCCGAGCTCACCCCCCTGGAAGACCCCACCTGGGCCGAGGTGGTCCTCAAGGAGGGGCGGTTTCACCAGATCAAGCGCATGTTCCGGGCCCGGGGCAACCGGGTTCTCCGCCTCAAGCGCCTGGCCCTGGGCCCCCTGGAGCTCGGCGACCTCCCCCCGGGGAAGGCCCGCCCCCTCACGGAGGCGGAGGAAAAAGCCCTCTACGCCGCCGTGGGCCTAGGGGGCGAGGACCCTGAGGACGAGGTCTAGGGCGAGGCGCTCTCCCCGCTCGCCCACGGGCTCCAGGGTGTAGGCCTCCACCCAGAGGGGCTTCCCGAGCCCGGGGAGGCCCTCGAGGTAGCCCAAGACCCCGGCGTAGGGACCCTCCAGGAGAAGCCGCACCCGCCAGGCGCGCACGCCCCCCGTGGGGGCCGCCTCCCCGGGGTCCAGGCTTTGGACCTGAAGGCCCTTCTCCTCCGCCAGGCGGAAGAGGGCCTCGTAGAGGAGGGGAAGCGCTTCAAGGGGGACGGGGGCCTCCCCCAGGGCCTGATAAGAAATCCCCCTGATCCACTCCCTCAGCATCCTCCCGGCCACCGGTGAAAGAGGGTATGGCTCCTAACCAGGCCCGGCTGGGTCTGCAGGTAGGTACACCGGGCCTCCGCCTTCGCCCAAAGCTCCTCCGTCTCCACCCGCCCCGCCACGTGCCACCCCACCTGGTCCAAGACGAAAGCAAAAGCTTCCCCTCCCCAGCCCCCCGCAACTGGGCAAAGCGCTTTAGCACCTCCGAGAAGGCCACAAGGTAGCTTCGCTGACCGGCGCTCACCGGGGGCAAAAGCCAGAACCCGCTCTCTCCTGTACTTGGGCGCACGAAGACGTCCCTCCCCGGTGTCGGGGGCGGAGGGGGGCGAAGCCCAGGCGCTTCCTCCAGTTCCAGGCCCGCCTCGGGTCCACGGGACGACCTAGCCTCTCCGAGAGCCACAGGGCGGCGTTCCTTATGGTCCATATCCCGTCCTGGGGATGGGGCTGGAGGAGGGCCTGGCGGAAGGCTTCCCAAAGCTCTGGAGGGAGCAAGGGGGGCTGGCCTTCGTTGTGACGGGGGAGGGTGTCACGGACCCAGCAGGTGGAGTAGCCCAGGGTCTGGGCCACCTGGGGGATGGCGTGGCCCGTGGCGAGGAGCCAGATGGCGTGCCAGCGGGCGCGTTCCACGGGGTCTTCGCTTTCCGGTAGAGGGCGTGCAGGTTGTCCGGGTGAGGCCGCGGCTTGTGTTCCAGGGGGGCGGCGTTGGCGTTTGGTCAGCCGCATGCCCCCATGCTAAGAGAAAGACCCAGAGGGAGTTCTTATGAAAGGGGTGAGGCCGCAAAGATCTTACAACACAAGCGCCCTACCCCCCGCCCCGGCTTGCGGCGAATGCGATGCGTTCAAACCACCGCTCAGCCTCTTCCCCTTCCACTTCCACCCGAAGCTGGGGGATGGAGAGGCTTCCCACCTTCAGGGGCTCCACCTCGCGAAAGCGCACCACCGCCCCGGGGAGGCGGTAGACCCCCTCCCCTTCCCTCGTCCCGCCCCACTCCTCCAGGTAGCGCTCAAGGAGCCAAGGGGGAAAGGCCCCGAAGGTCCGTTCAAACCCGCCCCCCGCCACCGGGGGGAAGAGGTCCAGGGTGGCCCCGGGGGAGAGGGGGGTGGAGAGGCCCTGGAGGTAGCGCACGTCCCGGCCCTCGAGGAAGACGGAGACCCGCTCGGCCAGGCCCTCCCCCTCAAAGAGCTCCTCCTTCAGGGCGGGGTAGGCCCGGACCAGGTTTTCCAGGACCTCGCCCACGGTGGCCCCAGGAAGCTCCAGCTGGCTTTTCCCCGTGAGGTCCCGGAAGGTGGCGTAAAGGTTGACCTTGGGCATACCCCCTGAGTCTAAGGGAAAGCCCCGGCCCAAAGGCCGGGGCCACCCCGGGGAGGGCTAGTCGTCCGCCGCCTGGGAGAGGATGCCGAGCTCCTGGAGCTTGGCCGGGGGAACCACGCCCCGCTCCCAGCCCCGCTCCCGGTAGTACTCCTCCAGCATCCGGTCCAGCTCGGTGACCTGGCCCTTGGAGCCCGCGCAGTCGGAGGGCTCCTTGAGGAAGCGCTCGGGCAGGTAGTCCGAGCCCTCGCCCCAGCCCGCCAGGTTGTTGTAGTAGCGCTCCAGGTTGTAGATGCGCTCCCCGATCCTCAGGATCTCCTCGGGGGTCACGGGGCGGCCCCAGTAGGCGGCGAGCTGCTTGGCGTACTCCTCGGGGCCCTCGGCGAACTGGCTGAACTTGCAAAGGTCCAGGGAGTCGGTGAAGGCGGAGAGGTCCTGGAAGAGCTTGGTGAGCTTGCCCTTCCCCTCCCAGGCCAGAGGGTCGGTCTTGTAGGGCACGCCCAGGATCTCCGAGGCCGGGGTGTAGGCCCGGAGGTGGCAGGCCCCCCGGTTGGAGGTGGCGTAGGCGATGCCCATGCCCTTGAGGCCCCGGGGGTCGTAGGCGGGGATGGACTGGCCCTTGACCTCCAGGGCGATCTCGGGGTGGCCGATGGCCTTGGCGAAGCGGGCCGGGCCTTCCGCGAGCATGTCCCCCACGCCCTTGCGGTAGGCGATGGCCTCGAGGACCCGGATCTCCCCCTCCTTGTCCCCGAAGCGGATCCCGTCCTCGCCCTGGTAGTAGCCCTTCTCCGTGGCCTCCATGAGGACGGCGATGGCGTTGCCCGCCTCAATGGTGTCCATGCCGTAGGCGTTGCAGAGGTAGATGGCGTAGCCCGTCCAGTCGGTGTCCGTGTGGCCCGAGTGGGCCCCCAGGGCCCAGGCGGACTCGTACTCGTAGGACTCAAAGCGGATGGTCTTGCCGTTGATGTGGACCTCCACCATCTTCTTGCAGGCCACGGGGCAGGCGTGGCAGGTGTTGTCCTTGATGAGGCGGTGCTCGCGGATGTACTCCCCGGAGATCTTCTCCGCCCCCTCAATGCAGGTGTGCTGGGCGTTAAAGGTGGGCAGGGCCCCCATGACGTTGGTGATGTTCATGAGGACGTTGGTGCCGTAGAGGGAAAGCCCGCCCTTCTTGGGGGCGGTGACGTTCTTGGGGTCGTTGATGGTGGCCGAGGCCAGCCGGTCCGCCTCCTTCCAGAGCTCGGGGTCCTTGGGCTGGGGCATCTTGTCGTGGGTGCCCACCACCACGATGGCCTTGAGCTTCTTGCTCCCCGCCACCGCCCCGGTGCCCCCACGGCCTGCGGCCCGCTCGTCGTTGTTGATCCAGTTGGCGAAGCGCACCAGGTTCTCCCCGGCAGGGCCGATGGCCATCACGTCGGCCTCCTCCCCGTGCCGCTCCCGGAGGATGCGGCAGGTCTCGTGGGTGGTCTTGCCCCAGAGGTCGGAGGCGTCGTGGATGGAGACCTCCCCGTCCTTCACCAGAAGGTAGACGGGTTTTTCCGAAGCCCCCTTGATGAGGAGGCCGTCAAACCCCGCCCACTTGAGCTTGGCCGCGGTCCAGCCCCCCATGTGGCTGTCCGTCACCGTGCCCGTGAGGGGGCTTTTGGTGACCACGGCGAGCCTTCCCGACATCTTGGCCCGGGTGCCGGAGAGGGGGCCGTTCATGATGCAGAGGAGGTTCTCCGGGCCCAGGGGGTCCACCTGGGGGCCGTTCTCAAACACGTACTTCACCCCGAGGCCCCGCCCCCCCACGTACATCTCCAGGTCCTTGGGGTCGGGGGCGAAGTACTCCACCTGGCCCGTGCTCAGGTCAATACGGGCAATCCTATGGGCATATCCGCCGAGCATCCTGCACCTCCCTATGCGGGCTTGGGGAAGACGGCGCACCGCGCAAGGCGTGGTCACATAAGCCCTTGGAACGGACCATAGTATACCACGCCGCTTCCGGAAAAGTGTGCCCGGTTACCCCGGCCTAGGGCAGGAGGAGGACCTTGCCCGTGGTCCTCCGGCCCTCGAGGGCCTCGTGGGCCTCCCGGGCGTTTTCCAGGGGGAACTCGGCCCCGATGCGCACCTTGAGCCACCCCTCCAGCACCCCCCGGAAGACCTCCCCCGCCCGAAAGAGGAGCTCCTTGCGGCTTGCCGTGTAGTGGTGGAGGGTGGGGCGGGTAAGGAAGAGGCTCCCCATGCGGTTCAGGATCTGCGGGTCCTGGGGCGGCACCGGCCCCGAGGACTGGCCGAAGAGGACGAGCATCCCCCGGGGCCTTAGGGCCGCAAGGCTACCCAGGAAGGTGTCCTTCCCCACCCCGTCGTAGACCACGTCCACCCCGCCCCCCGAGAGGGCCTTCACCGCCTCGGCGAAGCCCTCGTAGGGCAAGGCGTAGTCGGCCCCCGCCTGGAGGCAGAGCCCGCGCTTCTCCTCGGTGCTGGCCGTGGCGTAGACCGTGGCCCCAAGGCGCTTGGCCCACTGGATGAGGAGCTGCCCCACCCCCCCGGCTCCCGCGTGCACCAGGACCTGGTCCCCGGGGGCCACGGGGTAGGTGCTCTTGAGGAGGTAGTGGACCGTCATCCCCTGGAGGAGGGCCGCGGCGGCGAGCTTCGGGTCCAGCCCCTCGGGGACGGGGACGAGCCTCTCCGCCGGGACCACCAGGTACTCGGCGTAGGCCCCCTGCACGTTGGCGAAGGCCACCCGGTCCCCGGGCCTCACCCCCACCACGCCTTCCCCCACCTTCTCCACCACCCCGGCCCCCTCCTCCCCCAGGGTGAAGGGGGCGGGCACGGGGTAGAGGCCCTTCCGCTTGTAGGTGTCAATGAAGTTCACCCCGATGGCGAGAAGCCTCACCAGGACCTCCCCGGGCCCAGGCTCCGGGACAGGAAGCTCCTCGAGCCGCAAGACCTCCGGTCCGCCCACCTCGTGCACCCGTATGGCCCGCATGGGGAGAGTCTACCTTGCGGGCGGGCTCGAGGCCACCCCTTGACGCACCAATAACTTTGTACTACAAAGTTATTGGCGGAGGTGAACATGAACGCCAAGCGGATGTTGGTCTGGGTATGGCTCCTCCTCGCCCCGGCCCTAGGGGGCTCCCTGGGGTACGGCTTCCTGGGCTTCCAGGGGGCCTGGCAGGGGGGTGGGGGCGGCTTCGGGACCTTCCAGGGGGTGGCCCTGGGCGGGGAGTCCTGGGGCGGGCCGAGGGGGTACGGGGGGGTCTTCCTCGCGGGGGCCTGGCTTCCCGTGGGCCCCGGGGTCTTCCTCCTCCCCGCCCTGGGCCTGGGCGGAGAAAGCGGAGGCTTCCTCCTGGACCTCGGGGTGCGGGGCTTCTGGTTCTTCCGGGAGGAAGGGGGCTGGGCCTTTGGGGTGGGCGCCGGGTACGCCCTGCCCCTGGGGTCTTCCAGGGGCGGGTGGTACGTGCGCCTGGCCTTTGGGGGAGGTAGGCCGTGAAGCCGGAGGAAGCCAAGGCCCTGCTGGAGGCAGCCGAGCGGGCGGAAGAGGAGGCGCGGCTTAGGCTCGTCCTCCTCGGGGGGTGGTACCTCGTCCTCTGGGGAGGGCTTTGGGGAGTGGGAAACCTCCTCCTCGCCTGGTCCCCGGAAGCAGGGGAGAGGTTCTGGACCGTGGCGGGCCCCTTGGGGGCGGCCCTCTCCTTTTACCTGGGAGCGCGGCAGGGCGGCCGGGTGCAAAGCCTCATGGGGTTCCAGACCTTCGCCCTATGGGGGCTTCTCACCCTCTTCGCCCTTCTCCACTGGATCCCCCTCCTTCCCCCCTGGACCCTGGCGGGGGAGAGCTTTCTGGTGAGCCTGGTGGCCTTCGCCTACGCCTACATGGGGGTCCTTTGGCGCCTCCCGGGGATGGTCTGGGCGGGGCTCGGCCTCTTCGCCCTGGACCTCCTTCTCTTCCGCCTCTTCCCCGGCCTCTTCCACCTAGGCATGGCCGCCACGGGCCTTCTCGCCCTGGTCTACGGGGGGGTGTGCCTTTGGCGCTGGACCCGTTGATCCACCAGGAGACCCGCCTGCGCATCGTGGCCCTCCTTGCGGGCCTGGGGGAGGGGGCGAAGGCGGAGTTCACCTGGCTGAAGGAGGCGCTGGGGCTCACCGAGGGCAACCTCTCAAGCCACCTGCAGAAGCTAGAGGAGGCAGGGTACGTGCGGGTGGAGAAGGGCTTCCGGGGCAAAAGGCCCAAGACCTGGGTGGCCCTCACGCCGGAGGGCCGGGCGGCCTACGAGGCCTACCGGAAGGCCCTTCTGGACCTCCTCCAGGGGCGGTAGCGGGCCGGGCGCCCCCGCCAAGCGCGCTCAGCGTCCGCCCGCCACGTGGGAGCCCCGAAAGCCCCGGTGGGGTACTTAAAAGGCCCTCTGGTACTGCGGGGGCACGGGGGCCTCCGCCCCGAGGGCCTTGGCCGCCTTCAGGGGGAAGTAGGGGTCCCGGAGGAGGACCCGGCCCAGAAGCACCAGGTCGGCGCTTCCCGCCTGGAGGACGGTCTCCGCCTGCTCGGGGGTGGTGAGGAGGCCCACCGCCCCCGTCGGCATCCCCACCCGCTTGCGCACCGCGTCGGCGAAGGGGACCTGGAAGCCCGGGGCCACGGGGACCCTCACCCCCGGCACCACCCCGCCCGAGGAGAGGTCCAGGAGGTCCACCCCCAGGGCCTTGAGCCGTTCGGCGAAGGCCAGGGTGTCCTCGAGGCCCCACCCCCCTTCCGCCCAGTCCGTGGCCGAGACCCGCACGAAGAGGGGCAGCTCAGGGGGGATAGCCTCCCGCACCGCCCTCGCCACCTCCAGGGGGAAGCGCATGCGGTTCTCCCGGCTTCCCCCGT
This sequence comes from Thermus thermophilus HB8, assembly GCF_000091545.1. Lineage (GTDB taxonomy): Bacteria > Deinococcota > Deinococci > Deinococcales > Thermaceae > Thermus > Thermus thermophilus. The sequence continues at coordinate 150,656 of NC_006461.1, forward strand.
AGGCGTCCTCCCGCCGGTTGGCAAGGGGCGAGAGGAAGGAGGAGAGGAGGTAGCCGTGGGCCATGTGGAGCTCCACCACCAAAAACCCCGCCCTGAGGGCCCGCTTGGCCCCCTCCACGAAGGCCTCGAGGACCCGCGCCATCCCCGCCTCGTCCAGGGCCTCGGGGACGGGGTAGCCCTCGGCGAAGGGGATGGGGCTCGGCCCCACCACCTTCCAGCCCAAAGGCCTTCCCCCTTCCCAGGGCCTCGCCGTCCCCGCCTTGCGCCCGGCGTGGGCGAGCTGGATCCCCGGCACCGCCCCCGCCTCCCGGATGCGCCGGGCGAGCTCCCTAAGGCCCGGGAGGTGGTCCTCGGACCAGATCCCGAGGTCAAAGGGGCTGATCCTCCCTTCGGGGAGGACCGCCGTGGCCTCCACGATCACGAGCCCCACCCCGCCCAGGGCCCGGGTGGGGTAGTGGAGGAGGTGCCAGTCCGTGACCTCTCCCCCTTCCGTGGCCGAGTACTGGCACATGGGGGACATGGCCAGGCGATTCTTGAGCCGGAGGCCGCGAAGCTCCAGAGGGGTAAAGAGGAGTCCCATGGGACCATTATCCCCGGAGGTCCTTGTAGAATGAGGGCGTGGCTCTGGAAGCCTTTCCAAGAAGAACCCTATGGAGGTGATACCGTGAAGAAGCGCTTTTGGGCGGCGGTCTTCCTTCTGGCCACCGGCCTGGCCCAGCCCCTCAAGGTGGCCATCCTCTGGCACCAGCACCAGCCCCCTTACGAGAACCCCCTCACGGGCCAGTACGAGGGACCCTGGGTGCGCATGCACGGGGTGAACGGCTACCCCTGGATGGCCGAGGTCCTCCTGGAGTTCCCCGAGGTCAAGGTCAGCTTTGACTACACCTCCACCCTCCTCAAGCAGATCCAGGACTACCTCTCCGGCAAGGCCAAGGACGCCTACTGGCGGGTCTCGGAAAAGCCGGCGGGCGCCCTCACCCCGGAGGAGCGGGCCTTCGTGGTGGAGCGCTTCTTTGACATCAACCCCCGCTTCGTGGCGGAAAGCCCCCGCTACCAGGAGCTCCAGGCCAAAAGGAACCGCGGAGAGGCCTTCACCGACCAGGACCTCACCGACCTACGGGTCCTCTGGAACCTCCTCTGGATCAACCGGGACTACATCGCCAAGGACCCCCGCCTCAGGGCCCTCCGCGAGAAGGACCGAGGGTTTTCCCAAGAGGACCTGAACTACGTCCTGAAGAAGCACCTGGAGCTCATGGCCACCATCCTGCCCCTGCACCGAACGCTTTGGGAGCGGGGCCAGATTGACCTCCTCACCACCCCCTACTACCACCCCATCCTCCCCATCCTCCTGGACAAGGAGGCCATCCGCGAGTCCAACCCCACCCTGGCCCTCCCCAAGGAGCCCATCGCCTGGCCGGAGGACGCCCGCTGGCAGGTGCGCTCCGGGAAGGCCTACTTCCGGGAGCTCTTCGGGAGGGAACCCTTAGGCATGTGGCCCCCCGAAGGGGCCGTGAGCCAGAAGGCGGCCGAGCTCTACGCCGAGGAGGGCATCGGCTTCCTGGTGACGGACGAGGCCGTCCTCGGCAAAAGCGGCCTCCCCGTGAACCCCCTCACCCTCACCCGGCCCTACCACGTGGAGAAAGACGGCAAGCGCCTGGTCCTCTTCTTCCGGCACCGGGACCTCTCGGACCGGATCGGCTTCCGCTACAGCGGGATGCCCGCCGAGGAGGCGGTGGAGGACTTCATCGCGAGCCTCCTGGAGATCCGCCGCCAGGTGATCCGGGAAAACCCCGAGGCCGTCCTTACCATCGCCTTGGACGGGGAGAACGCCTGGGAGCACTATCCCGAAAACGGCAATACCTTCCGCCGCCTGCTTTACAAGCGCCTTTCCGAGGAACAGGCCAAGGGCACGCTGAAGACGGTGCGCTTCTCCGAGGTGCTGGACCTTCCCTCGGTGGCCCTACCGCGCCTCGGCACCGGGGGGTGGACTGGGGACTTCGCCATGTGGGCCGGGGAGCCGGAGGAAAACGAGGCCTGGGACCGTCTAAGCCGGGCCCGGCAGGCGGTGGTGGCCTACCGGGAAGCGGGCGGGGACCCAAAGGTGGCGGAGCGGGCCATGGGCCTCATCTACGCCGCCCAGGCCTCGGACTGGTTCTGGTGGTACGGCCAGGACACGGGCTTCCCCAACAACCCGCCCTTTGACGAGGGCTTCCGCGCCCTCCTCCGGGCGGTCTACGAGGCCCTGGGGAGGAAGCCCCCCGAGGAGCTCTTCATCGCCGTGCGGCCCCCCGCAGCCCCCCAGGGCACCCCGGGCCGGATAAGGCCCCGGCTGGACGGCCGGGTGGACCCCCCGGAGGAGTGGAAGGGCGCCGCCTACCTGCCCGACCTCGAGGGCACCGCCATGCAGACCCAGGACGACCTCCTCCGGGGGGTTTACCTGGGCTTTGACGAGCAGAACGTCTACCTGCGGGTGGACCTAAGGGAAGGGATGAGGGCCACGGACCTCCTGGGCCGGGGCTTCCGCCTCCACGTCTACGCCACCACGCCCGGGGAGGAGGGCGGGGCGGCCTTCCCGGAGGGCAGCCGGGCCTCCCTCGGCTTCCCCCTGCAGCAGCGGATCACCCTGGACCTGGACCAGGTGCGGGACGGGGAGGGTGTGCCGGTGCGCTACGCCTACCGGGACGGGGCTTGGGTCCTGGCGACCTCCCCCGCCGACCTCCGGGGGCGGCGGGCCTACGTGGGCGAGGTGGTGGAGATGCGCCTCCCCCACACCACCCTGAGGGCGGAGCCGGGGGACACCCTGCGCCTCGCCGTGGTCCTGGAGCGGGAGGGACGGGTGGTGGACACGGCCCCCGACGCGCACCCCCTGGCCCTCTCCCTGCCCCAGCGCCTGGCCGGGAAAGAGGTCCTGGCCATCCCCGACCCCGAGGGGGACGAGCACGGCCCCGGAACCTACACCTACCCGAAGGACAACGCCTTCGCCCCCTTCCAGGGCCTCTTTGACCTCTTGGAGATGCGCATCCTGGACAGCGGGGCCACCTGGACCTTCGTCTTCTCCTTCAAGGAGATGACCAACCCCTGGGGGGCCCCGGCGGGCTTCAGCCACCAGCTCCTCAACGTCTACCTGGACTTCAAGGACGGGGGGCGCACCGACCCCTTCGCCAAGGGGGCCAAGGTGGCCTTTGACCCCGAGCACCCCTGGGACCTCTTCCTCAAGGCGGCGGGCTGGCCCCAGTATGGGCAGCGGGTGGGGTTTCCCGACGGCACGGACACCGCCGACGGGATCACGGTGGGGAGCAACCCGGCGGACAAGCAGGTGATCGTCCAGCTGGACAAGAAGCACTTCAACCCCGCCCCGGGGCAACGGGTCTGCTTCTACGTCCTCGTGGGCAGCCAGGACGGCTACGGCCCCGACCACTTCCGGCCCGTGGCCAAGGAGGCGGGGCCCTGGAACCTGGGCGGGGCGGAGAACGAGGACGCCCCCCTCGTGGTGGACTACCTCTGGCCGGAGGAGGGGGTGCAGGAGGCCATGCTCTCCCGGTACGGGGGCGGGAGGCACGCGGTGCTCAAGCCCTACTGCGTGGCCTGGCCTTAGACGGCGTAGACTGAGGCCATGGACCGGGACCTCGAGGCCGCCTTCCGACGGGTGGAGGAACTCCTCTTCGGGGGCCCCTCCCGCCCCGGCCTCACCCTCTACGACCTCCAGCGCCTGGTGGGCTACCCGGCCAAGGGAAAGGAGCCCTACGTCCACACCCTGCCCGCCCTTCCCGGGGTCCAGGCGGTGCGCCTCTACTACTACCCTGAGGACCCGGAGCTGGAGCTCATCGTGGAGATCGTGGACCGGGAGGGGAAGCAACACCTCCGCCACTTCCGCTGGAACGGGGTCACCTGGGAGACCCCCAAGGGGAAGAAGGGGGAGCTCAAGGCCACGGCGGTTCCTCAAGGCCCCTTGAAGGTCGGGGAGGACTACTTCCTCGGCTTCGCCCCCGAGGAGGCCGTGGCCCTGGAGGCGGCCCTAAGGCGGGGGGAGGCCCCGGGGCTCAAGTACCTCCTCTGCCCCAGGTGCCGCACCCGGATCTTTTACGCCTACGCCGCAAACCCCCAGGGGCTCGCCTGCCCCACCTGCGGCAACCCCACCCTCCTCTTCAAGACCCTCGCCGGGGAGGAGCGGAAGGACCCCCTCGAGGCCCTGGCGGAGGAGCAGAGGCGGCTCAGGCTCGCTCTGGAGGAGCTTCTGGCCTACCTCAAGCGCAAGCTGGGTCCCTGAGGCCACCCCATGGCGGCCCGGGGGCCCCGGCGAGACGTTTTTTGAGGAAGCTTCTTTAGGCCAGTCGGGCGAAGGGCACAGAAGGGTCAAGATGCTCCTCTTCCTGGGCCCCACGGACGCGGGAAAGACCACCCTGGCCCGGAGGCTCCTCCAGAAGGCGGGCGAGGCCTTCCTCCTGGACCTGGACCCGGGGCAGGGGGCCCTTCCCGGGACCTTCTCCCTCTTCCTCCATCGGGAGGGGCGCCTCCTCCTCGTGCGCCGGACCCTTTTGGGCACCCTCTCCCCGGCGGGGGCGGAGGCGAAGGCCCTGGTGGCCGCCCTGCGCCTGGCCCGCCTCATCCCCCCAGGAAGCCCCGCGGTGGGGGACACGGACGGGCTTTTGGACCCGGAGTACCGCCTCCTCCAGGTGGAGGCCCTAAGCCCCGCCGAGGTGGTGGTCCTGGGCGCGGAGGGCCTCTATAGGGCCCTCGCCTGGCGGAAGGACCTCCGGGTGCGCCTCCTTCCTCCCCTCCCCGAGGCCCGGAGGAAGACCCCGGCGGAGAGGCGGAAAAACCGGCAGGAAAGGCTCCTCGCCCACTTTCAGGAAGCGGGGCCGAGGCTTGCCCCCCTCGAGGGCCCGCCCCTCTGGAACCGGCTCTACGGCCTCCTGGACCCCGAGGGGTTCTTCCTGGGCTACGGGAGGCTCCTCGCCTTCGGGGGCGGGGAGGGGCTCTTCCTCACCCCGGCCAAGGGGGAGGTGGCCAAGGCCCTCCCCACCCGCCTCGCCCTTCCTACCCCCGCACTACCAGGTTGAGGATCTTCCCCGGGACGTAGATCTCCTTCACCACCTCCTTGCCCTCGAGGTGGGCCCTTACGTTTCGCACCTTAAGGGCCTCGGCCCGCGCCACCTCCAGGGGGGCGTCCTTGGGGATGTGGATCGTCCCCCGCACCCGCCCGTTCACCTGGACGGCCACCTCCACCACGTCCTTCTCCAGGGCCTTCTCGTCCAGCTCGGGCCAGCCCGCCTCAAAGAGGCTATCGGGCCAGAACCAGTGCCAAAGCTCCTCGGCGAGGTGGGGGGCGAAGGGGAAGAGCATCTGCAGGTAGTAGCGAATGGCGGTGCGGTAGACCGGGGTGACGGGGCGGTCCTTGCGGTACTCGTAGAGGGCGTTCAGGAACTCCATGAGGGCGGCGATGGCGGTGTTGAAGCGGAGGGCCTCGAGGTCCTCCGTGACCTTCTTCAGGGTCTCGTGCAGCTTCCCGTAAAGCTCCCGGTCCTTCCCCTCTAAAGCCTCGGCCTGGAAGACCCCGCTCGTCTCCAAAAGGGCCTCCCGGTCCTCGGCCACCCGCCGGTAGATGCGGTTCAGGAAGCGCCAGGCCCCCTGGACCCCCTCCTCGGTCCAGACCATCTCGTTCTCCGGGGGCGCGGCGAAGAGGATGGTGATGCGGGCGATGTCCGCCCCCTGCTCCTTCACGAAGGGCCCCACCATGACCCCGTTGCCCTTGGACTTGCTCATGACGGCGGGCTTCCAGAGGTGGAGGGTGCCGTCCTCGTGGGGGCGGAGCTCGGCCCCCATCTTCCTCACGTTCTCCAGGGAAAGCGCGCTTTCTGGGATCTCCAGCCGGATGCGGGTGGGCTCGGGGAGGCGCACCACGCTTCCTTCCACCTCCACGGGGCCAAAGTCCGTCCAGGCGAGGACCATGCCCTGGGTGAAGAGGCCCTGGAAGGGCTCCTCCACCTTCACCATCCCCAGGTCGTGGAGAAACTTGGTGAAGAAGCGGCTGTAGAGGAGGTGAAGCACCGCGTGCTCCACCCCGCCGATGTACTGGTCCACGGGCATCCAGGCGTTCGCCTTCTCGGGGTCAAAGGGGAGGCGGTCGTTGTGGGGGTCGGTGTAGCGCAGGTAGTACCAGCTGGAGTCAAAGAAGGTGTCCATGGTGTCCGTGTCCCGCTTGGCGGGGCCGCCGCACTTGGGGCAGGTGGTCTCGTAGAACTCGGGGTGGGCCTCCAGGGGGCTCTTCCCCTTGGGGCGGATGTCCTCCACGTCCTTGAGGTCGGGAAGGAGCACGGGAAGCTCCTCCTCGGGGACGGGGACCACCCCGCAGGCCTCGCAGTGGACCATGGGGATGGGGGTCCCCCAGTAGCGCTGGCGGCTTATGAGCCAGTCCCGGAGGCGGTAGGTGACCCGGCCCTTGCCCAGGCCCTTCTCCTCCAGCCAGGCGATGACCTTCCGCTTCCCCTCCTCGCTTTCCGTCCCGTCAAAGGGCCCGGAGTTCACCATGATCCCGGGCTCCTCGTAGGCCCTTTCCAGGGGCTCGGGGAGGGGCTCGCCGGGCCGCTCAATCACCTTCTTGATGGGAAGGCCGAACTTCCTGGCGAACTCGTAGTCCCTCTGGTCGTGGGCAGGGACGGCCATGATGGCCCCGGTGCCGTAGCCAAAGAGCACGTAGTCCGCGGTCCAGATGGGGATCCTCTCCCCCGTGGCGGGGTTTAGGGCGTAGGCCCCCAGGAAGACCCCGGTCTTCTCCCTGCCTTCCGCCTGGCGCTCAATCTCCGTCTTGCGCTTGGCGGCCTCCACGTAGGCCAGGACCTCCTCCCGCTTCTCCGGGGCGGCGAGCTCCAGGGTCAAGGGGTGCTCCGGGGCGAGCACGAGGAAGGTGGCTCCGAAGAGGGTGTCGGGGCGGGTGGTGAAGACGGGGATCCTCACCTCCTTCCCCTCCACGGGGAAGAGGATCTCCGCCCCCTCGGAGCGGCCGATCCAGGCCCTTTGCATGGCCTTGACCTTCTCGGGCCAGTTGAGGCCCTCGAGGTCCTTAAGAAGCCTCTCGGCGTAGGCGGTGATGCGCAGGTACCACTGCTCCAGCTCCCGCTTCTCCACGGGGGTGTCCTCGTGCCGCCAGCACCGCCCCTCCACCACCTGCTCGTTGGCGAGGACCGTCTGGCACTTGGGGCACCAGTTGACGAGGCCCTTCGCCCGGTAGGCCAGGCCCTTTTCCCACATCTTGAGGAAGATCCACTGGTTCCAGCGGTAGTACTCGGGCTCGCAGGTGGTGACCTCCCGGTCCCAGTCGTAAAGGATGCCCATGAGCCGGAGGCTCTCCTTGGCCTGGCGGATGTTCTCGTAGGTCCAGTCCTTGGGGTGGACGCCGAACTTCAGGGCGGCGTTCTCCGCCGGAAGGCCAAAAGCGTCCCAGCCCATGGGGTGGAGGACCTCGTAGCCCTGCATCCGGCGGAAGCGGGCCAGGACGTCCCCCATGGTGTAGTTCTTCAGGTGGCCCATGTGCAGGTCCCCCGAGGGGTAGGGGAACATGACGAGGACGTACTGCTTCCCCCGGCCCCCCGGGAGGTCCTTGGCCTTCATGAACCCCTTCTCCTCCCAGAAGCGCTGCCACTTGGCCTCAATGGCGTGCGGGTTGTACTTCTCCATGGCTCCTCCTCAAAAAAGCCCCTCCCTGGGAGGGAAGGGGCCGCAAAAACCCTTCCCCCCGCTAGGGACGTAGGGACGCGCGCACGCCCCCATGATACGCCTTTGCGCCGGGGCGCTTCCAGACGAAGGCCCCGCGCCGGACCTTTCCGGCGCGGGGCCTGGGAAAGGGCCTCAGCCCCGGCTCTTCTCCTCGGCCTCCTCCTCGAGGCCCAGGCTCGCCAAGAGGTCGCCGTAGAGGTCGCCGAGCTTCACCGTGGCCGTGGTGGTGGGCACGCTGGAGGCGTCGTAGAGGTTGTACTCCGCCACGGCGCCGTACTCGTACTCCCTCCGGTCCTCCCGGCGGGGCGCCCCCTTGCGGCGGGCGCGCTCCTTGCCCGAGCGGGCGCGGCGGGGCCGCTCCTCCTCCTGGGGCAGGGGGGGCGGAAGGAGGCGCTTGCGGGAGAGGGAGACCCGCTGCTCCACCGGGTCAATGTTGAGGACCACGACCTCCATCTCGTCCCCCTTCTTGAAGAGGGCGGCCGGGTTCTCCACCCGCTTGTGGTCCAGCTCGGAGACGTGGACGAGCCCCTCAATGCCGGGCTCAATCTCCACGAAGACCCCGAAGTCCGTGACCCCGGTGACCTTGCCCTTCAGCACGGTGCCGGGCGGGTACTTCTCCGTGAGCTGCTGCCAGGGGTCGGGCTGGGTCTGCTTGAGGCCAAGGGAGAGGCGGCGCTCCTCGGGGTCCAGGCGCAGGACCACGGCCTCCACCTCGTCCCCCTCCTTCACCACCTCGGAGGGGTGCTTGGGCCGCTTGGTCCAGGAGAGCTCGGAGATGTGGATCAGGCCCTCGAGGCCCGGCTCCACCTCCACGAAGGCCCCGAACTGGGTGAGGCCCACCACCTTGCCCCGGACCCGGGTGCCCACGGGGTACTTCTCCGCCACCGTGGTCCAGGGGTCGGGGATGAGGGCCTTGATGGAGAGGTTAACCCGCTCTTTCTCGGGGTCCACGGAGAGGACCTGGGCCTTCACCTTCTGGCCCTTCTGGATCACCTCGCGGGGGTGGTTGAACCGCCCCCAGGTGATCTCGGAGCGGTGGACCAAGCCGTCCACGGGGCCCAGGTTGACGAAGACCCCGAAGTCGGTCACCTCCACCACGGTGCCCTCCACCACCTGGCCGGGCTCGAGGCTCTTGAGGAAGGCCTCCCGGGCCTTCTTCTGCTCCTCCTCAAGCACCGCCCGGCGGGAGAGGATGACCCGGCCCTTACGGCGGTGGAACTCAATGATCTTGGCCAGGACCTGCTGGCCCACGAACTCGTCCAGGTTCGGGACGCGCCTTAGGTCCAGCTGGGAGGCGGGCATGAAGCCCTGGACACCGTCCAGCTCGGCGACCACGCCCCCCTTCACCCGCTCCTTGATGGTCACGGTGACGGGCTCGCCCTTCTCGTAAAGCTCCTGGATCCGGTCCCACTTCTCCTGGGCCTCGATCTTCTTCCGGGAGAGCAGGATCTGGCCCGTCTCGGGGTCCACCCGGAGCACCTGGACCTTCACCTCGTCCCCAGGGCTCAGAAGGTTCCTGAGTTCCTCCTCGGAAAGGGGCTTGGTGGTGAGCTGGTTGAAGGGGATGATGCCCTCGGTCTTGGCGCCGATGTCCACCGCCACGCCTTCCGAGCCCACCAGAACCACCTTGCCCGTCAGGATCTGCCCGGGGCGCACGCGCTTCTCCAGCCGGGCCTCCGTCTCCTGAAGGGCCGCTTCCATGCTGAAGGTCTGTTCCGGGGTCTGGGTCGCCTTGTCTTCCATGCCGCCTCTATCCTCCTCTAGCCTTCTGCCACACGAAAAGGAGGGGGAGAGCCACTACTCCCCGCTCTCGTGTGCACAAGCCCCGAAGGGCATACTCCCCCTTTATACCACCCCTCCTCCCGTTTGCCAAGACCTCGCCCCAGGCCTGGGCCCTATCCGCCCTCGCGCTTGACAAGCCCGCGCCTTTTGCTAAACTGGTGCTTGCGCTGAGGCGCGCCCACGCCGGGGTGGTGGAACTGGTAGACACGCCATCTTGAGGGGGTGGTGCCCGCAAGGGCGTGCGGGTTCAAGTCCCGCCCCCGGCACCAAACCGAGGCCCGAAAGGGCCTTGTTTCGCTTATGCGGCTCCTTCTTTCGCGCAGGCTTTCGTGCCTCGAGGACACCCAGGCCCTGGCGGAGGAGGTCCTAGGCCTCCTCCCCCGGGGCGCCCTTGTGGCCCTCGAGGGCCCCTTGGGCGCGGGCAAGACCACCTTCGTGGGCTTCCTCGCCCGGGCCCTGGGCTTCCCCGGCCGGGTCACGAGCCCCACCTACACCCTCATCCACACCTACCCCACCCCCGAGGGGCCCGTGGTCCACGCCGACCTCTACCGCCTGAAGGACCCCTCCCTCCTCCTCGGCCAGCTGGAGGCCGCCCTGGAGGGGGCACGGCTCGGCCTGGTGGAGTGGGGGGAGCCCCACCTCCTCGGGGCGAGCCACCTCCTTAGGCTTTCGCCGGAAGGGGAGGCCCGCCGGGCCGAGCTATGGGAGGTCGGCCCCGGCGAGGAGAAGGGCGTCTAGCAAGGCCTCCCGGCCCGCCCGCCCGGCGAAGAGGGCCACCACCTTCCCCTCCCGGTCCACCACGAAGGTCCAGGGCTGGCCCAGGACCTTGAACCGGGCCGCCACCTCGTGGGGCCGGTCCCGGTCCGAGGCCAGGAGGGGGATGAAGCGGGGGTAGGTCTTCATGTACTCCAGAACCACCTCCCTGGTGTCCCGGGGCTCCCGGCTGATGACGTAAAAGGGGACCCCCGTCTCCTCCGCCACCCGGTGGAGGCCCGGGAACTCCGCCTTGCACACCGTACACCAGCTGGCCCAAAAGACGATGACCGCAGGCTTGGACATCGTCGCCGGGGTCACGGGCTGGCCCTTGGGGTCCAGAAGGAGGAAGTCGAGGAGGGGCTCGCCCGGCTTCACCGCCAGGGCCAGGCTCAGCGCGCCCGCCACGAGAAGGGTCCAGAGTTTGGTCATGGCTTCAGTATGGCAGAAGAGGTTTTGCGGAAGGTGAGCGCCCTCACCGGGGACGGCGCAGGCGCTTCAGGCCGTGGTCGGGCCGGATCCCGTCCGCGAGGAGGTGGAGCCACTGGGAGGCGTAGTAGCCGAGCAGGCCGAAGCCCCACAGCTCCGGGGGAAGGTCCAGGGAGACCTGGAGGCCCAGAGTCCAGCGCAGGACCAGGAGGAGGAGCCCCACCCAAGCCCCCAGGTAGGCGAGCCGGGTGAGGGGCCCAAGCAGCCAGGTGTGGGAGAGGCCCCGGTGCCTAAAGAGCCAGCCGTATGGGCGCCAGAAGGCGGCAAAAATCCCCCAGCGGCGGCTCGCCCTCACCCCCCGCTCCGCCAGGTCCAGGTCGGGGGAGAGGAGGTAAGTGCCCGCCAGGTAGGCGAGGCCGAAGGCCCAGGCCCGGGGGTCCTCCGGAGAGCCCCCCGCCGCCAGGTGGGCCAGGGCCAACCCGCCCAGCGCCGCCAGGTTCAAGGCCTCGTGGGCGCGCCCCGAGGGCATGCCCCGATTATAGGCTAGGAAGGGGGAAGCGCTCGCCCGTGGAGAGGACGTCCACCCTCAGGCCGCGGACGCCCCGGCCCGTGTACTCGGCCCCGCCGGCGTCCACCAAGGTGACCCCGCCCGCCCACACCTCCCCGAGGCCCCGAAGGAGGCGGAGGGCGGTGTTTTCCAAAAGGCCGAGCCCCACGAGGTCGGGGTTGTCCGCCACCAGGCGGGAAAGGGCCAGAAACCGCCCCCGCTCCTCCACCCGGGGAAGGAGGGCGAGCCCCCTGAGGAGGGCGAGGCCGAACCCCGCCCGGACCTCGCCCTCCAAGGCGTAAAAGGCCGCCTCGCCCAGGAGGCCGGCGGCCTCCCCCACGGCCACCACCCCGCCCCCCTGGCGGTAAACCTCGGCGAGGGCCTGCAGGAGGAGGCTGTTGCGGATGAGGTCCAGGAACTCCGGCAGGCTCTCGGCGGCGAGGATCACCAGGGGGCTTTCCGCCACCCGCCGGGCCACCTCGGGGTCAAAGGCCTCCTCCCGGCGCCGGAGGTAGACCACCCGGCCCCGCCTGAGGCCCAGGTCGCGGTAGACGAGGCGCCAGGCCTCGGCCAGGTCCCGCAGGGCGTACGGGATAAGAAAAAGGGCCTCCCCGCGGGCCTCCTCAATAAGCCGGGCCTCCACCCGGTTGAGGGCGCCCCGCAAGGGGTCCGCGGTGAGCAAGGCGAAGTAGCCCTGACGCACGCTTTCACCTCCCCTGTACCTCCTAGGGTAGCGCACCCCTCATGAAAGGGGAAGGACGGTGTGGTAGACTGGGGGTCGTGGCCGCGATGATAACCCCTCCGGGGGCCGGCGTCAAGGACAAGAAGCGGGCCATCCTTGAGGCCACCCTGGCCGTGCTCCGGGAGCGGGGCCTCTCCGGGCTCAAGATGGAGGAGGTGGCCCGGAGGGCGGAGGTGGGCAAGGGCACCATCTACCTCTACTTCCGCGACAAGAGGGACCTGCTCAAGGCCCTGGTGGAGGAGCGCACCTGGGCCTTCTACCGCGAGGTGGAGGAGGTGGTGCGCCGCAAGGCGCCTTTTTTCGTGCGCCTCGAGGAGGTGCTGAGGCGCCGCCTGGCCTGGGTGCAGGAGTGGCGGGGCCTCTGGGCCGCCGTGGCCCGGGAGGCCATGGACGACCCCACCCCCTGGCTCAAGGGCCTCCACGAGCACTACCTCCGCCTCCTGGAGGAGCTTTTGCGGTCGGGCCAGTCGGAGGGGGCCGTGCGCACGGGCCTCTCCCCCAGGGCCACGGCCGCGGTCATCGCGGCGATGGGGTGCACCCCTTCCTTGGAGGTGGAAGCCTATTTGGAGCATCTTATGGAGGTGCTCCGGAAAGGAGTAGAGCCGTGAAAGAGTTCAGGCCTGGGGACAAGGTGGTCTTGCCCCCCTACGGGGTCGGCGTGGTGGCGGGCATCGCCCAGCGGAGCGTAAGCGGGGTGAGCCGGGCCTACTACCAGGTGGACTTCCCCGGTTCCCGCTCCAAGGCCTACGTGCCGGTGGAGGCGCCCCACAGCGTGGGCCTAAGGAAGGCCCTGGCCCCGGAAGAGGTCCCCGTGATCCTGGACCTGCTCAAGAACGGGCGGATGCCCCTCCCCAAGCAGTGGGCCGCCCGGCACCGCAAGACCAGCGAGATCCTGGCGGACGGGAACCCCTACCGCATCGCCCAGATGGCGGGGCAGCTCCGGGCCTGGGAGGTGGAGCGGGGCCTTCCCGACCTGGACCGGCAGGCCCTGAGGCGGGCCATCCACCTCCTGGCCGAGGAGGTGGCCCAAAGCCTAGAGATCACCGTCCAGGAGGCGAAGCGCCTCTTTGAGGAAGCCTGGGGCGAGGAGCTGAACTGAGCGCCCGCTTGCGGCCTCCCCGGCCCGGCCGGGGGGGCCGCCTTTTTCGGGGGGCTTCCCGGGCGAAGGCGACGGGGAGGGTGATCCGGTTTCCTTCGCCCCACTGGCCCAGGGAAGCTCCCTAGGGACCTTTTGCCGGGGCCCCATGCTGGCTTGCGCCAGCATGGGGCGGTATTAGAGGAGGAGGCTCCAGGTGGCCTTTTCCGCCTCGAGGATGCGGCGGAGGTAGGTCCGCACCACCTCGGGGTCCAAGTCCTCCCAAAGGCCTCGGGCCAGGACCTCGAGGTCGTAGAGGACGGCCTGGAACTCGGGGGCGAACCAGTGCTGGGAAAGCTCCGCCCAAGGCCCCTCCTCCGGGACGTGGTGGGCCCAGGCCTCGAGGAAAAGCCCGTTCAAGAAGTAGAAGAAGACCACCCGGTAGGCGTAGGGAAGCCGGCCCATCTCCTCCAGCAGGGCGATGTAGCCCGCCCGCACCGGGTGGACCGGGGCGGAAGGGCTGGCCCCCTGGAGGAGGAGCCAGTCCAGCTCCTCCACCGTGGCCATGAGGGCCTGGACCAAAGGGGCCCGGTGGGCCTGGGGGGCCTCCAGAAGCAGGCCCACCTGGTAGCGGTAGAGCGCCTCCACGAAGGGGTAGTCCTGCTGGAGCCAAAACCGGAACCGCTCCTCGTCCAGGCGAAGGGGCAGGGCCTTGATCTCCTCAAGGAGCCCCGGGACTTCCTTAAGCAGGTCCAGACCCAGCATCCCCACCTCCCAGCGTGCCGGCCCAGGCGCGCCCCCAGGCCCTAAGCGCCTCCGCCGCCCGCCTCGCGTGGTCTGGGCCTTCCGCAAGCCCGAAGAAGGCGCTCCCCGAGCCCGACATGAGCACCCCCCTAAGCCCCAAAGCCCGCATCCGGCCCCGCACCTCCTTGAGCTCGGGGAAGAGGCGGAAGGCGGGGCCTTCCAGGCTGTTCCAGTACGGGGGCTCCTCCCCCCGGGCCAAGGCCTCGAGGATGGCCTCCACGGGGAGGTCCGGGCCGAAGTCCTCCGGCCGCACGGCGCGGTAGACCAAGGGCGTGGGCACCCGGAGCCCGGGAAAAAAGACCACCGCGGGGACCGGGGGCAAGGCGAGGGGCTTAAGCCTCTCCCCCACCCCCCGGGCCTCCGCCCCCCGCCCGAGGAGGAAGAAGGGGACGTCCGCCCCGAGGGTCCGGGCCAGGGCGAAGAGGTCCACCTCCGCCGGGTAGAGGGCCTGGAGGGCGAGAAGGACCTGGGCCGCGTCGGAACTCCCGCCCCCGAGCCCGGCCCCCTCGGGGATCCGCTTCTCCAAAAGGATGCGCACGCCCCCGGGTTGGCCCGCCGCCTCGAGGTAGAGGGAGGCCGCCCGGTAGGCCAGGTTCTCGCGCCCGTAGGGCCCCTGGAAGTGGAGGCCCGACGAAACGGGCTCCACCACCAGCCGGTCCGCCAGGGAGAAGGGGGCGAAGAGGGTGTGGAGCTCGTGGTACCCGTCCTCCCGCCGGAAGCGGACGGAAAGCCCGAGGTTGACCTTCGCAGGGGCTAGGCGCTCCATACCCGGGCCAGGGCCTCCGCCAAGACGAGGTCCTGAGGGTGGGTGATCTTGAAGGCCGTGGCCTCCCCTTCCACCAGGGCCACGGGGTAACCCAGGGCCTGGACCAGCTGGGCGTCGTCGCTGGCCTCGAGCCCCTTCCTCCGGGCGTAGGCGTGGGCCTCCCGGAGGAGGGCGGTGAAAAACCCCTGGGGGGTCTGCACCAGGCGGAAGGCCTCCCGGGGCACCACCCGGCCGTAGGCCTCCCCCTCCGGGGCCATGAGGGTGTCGGGCACGGGGAGGACGGGGACGGCGGCGCCGCTTCTTTGGGCGGCCTCGAGGACCCGCGCCACCAGGCCCCGGCTGACGAAGGGACGGGCCACGTCGTGGACCAGGACGAGGGGCAGGCTCGCCGCCTCCAGAAGCCGGGCCACCGAGGCCTGCCGGGTGGCGCCCCCCTCTAAGAAGACGGCCCCAAGCCCCTTCGGGGGCTCCGCCCCGGGGGGCAGGGCCACCAGGACCTCCGCCGCGTCCCGGAAGGCGGCGAGGGTCCACTCCAGAAGCGTCCGCCCCCCCACCTGGAGAAAGGCCTTGGGGCCTCGGCCCAGGCGAAGGCCGTTCCCCGCGGCGGGGATGAGGACGGAAACCTCCACGCCCCCATGGTAGCATGGGCCGCGTGAGCGCTTGGGAAGCCCTTCTGCTCGGGGTGGTTGAGGGGCTCACGGAGTTCCTGCCCGTCTCCTCCACCGGCCACCTCACCCTGCTCTTCCACCTCCTGGGCCTGCCCGTGGAGGAGGACCCCTTCCTCAAGACCTTCCTCGTGGCCATCCAGCTCGGAGCCATCCTGGCGGTCCTCCTCCTCTACGGAAGGCGCCTTGCGGCCGACCGGGCCCTTTGGCTCCGCATCGCGGTGGCCTTCGTCCCCACGGGGGTCATCGGCTTCCTCTTCTACCCCCTGATCAAAGGGGTCATCCTGGGGAACGACGCCGTGGTGGCCTTCTTTCTCTTCTTCGTTGGAGCAGTCCTCCTCTTCGCCGACCGGCTGGCGGAACGGGCCCAATACCAGGACGTGAAGGCCCTTCCCCTCGCCCGGGTGGCCTGGATCGGGGTCTTCCAGGGCCTCGCCGCCCTCTTCCCCGGGACGAGCCGTAGCGGGGCCACGATCCTGGGGGGCCTCCTCCTGGGCCTCAACCGGCAAGCCGCCGCCGAGTTCAGCTTCCTCCTGGCCCTTCCCACCATGTTCGCCGCCGTGGGCTACGACCTCTGGAAAAGCGCCCCGGAGGTGCCCGAAGGCGGCTGGTCCCTCCTCCTCCTCGGCTTCCTCGCCGCCCTGGTCACCGCCCTGGTCACCGTGCGCTGGATGCTGGCCTTCGTGGCCCGCCACGGCTTCCGCCCCTTCGCCCTCTACCGCATGGCCCTGGCGGCGGTCTACGCCTTCTTCTTCCTACGCTAGGGCCAAAGCCCGGTCCAAGGCCTTTAAGAAGGCCTGGTACGCCTCCCGCCGGGCCCCCTCCCCCATGAGGCCGAGGCGGAGGACCTGGCCCCGGGTGGGCCCGATCCCGCCGGCCACCGCCACCCCCTCGGCGTAGAGGGCCCGGACCAGGCGGTCCGCGTCCACCCCCTCGGGGGGGCGGACGACGAGCACCGTGGGCAGGGGGCTGGCCTTGGGGTAGGGCCGGAAGCCCCGGGCCTTAAGCTCCTCCAGGACCCAGGCGTAGACCTCACGGGCGCGCCGCTCCCGGGCCGCCACCCCCTCCTCCAGGACCAGGTCCAGGGCCTCCAGGAGGGCGTAGTGGAGGAGGACGGGGGTGGTGTGATGGTACCCGCCCCGCTCCCAATGCTCCGCCACCCGGGCGAGGTCCAGGTACCACCCCCGTTTCCCCGTGAAAGCCTTCCTGGCCTCGAGGCTTGCGGCGATGGGGGCGAGGCCGGGCGGGGCGGAAAGGCACTTCTGGCTCCCGGTGAAGGCGTAGTCCACCCCCATGGCCCGCATGGAGAAGGGGAGCATCCCCAAGGTGGTCACGGCGTCCAGGAAGAAAAGGGCCCCGGCCTCCTTGGCCAGGGCCCCGATGGCCTCCGCCGGGTTCAGCACCCCGGTGGAGGTCTCCCCGTGCACCAGGGCCACCATGCGGTACCGCCGCCGCTTCAAGGCCCGGGCCACGGCCTCGGGGTCCACGGGCTCCCCCGGGGGGAAGTCCAGGACCTCGGGGTCCAGGCCGTGGAGGGCCGCCATCTCCGCCACGCGTTGGGAGAAGGCCCCGTTCACCAGGACCAGGACCGGCCCCCGGTCCAGGTTGGCGAGGCCCGCCTCCATGCCCAGGCTCCCCGAGCCGGCGAGGGCGGCGACCAAGGCGCCCTCCCCGGGGTCAAACAGGGCGGCGAGCCTCTCCTGGATGGCCCGGTTCACCCGGAGGACCTCGGGGTCCAGGTGGCCGCGCATGGGACGGAGAAGGGCCTTCTGCACGCGCTCGGGAATGGGGGTGGGTCCAGGGGTCAGAAGCAGCATCCAAGCCTCCCTCAAAAAGGCCGGGCCCCCGCGGGCACGCCCCGGGGGCCCCTTCCCGAAGGAAGGGACCCCCTACCGGCGAGCTCGCGAGGGCCTCATTGCGCGCCACTTTAGCAAAGCCTCCCCGGGCTTGTAAAGTGCTAAGTGGATGAAGGACTACTACGCCATCCTGGGGGTGAGCCGGGAGGCCAGCCAGGAGGAGATCAAGAAGGCCTACCGCCGCCTGGCCCTCAAGTACCACCCCGACCGGAACCCGGGGGACAAGGAGGCGGAGGAGCGCTTCAAGGAGATCAACGAGGCCTACGCCGTCCTCTCGGACCCGAAGAAACGGGCGGCCTACGACCGGGGCCACCTCGAGGCCCCCGAGTACCGGCCGGAGGACCTCTTTGACCTCTTCTTCCAGGAGGTCTTCGGCGTCCGCGGCCATAGGAGGCCTCCGCGGGGGGAGGACCTGGAGGCGGAGGTGGAGGTGGAGCTCCAGGACCTCCTCCACGGCGCCGAGAAGGAGGTGCGCTACACCCGGCTCGTGCCCTGCGAGGCCTGCGGCGGCGAGGGAGGGAGGCGAACCCCCTGCCCCACCTGCCGCGGCCAAGGGGTGGTGGAGAGCTACCGCCAGAGCTTCTTCGGCACCGTGGTCACCCGGACGGCCTGCCCCCACTGCAAGGGGCGGGGCTACCTCCTCGCGGAAACCTGCCCCGCCTGCCGCGGCCGGGGCCGGGTGCCCCGGGAAGAGCGGGTCCGGGTGCAGGTGCCCCCGGGGATGGACGAGGGCCACCTCCTCCGCGTGCCCGGCTACGGCAACCTGGGCCCTGGAGGGCCCGGGGACCTTTACCTCCGCATCCGGGTCCGCCCCCACCCCCACCTGGAGCGCCAGGGCCCCGACCTCGTCTACCGCCTCCGCCTGGGGCTCGCCCAGGCGGCTTTGGGGGCGCGGGTGGAGGTGCCGGGCCTCGAGGGCCCCATCCCCCTGGACATCCCCCCCGGGACCGGCCACGGGGAGGTGTTCGCCCTGGAGGGCGGGGGCCTGCCCCTGCCTGGGGGCCGGGGCCGGGGCACCCTCCGGGTGGTGGTGGAGCTCGCCGTGCCCAAGAAGCTCTCCCCCAAGGCGCAGAAGCTCCTCCGCGCCTACGCCGAGGAGGTGGGGGAGGAGGTGGCCCCCGAGGGCTTCTGGGAAAGGCTCAAGGGGTTCTTCCGTAAGTAGGGCCTTCCGTGGTATAGTGGGGCATTCCGGGTCGCTTCAGGGTGACCCCAAGGGTCTAAAGCCAACCCTTAAGCCCCGGATGCGGGCCCTCGGGCCCGGGGAAAGAAGGAGCGGTATGCAGAAGGGTCGGGTCAAGTGGTTCAACGCGGAAAAGGGCTACGGCTTCATTGAGCGGGAAGGCGACACGGACGTCTTCGTCCACTACACCGCCATCAACGCCAAGGGGTTCCGCACCCTCAACGAGGGGGACATCGTCACCTTTGACGTGGAGCCGGGCCGGAACGGCAAGGGCCCCCAGGCGGTCAACGTCACGGTGGTGGAGCCCGCGCGGCGCTAAGCCATAGGACGGCCAAGGCCCTGGACTGGGTCCAGGGCCTTTTTCACATGCCTCTCAGGGGGTGCGGGGTAGCATGGGGGCGATGCACGTCCTGACCCTGGACCTCGCGCCCGTCACCCCCAAGGACGCCCCCCTCCTCCACCGCGTCTTCCACCTGAGCCCGAGCTACTTCGCCCTCATCGGGATGGAGCTTCCCACCTTGGAGGACGTGGTCCGGGACCTCCAGACCCTGGAGGTGGACCCCCGGCGCCGCGCCTTCCTCCTCTTCCTCGGCCAGGAGCCGGTGGGCTATCTGGACGCCAAGCTCGGCTACCCGGAGGCGGAGGACGCCACCCTAAGCCTCCTCCTCATCCGGGAGGACCACCAGGGCCGGGGACTGGGCCGGCAGGCCCTGGAGCGCTTCGCGGCGGGCTTAGACGGGGTGCGCCGCCTCTACGCCGTGGTCTACGGCCACAACCCCAAGGCCAAGGCCTTCTTCCAGGCCCAGGGCTTCCGCTACGTAAAGGACGGGGGGCCGACCCTTACCTGGTACGTTCGGCCCCTCTGACACCACCCCCTGCGGGCTTGCGCCAGCATAGGGGTCCCAGCAAAAGGTGGAGGCTTCTTTGGGGCCACCCGGGCAAGGGAAGGCACGCCCCGCCCGGGGCCTTCCGGGCGGGGCGTTTACTCTAGGCCGGCGAGCTTGCGGTTCTTCTCAATGTAGGACTTCCACTGCTCCGGGACGTCCTCCTCGGGGTAGATGGCGTTCACCGGGCAGGCGGGGACGCAGGCCCCGCAGTCAATGCACTCCTCCGGGTGGATGTAGAACTGGTCCCCCCCGTCGTAGATGCACTCCACGGGGCAGACCTCCACGCAGGACTGGTCCTTGACGCCGATGCAGGGCTCGCAGATCACGTGCGGCATTCCTCACCTCCCGAGCAACCGCTCCCCCCTATTTTAGGGCAACCCGGCCCCTGTCAAGCCCTAGGCCCCGAGGTAGCGGAAGTAGGCCTCCCGGGGCACCGCCCCCAGCACCTCCTCCCCCTGGACCACGAGGACGATGGGGTGCTGGAAGAAGAGGGGGGCGAGCTCCGTCACCGCCGTCTCCGCCTCCACGCTGGGGACCTCCTCGAGGGGGAGGATGTGGTCGGAAAGGCCGAGGAGGCCCACGGGCCGGCCCTCCTGGTAGAGGAGGGCGAGGCCCCGGCCCTCGTAGGCCTCCACCCCCTCCACCCGGGCCAAGGGGCGGGCGAGGCGCTTGGCCGCCCGCGGGCCGAAGAGGCCGGCGGTGAGCAGGGTGGAGCAGGGGATGCGGGTGGCCCTCTGCCCCAGGGCCAGGGACCAGGTGAAGGCCAGGAGGAAGAGGAGCCCCTCCAGGAGGCCGTAGGCGTTGAACCCCTCCCAGCCCAGCTCCCCCTGGCCGCCGAGGAGGAGGTGGAGGGCCAGGGAGAGGAGGAGGGCGATGACCAGGGAGGCCAGGTAGGCGAAAAGCCCGGCCAGGCGAAGCTCCCTCACCGTGCGCATGGGTCTAGCTTACCAGGTCCTCCTCCCGGTCCACGTCCACCCCCACCTCGGGGTAGGGGGTGACGAGGGCCCGGGCCTCCACCCCCAGGATCCTTTGGGCCCGGGCCTCCACCTCGGCGAGGGAGAGGCGGCCCAGGAGGAGCTTCAGCAACACGTCCCACCCCACGAGGCGGGCCAGGGCCAAAGGCCTCTTGCGCAGGGCCACCACCCGCCGGGCCAGGGGAAGGGCCTTCCGGAAGAGGGACTTGTCCAAAAGGAGAAGGTTGCCGCCGGTGAAGGTCCCCTCCCGGAGGCGGGCGTAGGTGCGCTTGGTCCGGGGAAAGCGGGCCTCCACCGCCTCCTTGGGCACTATGGGGTAGACCAGGGCCGCCTCAGGAGCCTTATCCAGAACGAAGCGGACCGCCTCCTCCGTGAGGTGGGGGATGTCCCCGGTGGCCACGAGCACGCGCCCCTCCACGTGCTCCAGGGCCTGCTCCAGGTTTTCCAGGAGGCCTCCGCGGTCGGGAAGGGTGAGGGCGGGCGCGGGGACGAGGCCGGGGTTCTCCCCCACGTACACCGGGGAAAGCCCCGCGGCGTAGAGGGCCTCCAGGACCCACTCCACCATGGGCCGGCCGCGGTAGGGCACGAGGGCCTTGCTCCCCACCCCAAAGCGCTCGGCCCAGGCCTCCTTGCCCCCGGCGAGAACGATGGCGCTAGGTCTCACGGCCCACCCCCTAGAAGGGCACCGCCTCCTGGGCCTCCCCCGCCTGGCCGCCCTGGAGGAGGACCTCCCGGTCGGGCAGGAGGTAGGCCCGGAACCCCGCGGCCTCGAGGGCCCCCAAGGCCTCCTCCCCCACCCGCACCTCCCTCAGGGCGAGGAGGGCCTCGCCGAAGGCGCCCTGGACCCGGACGTACAGGGGGAGGGTCCCCGCGTGCTCGTCCAGGAGGCTTTTCAGGTGGGCCACCCCCCGGTCGTCCAGGAGGGAGGCCTCCACCTCCACCTCGAGGGCCCGGGGGACCTGCTCCAGCTCCTCGTAGGTCCAAACGGCCTGGGCCAGCACCCGCACGCCCCCCTCCTCCCGCTCCACCTCGGCGAGGACGAGCACGGGGGTGTCCTCCTTGAGCCTCGGGGAGACCTGGTCGTAGGCCCGGCCGAAGGCCACCGCCTCAAGCGCCCCCGTCTCGTCGGAGAGGACGAAGCGGGCCATCATCCCGCCGCTCTTTGTGGGCTTGCGCACCACCTCCTCCACCATCCCGGCAAGGAGGACCCTAGACCGGGGCGGCAGGTCCCGGGCCAGGTGGGGAAGCTCCTCCAGGGTGCAGGTGGCCGTCTCCCGGAGCCCGGGGTACCGCAAGATGGGGTGGCCGGAGACGTAGATCCCCAGGGCCTCCTTCTCGTAGCGGAGCCGGGTGATCTCGTCCAGGGGGGCGGCCTCGGCCAAAGGCGGCTCCTCCACTTCGCTGAAGAGGCCCATCATGCCCGAGCGGGCCTTCTCCCGGTTCTCGGCCGCCCACTTGAGGAGCCCTTCCAGGGAGGCGAGGAGCCGCGCCCTTTCCCCGAAGCCGTCCAGGGCGCCCGCCTTGATGAGGGACTCCAGGGTCCGCTTGTTGAGCACCTTCTCGTCCAGCCGCTTGAGGAAGTCGCCGAGGCTCCGGTAGGGGCCGCCCCGCTCCCGCTCCCGGAGAATGGCCTCCGCCGCCGCCTCGCCCACGTTCTTCACCGCGGAGAGGCCGAAGAGGATCTGCCGGCCCTGGACCAGGAAGTCAAACCCGGAGCGGTTGACGTCCGGGGGAAGGACCTCTATGCCCATGGCCCGGGCGTCGCGGATGTACTCGGCCACCTTGTCGGAGTCGTGCCGCTCCACGGAGAGGAGGGCGGCCATGAACTCCACGGGGTAGTGGGCCTTCACGTAGGCGGTCTGGTAGGAGAGGAGGCTGTAGGCGGCAGCGTGGGAGTTGTGGACGATGACGTCCTCGGCGACAAAGGTGTGGGTCCCCTCCACGGTGAGGTCAAAGACCTCCTCCTCCCCCAAGGGCTCCACGGCCTCCACCCGGTCCCAATACACCTCGGCCTCGGCCAGGCGGAGAAGGGCCAGGCTCCCCGTTAGGGCGGCAAGCCGCCCCACCGTGGCCCGGGAAAGCCCCCGCCGCCCCCTGCCGAGGCAGAGGAGCCCTTCGGCCAAGCCCGCTTCCCGGAGAAGGTCCGCCACCTGCCCTTGGGCCACCTCGGCCACCGCCGCCCTCACCTCCTCCAGGAAGGCGAGGGGGAGGACATCTCTAGTGCTCCGGCCCGCCTTTTCCCAGGAGGCGAGAAGGGCCTCGAGGTCTTGCCGCCGCTTGCCCACAAGGTAGGGGCCCACCGTTTCGGCGAAGCGGCGGGCCGCCTCCAGCCCCCCCAGGAGGTAAACGGCATACCCCTTGTACCCCCCGGAAAAGCGTTTTTCCACCAGGCGGGACTGGAGCCCCAGGCGCAGGAGGAGGTGCTGCACTCCCCAGGCGAGCTCCTTGGAGGCGGTGGCGTAGTGGATGAGCCTCCCCTTCGGGTCCACCCCGCCGTCCCCGGTCCAAAGCCGCCCCAAAAAGCGGGCCACCTCCTCGGGAGGTAGGCCGAAGACCGCCTCGGGAAGGCGCTTCGTCTTCGCGTCAAGCCCGAGAAGCCCCATCCGCCTCAGGAAGGCCACCGCGCCCGCCTCTTGCCTCCGGTCCACGCGGCCTACGTAAACGTGGGCCACCCCCCGGCGCCAGACCACCCGGATGCGGGTGTTGGGGAAGGCCCGCAAAGCCTCCTCCATGGCGGCGAGCTCCTCCTCGGAGGAGGTATAGAGGTAAACGCCGGAAGGGTGACGGAGATGGCCTTCGGCCAGGGCGAAGCCCAAAAGGTCCAGCTCGTGGCCCTCCAGGTGGAGGGAAGGCCGATAGGAGAGGTGGCGGGGCAGGGCCACGTAATCCCCAGGCGCCAAGGTCCCCAAAGGCCGCCACCCCTCCGGGGTGTAGACGGGGTGGTTGGCCGTGGCCTCCAAGACCCGGCCCGTGGCGGTGCGGAGGGCGTAGACCTGGGCCTTTCCGCTCGGGAAGGCGGCCACCACGGGCCGCGGCACCAGGCGGAGGCGGGCCTCGTCCAGGGAAACCACCCAGACCCCCTTCGCCTCGCCCCGGACGATCTCCCCCACGCGCACCACCCTCCCGGTGCACCAGTCCACCACCCGGGCCCGGGCGGGGAGGCATTTGTTGAAGCCGTAGTTGGCGAAGGCCTCCAGCATGTCAAAGAGGCGGTTGGCCTCCTCCTCGGGCACGCCCCTTTCCTTGGCCCCCTGGACGAAGCGCTCCCGGTGGGACTTCATCTCCTCCACCTTCTTCTTGCCCATGGAGTTGTGGACCACAAGGTCCTCGGACACGAAGTTGGCGAAGGGGGGCACCCGGAGATCAAAGGTGCGGGCCTTTCCCGCAGGCTCTACCGCCACGATGGGGTCCCACAGAACCTGACCTTCTGCCAAGGCCTCGAGGCCCGGGTCGGCAAAGGCCTCCCCCAGGAGGAAGAGGCGGTGGCGGAAGAGGTAGCGGCGGGGGCGCTTGAGGTTAAGACCGCTGGAGAGGCAGCTCCCCGCTACGGCGACCCTTCTCCCCGCCTCACTCCAGGAAAGCCCGCTCCTTCTCTTGGCCTCCGAGATGCGGTAGGCCACCGCAGGAGGCACGAGGCGAAGGTGCCAGCCCTGGCCAGGAAGGCGTCTTCTGGCTTCAGCCTCCAAGGCAGCCAACCGTTCGCGCTTAGCCCCCAAGAGATAGGGGCCGATGAGCTCAGCAAAGCGAAGGATATCCTCCCGGCCCGAGATCAGAACCTCGTGGGCTCGAGGTCCCCTGGAGCGCAGTTGGCTCGTGATTCCCAGGCGGAGGAGGAGGTGGGCCACGTCCTGCGCCAAACCTAGGCTGGCCGAGCTGTACGAGATGCGCTTTTTCTCCACGGAGCCATCGGTGCTGAAGAGGCGGCCAAGGAAGAGGGCCAAGGCCTCCCTGCGGTAGCGGAACACCTCCTCGGGTACCCGCTTCTCCTCTGCCTTGGCCACCATCCCGGCCTCCACCACCAGGCGCTTCACCGGATCCTGGGCCCCGGGCCTCGGGGCCAGGGTGGCTAAGGTCACCACCCCCGTGGTGGGGTGGACGTAGGCTTTGACCTTGGCCCCCAAAGCCTCGGCGCACCGCCGATAGGCGGCCAGGAGCTCGGGGTCCTTGGAGTAGAAGAAGGCGTTCGGCCTCGTCCCCCTGCGGCCGGAGAGCTTCGTGTTACCGTCCCCTAGCAGCAAGGCCAAGAGGGTAACCCGTTCTTCGGGTGGGGCGAGATGTCCGGCCACAGGAAGTTCGGCAGGTACAGCGATGGGCGTACCCAGGGGCAGGTCGCAAAGGGGCTTCCACCCTTCCGGGGTCAGGAGAGGGTGGTCAGGGGTGAGGACTAGGGTGCGGCCGCTCCGGGTCCTGAGCCGCACCACCTCCCGGACGCCGCTTTCCAGAACCTCCAGCACCGGGACCCGGTAGAGGCGGTAATCGGGGCCGAGGGAGAAGACCTCCATGCCGGGCCGCACCTTCTCTATGGGCACCCTCTGACCCGTAGCCGCATCCAGGACCAGACTTCCCTCCGCCAAACACCGCCGGAGGAGGTCCGCCTCGCCCAGGGAGTACCCCGCCACGGCCGAGGCGATCTGCATGATCTGCTCCTGGTAGACGGGAATGCCGTAGGTCTCGTCCAGGATGGGCTTTAGGTACTTCTCGGCGTGGGGAAACTCGCTGTAGCTCACGGGCTCCAGCCCGTGGTGGCGGCGGATGTAGGTGGGGATGTGCTCCATGGGCCCGGGGCGGTAGAGGGAGAGGATGGCGATCAGGTCCTCAAAGCGCCGCGGCTTGAGGCCGCGGAGCGTGGCGGTCATCCCCCCCGACTCCAGCTGGAAGACCCCCTTGGTCTCCCCCCGGGAGAGGAGGGCGAAGGTCTTGGGGTCGTCCAGGGGGAGGGCATCGTAGTCCAGCTCCACCCCCTGGGACGCCTTGACGATGCGCTTGACCTCGTCCAGGAAGGTGAGGGTGCGGAGGCCCAAAAAGTCCATCTTCAAAAGGCCCAAGGCCTCCACCGCCCCCATGTCGTACTGGGTGACGGGCCGCCCTTCCTGGTCGCGCATGAGGGGGACGAGGTCCGTGAGGGGCTCGGCGGCGATCACCACCCCGGCGGCGTGGACGGAGGCGTGGCGGTTCAGGCCCTCCAGGCGCATGGCCACCTCGAGGACCTCCCGCACCTTGGGGTCCTTCTCCATCTCCGCCCTAAGCTCCGGCACCACCTGGATGGCCTCCTGCAGGGGCTTGGGCTTCCCGAACTGCACCGGGATGAGCTTGGCCAATTCCTCCGCCTTCTTGTGGGGGATGCCGTAGACCCGGGCCACGTCCTTGAGGGCGGCCTTGGAGGCGAGGCTTCCCAGGGTGCCGATCTGGGCCACCTTGTCCTCGCCGTAGCGCTCCCGCACGTACTGGATCACCCGGTCCCGCTCCCGGTCGGAGAAGTCCGTGTCAATGTCGGGCATGGAGACCCTCTCCGGGTTCAGGAAGCGCTCAAAGAGGAGGCCGAAGCGGAGGGGGTCAATGTTGGTGATCCCCACGGCGTAGGCCACCAGGCTCCCGGCGGCGCTCCCCCTGCCGGGCCCCACGGAGACGCCGTTTCTCCGGGCCCAGTTGATGTAGTCCTGGACGATGAGGAAGTAGCCGGGAAACCCCATGCGCTCTATCACGGAAAGCTCGTAAAGGGCCCGGTGGAAAATGGCCTCCGCCGTCCACTCCTTGACCCCGGCCAAAGGGGGGAGGCTCTTCATGAGCCTCTCCCAAGCCTCCCGCTCCACCTGGGCCAAGGCCTCGGCCAAGGCCTCCCCGTCCCCGTGGGGGGGAAGCTTCCCCAAAAGGCGGAAGACCTCCCGGTAGAAGCCCTCGGTGATCCGGTCCGGGTAGCGGCGGAGGAGCCCCTTGAAGGTGAGCTCCATGAGGTACTGGGCCTCGGTCCGCCCCTCGGGGAGGGGGAAGCGGGGGATGCGGTAGACCATCTTGTCCCCGATGGGCAGCTCCACGTTGCACATGCGGGCGATCTCCACGGTGTTGTCAAAGGGCTCGTCCCCCCACTCCTCCTCGGGGAACATGGCCCGCATCTCCTCGGGGGTCTTCACGTAGAACTCGTCGCAGGGGAAGCGCCAGCGCCCGGGGTCGTCCAGGGTGCTCTTGGACTGGATGGCGAGGAGGACCTCGTGGGCGCGGGCGTCCTCCTTCCTCACGTAATGGCCGTCGTTGGTGGCCACCATCCCCAGGCCGTACTTTCGGGCGAACTCCTTGAGGACCTCGTTGACCTTTTTCTGCTCGGGGAGGCCGTGGTTCTGGATCTCAATGAAGAAGCGGTCCTTGAAGATGGAGAGGTACTCGTTGAGCCGGGCCTCGGCCAGGTCCAGACGGTCCTGGAGGATGAACTGGGGGATCTCCGCCCCGAGGCACCCCGAGAGGGCGATGAGGCCCTCGGCGTGCTCGCGCAGGATCTCCCGGTCAATCCGGGGCTTTTCGTAAAACCCCTCCAGGTAAGCCCGGCTCGCCAGGCGCACCAGGTTCTGGTACCCCGTGAAGTCCTTGGCGAGGAGGGTGAGGTGAAAGTAGCCCCCGTCTAGGCCCTTTCCCCGCTTGCGGTCAAAGCGGCTTTCCGCCGCCACGTAGGCCTCGTAGCCCAGGATGGGCTTGATGCCCATTTCGGTGGCCTTCTTGTAGAACTCCACGGCCCCGAAGAGGTTGCCGTGGTCGGTCATGGCCAAGGCGGGGTCCTCGGGGGTCGTCTCCTTGACCCACTTGAGGAGGTCGGAAAGCTTCGCCGCCCCGTCCAGGAGGGAGAACTGGGTGTGCTGGTGGAGGTGGGCGAAGCGGAGCTTGCGGCCCATGGTCCCCAGTTTACCTTGCGGGGAGGGACCGGGGCGGCTAAACTAATGCATGAAATGATGCATCGCAAGCGCGTCTTAAGCGCCACCGAGGCCCGCGTCCACTTCGGCGAGGTGCTGAGGCGGGTGGAGGAAGGGGAGGTGATCGTGGTGGAGGGGCGGGGCAGGCCGCAGGCGGTCATCCTCTCCGTGAAGGCCTACGCCCGCCTCACCGCGGGGAAGGAGGACCCCTTGGAGGCCCTCCTCTCCTTTAACCGGGCCATCCGGGCCCGCTTGGGCAGGCCCCTTACCCCCCCTGAGGAGGTGGTTTCCGCCCTGAGGGAGGAGCGGGACCGTGAGCTGGGTGGTGCTGGACGCTAGCTTCCTCCTCCGCCTGCTCTTGGCGGCAGACCCAAGGGCCGAAGCCGTACGCCTCTACCGGGGCTGGAGGCAGGAAGACCGCCCCCTCGCCGCCCCCACCCTGGCCCTTTATGAAGCGGCCGACGCCCTTTACCGCTACGCCCTCGCCGGGGAGATGACCCTGGCCGAGGCCGAGACCTTTCTAGGGCACCTCCAGAGGCTCGGGATCCGGTTTTTCGCCGAGCCCTGGACCCACACCCGGGCCTTAGAACTGGCCTGGGCCTTGGGCCTAAAGGCCGCCTACGACGCCCACTACCTGGCCCTGGCCGAAGGGTTTCAGGGAGCCTTCTGGACCGCCGACAAAAGGCTGCACCAAAGGGCCCTCGAGGGCCAGGCCCAAGGGCTCCTTCCCGGCGTTTCCCTTCACCTTCTGGAACCATGACCCTGGGCGAGCTCCGGGAAGAGGTCTGGAACGCCCTGGCCCGCTACGACCTCGCCCTCCACCCCACGCCCCCCCACGGCCACCACCCCAACTTCCTGGGAGCCAGAAGGGCGGCCGAGCGGCTCCTCAAGACCCCCGAGTTCCAGGGGGCAAGGCGGGTCCTCGCGGGGATGGACGCCGTCCTCAAGCCCCTAAGGGAGGAGGCCCTGCGCCAGGGAAAGGAGCTCCTCCTCCCCCACCCCGACCGCCCGGGGGAGTTTCTGCTCCTAAGGGACGTGGACCCGAGGAAGCTCAAGCGGGTCCGGGAGGCCTACCGCTTCGGGGTCCGGGTGGCCCTGGAGGAGGCCACGCCGGACCTCGTCCTCATCGGGGCGGTGGCCGTGGACGAGGAGGGGGGCTGGGTGGGCAAGGGCTACGGCTTCCCCCAAAGCTGGCTCCGGGTAGAGGCCCCCTTCGCCACCCTCGCCCACCCGGTGATGGTCTATCCCCGCCTTCCCGTGCCCCCGGAAAGGCGGGTGGACCTCATCGCCACGCCCCAGCGCCTCCTCCGGCTAGGCTAGGGCGAGGCCCAGGGGGTCCTCCAGAATCCCCGCAAGGTGGCGGCAGAAGCGGGCGGCGTCCGCCCCGTCAATCAGGCGGTGGTCGTAGGTGAGGCTGAAGGGCATCACGAGCCGGGGCACGAAGGCCTCCTTCCCGGGGTCCCAAAGGGGTTTCATCTGGGAGCGGGAGACCCCGAGGATGGCCACCTCCGGCCAGTTGACGATGGGGGTGAAGCCGGTGCCGCCGATCCCCCCCAGGTTGGAGAGGCTGAAGGTGGCCCCCTGCATCTCCTCGGGGGAGAGCTTCCGCTCCCGGGCCCTTTGGGAGATCTCCTGAAGCTCCTCCGCCAGGCGCAAGACCCCTTTCCGGTCCACGTCGCGGATCACCGGGACCAAAAGGCCGTGGGGCGTGTCCACCGCCACCCCGATGTGGATGTAGTCCTTGTAGACGATCTCCTGGGCCTCCACGTCCAGGGAGGCGTTGAACTTGGGGAAGGCCTTCAGGGTGAGGGCCAGGGCCTTGAGGAGGAAGGCGGTGAGGGTGAGGCGGAACCCCTTCTCCTCGGCCTTCTTGGCGTACTGCTTGCGCAAAGCCTCCAGCTCGGTGACGTCCGCCTCGTCAAAGTGGGTGACCATGGGCACCTGGGCCCAGGCCTGGCTCATGGAGCGCACCGTGGCCTTGCGCACCCCGCTCATGGGCTCCCGGCGCACGGGGCCCCACTTGGTGAAGTCGGGAAGCCTGGGCGCGGGGGCCGCCGGAAGGGCCGCCGGGGCCGCCTCCCCAAGGCCCGCCGCCCGGCGCACGTCCTCCTCGGTGATGCGCCCGGCAAGCCCCGTGCCCCGGAGCCGGGTGAGGTCCACCCCGAGCTCCCGGGCGAGCCGCCTTATGGAGGGGGCCGCCGGGATGAGGCGGCGCTCGGAGGGCGCCTCCTGGGGGGCGGGAGGGGCTTCCTTGGGGGCGGGACGGGGCGCCTCCTCGGCCTTGGGGGCGGGCGCTTCCGGCCTTTCCTCCGCCTTAAGGGGAGGCGCTTCCGCCCCGCCCTCGGCCTCGGCGAGCTCCAGGAAGGGCTGTCCCGGGCGCACCTCGTCCCCCACCTTGACCAAAACCCGCTTCACCACGCCGCCCGCCTCCGCGGGCACCTCCACCACCGCCTTGTCCGTCTCCAGCTCCAGAAGGGGCTGGCCCGGCTCCACCCGGTCCCCTTCCTTCACCAGGACGCCCACCACGGTCGCCTGCGTTACGTTGTCGCCGAGTTCGGGTAGCTTGACCTCCATGCTCTCCCCCTACCGCCGGTGGGGCGGCACCTCCTCCAGCTTAAGGCCCAGGTCCTTCCTCGCCTGGTTCAGGGTCCTCTTCGTCACCTTGCCCTCCCCGTGGAGCAGGGCCAGGGCGGTGTAGGCGATGTGCCGGGCGTCCACCTCAAAGAAGTCCCTAAGGGCCTCCCGGGTGTCGGAGCGGCCGAAGCCGTCCGTGCCGAGGACGGCGAAGGGCCGGTCCACGTATCCCCGGATGAGGTTGGGTAGGGCCTTGAGGTAGTCGGTGGCGGCCACGATGGGCCCCTCGTGGCCCTCGAGGGCCTCCTGCACGTAGGGCCTGCGGGCCTTGCCCAAAAGGCGGGTCTCCCGCTCGGCCTCAATGGCGTCCACATAGAGGGCCTTGTAGCTGGTGGCGCTCCAGACGTCCGCCACCACGCCGTACTTGGCCAAAAGCTCCTGGGCCTTCAGGGCCTCGTTGAGGATGGGCCCGGTGCCGAAAAGCTGCACTTTTGGGCCCTTCCCCTCCCCCGCCCGGAAGAGGTAAAGCCCTTTTAGGATCCCCTCCTTGACCTTTTCCCGGGGCTCGGGCATGGGGGGGTGGACGTAGTTCTCGTTCTCAATGGTGATGTAGTAGAAGACGTCCTCCCCCCGGCCGTACATGCGGCGGAGGCCGTCCTCCAGGATCACGGCGAACTCGTAGGCGAAGGCGGGATCGTAGGCGAGGAGGTTGGGGGCGGCCAGGGCGTAGACGTGGCTTTGGCCGTCCTGGTGCTGAAGGCCCTCCCCCGCCAAGGTGGTGCGCCCCGCCGTGGCCCCGAGGAAGAAGCCCCGGGCGCGCTGGTCGGCGGCGGCCCAGACGAGGTCCCCGATCCTTTGCAGGCCGAACATGGAGTAGGTGATGAAGAAGGGGATGGTGGGGATGCCCCAGTGGGCGTAGGCGGTCCCGGCGGCGATGAACTCGGCCATGGCCCCGGCCTCGGTGATCCCCTCCTCCAGGATCTGCCCCTTCTGGCTCTCCTTGTAGGCGGTGAGGGTGCCCGCGTCCACGGGGACGTAGAGCTGCCCCTGGGGGGAGTAGACGCCCACCTGGGCGATCAGGGCCTCCATGCCAAAGGTGCGGGCCTCGTCGGGGACGATGGGGACGATGTACTTGCCGATCTTGGGGTGGCGGAGGAGCTTGGCGAGGATGCGCACGAAGGCCATGGTGGTGGAGATCTCCCGCCCCCCTGAGCCCTCGTAGAACTCCCGGAAGAACTCCTCCTCCGGGACCTCGAGGCCCCCCTGGAAGCGCACCCTCCTTTCGGGCACGAAGCCGCCCAGGGCCTTCCTCCGTTCCAGGAGGTAGCGGACCTCGGGGGAGTCCGGCCCCGGGTGGTAGTAGGGGAGCTCGGGAAGCTTCTCCTCGGGAATGGGGATGCCGAGGAAGCGCCTCGCCTCCTTCAGGTCCTCCTCGGTGAGCTTCTTCACCTGGTGGGCCACGTTCTTGGCCATGACCGTGGGGCCCATCCCGTAGCCCTTGATGGTCCGGGCGAGGATGACCACGGGGCTTCCCCTGTGCTCCACCGCGGCCTTGTAGGCGGCGTAGATCTTGACCATGTCGTGGCCGCCCCGGGACCGGGTGAGCTCGGTGAGCTCCTCGTCCGTCATCCCCTCAATGAGCTTCTTAAGCTCGGGGGTGTTGAAGAAGCGCTCCCTTAGCTCCTTGCCCCCGAAGGCGGCGTAGCGCTGGCTCTCCCCGTCCACCAGGGCCTCAAAGCGGCGGAGGAGGTGGCCCTCCTTATCCTTGGCGAGGAGCTCGTCCCAGGCCGAACCCCAGACCACCTTGATCACGCGCCAGCCCGCGCCCCTGTAGAGCCTTTCCAGCTCCTGGATGACCTTGGAGTTGCCCCGCACGGGGCCGTCTAAGCGCTGGAGGTTGCAGTTCACCACGAAGATGAGGTTGTCCAGGTTCTCCCGGGCGGCGAGGTGAAGCGCCCCCACCGTCTCGGGCTCGTCGTGCTCCCCGTCCCCGAGGAAGGCCCAGACCTTGGCGGAGCTTTTGGGCTTGAGGCCTCGGTCCTCGAGGTAGCGCATGAAGCGCGCCTGGTAGATGGCCTGGATGGGGCCGAGGCCCATGGAGACCGTGGGGAACTCCCAGAAGTCGGGCATGAGCCAAGGGTGGGGGTAGCTGGAAAGCCCCCGGCCCCCCGGCACCGGGGGGTGGACCTCGCGGCGGAAGTTCTCCAGGTCCTCCTCCTTAAGCCGCCCCTCCAAAAAGGCCCGGGCGTAGTTCCCGGGGGAGGCGTGGCCCTGGAAGAAGACGAGGTCCCGGTCCAGCCCCGCCTCCGGCCCGCGGAAGAAGTGGTTGAAGCCCACCTCGTAAAGCTCGGCGATGGAGGCGTAGGTGGCGATGTGCCCCCCGATGCCGTCCGCCTTCTTGTTGGCCCGGGTGACCATCATGGCCACGTTCCAGCGGAGGATGTTGGCGATGCGGCGCTCCAGCTCCAGGTCCCCGGGGTAAGGGGGCTCTTTCTCCTTGGGGAGGGTGTTGAGGTAGGGGGTGGAGAGGCGGTTTGCGGGGTAGACCCCATGGCGGAAGAGGTACTCGTCCAGAAGGCGCAAGAGCTCCTCCACCCGCTCGGGGCCCTCCACCTTGAGGACGTATTCCAAAGACTCCAGCCACTCCCGGTTCTCTATTTCTAGGAAGCGGGCCTTCTCCTCGGGCGAAAGGGCCTGGAAGGCCGCCTTCAGCTCCTTTTCCGTCATGGCCTCCTCCAAAACTACACTACACCTTCCCAGGACCAGTCTGCCCTCGAGGAGGTCCCCGCGTCCAATAAGACCTTCGCCGCGGTTGTGATAAGATCTTTTTATCATGGACCCGCGCCGCCTCAAGGCCTTCCTGGTCCTGGCGGAGGAAAAGAGCTTCCACAAGGCTGCGGAGCGCCTCTACCTCTCCCAGCCCGCCCTCACCCAGAGGATCCAGGCCCTGGAGCGGGAGCTCGGGGTGCGCCTTCTGGAAAGGCGCCCCTTCCGCCTGACCCCGGCGGGGGATCTGCTCCGCCGGGAAGGGGCGCGGCTCCTTAAGGAGCTGGAGGCCCTCAAGGAGGCGGTCCGGCGGGCGGGGCAGGAGGCCCTCCGCTTCGGGGTGCCGGAGAACCTCCTCCCCGACCTCATGCCCCTCCTGGACCACCTGCGCCGGGGGCTCGGCCAGGCGGTGGAGGTTCTGGAGATGCACACCCCCGAGCAGGTCCGGGCCCTCAAGGAGGGGCGCCTGGACTACGGCCTCGCGGGGCTCAAGGTGGAGGACCCGGAGGTGGCGAAGGAGCCCCTCCTCCGGGTGCCCATCGTGGTGGCCCTGCCCGAAACCCACCCCCTGGCCCCTAGGGCCCGGGTGCCCCTTCGGGCCCTGAAGGAGGAGCCCTTCCTCCTCCTTCCCAAGGACTTCCTCCCCCCCCTCTACGAGGCCTTCATGGAGGTCTTCCGCCGGGCGGGCTTCGCCCCCAAGGTGGTCCGGGAGGTGGCCCGCTTCTCCCAGGCGGTGAGCCTGGTGGCCGCGGGCCTCGGGGTCCACCTCACCCTCGCCCCCTACCGGGTCTACCCCCACCCCGGGGTGGTCCTGAGGCCCCTGGAGGAGGAGGCCGCCCTCGAGGTGGCCCTCATCTACGCCCGGCGCCCGCCCCCGCCCAGGCTGGAGGAGGTGCGCCGGCTCCTCCGCGCCCTCGCCCTGTAGAATGCCCCCATGGACCGCCTCGAGGCCGCCCTGAAGACCCACCCCGGCCTCAAGCGCCCCAAGAACGAGGACGCGGTGGGCGGGGAGGCCACCCCCTGGGGCGGGGTCTACGTGGTGGCCGACGGCATGGGGGGGCACCGGACGGGGGAGGTGGCCTCGAGGCTCGCCGTGGAGACCGTCTTGGCGAGGCTTTCCCGGGAGGAACCCCCTTCCCCCAAGGACCTCCTGGAGGCCCTGGAGGAGGCCAACGGGAGGATCCACCGGGAGGCCCAGCGCCCGGAGAACCGGGGGATGGGCACCACCTGCACCGTCCTCGTCCTGGACCTGCCCTACGCCCTGGTGGCCCACGTGGGGGACTCCCGGGCCTATTTGCTCAGGGAGGGGAACCTCCTCCAGCTCACGGAGGACCACTCCTGGGTGGCGGAAAGGGTGCGGCAGGGCCTCCTCTCCCCCGAGGAGGCGAGGACGCACCGCTGGCGCAACGTGATCACCAACGCCCTGGGCTCCTTCCCCCAGGCCCGGGTGGACCTCCTCGGGCTCAAGCTCCGCCCGGGGGACACCTTCCTCCTCTGCACCGACGGGCTTTCCGGGGTCCTGGAGGAAAGGGCCCTCAAGGAGGTGCTGGCCCACTTTC
This sequence comes from Thermus thermophilus HB8, assembly GCF_000091545.1. GTDB lineage: Bacteria > Deinococcota > Deinococci > Deinococcales > Thermaceae > Thermus > Thermus thermophilus. Next base: position 184,624 of record NC_006461.1, read on the forward strand.
CCCCCGCCGAGGCGGCGGAGCGCCTCGTGGCCCTGGCCAACGAGTGGGGCGGCCCGGACAACGTGAGCGTGGCCGTGGTCCGGGTCCCCGAGGCCCTGCCGGAGCGCCAGAGGCCCTACGCCCTCCCCCTGGAGGCCGCCAAGGGGGAACCCGTCCGCCTCCAGGTGGGGGAGGTGCCCGAGGAGCTCACCACCCAGATCCTGGAGCCCGCCCCCAAGAGGGGGCGGGTGGGGTGGCGGGACGCCCTCCTCATTCTCCTCTGGGTGGTGGTGGTGGCCTACATCCTCCTCAACTCCCTGCGGACCCCCTAGACCCCGGAGGCAGGGGGCGGGTAGACTCTTCGCGGTATGGAGCGGACCTTCGTCATGATCAAGCCCGACGGCGTGCGCCGGGGCCTTGTGGGGGAGATCCTCGCCCGGTTTGAGCGCAAGGGGTTCCGCATCGCGGCCCTGAAGCTCATGCAGATCAGCCAGGAGCTGGCGGAGCGGCACTACGCCGAGCACCGGGAAAAGCCCTTCTTCCCCGGCCTCGTGCGCTTCATCACCTCGGGCCCCGTGGTGGCCATGGTCCTGGAAGGGCCGGGGGTGGTGGCCGAGGTGCGCAAGATGATGGGCGCCACCCACCCCAAGGACGCCCTCCCCGGGACCATCCGGGGCGACTTCGCCACCACCATTGACGAGAACGTGATCCACGGCTCCGCCACCCTCGAGGACGCCCAGCGGGAGATCGCCCTCTTCTTCCGTCCCGAGGAGCTCCTTTAACACCCCATGCTGGCTTGCGCCCGCATGGGGGCCCCCAAAGCGCCTCCTCCCGCCCGGGCTCGGGCGCCCCGAGGGGCGGAGGCGCTTAGGCCTCTTCCTCCGGGGAGGCCGGGCTCACCTGGGCCCTAAGGCGCTCCCAGGGGAAGTCGTCCAGAGGGTAGAAGTGGTCCGCCTGCTGGGCCAGCCGGTGGGAGGAGAGGGCGTGGAAGGTGGTGTTCTCCACCTGCTTGCCCAGGTCCTGCACCACCCGCACCACCTCGGCGAAGTCCCCGTCCCCCGAGACCAGCACGGCGATGTCGTAGGCGTTGACGAAGGCGAGGCGGAGCATGTCCACGGCGATCTGGATGTCCACCCCCTTCTCCACGAACCCGTCCGCCCGCCGCTCCAGCCGTCCCAGGCGGACGGTCACGTAGGGCACCCGCTTCAGGTAGTTGAGGAAGCTCTGGTGGGCCTTGGCGGCGGGGTCTTCCGGGGGAAGGGGGGCGTTGTAGTAGTAGGCCCGAAGAAGCTTCCGCCCCGCGGTGAGCAGGGTGATGAACTCCACGAAGTTGAGGCGGTAGTCTGAACCCAGGTGCTGAACCAACCCCTTGTATAGGTTGGAGCCGTCTATAAAGATGGCCACCCTTTCCATAACCCGCCCGCTCCTCCCGGGCCCCCTCAGTTTACTCCCCCAGGATGAGGAAAAGCATAGCCCACCGCTCCCTTGAGCGGCGGGGGCGGGATAAACGTTGGCTTAGCCCTTAAGGGCGGGGGCATCCTACCACAGCCTGCCCATGAGCGCAAGATGAGGGGAAGAAACGCCCTCAAATACGGGATTTTTGCGTTTCGGCGTAGACGTCCCGAAAAACCCCGGGGATGGGGGCGTGGGGCTTGTGGACCCGGACCCGAACCGCCTGGAGGCGGGGAAAGGCCTTTAGGAGCTCCTCCGCCAAATGGTCCGCCAGGGCCTCAATGAGGTAGAAGCGGCGGTGGCGCACCGCCTCCTCCACCAGGGCGTAGACGGCGGCGTAGTCCACGGTCTCCTCCAGCCTGTCCCCCTTGCCCTCAAAGGGCACGGAAAGCCAGAGGTCCACCACGAACCGGGCCCCAAGCCGCCCCTCCTCGGGCATGACCCCGTGGCGCCCGTAGAACTCAAGCCCGAGAAGGGCGATCTCCCCCATACAGCGCCTCCCAAACCCCAAGGGCCTCCCGGTGGGCCCGCACGTCGTGGACCCGAAGCAACCTCACCCCCTTCATCACGGCGAAGAGGTGGGCGGCCACGGAGCCGTGGACCCTCTGGGCCGGGTCCTCCACCCCGGAAAGCTCCCCGATGGTGCGCTTGCGGGAAAGCCCCACCAAGACCGGGTGGCCCAGGGCCACGATCTCGTCCAGGCGGCGGAGGAGGGCGAGGTTGTGCTCCAAGAGCTTCCCGAAGCCGAACCCCGGGTCCAGGACCACCTGGGGCACCCCTGCGCTTAGGGCCCTTCTCGCCTGGGCCTCGAGGAAGGCCTTGACCTCGGCCACCACGTCCCGGTAGCGGGCGTGGGCCATCATGGTGGCCGGGTCCGGCACCGGCATGTGCATGACCACGGCGGCCACCCCGTGGCGGGCGGCCAGGGCCACCATGCGCTCGTCGCGAAGCCCGGTGACGTCGTTCAGAAGGTGGGCCCCAAGCTTTAGGGCCTCCTCGGCCACCTCGGGCTTGCGGGTGTCCACGCTCACCGGCACCCCCAGGGAAAGGACCGCCTCGAGGACGGGAAGAAGCCTCCGCTTCTCCTCCTCCACGGGCACAGGCGCCGCCCCAGGGCGGGTGGACTCGGCCCCCAAATCCAGAATGTCCGCCCCCTCGGCCACCATCTCCCGGGCCCGCTCAAGGGCCCGCTCCGGGTCCAAGTACCGGCCCCCGTCGGAGAAGGAATCGGGGGTGAGGTTCAGCACCCCAAGGAGCCGCACCCGGTCCAGGTCCAGGGCCCGGTCCCGAAGCCAGAGCGTCCGCACAGGAGGGATTATAGTGGGTCCTAAAGGAGGTGCGCCCATGAGGCTTCTCGCCGCCCTAGACTTCGGCCTGACCCACGAGAGCGTGGTGGCCACGGCCCGGGCCCTGGCCCCCGCCTTGGGCCTCGAGGCCCACCTGGTCCACGTGATCCCCGACCCCTACTTCCAGGGCCTGGCCCACCGCTTCCCCGACCTCGCCCCCCTTCTCCGGGAGGCCCTGGACCGGGTGGAGGCCCGGGTGCGGGAGGCCTTGGGGGCCACGGGGCTTAAGGCCCGGGTCTTAAGGGGGCTTCCCGCCTTCGCCGTGGGCGGGGAGGCCGCCCGGGCCAAGCTCGTGGTCCTGGGCCAGACGGGGGACGACCCCCTGGAGCGCCTGGCCCGGGGAGGGCTTGCCCGCTACCTCCTCCACCGGGGGGAGGCCCCCGTCCTCCTCGTCCCCCCGGAAAGGCCCCTCACGGCGGTGAGGCGGATCGGCGTGGGGCTGGACGAAAGCGACGCCAGCCTCGCCGCCTTCCGCCTGGCCCTCAGCTGGAAGGAGGCCCTGGGCGCCGAGGTCCTGGGCCTCCACCTGGTGAGCGGGGAAGGGGGGTGCTGCTACCCCACCTACCTGGACCCCAAAGGCCTCTCCCTCGCCGAGGTCCTGGAGAAGGCCGAGGCCTTCCTAAGGGCGCGCTACACCCCCCTGGACCGGCTTCTCGTCACCAAGGGGGAGGACGAGGCCGACCTCGTGGAGCTCGCCCGCCGGGAAAAGCTGGACCTCCTCGTCCTCGGCTCCAAGGCCAAGCGCACCTGGCGCAGGCGCCTGGGCGGCACGGTGGAGGCGGCCCTGCAGCGGACCGACCTCCCCCTCCTCGTGGTCCCCGAGGCCACGGTCTGGTAGGCTTGGGGCCATGCGCCACGGGCCCTCGTGGTTCCTGCGCCTCTCCGCCTACTGGTTCGCCACCAGCTTCAAGTGGTTCCTGGTCCTCCTCGTCCTCCTCCCGGCCAAGGTGGCGGAGGTCTCCCCCCCGGAGGAGAAGGCCTCGAGGCTCGGCTTCCTCTTCGGCCTGGGGGCGGTGATGGCCATCCTGGGGCCGCCCGTGATGGGCTACCTCTCGGACCGCCTGGGCCGGAGGAGGCCCTTTCTCCTTTGGGGGAGCCTCCTCACCGCCTTCGCCCTCCTCCTCCTGGTCCACGCGCCGAGCTACACGGCGCTCCTTTTCGCCTACCTCCTCCTCCAGGTGGCGGACGACCTGGCCACGGGGCCCTATAGCGCCTTGATCCCCGACCTGGTGCCCAAGGGGGAACGGGGGGCCGCCTCGGGGTACATGGGGGTGCTGCAGGTCTCGGGGCAGGTCCTGGCGGGCGCGGTGGGCTTCCTCCTTCCCCTCGCCCCCCAGGCCTACCTGGCCGCCCTCCTCAACCTCCTAGGGGCGGCCTTAAGCCTCTCCCTCGTCCCCGACCGCCTCCCCAAGGCCAACCCGAGGCCCTTCCTCAAGGCCATGGCCGCCCCGTGGCGGGACCGGGACTTCCTCCTCGTCTACCTCACCCGCTTCCTGGTGATGCTGGGCTTCTACCTGGCCCAGACCTACCTGCAGTACTACCTGGCCGACGTGGTGCGAAGCTTCCAAGCCCTGGGGCGGACCCTCACGGAAGCGCCCTTCCAGGCGGTGGCCCTCCTGGGCCTCCTCATCTCCTTGGGGGCCGCCCTCGCCAGCGTCCCCGCGGGGCGGGCCTCGGACCGCCTGGGCCGGAAGCCCCTCATCTACCTCTCGGGGGCGGGGCTTGGCCTCCTCATGCCCTTCCTCCTCCTCTTCCCCCGCTACGACCTCCTCCTCGCCCTGGCCCTCGTCTTCGGCCTCTTCTACGGGGTCTACCTGGCGGTGGACTGGGCCTTGGTGGCGGACGTCCTCAAAGACCCCGAGGCCCACGCCACGGACATGGGCCTGTGGCAGACCGCCATCGTGGTGCCCCAGGTCCTGGCGGGGGCCTTTGGCCGGCCTCTGGACCTTCTGAACGCCCAGACCCCCGGCCTCGGCTACCAGGTGCTCTACCTCCTCGCCGCCCTCTTCTTCCTGCTCGGGGCCTTCGGGGTGGCCGGGGTGCGGCGGAGCCGGTGAGGCCGGGGGGCGCATAGCCCGAAAACGCCTTAAGAAAGCCGCGTTGACAGGCCTCGCCCCCCTAGGTAGGATGGGGCGGGTCTACACCGGGAGGTTAAGATTATGCGCGCCCTGCTCGCCCTCTCTAGAGCCATTGACGCCCTAAGCGAAGGCGTGGGCCGGATCATCGTCTGGCTCGTCCTCGCGGTCTCCCTCCTCTCGGCCGGAAACGCCCTGATGCGCTACGCCTTCCGCTACAGCTCCAACGCCTACCTCGAGGCCCAGTGGTACCTCTTCAGCCTCATCTTCCTCCTGGGCGGCGCCTACGCCCTCAAGCACAACGCCCACGTGCGCATTGACCTCGTTTACGGGCGCCTCTCCAAGAGGACCCAGGCCTGGATTGACCTGGTGGGCACCCTCCTCTTCCTCATCCCCATGAGCCTCGGGGTCATCTACCTCTCCTGGGACTGGGTGGCGAACGCCGTGGCCATCCGCGAGATGTCCCCCGACGTGGGGGGGCTGCCCCGCTGGCCCATCAAGATCGCCCTGCCCGTGGGGTTCGCCCTTCTCGCCCTCCAGGGCCTCTCCGAGCTCATCAAGCGGCTGGCCTTTCTGACCGGGCACCTGCCCGACTGGACGCCCGGGGAAGAGGAGGAGGTGGTCTGAGGTGGACCTCTACGCCGTCATGCCCCCCCTGATGTTCGCCGCCCTGGTGGTCTTCCTGCTCTCCGGCTACCCCGTGGCCTTCTCCCTAGGGGCGGTGGGGATCGTCTTCGGCTTCCTGGGCATCGCCCTGGACCTCTTCCCCCCGGCCCTCCTCAAGGCCATGCCGGACCGCATCTTCGGCATCATGTCCAACCAGCTCCTCCTGGCCATCCCCTTCTTCACCTTCATGGGCATCATCCTGGAGAAGAGCGGCCTCGCCGAGGACCTCCTGGACACCATGGGCCGCCTCTTCGGTCCCCTAAGGGGCGGGCTCGCCCTCAGCGTGGTCTTCGTGGGGGCCATCCTCGCCGCCACCACGGGGGTCGTGGCCGCGAGCGTCATGGCCATGGGCCTCATCTCCCTGCCGGTGATGCTCAAGTACGGCTACAACCCCCGTGTCGCCAGCGGGGTGATCCTGGGCTCGGCCACCCTGGCCCAGATCATCCCCCCGAGCGTGGTCCTCATCGTGCTGGCCGACCAGCTCGGGGTGAGCGTGGGGGACATGTACGTGGCCGCCCTCGTTCCCTCGGCCCTCACCGTGGGCCTCTACTTCCTTTACGTGATCTACCTCGCCCTCTTCCGCCCCCAGTGGGTCCCCGCCCTGCCCCCCGAGGCGCGGCCCGAGGCGGGGAAGGAGCCCGAGGCCGCCTTCGCCCTCCTCTCCTACCTCCTCGTGGCCGTGGGGTCGTGGAAGCTTGGGGGGTTCCTCCACCTCCCCGGGTGGCTCGAGGGCCTCGAGGTCCTCTTGGGCCTCGCCCTCTGGACCCTCCTCCTCCTCCCCCGGATCCGGCGAAATCCCCTCCTCCGCCGGGCCCTCTTCTCCATGGTCCCGCCCCTCGTCCTCATCTTCCTGGTCCTGGGCACGGTCCTCATCGGCCTCGCCACCCCCACGGAGGCCGGGGCCATGGGGGTGGTGGGGGCCCTCCTCCTCGCCGCCTTGAACCGCCGGCTTTCCTTCCCCGTCCTCTACCAGGCCATGGAGGGCACGGCCAAGCTCACCGCCTTCGTCATCTTCATCCTCATCGGCTCCACCCTCTTCAGCCTGGTCTTCCGGGGCGTGGACGGGGACCTCTGGGTGGAGGGCTTCCTCACGGGGCTTCCCGGGGGCGAAGTGGGGTTTATCGTCTTCGTCATGGTTCTCGTCTTTCTCCTGGGCTTCTTCATTGACTTCTTTGAGATCGCCTTCATCGTCCTTCCCCTCCTCGCCCTCGGCGCCGACGCCTTGAACATTGACAAGGTCTGGTTCGGCCTCCTCGTGGGCGTGAACCTCCAGACCTCCTTCCTCACCCCGCCCTTCGGCTTTGCCCTCTTCTACCTCCGCAACGTGGCCCCCAAGGAGGTGAAGACGCTGGACATCTACCAAGGCGGCCTTCCCTTCATCGGCCTCCAGCTCCTCGTCCTCGTCCTCACCTACCTCCTCCAGGAGCCGATCATGGAGTTCGTGCGGAACTTCCGCTTCTAAGGACCGCGGCGAAGCACTGCAAAAGGCCCCCAGGGCAAGCCCTGGGGGCCTCGGCCTTCGCCCGGATCAGACGCCCGGGAAGGCGAACTGGGCGTAGCCCAGCTCGGCCACGGCGAACCAGCGGTACTGCTCCTCCCGGAAGGCCTTCCAGGCGGTGTAGACCTTGCGGTAGGTGGCGTCCTTGGCCGCCTCTTCTTCAAACCACTCAAAGGCCGCCTTCTGGGCCGCCTGCATGATCTCGTTGGGCCACTTCCTGAGGCGCACCCCGGCCCGGAGGAGGCGCTGGAGGGCGGGCGGGTTCACCCGGTCGTACTTGGCCATCATCCACTGGTTGGCCTCGGCGGCGGCCACCTCAAAGGCCTGCTGGTACTCCTTGGGGAGCTTCCGCCACTCCTGAAGGTTCACGTAGAAGGAGAGCATGGGCCCGGGCTCGTGCCAACCGGGATAGTAGTAGTACTTGGCCACCTTGTAGAAGCCGAGCTTCTCGTCGTCGTAGGGCCCCACCCACTCGGTGGCGTCAATGGTGCCCCGCTCCAAAGCCGGGTAGATGTCCCCGCCCGCCAGCACCTGGGGCACCACGCCCAGGCGGCTCATCACCTGGCCGCCGGGCCCGGGGATGCGCATCTTGAGGCCCTTGAGGTCGGCGAGGCTCCTCACCTCCTTGCGGAACCAGCCCCCCATCTGGACCCCGGTGTTGCCCCCAGGGAACTGGATGATGTTGAAGTCGGCGAAGATGGGGCGGAAAAGCTCAATCCCGCCCCCGTGGTACATCCAGGCGTTCTGCTGCCTGGCGGTGAGGCCGAAGGGCACGCTGGTGTCAAAGGCCAGGACCTGGGCCTTGCCCACGTAGTAGTAGCTCGCCGTGTGCCCCGCCTCCACCGTGCCCTGCTGCACCGCGTCCATAACCTGGAGGCCGGGGACGATCTCCCCCGCCTGGTAGACCCGGATCTGGAAGCGGCCCCCCGTGAGGGCGGAGACCCGGTCGGCCAGGACCTCCGCCGCCCCGTAGATGGTGTCCAGGCTCTTGGGGAAGCTACTGGCCATGCGCCAGCGGACGGTGGGGCTCCCCTGGGCGAAGACGGGGCCAAAGGCCGCGCTCGCCGCCACGCCGATGCCTGCCCGCTTCAAAAAGTCGCGCCGCTTCATCTTTATTCACCTCCCCTAAGGGTGTCCGCCGGGATCATACCCCAAACGCCGCGTTTGGGCAAGCCCCTAGCGGACGTAAAAGTAGGTCTCGGCCACGTCGTAGGCCCTCGCCCCCGAGGCCTCCACGTAGAGGCGGAGCCTCGCGTCCCAGTCGGTGTAGCGGCCCTCGAGGCGGACCCGGCTTGAGGGGGGGCTTTGGGTGTAGACCGCCCGCACCCGGTGGAGGCCCCGGGGCGGGGTGAGGGTGTAGCGGTAGGGCCCGGGAGGCAGGACGTGGGTGCCCCGAGAAAGGTGGAAGCGGTCCAGCTCGTAGGTGTAGCCGTCCGGGTCCTGCACCACCAGGCTCACCCAGCCCGGGCGGTCCAGGGTGAGGAAGAAGCGCACCTCCTCCCCCACGAAGTAGGTGGCCCCCCGCCCCCGGTCGGGCTCAAAGCGCAGGATCGCCCCGCCGAAGTCCACCCGGTAGGTCACGGAAAGGCCCTCCGGGTAAAGGGTCAGGGTGCAGGCGGAAAGGAAGGCCGCAAGGGCCAGAAGGAAAACCCGCATACCGCCCACCTCTTCCCCTAAGTTTAGGCCCAAAAGGGCCTAAGGAGCTTCAGGAAACCTTAAGGGAGCCTGGGCCACGGGGGCGAAGCGCTTCCGGTGGACGGGGCTAGGCCCTAAGGCGAGGAGGGCCTCCTGGTGCTCCTGGGTGCCGTAGCCCTTGTGCCGGGCGAAGCCGTAGCCCGGGTAGAGGCGGTCCAGCTCGTCCATGATCCGGTCCCGGTGGACCTTGGCCAGGATGCTCGCCGCGGCCACCGTGGGGCTTTTCTCGTCCGCCTTGGGCGGGGAGAGGAGGGGAAGGGGGGTGGGAAGGGGGAGGTAGTCGGTGACGAGGGCCTCCGGGGCGAGGGGGAGGGAGAGGAGGGCCCTCTCCGCCGCGAGGAGGGTGGCCTTGAGGACCCCAAGCCGGTCCACCTCCGCCGCCTCCGCCACCCCCAGGGCAAAGGCCAGGGCCACCTCCTTGACCTTCTCCGCCAGGCGCTCCCTCGCCTTTGGGGAGAGGAGCTTGGAGTCCCGGAAGGGGTACTCCCCCGGGGGCAGGACCACCGCCCCCACCACGATGGGCCCCGCCCAGGCCCCCCTCCCCGCCTCGTCCAGACCGGCCACGAGGAGGCCTTTTCGCCAAAAGGGAGCTTCCAAGGGCCCTTCGGCCATGGGGCCATCTTATACGCTTAGGGCATGCTCCGGCGCCTCCTGCCCTTCCTCGCCCTCCTGGGAGGGGCCCTCGCCCAGGCCTTCTGGGTGGAGACCCCCTTGGGCCGGGCCCAAGGCCGCCTCGAGGGCGGGGCCATCGCCTTCTACGGCCTCCCCTACGCCGAGGCGGAGCGGTTCCGGGCCCCGAAGCCCCTAAAGGCCTGGCCCCCCGGCGTGGGCCAGGAAGCGGTGGCCTGCCCCCAGGCCCCGGGGATCACGGCCTGGTTCGGCGGCCCCATCCCCCTAGAGAGGGAGGACTGCCTGGTCCTCAACGTCTACCTCCCCGCCCAGATCCCGCCCCCGGGGGGCTTCCCCGTCATGGTCTACCTCCACGGCGGGGGCTTCACCTCGGGGGCAGGGGCCGAGCCCATCTACCGGGGGCACCGGCTTTCGGAGGAGGGGGTCGTTGTGGTCGCCCCCAACTACCGCCTGGGGCCCTTGGGCTTCCTCGCCCTTCCTGCCCTCGCCGAGGAGGACCCGAAAGCGGTGGGGAACTACGGGCTTTTGGACGTCCTCGAGGCCCTCCGCTTCGTGAGGGACTATATCCGCTACTTCGGGGGCGACCCCAAGAACGTCACCCTCTTCGGGGAGTCCGCCGGGGGGATGCTGGTCTGCACCCTCCTCGCCACCCCGGAGGCCCGCGGCCTCTTCCAAAAGGCCATCGTCCAATCGGGAGGGTGCGGGTACGTCCGGGCTTTGGAGGAAGACTACGCCCAGGGGGAGGCCTGGGCCAAGGCGAGGGGGTGCGACCCCAAGGACCTCGCCTGCCTCCGCGCCCTCCCCCTGGAGAGGCTCTTGCCCGAGGAGCCCACCCTCGAGGCCACGGGCCGCTTCCTCTCAAACCCCTCCCTCTTCCGGACAGGCCCCTTCAAGCCCCACCTCTCCCCCTTCCTCCTCCCCCAGGACCCCAGGGAGGCCCTAAGGGAGGGAAAGGCGGCGGGCACCCCCCTCATCGCCGGGGCGAACGCCGAGGAGGTGGCCTTCCCCAGCCTCCAAGCCCTCCTCGGACCCGGGGACTGGGAGGAGGCGGAAAGGAGGCTTTTGGAGTCTGGGCTTTCCCGGGAGAAGGCCCAGGCCCTCCTCGCCCACTACCGGAAGGGAGTCCCCGACCCCAAAAGGGCCTGGGGGGAGGTGCAGACCGACCTCACCCTCCTCTGCCCTTCCCTGAAGGCCGCCCGCCTTCAGGCCCCCCACGCCCCCACCTACGCCTACCTCTTCACCTTCCGGGCGCCGGGGTTTGAGGGCCTCGGGGCCTTCCACGGCCTGGAGCTCGCCCCCCTCTTCGGGAACCTCCTGGAGAGGCCCTTCCTACCTCTTTTCCTACGCCAAGAAGCCCAAGAGGAGGCAGAGTACCTGGGCAAGAAGATGCGCCGCTACTGGACCTCTTTCGCCAAGGACGGCGAGCCCAAGGGGTGGCCCCGCTGGCCCCTCTACCGGGAGGGCCTCCTCCTGCGGCTGGACGTCCCCCTGGGGCTTCTGCCGGACCTTTACGAGGAACGGTGCGGCGCCCTCGAGGTCCTTGGGCTACTCTAAGGGCATGAGGGCCCGCGCCACCTGTCCCCTGGACTGCCCCGACGCCTGCAGCCTCCTCCTCACCCTGGAGGAAGGGCGCCTCCTCCGGGTGGAGGGGGACCCCCGCCACCCCATCACCCAAGGCTTCGCCTGCGCCAAGACCTATCGCTACCCGGAGAGGGTAAGGGAAAGGCTTCTTTACCCCTTGCGCCGGGTGGGGAGAAAGGGCGAGGGGAAGTTCGTGCGGGTCTCCTGGGAAGAGGCCCTGGACGAGATCGCCAAGCGCCTCATGGAGGTCCTGGACCGGGAGGGGGGCGAGGCCGTCCTCCCCTACCACTACGCCGGGACCACGGGCCTTGTGGAGAACCAGCACCCCCTGGCCTTCTTCCGGGCCATCGGGGCCTCGGAGCTCTTGGAGACCATCTGCGCCACGGCGGGGAGCGCCGCCTGGGAGATGACCTACGGCCCCCGCCTCGGCCCCGATCCCGAGGACATCCCCGAAAACGCCCGCTATATCCTCCTCTGGGGGATCAATAGCCTCTCCACGAATAGCCACCTCACCCCCTTCCTCAAGGAGGCAAGGAGGCGGGGGGCCAAGGTGGTCCACATAGACCCCTACGAAAACCTCACCTCCCGCTTCGCCGACCTCCACCTCAAGCTCCGCCCCGGCACCGACGCCGCCCTGGCCTACGCCTTGGCCCACGTCCTCTTCCGGGAGGGCCTTTTGGACTGGGAGTACCTGGGGAAGGCGGCGGTGGGCCTGGAGGAGTTCCAGAAGGAAGCGGAAAAGTGGACCCCAAAGCGGGCGAGCGCCCTCACCGGCGTGCCCGAAGAGGCCATCCTCCGCCTCGCCCGGGAGATGGGGGAGGCGAAGCGGGTCTTCCTGCGGGTGGGCTACGGCATGACCCGCCACCCGGGAGGGGGAAACGCCCTCCGCGCCGTGGTCCTCCTCCCCGCCCTCCTCGGGGCCTGGCGCTACCCGGGGTGCGGGGCCATGCTCTCCACGAGCGGGGCCTTTCCCTTAAACAAGCGCTTCCTCGGGGGGCGGCACCTCCTGGAGGGGGGACATCCCCACCAAGGCTACTTCCGGCCGAACCCCAAGGCGCGGGCCGTCAACATGAACCAGCTCGGCACCGCCCTCACGGAGCTAGACCCTCCCATCCGGGTCCTCTTCGTCTTCAACACGAACCCCCTGGTGGTGGCCCCCAATACGGGGAAGGTGAAGGCGGGGCTTGCACGGGAGGACCTCTTCACCGTGGTCCTGGAGCAGGTGATGACGGAGACCGCCCGCTTCGCCGACTACCTCCTCCCCGCCACCCTCTTCTACGAGCACCCCGACCTCTACACGAGCTACGGGCATTACTACCTCTCCTGGAACGAGCCCTTAAGCCCTCCCGCGGGGGAGGCCCGGCCCAACACCTGGGTCTTCCGGGAGCTGGCGAAGCGGCTCGGCCTGAAGGAGCCCACCCTCTACTGGACGGCCGAGGAGGTGGCGGAAAGCCTCCTCGCCTCGGACCACCCTTACCTAGAGGGGATCACCCTGGAAAGGCTCAAGCGGGAAGGCTTCGTGAAGCTCAACCTTCCCAGGCCCTTCCTCCCCTTCGCCGAAGGGCAGGTGCGCTTCAGCCCCCCGCCCGAGGTGATCCCCACCGAGCCCCTTCCCGAATACCCCCTGATCCTCCTCACCCCCCCGGCCCACCGCTTCCTCAACACCACCTACGGGGACGTGAAGGCCCTGGTGGAGGCGGAAGGCGGGGAGCCTAGGCTCCTCATCCACCCCGAGGACGCCGAGGCGCGAGGGATTCGGGACGGGATGCTCGTCCACATCCGTTCCCCTTGGGGGAGGATCACGAGGAAGGCCCACGTCACCGAGGCCCCCATCCCGGGGACGGTGGTCCTCGAGGGCACCTGGTGGGAGAAGTGGGCCCCAGACGGCAAGGGCGTGAACCACCTCACCTCGGAAAGGCTCACCGACCTGGGCGGGGGAAGCACCTTCCACTCCACCCCCGTGGAGGTGGAGCCCTTGCGCCTCGCCTAGAGGGCCCTGCGGTAGGCCAGGGCCTCGGCCACGTGGGCCTCCCCCACCCTCTCCTCGCCCAGGAGGTCGGCGACGGTGCGGGCCACCCGGAGGACGCGGTCGTAGCTCCGGGCCGAAAGGAGCATCCGCTTGGCCGCCTCCTGGAGGAGGGCCTGGGCCGGTGGGGTGAGGCGGGCGTGCTCCCTCAGGGCCCGCCCCGAGAGGAGGCCGTTGGGCCTCCCTTGGCGGGCGAGCATCCGCTCCCGGGCCCTTAGGACCCGCTCCCGCACCGCCTCCGTGCCCTCCCCCTCGGGGGCGCGGGCGAGCTCCTCGGGGGTGAGGCGGGGCACCTCCACCACCAGGTCAAACCGGTCCAGGAGGGGCCCGGAGATCCTGGCCGCGTAGCGCCTCTGGGCGGCGGGGGTGCAGGTGCAAGGCCTTTCCGGGTCCCCGTGCCAGCCGCAGGGGCAGGGGTTCATGGCCGCCACCAGGAGGAAGCGGGCGGGAAAGGTGAGGCTTGCCCGGGCCCGGGCCACGGTCACCACCCCGTCCTCCAGGGGCTGGCGCAGGGCCTCGAGGGCCTCCCGGGAAAACTCCGGGAACTCGTCCAGAAAGAGCACCCCCCGGTGGGCCAAGGAGACCTCCCCGGGCTTGGGAATGGCCCCACCCCCGATGAGCCCAGCGTAGCTCACCGTGTGGTGCGGGGCGCGGAAAGGCGGGGCCTTCACAAGCCCCCGCACCGGCTTCCCCGCGGCGGAGTGGATCCGGGTCACCTCCAAGGCCTCCTCCCGGGAGAGGGGCGGGAGGAGGAAGGGAAGCCGCCGCGCCAGCATGGTCTTCCCCGAGCCCGGGCTTCCCACCATGAGGAGGTGGTGGAAGCCCGCGGCGGCGATCTCCAGGGCGCGTTTGGCCTTGGCCTGGCCCTTGACGTCCCTGAGGTCCAGCGCCTCCACCGCTTCCGGGGCCTCCTCGGGCCGGGCCTCGGCCAAGGCCTCCTCGCCCTTGAGGAAGGCCACGGCTTCCTGGAGGCTTCTCGCCCCGTAGACCTCCACCCCCTCCACCAAGGCCGCCTCCTTGGCGCTCTCCAGGGGCAGGAGGAGCTTCTTCCCCTCGGCCAGGGCCCCCAGGGCCAGGTTCACCGCCCCGGGGACGGGCCTCAGGCTCCCGTCCAAGCCAAGCTCCCCCGCGAGGGCGAAGGGGGAGAGGGCCTCGAGGGGCACCACCCCCTGGGCCGCGAGGAGGCCCAGGGCGATGGGAAGGTCAAACTGGCTCCCCTCCTTCCGAAGCTCCGCCGGGGCCAGGTTCACCACCACCCGGGCCTGGGGGTAGGGGAAGCCCGCGTTCTTGAGGGCCGCCCGCACCCTCTCCCGGCTTTCCTCCACCGCCTTGTCGGGCAAGCCCACCAGGGCGTAGCTGGGAAGCCCCGGGCTAACGTCCACCTCCACGGTGACGGGAACCGCGTCCAGGCCGAAGAGGGCGTAGCTTCGCACCTGGGCCAGCATGGAGAGAGTTTATCACAGCGCTGTTAGTTCCACCCAAGGTGGGCGTTTCGTGAGCAGAGGCGAAAACTGCCTTATCATGGGGCCAGATGGCGCGCGAGCTCCATGTGGCGTATAACAAAATGCGCCGCGCCCTGGAGGAGCGCTTGGGCCTCCTCCGCCGCCTCGGGGGAATGGACCTCCGCTTGATCCAAGTGGCCAACGAGGAGTGGCTCTACATGCTCCAGGAGGACACCCGCAACTCCCTGGCCATAGAGGGCTACTTCACCACGGAGCGGGAGCTACGGGAGGTGCTTAGGGGACGCAAGGGGGCGGCGGAGGTCCTCAACTACTTTCGCACGGCCCAGTTTGTCTACGAGCAAGCTTTGCAGGACCTCCAAGAGGAGGCTTGGCATCTGGACGTGGCCTTCGTGAACAACATCCACGGCCAGCTTTTCCGCGAAACCCCCCAAGAGGCGGAGCGGGGCAGGCCCGCCGATGGGGTGGAGCGCCGAATCCAAGGGGCCAAGGTGAGGCCCCCTCTGGAAGCCGGGGATTACCTCAGGGCCTTTGTCCGAGCGGTTCCCCTCCTCCTGAAAAGGGGCGAGGTTCTGGAAGCCCTGGCCAAGGTCCACACCCTCTTTGAGGCCATCCACCCCTACCGGGGCGGCAACGGCCGTGTGGGGAGGGTTCTCCTCAACTACGTGGCCATTCGCTCCGGCCTTCCGCCTCTCGTGGTGAAGAGCCT
Source organism: Thermus thermophilus HB8 (assembly GCF_000091545.1). Lineage (GTDB taxonomy): Bacteria > Deinococcota > Deinococci > Deinococcales > Thermaceae > Thermus > Thermus thermophilus. Next base: position 199,741 of record NC_006461.1, read on the forward strand.
CGAGGACCAAGACCGCAAGCGTTACTACGAGGCCTTAGAGCAGGCGGACCGGGGGTTGCACCATGGCTTTCCCCCACCCGAGCCCAACGCCCTGGTGGGGACCCTGGACCAGGGGGAGTGGCGGCCCTTGGCCCTCCTTTTGGGCGAAGCCCTCTTGGCCCGTCTGGACAAGGTCATCGCCTTGGCCCTCGTGCGTTTTGCCGACCTTCTTCCCCTGGATCAGGTGGCGCGGTCCCTCGGTGTGGATCGGCAGATCCTCTACGTCTGGCAGCAAAGGGGGAGGCTTGTGGTTTACCGCCCTGGCGGTAAGCGAAACCTCCTTTCTCACCCCTGGCTTTTCCTGGGGACCCGGGAGCGGCCTCCCCTCCTCCCCCCCGAGCTGCCACCCCCCCGGCCCGAGTGGCCCGAGAGGGTGAAAGACCTCCAGCGGCTTCTCTTTCACCCGGAGGATTTGTGAAGTAGGGGCAGGTAAAGGCCGAGAGCCAGGAGGAGGAGGGCGAGAAGCCCGCCGAAGGCCAGGGCGTACCCCAAGGCCTCCACCGCCACGCCGACGCCCCACTGCAGGAGGAAGGTGCCCCCGATGCCGAAGAGGTTCACCAAGGTGGTGCCCCGGCCCACCAGGTGGGAGGGGACCAGCTCCCGGGCCTGGGTGAGGGTGAGGATGTTGAAGGCCCCGAAGAAGCCGAGGAGGGCGTAGGCGGGGACGAGGGCCTTAAGGAGGAGGAGAAGGAGGCCCAAGGCGAAGAGGAGGGCCGAGGCGAGGAGGACTCGGGCCGTCCCCAAGCGGTCCGCCAGGTAGCCGGAAACGAGAAAGCCCAAAACCGCTCCCCCCGAGTAGAGGAAGAGGAGGTTCCCCACCTCCAAGGCGGTGAGGCCCAGGTGGTAGGCGTAGTCCCCGGCCCAAAGGGTCTGTAAGGCGAGGAAGCTCCCGGCGAAGGCGAAGGCCAAAAAGGCCACCCGGAGGAGCCTCCCGTTGCGGAAGACCTCCCCGAGCCCGTCCCCCCGCTGCCCCCCCGGCCAGGCCACCCCCGGGGGGGTGTTCCGCACCCCCAGGTAGAGGGCGAGGGCCACCAGGGCCACCACGAAAGCCCCCAGGAGGAACACCCCCCGCCAACCCAGGGCCTCCTTGAGGAGGGCGAGGGGCGTGGCCGCCATAAGCCCCCCCGTGGCCCCCAGGCCCACGAGGAGGGTGGAGACCGTGGCGTAGTTCCTGGGGAACCAGAGGCTGAAGGCCCTCATGGAGCCCATGAGGGCCGCGGCCATCCCCACCCCGATCAGGGCCCGGCCCAGGGCCAAAACGGCGAAGCTTTGCGCCAGGCCGAAGACCACGCTCCCCAGGGCGGCCACGAGGAGGAGGGCCGGGGTGACGGCCCGGGGCCCCACCCGGTCCAAAAGCCCCCCCAGGGGGAGCTGGGCCGCGGCGAAGGCCAGGTAGAAGAGGCTCGTCATGAAGCCGAGCTCCGCCGGCCCCAGGCCCAGCTCCTGGGAGAGGTCCTTGGCGAGCACCGCGTTCGCCGAGCGGTAGAAATAGGAGAGGAAATACCCTAAGGCGAAGAGAAAGAAAACCCGCGCCGCCATATCACCTCCGGTTGAGCCACACGCCCCCAAGGATCATACCGCCTCCAAGAAGGGCTTCGGGCCTCAAGGGCTCCCCGGCCAAGGGCCAGGCGAAGAGGGCCCCGCTCAGGGGCTCCAGCATGGCCACCAGGGTGGCGGTGCGGGCGGGGAGGGTCCGCACCCCGAGGAGGAAGAGGCCGAAGGGGACCACCGTGCCCAGGGTGACCAGGTAGGCCACCGCCCCCCACTGGGCCGGGCCGAGGGCCAGCACCTTCTCCCCGTGAAGCCCGAGGACGGGAAGGGAGAGGAGGGCCCCCACCCCCGTGGCCACCCCGAGGGCCACGAAGGCGGGCGTGCGGAGGCCGTGGGCGAAAGCGGCGTAGGCCGCGAAGGAAACGGCGGAAAGGAGGCCGTAGGCCACGCCTAAAGCCCCTCCCCGAAGCCCCTCGGGCCCCACCACCAGGAGGTAGGCCCCCAGGAGGGCGAGCCCCACCCCAAAAAGGGCCCTCCCGGGAAGCCTCTCCCCCTTGAGGAGGGCGTAGAGGGTGAGGAGGGAGGGGGCGAGGTACTGGAGGAAGATCCCCGTGGCCACCGTGGTGGCGTGGATGGCCAGGTAGTAAAAGGCCTGGGCCCCGGAGAGGGCGAGGCCCACCCCGAGGAGCCGCCGCCTCTCGTCGGGGTGGGGCGGGCGGGCGAGGACGAGGGGCAGAAGGAGGAGGAAGCTCAGGAGGAAGCGCAAGGGGATGAGGACCTCCGGGGGGATCTCCCGCATGAAGCGCCCCGCCAAAGCCCCCCCAAGCCCCCAAAGCAGGGCGGCGAGGGCCACGGGGATCACCGCCTACCCCCCACCACGGCCAGCGCCACGCCCACGAGGAGGATCAGGGCCCCGAGGAGGACCCGGCTTCCGGGGAGCTCCCCGAAGAGGAAGTAGGCGAGGAGGCTCGCCCCCACGGGCTCAAAGAGAATGGCCAGGGTGACGAGGACCGGGGGGATGTGGCGGGTGGCCCAGTTGAAGCTGGTGTGGCCCACGAGCTGGGGAAGGAGGGCCATGAGGAGGAGGTAGGCGTAGACCTCGAGGGGATACCCCCCGTACCCCCCGCCGAAGAGGTAGGGCAGGGGAAGCAGGAGAAGGGCCGCCGCGGTGTAGGCCACGCGGACGTAGGCCCAGGTGGAAAGCCCCCGCCTTTGGGCCTCCCGCCCGAGGAGGAAGTAGCAAGAGGCCGCCACCGCCCCGAGGAGGGCGAGGAAGTCCCCGAGGAGGGGGTTGGCCCCCCCTCCGCCCTCGCTGTCCCCCAGGCCGATGAGGACCCCCCCGAGGAGGGCCACGCCCACGCCGAGCAGGGTGAGGAAAGAAGGCCGCTCCCCGAAAAGCCACCAGCCCAAAAGGGTGACCCACACGGGGTTGGTGGTGACGAGGGCGGTGCTCGCCGCCACGGAGGTGTAGGAGAGGGAGGTGATCCAGAAGGCGAAGTGGAGGGCGAGAAACCCCCCGGCGGCCAAGGCGAAGGGCAGCCCCGCCCTGCCCTCCAAGGGCCGCGTCCAGCCGGGGGCGAGGAGGAGGGCGGCCAAGGCCAGGCGCCCCGCGCTCATCACCAGGCTGAAGGCGAGGCTTTGGTCCCCGGAGGCCCGAAGGGCCAGGCGCACCAGGATGCTCCCGAAGCTTATGGCCAGGATGCCCACGAGAAGGACGGCGGCGATCTTCCACCCCGGGGGGCGCATGGTGCGCATTTTTACACAAGGGAAGCCTTCCGGGAAGCGTCAAAGTAGTGTAGCCCAAGGGAAAACCCGGGGACGGACGCCCCACCCCGCGCTGGTATACTTCCCCCGAAGGAGGCGCCTATGGTGACCGTCGCGGTTCCCAAGGAAAGGGCCCCAGGGGAAAGGAGGGTGGCCCTGGTGCCCGAGGTGGTGGCCCGCCTGGTGAAAGGCGGGGCCCGGGTGCGGGTGGAGCGGGGCGCGGGGGAGGGCGCCTACCACCCCGACGAGGCCTACCAGGAGGCCGGGGCCGAGGTGGTGGAGCGAGGGGAGCTCCTAAAGGGCGCCCACCTCCTCTTCACCGTCCAGCCGCCCCCGGAGGACCTCATCCAGGCCCTGGAGCCGGGGGCCATCGTGGTGGGCTTCGTCCAGCCCCACAAGAACCTGGAGCTGGTGCGGGCCCTACAGGCGAAGAAGGCCACGGTGATCGCCATGGAGCTCATCCCCCGCATCACCCGGGCCCAGAGCATGGACGCCCTCTCCAGCCAGGCCACGGTGGCGGGGTATCTGGCGGCCATCCACGCGGCGAGGCTCTCCCCCCGCTTCTTCCCCATGCTCACCACGGCGGCGGGCACCATCCGCCCCGCCAAGGTGATGGTCATGGGGGTGGGGGTGGCGGGGCTCATGGCCATCGCCACCGCCAAGCGCCTCGGGGCCCAGGTCTTCGCCTACGACGTGCGCAAGGCCGCCCTGGAGCAGGCCCTCTCCCTGGGGGCGAAGCCCATTGAACTCCCCATCAGCGCCGAAGGGGAGGGGGGCTACGCCCGGGAGCTCACCGAGGAGGAGAAGCGCATCCAGCACGAGGCCCTCCGCGACCACGTGGCGGGGATGGACGTCCTCATCACCACGGCCCAGGTGCCGGGCCGCCGCGCCCCCATCCTCCTCACCGAGGACATGGTGGAGCGCCTGAAGCCCGGGACCGTGGTGGTGGACCTGGCCGCCGAGAGCGGGGGCAACTGCGTCCTCACCAAGCCGGGGGAGGTGGTGGAGGTGAGGGGCGTGCGGGTCTATGGCCCCTTGAACCTGCCGAGCGAGCTTTCCGTCCACGCCTCGGAGATGTACGCCAAGAACCTCTACAACCTCTCCAGCCTCCTCATAGAGAAAGGCGCGTTCGCCCCCAAGTGGGAGGACGAGATCGTCCGGGCCGCCCTCCTCATGAAGGAGGGCGAGGTCCTGCACGGGCCCACCAAGGCCCTTCTGGGAGGTGCGTGATGGAGTTTAACTTCTGGTCGGCGCTTTACATCTTCGTGCTCACGGCCTTCTTGGGCTACGAGCTCATCACCCGGGTGCCCGTGATCCTCCACACCCCCTTGATGTCGGGCTCCAACTTCATCCACGGCGTGGTGGTGGTGGGGGCCATGGTGGTCCTGGGCCACGCGGAAACGGGCCTGGAAAAGCTCATCGGTTTCCTGGGGGTCATCCTGGGGGCGGCCAACGCCGCCGGGGGGTACGCGGTCACGGTGCGCATGCTGGAGATGTTTGAAAGGAAGCCCGGCCAAGGGGGTGGTCGGTAATGGACCTCATCCAGGCGGCCTACTTCGTGGTGGCCATCCTCTTCATCGTGGGCCTGAAGCGCATGGCCCACCCCACCACGGCCAAAAGCGGCATCGTCTGGGCGGGCTGGGGCATGGTCCTCGCCGTGCTCGCCACCTTCTTCTGGCCGGGGATGGGGAACTTCGCCCTCATCCTCCTCGCCCTTCTCCTTGGCTCGGCGGTGGCCTGGTGGGCGGCGGTGCGGGTGGCCATGACGGACATGCCCCAGATGGTGGCCATCTACAACGGCATGGGAGGCGGGGCGGCCGCCACCATCGCCGCCGTGGAACTCCTCAAGGGGGCCTTTGAGAACACGGGGCTCATGGCCTTGGCCATCCTGGGCGGCCTCATCGGGAGCGTGGCCTTCACGGGAAGCCTCATCGCCTTCGCCAAGCTCCAGGGGATCATGAAGAGCCGCCCCATCCTCTTCCCCGGGCAGAAGGCAGTAAACGCCCTGGTCCTGGCCCTCACCCTCGTGCTCGGGCTTTCCCTCCTCTGGAACGACGCCACGGCGAGCATCGTCCTCTTCTTCCTCCTCGCTCTTCTCTTCGGCGTCCTCATGACCCTCCCCATCGGCGGCGGGGACATGCCCGTGGCCATCTCCTTCTACAACGCCTTCACGGGGATGGCCGTGGGCTTTGAGGGCTTCGCCGTGGGAAACCCGGCCCTCATGGTGGCGGGCACCCTGGTGGGGGCGGCGGGCACCCTCCTCACCGTGCTCATGGCGAGGGCCATGAACCGCTCGGTGTGGAGCGTCCTGGTGGGGGGCTTCGGCGTGGAGCAGGAGGCGGGCGAGGTCAAGGGGAGCCTCAAGCCCATTGACGTGGAGGACGCCGCCGTGATGCTCGCCTACGCGGGCAAGGTGGTCTTCGTCCCCGGCTACGGCATGGCCCTCTCCCAGGCGCAACACAAGCTGAAGGAGCTTGCGGACCTCCTCGAGGCCCGCGGGGTGGAGGTGAAGTTCGCCATCCACCCGGTGGCGGGGCGGATGCCCGGGCACATGAACGTCCTCCTGGCCGAGGCCGGGGTGGACTACGACAAGCTCAAGGACCTGGAGGAGATCAACCCCGAGTTCCCCACGGTGGACGTGGCCGTGGTCATCGGGGCGAACGACGTGGTGAACCCCGCCGCCCGCCGTCCGGGAAGCCCGCTTTACGGCATGCCCATCCTGGACGTGGACAAGGCCAAGAACGTCATCGTCATCAAGCGGGGACAGGGGAAGGGCTTCGCCGGGGTGGAGAACGAGCTCTTCTACGCCGAAAACACAAGGATGCTCTACGGGGACGCGCAAAAGGTCCTCACCGAGCTCATCCAGGCCCTGAAAAGGCTTTAGGCCTTGACGACACAAGGCCCCTCGCTTAGACTCCAGGGTGGCACCCCGGGCGCGCCAGCGCCCAGGCCAAAGACAGCGGGGGGCCTTCGGGCCTTAAAAAGCCCGCCGAGGCGCTTGAGGGGGAGCGTTTCCTCGGAAATCCCAGGACAAACCGGCCGGGGTTCCCCTGCCCCGAAAGGGAGGAAGGCGTGCCGAACAAGCGCAACGTTGAGCTTCTGGCCACCCTCAAGGAGAACCTTGAGCGGGCCCAGGGCTCCTTCTTCCTCGTGAACTACCAGGGGCTCCCCGCCAAGGAAACCCACGCCCTCCGCCAGGCCCTGAAGCAGAACGGGGCCAGGCTCTTCGTCGCCAAGAACACCCTGATCCGCCTGGCCCTCAAGGAGCTGGGGCTGCCGGAGCTGGACGGGCTCCAGGGCCCGAGCGCCGTGGTCTTCTACGAGGACCCGGTGGCCGCGGCCAAGACCCTGGTCCAGTTCGCCAAGAGCAACCCCAAGGGCATCCCCCAGGTGAAAAGCGGCCTCCTCCAGGGCCAGATCCTCACGGCCAAGGACGTGGAGGCCCTGGCGGAGCTGCCCACCATGGACGAGCTCCGGGCGGAGCTCGTGGGGGTGCTCCAGGCGCCCATGGCGGAGCTTGTGGGCGTGCTTGGCGGCGTGGCCCGCGAGCTGGTAGGCATCCTGGAAGCGTACGCGGAGAAGAAGGCGGCTTAAGAGGAGGTAAGCGATGGCTCTGGACATTGAACGGATCAAGGAAGAGCTCTCCCAGGCTACGGTTCTGGAACTCAAGCAGCTGATTGACGCCCTCAAGGAGGCTTGGGGCGTGACCGCCGCGGCCCCCGTGGCCGTGGCCGCGGCCCCTGCGGCCGGGGCGGCCGCCGCTCCCGCCGAGGAGAAGACGGAGTTTGACGTCATCCTCAAGGAGGCGGGGGCCAAGAAGCTGGAGGTCATCAAGGAGCTCCGCGCCATCACCGGGCTTGGCCTCAAGGAGGCCAAGGACCTGGCCGAGAAGGGCGGCCCCGTCAAGGAGGGCGTCTCCAAGCAGGAGGCCGAGGAGATCAAGAAGAAGCTCGAGGCCGTGGGCGCGGTGGTGGAGCTCAAGTAACCGCCGCCCTGCGGGGTGCCCCCGGGCCATGTGGGGCCCGGGTTTTCCTTTAGCGCAGGACAACCCCGGGCCGCACCCTTAGGGCCCGGAGAAGGGGAAGAAGGGCGGAGAGGAGGACGGCGAGAAGGCTCGCCCCGCTTACCCAGAGGAAGTCGGCGAGGCGCATCTCCACGGGGAGGTGGGTGAGGAAGTAGAGCTCCCCGGGGAGGTCCAGGGGGCGGCGGGCCAGGTAGAGGCCGAGGAGGTAGCCGAGGAGGTTGCCCAAGGCCACGCCCCCCACCCCAAGGATCGCCCCCTCCAGGGCGAAGACCAGGCCCACGGTCCCCCTCGAGGCCCCCATGGCCCGGAGGAGGGCGATCTCCGGGGTCTTCTCCACCACCTTGAGGAAGAGGAGGTTGGCCACCCCAAGGGCGGCCACGGCCACGATGAGGAAGATCAAAAGGCCGAGGACCTGCCGCTGCAGGGAAAGCTGCTCCAAGAGGGTGCGCTGGGTGTCCTGCCAGGGCTGGGGGAAGAAGCGGCTTCCCGCCAGGGCCCACCCCACCTCCCGGGCCCGCCAGGGGTCCTTTAAGCGCACCTGGTACCCCTGGGCCTCGAGGCCGGAAAGGCGCTTCACGCTCTCCAGGTCGGTGAAGGCGAAGCCGCTGTCAATGAGGTAGTTCCCTGTGCGGAAGCTCCCGAGCACCTTGAGCTCCACCCGCTCCTGCGTGGCGGAAAGGGCGTAGAGCCGGTCCCCGGGCCGGGCGTCCAGGCTCTGCATCAGGGCCGCGCCCAGGTAGATCCCCCCAGGCTCCAGCCTGAGCCCGAGCTCGGGGTAAAGGGCCTCCCCGCCCGCACCGAGCCCCACCAGGGTGGCGAAGTCCACCCCGGGCCCCCGGCCCGCCTCGGCGGGCCGGGTGAGGAGGGCCTTGGTGGCGGCGAAGGGGGCCGCCGCCTCCACCTCCGGGTGGGAAGGGAGGGGGGGAAGGGTGGGCTCCAGGCTGAAGAGAACGAGCTGGGGGTAGGCCTTGAGCGTGGCCCGGACGAGGCCGTCCATGAAGCCGTTGGCCAGGGAAAGGGCCACCAAAAGCACCCCCACCCCCACGCCCACGCCCAAGACGGCGAGGGCGCTTTGAAGGGGGCGGCGCCAGATGTGGGCCCAGGCGAGGAAGAGGGCGAAGCGCACGCCTTCAGGATACGCTCGCCCTTACTCGGGGTAGGCCACCACCTCCAGCTGGACCTTGCGGCGGCCAAAGCGGAGGGCCGTGGCCCGGTCAGGGAACCAGATGTCTACTTTCTTGCGCCAGCGGGCGTTCATCACGTCCGCCACCACGAAGACGATGTCCTTGAAGAGGGCGTCAAACTGCCCCTTCCCCCGGCCGTAGATCGTGCCCAGGTCCTTAAGCCGGACCTTGGTGCCGAAGGGGAGGATCTCCAGAAGGTCCCGGCTCACCGCCAGGATCCCCAGGCGGGTCCGGGCCCCGGTGGCGGTGATGTGGGGGGTGGAGTCCGTCTCCCGGACGCTGGAGGTGTAGGCGGTGGCCTCGAGGATCAGGACCTTGGGCTTTCCCGCGCTCTGGGCCAAGGCCTGCGGCCACGGAACGGCGAGGAGGGAGATGGCTAGGAGAAGGCCACGCATCGCCTCCTGAGTATGGGGACGAACCCTTGAGCCCCCTTAGAGGGGAAGGCGGCTTCCCTCATGAAAGCCCTGGGTTTTTATCTGTAAGGCTTTTGCAAACTCAAAAAGCCGCAGCGCACGGGAACGCGCCGCGGCAGGTTTTCTTACAAGAAGCTAAACTACCTTCATCTAGCCCTCATGATCCTCCTAAGGGCAGGGCGTGGAGGAGAGCTCCAGGGTGTAACGGCCGCTCCCCTCCTCGTCAAACCCCGCCCGGGCGAGGCCCCGGTCCCGGACCACGAGGAGGGTGGCCGGGGAGAGGGGGGCGCAGTTTCGCACCGGGTCCAAAGCCCTCGGGTAGAGGTCGTCGGGACCGTTGTAGAGGAGGGCCACCAGGTCCAGAGGGCCCGCGTAGACAAAACGCAGGTAGCCCCCGGCCCCGGAAACGTCGTAGCGGTCAAACTCCCCGACGAACTCAATGGCCCCTTGGACGCTTCCCGAGGTCAACGCCTCCCCCTTGCCCGAGGGGTTGGGCACAAACCCCGTGGCGGAGAGGTTCACCCGGTCCTCCGCCAGGGCGTAGTTCTCCACCCGCAGGTGGTAGGCCTGGCCCGCCTGCCCCCGGAAGTTAAGGCGCACCCCGGGGTCGGTGGTGATCCCCTGGGGCCTCAGGCCTAAGGGGGCCACCTCGGGGTAGGCCCCAAACCAGTTCCGGGCCACGCTCACCGCCTGGACCACGCCCCTTTCGTCCAGAAGGACCAGGCGGAGCCGGGCGCTGAGCTCTAGCCCAGCCGAAACCGCCGCCACCTCCACGGCCCCGTCCTGGTCGGGAAGAAGGCGGAAGACGGCCACCCCCGGGCGCAGGCTTCCGCCGGAGGCCCCCTGGGCCGGGGGCAGGGTGGCCACCAGGTTCCCCCCCACGGGGAGGTCCCCCGCCAAAGGCGGGCTCAGGGAAAGGTTGCAGGCCGCAAGGAAAAGCGAAAGCAGGGCCATAATCCGCCACATCCGCCTCCACCTCCCTCTTTCCCCTCAGGATACCCGGGGAAGGGCCCGGCCGGGTTAAGGTGCCCTTTAGGTGCAAAAGCCTCCCCAAAGCCCCGGCTTGGGCTAGGCAACCCAAGGGCGGACCCTTCGCTACTCCAGCACGCCCAGATAGGCGTAGAGGTCCGGCCCGCCGGGAAGGATCTCCACCGCGAGCTCGGGGAACTTCTGCGCCACCCCTTGGGCCTTCTCCTTGGGGGTGTTGGGCCCGAGGAAGAGGGTGAGGACCTCCTTGCCCTCCCGGGCCATGCGGACGAGGCCCTCCACCACTTCCTCGGGGGTCTCCCCCACCAGAACGAGCCGCCCGTCCAGAAGGCCGATGGGCCTGTCCTTCAGGACCTTTAGCCCCTCCACCTCGGCGTCGCGGCTCGCCCAGGTGACCTCGAGGGTCACCGCCCCGGCCATGGCCTCCTCCATCTCGGGGAGAAGCTCCTCGGGAAGGGCCTCGGGGGTGTACCGCACCGCCGCCGCCAGGCCCTGGCCCAGGGTTCTCGTCTTAAGCACGTGGACCTCCTTCCCCGCCTCCCGCGCGAGCTTCGCCGCCTCCGTGGCGGCCAGGAAGACGTTGGGGTTGTTGGGGAGGAGGATCACCTTGGGGTTGGGCACGCTCCTAATGGCGGCCAGAAGGTCCTCCACGCTGGGGTTTTGCGTCTGCCCCCCGGCCACCACCCTGGCCCCCAGGCTCCGGAAGGCCCGGGCCAGCCCGTGGCCCAAGGCCACGGCCACCAGGCCCGTGGGGGGCACCTCCTCGGCGAGAAGCCCGAAGGTGGAGAGGATCTCCGTGTGCTGCTGGGTCATGTCCTCCACCTTGGTGCGGACCACCCGGCCGAAGCGGGCCACCGTAGCGAGAAGGCCGTCGGGGTCGTCCGTGTGGATGTGCCCCTTGACGTAGCCCTCGGCCCCCACCACGAGGAGGGAGTCGCCGAAGGGGGCCACCGCCTCGCGGATCCGCTCCACGGGCACCTCCACCCCCTCCATGAGGAACTCCGTGCAGTAGCCGAACTCCTCCGTGGCGAAGGCCGTCTGGGCGTAGCGCTCCACCTTGGGCGGCTCGGGTAGGGGCAGGCCCAGGGCGTACCCCCGCATCCCCTCCAGGAGCCGCACGTACCCCGCCCCGCCCGCGTCCACCACCCCGGCCTGGCGCAGGACGGGGAGGAGTTCGGGCGTCCTCTCCAAGGCCTCCCGGGCGGCCTCGAGGGCCGTCTCCAAAACCTCCTCCAGGGCCTCCCCCCGGGCCCCCTCCCCGGCGGCCCGGGCCACGGTGAGGATGGTGCCCTCCACGGGGCGCATCACCGCCTTGTAGCCGCTTTCCGCCCCCATCCGCAAGGCCCGGCGGAGGAGGGACCCGTCCAGGGCCCTTTTTCCCTTCAAGGCCTCGGCGAAGCCCCGGAGGATCTGGGAGAGGATCACCCCGCTGTTGCCCCGGGCGCCGAGGAGGCTCCCGTAGGCCAGGGCCCGGGCCACCTGGTCCATCCGGGAGGTGTCGGCGAGGTCCAGCTCCCGCCGGGCCGCCTCCAGGGTGTGGAGCATGTTGGTGCCCGTGTCCCCGTCGGGGACGGGGTAGACGTTGAGGGCGTTGAGCTCCTCCACGTAGACCTGAAACCAGCGGGTGGCGTAGCGGAAGGCCTCCGCCACCGCCTCGGGACCCCAGGCCTCAGCCACACCGCACCCCCACCACGTGGACCCGGACCTGGGAGAGCTCCACCCCCCCAAGGTGGCGGGCCGCGTAGGCGAGCCGCTCCCCCAAGGCCTCCGCCAAGGCGGGCACCCGGGTGCCGTAGGCCAGGACCACGTAGAGGTCCACCTGGTAGCGGCCCGGGCTTTGGGGGTCGGGGCGGACCACCACCCCCTCCCCCGCCTCCTGCCGCCCGAGGATGCGCCCCACCTGGTCCTTGAGGCCCGCGGGGGCCATGCCCACCACCCCCGGGACCTCGTGGGCCACCAGGGCGAGGAGGCTCGCCAAGGCCGCCTCCGTGAGGACCACCCGTCCCGGCACCCTCACCCCCTCAAGGCCTCCTCGGGAGGCGTGTAGGGCAGGCCGAAGGCCTCGGCCACCCCGGGGTGGGTGAGGCGGCCTTTGTGGGTGTTGAGCCCCTTGAGAAGGGCCGCGTCCTCCAGAAGGGCGTCCAGCCCCTTCTCCGCGAGCTTCAACACGTAGGGCAGGGTCTGGTTGGTGAGGGCGAAGGTGCTGGTCCTGGGCACCGCCCCGGGCATGTTGGCCACCCCGTAGTGGACCACCCCGTCCACCACGTAGGTGGGCTCGGCGTGGGTGGTGGGCCGGATGGTCTCCACGCACCCCCCCTGGTCCACGGCCACGTCCACGATCACCGCTCCCTCCTTCATCAGAGAGAGCATGTCCCGGGTGACGAGCTTGGGGGCCTTGGCCCCGGGGACGAGGACGGCCCCGATGAGGAGGTCCGCGTGCTGGACGCTCTTTTTGATGTTGGCCTCGGTGGCGGTGAGGGTGATCACCCGCCCGCCGAAGACGTCGTCCAGATACTGGAGGCGCTTGTGGTTCACGTCCAGGATGGTCACCTGGGCCCCCATCCCCAGGGCGATCTTGGCCGCGTTGGTGCCCACGGTCCCGCCCCCGAGGATCACCACGCTGGCCGGGGCCACCCCCGGCACCCCCCCGAGGAGGACCCCCCGGCCCCCCTTGGGCTTCTCCAGGAACTGGGCCCCCACCTGGGGGGCCATCCGCCCCGCCACCTCGCTCATGGGGACGAGGAGGGGGAGGGTGCCGTCGGGAAGCTGGACGGTCTCGTAGGCGATGCCCGTGACCCCGCTACGGAGCATGGCCTCGGTGAGGCCGCGGTCCGCGGCCAGGTGAAGGTAGGTGAAGAGGATGAGGCCCTCCCGCAGGAAGCCGTACTCCTCGGGTAGGGGCTCCTTCACCTTCACCACCATCTCCGCACCCCAGGCCTCCTCCCGGCCCACGAGCTCGGCCCCGGCCCGGGCGTACTCCGCGTCGGAAAGCCCCGAGCCCTCCCCGGCCCCCCGCTCCACCAGCACGGTGTGGCCGCGCCTGACCAGGCTCTCCACCCCGCCGGGCGTGAGGGCCACCCGGTTCTCCAAGGTCTTGATCTCCTTCGGCACGCCGATCACCATGGCTACGCCTCCTTCGCAAACACGCGCCGTATTTTAAGCTTGAAGCCGTCCCCCTCGGCGATGGCCAAGAGGCGCCGCTTGGAGTCCACCAGGGTCACGTACCCCATGGCCGGGATGGGGAGGGGCATCCCCTCCAGCACCCGCCGGGCCTCGGTGTGGGAAAGCTCCACCACGGGAAAGGGCAAAACGTCAAGCTCCGGGATGGCCTTCTCCGGGGAGAGGTCGGAGAGGGCCACGGCCCGCTCCAGCCCCACCCGGCCCACCCGGGTGCGGACGAGCCCCGAGAGGAAGGCCTTGGTCCCAAGCATCTCCCCCAGGTCCCGGGCGAAGGCGCGGACGTAGGTCCCGGGCCCCACCACCAGCCGGACCACGGCCGTGGGGTAGGCCCCGAGGGGGCGCGGGAGCCGCACGGGCCGCCCCCGCCTTTCCGCAAGCCGCCACCCCCGGGCCGAGGGGGCGATGGGGTGGGGGATGGGCTCGGGGTCAAAGGCGAGGAGCTCCACCTCCAAATACCGCACCGGGCGCGGGCCAAGCGCCAAGGGCTTCCCCTCCCGGGCGGCCTCGTAGGCCCGCTTCCCCCCCACCTTGATGGCGGAGTAGAGGGGCGGGACCTGCTCCCGCACCTCCAGGAAGCGGGGCAGGGCGGCCTCGAGGTCCTTCCGGTCAAAGCGCGCCGGGGCCTCCTCGCTGATGGGCCCCTCCGCGTCCAGGGTGGGCGTGGTGGCCCCGAAGGAGACCCAGGCGATGTACTCCTTGTCCTCCCCGGAGAGGAAGGGGACGAGCTTGGTGGACTCGTTGGTGACCAGGAGGAGGAGCCCCGTGGCCAAAGGGTCCAAGGTGCCGGTGTGCCCTACCCTTCGCGTGGAGAGGCGCCGCCTCGCCTCCTCCACCACGTCGTGGGAGGTGAGGTGGAGGGGCTTGTCCACCGCGTAGAGGGCCATGCCTAGGGGATTGTATCACCGGAGGGCATAGAATGGCGGTATGCTGGCCTCTTTGGAAGCCCGCTACCCGGGGCTCGCCTTCGCCTGGCCGAGGCCCGGCGTCCTGGAGATCACCTTCCGCGGGGAGAAGCTCAACGCCATGCCCCCTGCCCTCCACCGGGGCCTGGCCCGGGTGTGGCGGGACCTCGAGGCGGTGGAGGGCGTAAGGGCCGTGCTCCTTCGGGGCGAGGGCGGGGTCTTCTCCGCCGGGGGCTCCTTCGGCCTCATTGAGGAGATGCGGGCCTCCCACGAGGCCCTCCTCCGGGTCTTCTGGGAGGCCAGGGACCTCGTGCTCGGACCCCTCAACTTCCCGAGGCCCGTGGTGGCGGCGGTGGAGAAGGTGGCGGTGGGGGCGGGGCTTGCCCTGGCCCTCGCCGCCGACATTGCCGTGGTGGGGAAGGGGACGAGGCTTCTTGACGGCCACCTCCGCCTCGGGGTGGCGGCGGGGGACCACGCCGTCCTCCTCTGGCCCCTCCTCGTGGGCATGGCCAAGGCCAAGTACCACCTCCTCCTGAACGAGCCCCTCACGGGGGAGGAGGCGGAGCGCCTGGGCCTCGTGGCCTTGGCGGTGGAGGACGAAAAGGTCTACGAGAAGGCCCTCGAGGTGGCGGAAAGGCTCGCCCAAGGCCCCAAGGAGGCCCTACACCACACCAAGCACGCCTTAAACCACTGGTACCGGAGCTTCCTCCCCCACTTTGAGCTCTCCTTGGCCTTGGAGTTTTTGGGGTTTTCCGGGAAGGAGCTGGAGGAGGGCCTCAAGGCCCTCAAGGAGAAGCGCCCCCCCGAGTTCCCATGAAGGCGCTCCGCCTCCAGGCCTTCCTCGCCCGGGCCGGGGTGGCGAGCCGCCGCAAGGCGGAGGACCTCATCCGCGAGGGGCGGGTGCGGGTGAACGGGAAGGTGGCGGTCCTCGGCCAGAAGGTGGGGCCTGAGGACCTCGTGGAGGTGGACGGGAAGCGGGTGGAGTTGCCCCAAAAGCGGCTGGTCCTCGCCCTCCACAAGCCCAAGGGGTACACCACCACCCGCCACGACCCCCACGCCCGGCGCACCGTCTTTGACCTCCTCCCGAAGATCCCCGGCCTCCACCCCGTGGGCCGCCTGGACCGGGACTCCGAGGGCCTTCTCCTCCTCACCAACGACGGCGACCTCACCCACCGCCTCACCCACCCCCGCTTCGGGGTGCGGAAGGTCTACCGGGTGTGGACGGAGGGGGGGACGCTGCCCAAGGAGGTGTGCAGAAGGCTCCTCTTGGGCGTGGACCTCGAGGACGGCCCCGCCCGGGCCCTCGCCTGCCGCCCGGCCCCCGGGGGGGCGGTCCTCGTCCTCGCGGAAGGGCGCAAGCGGGAGGTGCGGCGGATGCTCCAGAGGGTGGGCTACCCGGTGCGGCGCCTCCTGAGGCTCCAGGTGGGGCCCATCCGCCTCGGGGACCTCCCCCCCGGGAAGTGGCGGAGGCTTTCCGAGAGGGAGGTCAAGGCCCTCCTCCGGCTCGTGGGGCTAGAATGAAGGGCATGTTCACGCCGGGCAACGGACCCGTGCAGATCAGCGCCGAGGCCATAAAGAAGCGGGTGGAGGAGCTGGGGGGGGAGATCGCCCGGGACTACCAGGGCAAGACCCCTCACCTGATCTGCGTCCTGAACGGGGCCTTTATCTTCATGGCCGACCTGGTGCGGGCCATCCCCCTGCCCCTCACCATGGACTTCATCGCCATCAGCTCCTACGGGAACGCCTTCAAGTCCAGCGGGGAAGTGGAGCTTTTGAAGGACCTCCGCCTTCCCATCCACGGCCGGGACGTGATCGTGGTGGAGGACATCGTGGACACGGGGCTCACCCTCTCCTACCTTCTGGACTACCTCGAGGCCCGGAAGCCCGCCTCCGTCCGCGTGGCCGCCCTCCTCTCCAAGCCCAGCCGCCGCCAGGTGGAGGTGCCCATCCACTACCTGGGCTTTGAGATTGAGGACGCCTACGTCTACGGCTACGGCCTGGACCGGGCCCAGTTTGACCGCAACCTGCCCTTCATCACCTCCATCCGCCCGGAGGAGGAATGAGGTACCTGGACCTTCTCACCGCCCTCTTCGCCACGGTCCTCCTCGTCTCCAACGTGGCCTCCACCAAGCTCGTGGTCCTGGGGCCCTTCACCTTTGACGGGGGCACCCTCCTCTTCCCCCTGGCCTACATCTTCGGGGACGTCCTCACCGAGGTCTACGGCTACCGGAAAAGCCGCAGGGTCATCTGGATCGGCTTTTTCGCCCTCCTCCTCGCCACCCTCACCTTCCAGGCGGTGGCCCACCTCCCCGCCCCACCCGACGCGGAGAGCCAGCGCTTCGGCGAGGCCTTCGGCCTCCTCCTCGGCCTCACCCCCAGGATCGTCCTGGGAAGCCTCCTCGCCTACTTCCTCGGGGAGTTCGCCAACGCCTACGTCCTCGCCAAGCTCAAGGTGCGGACGGAGGGGCGCTTCTTCTGGCTCCGGGCCCTCGCCTCCACCCTGGTGGGCCAGGGGCTGGACACCGGGGTCTTCCTCCTCGTGGCCTTCTACGGGGTCTTCCCGAAGGAGGTCCTCCTCGCCGTCTTCCTCTCCAACTACGCCTTCAAGCTCGGGGTGGAAGCCCTCATGCTCCCCTTCACCTACGCCGTGGTGGGGTTCCTGAAGCGGGCCGAGGGGATGGACGCCTACGACCGGGACACGGACTTCAACCCCTTCCGCCTGACCTGAGCCTTGGCTTTCGCCTGGCTCCTTCATTATACCGCGGCTTGCGCACTTGTAAAGGCCTATGCGCCGCTCCCGTCCCCGCCTGTAGACTTAGAGGGTATGCCGGGCATCGCCATCATCGGGGCGCAGTGGGGCGACGAGGGCAAGGGCAAGGTGGTGGACGTCCTGGCCCGGGAAGCCGACTACGTGATCCGCTACCAGGGCGGGGCCAACGCCGGCCACACCGTGGTGGCCGAGGGCAAGGTCTTCAAGCTCAACCTCCTGCCCTCGGGGGTCATCCACCCCCACGCGGTGAACGTCCTGGGGGACGGGATGGTCATTGACCCCTTCCGCTTCCAGGAGGAGGTGGAAGGCCTGCGGAAGGAGGGGTTTGACCCCAAGATCCTGGTCTCGGAAAGGGCCCACCTCGTCCTCCCCCACCACAAGCACGTGGAAAGCCGCCACAACTTCGTGGGCACCACGGGGCGCGGCATCGGTCCCGCCTACTCCGACCGGGCAAGAAGGGTGGGGATCCGGGCTGGGGACCTTTTGGACGAGGCCACCCTGAGGGAGAGGGTGCGCCGCCTCCTCGCCGAGAAGCCCAACTCCACCCGGGAAGCGGGCTGGGATACGGAGGAAAAGGCCCTCGCCGATCTCCACCGGATGCGGGAGATCCTAAGCCCCTACATCGCCGACACGGGGAGCCTCCTCCGGGAGGCCTGGCGCAAGGGGAAGCGCCTCCTCTTTGAGGGGGCCCAGGCCACCCTGCTGGACCTGAACTACGGCACCTACCCCTACGTCACGAGCTCCCATCCCACGGTGGGGGGGATCCTGGTGGGGACGGGCCTCTCCCACAAGGCCATCACCAAGGTCTACGGCGTGGCCAAGGCCTACACCACGAGGGTAGGGGAAGGCCCCTTCCCCACGGAGCTCCAGGGGGAGCTCGCCCACCACCTCCGGGAAAAGGGCGGCGAGTACGGCACCACCACGGGAAGGCCCAGGAGGGTGGGCTGGCTGGACCTGGTGGCCCTCCGGTACGCCTGCGAGGTGAACGGCTTTGACGGCCTCGTCCTCACCAAGCTGGACGTGCTCTCCGGGCTGGAGAAGGTGAAGGTGGCCGTGGAGTACCTGGACGGGGCCCGCCCCGGGGAGGCGAGCCCGGAGGCGGTGCGCTACTTGGAGCTTCCGGGCTGGGGCGACCTCTCCCACGTGAAGCGCCGGGAGGACCTCCCCGCAAACCTCCTCCGCTACCTGGAGCTCGTGGAGGAGCACACCGGGGTCCCCGTGGTCCTCTTCTCCACGAGCCCCAGGCGGGAGGACACCTTCGGGGCGGTGAGCTGGGTCTAAGGGTCTACCCCAGACGGGAGACGCGCAGGAGGAACCTCTTCTCCACGGGGAAGGGCCGGTCCAGGTCGCCGAGCTCCGCCTCGGCCCAGGCCCAAAGCCGCTCCATCACCCGGGCGTGGACGGGCTCGGGGAGGCCTTGGGTGAAGGAGTAGAGCCGCTCCGAGAGGGCCTCGAGGGCCTCCCGCGGCGTCCTTTCCTCCCGCCAGCGGGCCACCTCCCGCGTCCTGGGCTTGAGGCCCAAGCGCCGCAGGGCCTCCTCCACCTCCTTAAGCCGCTTGGCGTGGAGCCCCCGCTCCACGGGAAAGCCCTCCTCGGCGGCGAAGGCGCGCCAGCGCTCCTGGAGGGTCCACTCCGGGCTTGCCTCCGCCTGGTCCCACCCCTCCAGAAGGGCGCCCCCGGGCTTCAGGACCCGGATGGCCTCGGCCAGGACCTTGGGCCAGTCGGGGACGAGGTGCCAGAGGTGGACGACGATGACCCCGTGGACGCTCTCGTCCGGGAGGGGGATGGCCCGGGCGTCCGCCTGGACGACCTGGACCTTGCGGTCCACCCCCGCGATCTTCTGGCGGAAGACCTCCAGCATGGCGGCATCGGCGTCCAGGGCGATGTACCGATACCCCCGGGCGATGAGGGGAAGGGCGATGCGCCCCGTGCCCACCCCGAGCTCCAGGAACACGGGCTCCTCCCCCTTCGGGTGCACCGCGGAGGCCATGGCCGTGGCGATCTGGCCCGCCACCTCGGGCGGGTGGGCCCTCAGCCTGTCGTAGGCGTAGGCCGCCCTCAAGAGGGCGCTGGACATCCTTACCTTATTCTAAGGGGTATGCTTTAGGGCATGAAAGGGCTCATCCTGGCCGCGGGAAGGGGCACGAGGCTCCGTCCCCTGACCCACACCCGCCCCAAGCCCGCCATCCGGGTGGCGGGGCGGCCCATCATCCACTACGCCGTGGAGAACCTCCTGGAGGCCGGGGTCCGGGAGATCGGGGTCGTGGTCTCCCCGGAGACGGAGCGGGACCTGAAGGTGGCCCTCGAGGGTTACCCCGTCCGCTACGTCCTTCAGGAGGAACCCCAGGGGCTGGCCCACGCGGTGGACGTGGCCCGGGGCTTCCTGGGGGAAAGCCCCTTCGTCCTCTACCTGGGGGACAACCTCTTCCAAAAGGGCATCCGGCGCTTCCTGGAGGCCTTCAAGCCCGGCGTAAGCGCCGTCATCGCCCTGGTGCGGGTGGAAGACCCAAGGCAGTTCGGCGTGGCCGTCCTGGAGGGCAACCGGGTGGTGCGGCTTTTGGAAAAGCCCAAGGATCCCCCCTCGGACCTGGCGGTGGCCGGGGTCTACGTCTTCTCCCCCGAGGTTTTGGAGGTCGTCCGGGGCCTCAAGCCCTCCGCCCGGGGAGAGTACGAGATCACCGACGCCATCCAGGGCCTCATTGACCGGGGCAAAACGGTGGTGGGCGTGGAGGTGGAGGGCTGGTGGAAGGACACGGGCCGCCACCAGGACCTCCTGGACGCGAACCGGCTCCTCCTCGAGGAGCTCACCCCCAAGGTGGAGGGGGACGTGGTGGAGAGCCAGCTCACGGGCCGGGTGGTGGTGGAGAAGGGGGCGAAGGTGGTGCGGAGCACCGTGATCGGCCCCGCCCACATCGGCGCGGGCGCCGTGGTGGAGGAGGCCTTCGTGGGCCCCTTCACCTCCGTGGGGCCCCGGGCCCGGGTGGTGCGGTCGGAGGTGGAGTACTCCCTCCTGGAGGAGGAGGCCGTGGTGGAGGAGGTCCGCCTCCGCCTCCAGGAGTGCATCCTCGGCGTCCGGGCCGAAGTGAAGAGCCGGGACGGCCTCCCCCGGGCCCACCGCCTCATCCTCGGGGACCTCTCCCAGGTGGAGCTAGCCTGAGGGATGCCCGGGCTTTTGGACCTCCTCACGGAGTCCTGGCAAAGCGGCGAGGCCCTGGCCGAGCGGCTCGGGGTGAGCCGGGCCGCCGTCTCCAAGGAGGCCAGGCGGCTCCGGGCGGAAGGCTACCCCGTGGAGGTCTCCCGCCGGGGCTACCGCATCCTCCCCGGGACCCCCCTCCCCCACCTCTTCCACCCCCGGGGCAGGCTGGGGAGGCCCTACCGCTACCTGGGCCGGGTGGGGAGCACCCAGGACGTCCTAAGGGCCTGGGCCGAGGAGGGCGCCCCCGAGGGGGCCCTGGTCCTCGCCGAGGTCCAGGAAAGGGGCCGGGGCAGGCGGGGAAGGCCCTGGGAAAGCCGCCCCGGGGGAAGCCTCACCTTCTCCCTCCTCCTAAGGCCAGGCCTTCCCCTCTCCGCCCTGGGGCTTTTGCCCCTCCTCGCGGGCCTTGCCCTGCGGGAGGCGGTGGGGGTGGGGGGGCTCAAGTGGCCCAACGACCTCCTCGCCCCGGACGGCGGCAAGCTCGCGGGGGTCCTCCTCGAGGCCCGGGCCGAGGGGGAGGAGGTGAGTTACGCCCTCCTGGGCGTGGGGGTGAACGTGGCCTGGGCGCCGGAGGGGGCGGCCTTCCTCCAGGCGTACGCCCCCCTTTCCCGCCGGGAGGTGCTGGAGGGGTTCCTCCTGAAGCTGGAGGCCCTCCTGCCCCTCCTGCAGACCCCGGAGGCCCTCCTGGAGCGCTACCGCCAGGCCTCCCTCACCCTGGGCCGAAAGGTGCGGGTGCACACGGGCAAAGGGGTGGTGGAGGGCCTGGCCGAGGACGTCCTCCCCGACGGGAGCCTCCTCGTGGGCGGGGTGCGGGTGGGAGCGGGGGAGGTGGAGCTTCTGCCCCTCCTTTGACCCACCCCATGCGGGCTTGCGCTGGCATGGGGCCCCCAAGGGTATGAGTGAGGTAGGCTTAGATTTCCCCAAGCAAATGTGCTAGGATGGGGGCAGGTATGTTCGCCCGCATCTTCACCAAGGAAGAAGCGGACGCCCTCCTGCCCGAGATCCAGAGGGTCCTCTCCCAGATGCGCCAGGCCCGGGCGGAGCTCAAGGAGGCCCAGGCCCGCCTCCCCGAGGCCCGGGGGCTTGAGCGGCGGGCCCTGGAGGAGGAGGTCCGCTTCCTCCTGGGCTCCCTCGAGGCCGACGCCCGCTACCTCGCCTCCCTCGGGGTCTTCCTCAAGGACCTGGACCAGGGCCTGGTGGACTTCCCCGGCCGGGTAGGGGGGCAGGTGGTCTTCCTCTGCTGGAAGGAGGGGGAGCCCGAGGTGGCCCACTACCACCCCCTCTCCGGGGGCTTCGCCGAGCGCAAGCCCCTCGCGGAAGCAACCCCTACCCTTCCCCAGAAGGCCCGCCCCGGCGAAAAGCGTCCAGGCGCCTGAGGTCCTCCTGGACGAGGTCGTCCCGCCCCGCCAGGGACTCCAGGTGGTGCCTGAGCTCGTGGAGGAGGGTTTCCCACACCTCGGCCTCCCAGTCAAACCCCTCCCCCGCCACCTCCAAGAAGGAGCCGTAGTAGAGGGCGATGTGCCGCCCCAGGTCCTCAAACCCCCCGAAGGCCGAAGGCGGCCCCGGGTCCAGGTACTCCCCCAGGCGCCACACCCCCTCAAGCCCCGGCTCCGGCTTGGCCTCGGGGAAGACGTGCACCCCCTGAAGCCCCCGCTTGAAGTCCTCGGGGACCTCCTCCCAGAGCCTCTCCACCAGCTCCACGAAGGCCTCGTAGGTCATGGCCGGTGGTAGGGGTGCCCCGCCCTCAAGGTCAGGACGCGGTAGAGCTGCTCCATGAGGACGAGGAGGGCGAGCTCGTGCTGCAGGGTGAGGGGGGAGAGGGAAAGGAGGAGGTCGGCCTCCTCCCGCACCGCCTCCGGGTGCCCCTCGGCCCCGCCCACGAGGAAGGCCACCCGCTCCCCCTCCCAGGCGAGGAGCCTCCGGTAGAGCTCCTCGGTGGTCAAGAGCCTCCCCCGCTCGTCCAGGACCACCTTCCGGTGGCCCTCCGCCTTGGGGAGGAGCTCCTCCCCTTTCCGGACGAAGACCAGGTCCAAAGGCGCGTACCGCCGCATGCGCCTCGCGTACTCCTCCACCCCGAGCCGGGCGTAGGCCAGCCGGGGCCTTCCCACGGCCACCACCCGAAGCCGCACCCCCTGATCCTAACCCGGTATACTCAGGGGGAAGGGAAAGTGGGATCCAGCCCCACCCCCGAAAAGGAGGCCCGAGGCCCTTACCCAGGGCGGGCTTCCCGGCGCCACAAGCGCCAAGAAGGAGGGTGCCATGGTCAAGGAGACCCATCGGTTTGAGACCTTCACCGAGGAGCCCATAAGGCTCATCGGGGAGGAAGGGGAGTGGCTTGGGGACTTCCCCTTGGACCTCGAGGGGGAGAAGCTAAGGAGGCTCTACCGGGACATGCTGGCGGCCCGGATGCTGGACGAACGCTACACCATCCTCATCCGCACGGGCAAGACCAGCTTCATCGCCCCCGCCGCGGGGCACGAGGCCGCCCAGGTGGCCATCGCCCACGCCATCCGGCCGGGCTTTGACTGGGTCTTCCCCTACTACCGCGACCACGGCCTGGCCCTCGCCCTAGGGATCCCCCTCAAGGAGCTCCTCGGCCAGATGCTCGCCACCAAGGCCGACCCCAACAAGGGCCGCCAGATGCCCGAGCACCCCGGCTCCAAGGCCCTCAACTTCTTCACCGTGGCGAGCCCCATCGCCTCCCACGTCCCTCCCGCCGCAGGCGCCGCCATCAGCATGAAGCTCCTGCGCACGGGCCAGGTGGCGGTCTGCACCTTCGGGGACGGGGCCACGAGCGAAGGGGACTGGTACGCCGGGATCAACTTCGCCGCCGTGCAGGGGGCGCCGGCGGTCTTCATCGCCGAGAACAACTTCTACGCCATCAGCGTGGACTACCGCCACCAGACCCACAGCCCCACCATCGCCGACAAAGCCCACGCCTTCGGCATTCCCGGCTACCTGGTGGACGGGATGGACGTGCTGGCGAGCTACTACGTGGTCAAGGAGGCGGTGGAAAGGGCGCGAAGGGGGGAGGGCCCGAGCCTCGTGGAGCTCAGGGTCTACCGCTACGGGCCCCACTCCTCCGCCGACGACGACAGCCGCTATCGGCCCAAGGAGGAGGTGGCCTTCTGGCGGAAGAAGGACCCCATCCCCCGCTTCCGGCGCTTCCTCGAGGCCAGGGGCCTCTGGAACGAGGAGTGGGAGGAGGACGTGCGGGAGGAGATCCGGGCCGAGCTGGAACGGGGCCTCAAGGAGGCGGAAGAAGCGGGCCCCGTGCCCCCCGAGTGGATGTTTGAGGACGTCTTCGCCGAGAAGCCCTGGCACCTCTTGCGCCAGGAGGCCCTCCTCAAGGAGGAGCTCTAGGGGGTGGGTATGGCCCTCATGACCATGGTGCAGGCCCTGAACCGGGCCCTGGACGAGGAGATGGCCAAAGACCCCCGGGTGGTGGTCCTGGGGGAGGACGTGGGGAAAAGGGGCGGGGTCTTCCTCGTAACCGAGGGGCTTCTCCAGAAGTACGGCCCCGACCGGGTCATGGACACCCCCCTCTCCGAGGCGGCCATCGTGGGGGCCGCTTTGGGCATGGCCGCCCACGGCCTGAGGCCCGTGGCCGAGATCCAGTTCGCCGACTACATCTTCCCGGGCTTTGATCAGCTCGTGAGCCAGGTGGCCAAGCTCCGCTACCGCTCGGGGGGCCAGTTCACGGCACCCTTGGTAGTGCGGATGCCCTCAGGGGGCGGGGTGAGGGGCGGACACCACCACTCCCAAAGCCCCGAGGCCCACTTCGTCCACACCGCCGGGCTCAAGGTGGTGGCCGTCTCCACCCCCTACGACGCCAAGGGCCTCCTCAAGGCCGCCATCCGCGACGAGGACCCCGTGGTCTTCCTGGAGCCCAAGAGGCTCTACCGCTCGGTGAAGGAGGAGGTGCCCGAGGAGGACTACACCCTCCCCATCGGGAAAGCGGCCCTAAGGCGCGAGGGGAAGGACCTCACCCTCATCGGCTACGGCACCGTGATGCCCGAGGTCCTGCAGGCGGCGGCAGAGCTCGCCAAGGCGGGGGTTTCCGCCGAGGTGTTGGACCTCCGCACCCTCATGCCCTGGGACTACGAGGCGGTGATGAACTCCGTGGCCAAGACGGGGAGGGTGGTCCTGGTCTCCGACGCCCCCAGGCACGCAAGCTTCGTGAGCGAGGTGGCCGCCACCATCGCCGAGGACCTCCTGGACATGCTCCTCGCCCCGCCCATCCGGGTCACGGGGTTTGACACCCCCTACCCCTACGCCCAGGACAAGCTCTACCTGCCCACCGTCACCCGGATCCTGAACGCCGCCAAGCGGGCGCTAGACTACTGAATATGAGGGAAATCATCTTCCTGGTGGAAGAGGCGGAAGAGGGGGGGTTTGTGGCCCGCGCCCTAGGGGAAGCCATCTTCACGGAGGGAGAAACCTGGGAGGAGCTCAAGGAGATGGTGCGGGATGCGGTCCGGTGCCACTTCGGCGAAGAGGCACCTCCGATCATCCGCCTGCACTTCGTCCGCGAGGAGGTCCTTACCCCGTGAGGCTTCCCCGCGACCTCACCGGGGAGGAACTTGTCCAGAGGTTAGCCCGCCTGGGCTATCGTGTGGAGCGGCAAACGGGAAGCCACGTGCGCATGACCTGGGAAGGCCCTAGCGGTCCTCATGCCATCACCATCCCCCTTCATCGCCCGCTAAAGGTGGGAACCTTGGCCGGAATCCTAAAGGCGGTGGCGGAAGCCCGTGGGATAGACCGCAAGGAACTTCAACAGCTCCTGGACCTGTAAAGGGAGGACTATGCCCAAGGAAATCCTCATGCCCGAGCTCGCCGAAAGCGTGGTGGAAGGCGAGATTCTGAAGTGGCTCGTGGAGGAAGGGGACTACCTGAAGAAGGACCAGCCCTTCGTGGAGGTCATGACCGACAAGGTTACGGTGGAGCTGCCCTCCCCTTACGAGGGGGTGCTCCTGAAGAAGCTGGCCAAGGAGGGGGAGGTGGTCAAGGTCCACGCCCCCATCGCCCTCATCGCCGAGCCCGGCGAGGCGGTGGAGGGCGTGAAGGAGGCCCCCCCGGTGCAGGCGGTGGAGGAGCGCTCCATCGTGGAGCCGGGCCTGCCCGCGAAGGAGGAGAAGGAGGACCTCTCCCTCTTCAAGCCGGACCCCACGCAGGTGGCGGTGAAAAACCCCTTCCTCTCCGGGGAAAAGCCCCAGGAGGGGGCGAGGCCGGGGCGGGTCCTCGCCGTCCCCGCCGCCCGGAAGCTCGCCCGGGAGCTCGGGATCCCCATTGAGGAGGTGCCGGGCTCGGGGCCTTTGGGCAGGGTCCGGGTGGAGGACGTCCGGGCCTACGCCGAGCGGAGGAAGGCCCCTCCCGAAAGGCCCGAGGAGGGGCCCCAGGTGCTTCCTGCCGGCTTCCCGCCCCCGCCCAAGTACGCCCCGCCCAAGGGGTACGAGCACCTGGAGGAGCGGGTGCCTCTAAGGGGCATCCGCCGCACCATCGCCCAGGGGCTCTGGCAGAGCCACCTCTACACGGTGCGCACCCTCAACGTGGACGAGGCCGACCTCACGGAGCTCGTGCGCCTGCGCGAGCGCCTCAAGCCCCAGGCCGAGGCCCAGGGGGTCAAGCTCACCTACCTGCCCTTCATCGTCAAGGCAGTGGTGCGGGCCCTGAAGAAGTTCCCCATGCTGAACACCAGCCTGGACGAGGAGAGGCAGGAGATCGTCTACAAGCGCTACTACCACATCGGCCTCGCCGTGGCCACGGAAAGGGGCCTCATCGTCCCCGTGGTGCGGGATGCGGACCGGAAGAGCGTCTTGGAGCTCGCCCAGGAGATCGCCGAGCTCTCCCAGAAGGCGCGGGAAGGCCGCCTCGCCCCGGAGGAGGTTACGGGGTCCACCTTCACCATCACCAACATCGGCTCCGTGGGGGCCACCTTGAGCTTCCCCATCATCCACCTGCCGGACGCGGCCATCCTCGGCGTGCACTCCATAAGGAAGCGCCCCTGGGTCATGCCGGACGGCTCCATAAGGCCGCGGGACATCATGTTCCTCTCCCTCTCCTTTGACCACCGCCTGGTGGACGGGGCCGAGGCGGCCATGTTCACCCGGGAGGTCATCAGGCTCTTGGAAAACCCCGACCTGCTCCTTCTGGAAATGTAGGATGACGCCTATGAAGACCTACGACCTCATCGTGATCGGCACCGGCCCGGGGGGCTACCACGCCGCCATCCGGGCCGCCCAGCTCGGCCTCAAGGTGCTGGCGGTGGAGGCGGGCGAGGTGGGGGGGGTCTGCCTCAACGTGGGCTGCATCCCCACCAAGGCCCTCCTCCACGCCGCCGAGACCCTCCACCACCTGAAGGTGGCCGAGGGGTTCGGCCTGAAGGCCAAGCCGGAGCTGGACCTGAAGAAGCTCGGCGGCTGGCGGGATCAGGTGGTGAAAAAGCTCACCGGGGGCGTGGGCACCCTCCTCAAGGGGAACGGGGTGGAGCTCCTCAGGGGCTTCGCCCGCTTGGTGGGCCCCAAGGAGGTGGAGGTAGGGGGCGAGCGTTACGGGGCAAAAAGCCTGATCCTCGCCACGGGGAGCGAACCCCTGGAGCTCAAGGGCTTCCCCTTCGGCGAGGACGTCTGGGACTCCACCCGGGCCCTTAAGGTAGAGGAGGGCCTCCCCAAGCGCCTCCTGGTCATCGGCGGGGGGGCGGTGGGCCTCGAGCTCGGCCAGGTCTACCGCCGCCTGGGCGCGGAGGTCACCCTCATTGAGTACATGCCGGAGATCCTCCCCCAGGGCGACCCCGAGACCGCCGCCCTCCTAAGGCGCGCCCTGGAAAAGGAGGGGATAAGGGTTCGCACCAAGACCAAGGCCGTGGGCTACGAGAAGAAGAAGGACGGCCTCCACGTGCGCCTCGAGCCCGCCGAGGGCGGCGAGGGGGAGGAGGTGGTGGTGGACAAGGTCCTGGTGGCCGTGGGCCGGAAGCCCCGCACGGAGGGCCTGGGCCTGGAGAAGGCCGGGGTCAAGGTGGACGAGCGGGGCTTCATCCGGGTGAACGCCCGGATGGAGACGAGCGTCCCCGGGGTCTACGCCATCGGCGACGCGGCCCGCCCCCCCCTCCTCGCCCACAAGGCCATGCGGGAGGGGCTCATCGCCGCCGAGAACGCCGCCGGCAAGGACAGCGCCTTTGACTACCAGGTCCCGAGCGTGGTCTACACCTCCCCCGAGTGGGCCGGGGTGGGCCTCACCGAGGAGGAAGCGAAGCGGGCGGGCTACAAGGTGAAGGTGGGGAAGTTCCCCCTCGCCGCCAGTGGCCGGGCCCTCACCCTGGGCGGGGCCGAGGGGATGGTCAAGGTGGTGGGGGACGAGGAGACGGACCTCCTCCTCGGGGTCTTCATCGTGGGGCCCCAGGCGGGGGAGCTCATCGCCGAGGCCGCCTTGGCCCTGGAGATGGGGGCCACGCTCACCGACCTCGCCCTCACCGTCCACCCCCACCCCACCCTCTCGGAAAGCCTCATGGAGGCGGCGGAGGCCTTCCACAAGCAGGCCATCCACATCCTGAACCGCTAGAGAAGGCCAAGAAGCCCGTAAAGCCCCGCCCCCAGGAAGACGGCAAGGCCCAGATTTCCCGTGAGGCGCGCCCCCATGTAGGTGCCAAGAAGGGCCAAGAGGGCGCGGAGCCACTCGGGAGAGGGGGGCGGGCCGAAGGCGGAAACCAGAAAGAGGGCCACCACCAAGGCGGGCCCCGCATGGCCCGCCCTTAGACCTTTTTCCGCCCGCCAGGGCAGGAACCGGGGTCGTGTCAAGGACTCTGTGTAAGAGTCTGTGTACGGGGGGCATACCGCTCCTGAAGCATCTTCTCCAGCACCTCCTTCACCTCCGAGAACCCCTTTAGTTTCCGTTCTGCCCACCTCCCTTCCTGCCTCTCCGACTCCAGGTAAAGAAGCTTGTACACCGCCTCTTCCTTAGGAAACTTGTGGTCCCGCACCTTCGTCCCCCGCCGTAGCTCCCGGATAAACCGCTCCATCAGGTTGGTGCTCCGCAAGTACGGCCAAAGCACCTTGGGGTACCCGTAGAACCGCAGGAAGGCCCCCGAATCCTGTACCCAAAGCCCCACCACCCCCGGGTACCGCGAACCCCAGGCGGCCTTCACCTCCTCCAAGGCCCCAAGAGCTTCTTCCCGGCTCTCCGCCCCGTACACCCGCCTCAGGTCCTCCGCCAGCAGGGCCCGGTCCCGGGAGCGCACCTGGGACAGGCTCCACCGCACCCCGTGCACCACGCACCGCTGCCATTCCGCCTGAGGGTAGACCCTGCGGATCGCTTCAGGAAGCCCGGGCAGCCCGTCGGTGACAAAGAGCAACACCCGCCGCAGGCCCCGCTGCCAAAGCTCCCCCAGGACCCCCTCCCATCCCAGGGCGCTCTCCGTGGGCAAAAGCCAGAACCCCAGGACCCGCCTCTCCCCATTAGGGGCGATGCCCAGGGCCACATACACGCTTTCCCGTACGATCCCTTCTCCTTCCCTGAAGACCTTTAGGGAAAGCCCGTCCAGGTAGACGAAGGCCATCTCCTCGGGCAAAGGCCGGGTGCGGAAGGCTCCTGCCGCCTCCAGGACCTCGTCCGTCAGGGCGCTCAGGGTCTCGTGGGAGTAGCGGTGGCCCAGGAGCAGGCTCAGTATCTCGGCCGCCTTGCGCTGACTGACCCCGGCGGCGTACAAGGCCACAGCTACTTCCCCCACGTCCACCAGGCGGCGGGCGTAGGGCTTAAGGAAAGCCGGGTAATACCGAGATTCCCGATCCCTAGGGACCTTCAGGTCCACCTGGCCGAAGGTGGTCTCCAGCTTGCGGGGGTAGTAGCCGTTCCTGCGGCCTCCGTGCACCTGCAAGAAGGCCGTCCGGTCCAGCTCCAGAACCGTCTGCAAAACCTCGGCCACCGTCTCCCGCACCGCTTCCCTCAGCAAGATCCGCAAGGTATCCTGGTCCACGGGGCACCTCCTCGTTCCAAGGTGTGCCCCCCTATTAAACACGGACCCTTACACATAAATCCTTACACGACCGGAACCGGAGGAGAAAGGTGCCCAGGGCCAGAAGGAGAAGGGCCAAGGTCATGGACGCCTCCTTTCGCCAAATCCCTCTCCAAGGAGCCCGGTGACCCCTGCCAGGAAGAGGCCCCAGGCCGTCTGGCCCAGGAGGTGGAAGCCCAGGGCCACCCCGCCCGCCAGCAGGGCCACGGGGTTCTTCAGGTGGGGCAGGGCCAGGAGGAAGAAAAGGGCGGGAAGGGCGAAGGAAAGGGCCTCCCCCAAACCCGGGAAGGCCAAGAGCCCCTGGGCCCCCAAGACCCCGAGGGCGGTGCCCAGGTTCCAGGAGAGGTAGGCCCCGAGGCCCAAGCCCAGGAAGTAGCCCCGCCTTTCCCCTGGGGGAAGGCCCGGGAGGGCCCTCAAAGCCACGGCGAAGACCTCATCGGTGAGGAAGAAGGCCTCTAGGGGACCTCCCCTCAGGTAGGGCCTCAGGGCGGGGCCGTAGAAGGCGTGGCGCAGGTTGAGGAGAAGCCCCAAAAGGGCCGCCAACAAGGGCGGGACCCCCTGGGCCAAAAGCCCCACCAGGGCGAACTGGCTGGCCCCGGCGAAGACCAGGAGAGAGGTGAGCTGGACCCAAAGGGGGCTGAGCCCCGCCTGCGCCCCCAAAGCGCCGAAGGCCACGGCCACGGGGAAATACCCCAAGGCGACGGGCCAAGCTGCCCCTAGCCCCCGCTTCATTTGGGCCTCCTCAGGAGGAAGAGGTGGGTGCCCCCGTCCCAAGAACCGCGGCCATGGGTGGCAAACAAACGGTGGTGGTGCTCCAGCTCAAAGCCCACGGCAAAGGTCAGCTCCAAAAAACGGCGGGGATAGGTCTTGGTCTCCACCTCGTAGTCCAGCCCGGCCAGAAGGGCCTGGAGCTCCAGCCGCGCAAAGGTAGCGAAGGCATCGGAACGCGTTTCAAGGTCTTGCAGAGCCTCCTCGGCCAAGGCCCTAAGGCCTCGGGACTCTCCTTGCAAGGCTAGCAGGCGTAAAGCCCAAAGGGCCTCCGTTTCCTCCAAGGGAAAGGGGAGCAGGTAGGCCGTGTGGTGAAGCACCAGGTTCCGGGCCCGCTCCTCTCGGGTGGTGAAGGGACGCAAAAACTCGTCCGCCACCGCCAAAAGGCCCCCAGGGCGCAGGAGCCGGTAAGCCTTCTCTAAGAAGCGCCACGTGGACATGTGGTGGCTGGCCCCCACGCAGACGATCAGGGGAAAGGTTTCCTCCGGATCCAAAAGGGTGAAATCCTCAGGCAACACCTCCACGCCTGGGATCAACTGGGCCAGGGCTTGCCTCGAGGCCGGACTGGGTTCCACCGCCACCGGCTCCAAATGGGGCAACAGCTCCAAGAGCAGGAGAAGGTGATGCCCAGGCCCCGTGCCCACGTCCAAAAACCTTCCCCTCTCCAGGCCCACGGCCTGCAACCCATAGGCCAGAAAAAGGGGCTGCCTGGCGTAGCCGGGATGGAGGAGTTCCACCCGGGCGTAGAGGTCCACCGAGATGCGACTTTCCCAATCCTCTTCCTTTGAAGAGCCCACAGGAGACCGCGCGGTTTGGACGAGAAGGGGGGCCGGGTCGGCCACTTCCCCCTTAAGGAGCAACCCCTCCCAAGCCAGGGTGCGTAGGAGGAGGCTGGGGCTTTGCCCATGGGACCTCAGATCTTCTTTAGGGGCATGGAGGAGGGCCAAGGCCTCGCCCAAAAGCCCCTGGGCCTCGAGGCGGGGTAAGGGGGCCAAAGGGAGGCTAAAGAGGTAGGTGCGGTTTGCGCCCCAACGAACAAAAACCCCTTCCTGGAACCCCGGCGCAAGCCAGCGGCCTTCCAAGGCCAGACCCCCCACCCCTAGGCTCACCTCCCGCAGGGCCAAGGAGGCCTTCTCCGGGCTACCGGCCTCCCCTTGCGGCCGGGGAGGCAGTGGGTAGTGCAGGAAAACCAGGAGGCTCGCCCCCTCCTCGCTGGCGTACACATGGGGTTCATCCCCAGCGAACTCCACCTCTTCCCCCGGCCCCACCTCCCTGCCTGGAGGCGGTCCCACCCTGGCCTTCCCCCTTAGGAAGCCACCCCTTCTGGCTTGCTCCGGGTAAGGGCCGGGGAAAAGGGCCTCAGCGGATCTCCACCCCGCCCCAGCGCTCCAAAAGCCTCAGGGCCTCCACGTGGTCCGCATCCGGGCCCAGCTCCCGCTTGGCCATCTCGTAGACCTCCCGGGCGAGGCGGAGGAGGGGGCTTGGGGCCTTCTCCCCGTCCAAAACCCCCATGGCGATCCCCAGGTCCTTCACCAATAGCCCCAAGGCGAAGGTCTTGGGGAAGGCCCGGGTGAGGACCCTTTGGGGAATGAGGTTCTCCGTGGCGTTGGAGCGGCCCGAGGAGGCGTTGATGACCTCGAGGGCCTTCTCCGCGGAAACCCCCTGCTTCACCAGGGCCAAAAGCCCCTCCCCCGCCGCCCAGAGGTTCACGGCGAGGAGGGCGTTGTTGATGGCCTTCACCGCATGCCCCGCCCCCACGGGGCCCACGTGGACCACCTTCTTGGCGTAGGCGAGAAAGGGCCTGACCCGCTCCACCGCCTCCTCGGGCCCCCCCAGCATCACCGTGAGGGTCCCCGCCTCCGCCCCCGAGGTGCCCCCGGAGACGGGGGCGTCCAGGTAGGTGACGCCCTTCTCCCGTAGCCTCTCCGCAAGCCTGCGGCTCGCCTCCGGCTCCCCGCTCGTGGCGTCCACCCAGTAGGTGCCCTCCCTGAGGTAGGGGTAGAGGGCCTCGGCCACCTCGTAGACCTCCCGGGTGGTGGGAAGGCAGGTGAAGATCACCCGGGCCTCGGCCACCCTCTCCAGGGGCACGGCCTCGGAGCCGAACTCCTCCTGGTGCCTCAGGGCCTTTTCAAAGGTGCGGTTCCAGACCAGGGTGGGGAAACGCCGCGCCAGGTGCCCCGCCATGGGGTAGCCCATGGCCCCAAGACCGATGAAGGCCACCTTTTCCATGGCTTTTTTTTACCAGAGGCGAAGCCCCTTGGCGAGGCCCCTTAGGAGAAGGAGGAAAAGGAGGCTGAACCCCATGGCCACGCCCAAGAAGACGAAGAACCCCACCCCGAAAGTCCCGCCCAAGACCATCTGCCTCAGCCATAGCCCCGCGGGGAAGGCGAAGAGCCAGGTGAGGAGGAGGTTTTTCCAGGTGGGCCTCCTGTAGGTGCCGAGGAAGGGAGCAAGGAGGAGCCAGACGAAGAGGACGGGGAGGACGTTCCGGGCGAGGCCCCCCAAGGAGAGGGGAAGCCCGTGGGAAAGGAGGCCCACCCCGGCGAAGAGGAGGAGGGCGAGGAGGTCCAGGAGGAAAAGGGCCGTCTTTCGGCTCATCTTTGGGTGGCCTCCAGGAAGACCCGGTCCGCCCGGTAGGAGCTCCGCACCAAGGGCCCGGCGAAGACCTCCCTAAAGCCCAGCTCGTACCCCCAGGCCTCGTACCGCTTGAAGTCCTCGGGGGGAACGTAGCGGGCCACGGGGAGGTGGGCAGGGGTGGGCCTCAGGTACTGGCCCAAGGTGAGGATGTCCACCCCCGCGGCCCTGAGGTCCCGCATGGCCTCGAGGATCTCCTCCTCCGTCTCCCCCAGGCCCAGCATGAGGCTAGACTTGGTGAGGATGTCGGGCCGGACCTTCTTGGCGTGGGCGAGAACCTTCAGGGTCTGCTCGTACCCCGCCCGGGGGTCGCGGACCTTGGGGGTGAGGCGGCGCACCGTCTCCAGGTTCTGGGCGTAGACCTCGGGGTTCGCGGCGAGGACCGTCTCCACGGCCTTCAGGTCCCCCTGGAAGTCAGGGGTCAGGGCCTCCACCAAGACCCCGGGGGCCCTCTCCTTGATGGCCCGGATGGTGGCGGCGAAGTGGGAGGCGCCGCCATCCGGAAGGTCATCCCGGTCCACGCTGGTCAAGACCACGTACCGCACCCCCATGCGGGCGATGGCCTCGGCCACCCTCCTTGGTTCCTCCGGGTCCACGAGGCCCTTGGGGTTCCCGGTGTGGACGGCGCAGAACTTGCAGGCCCGGGTGCAGATATCCCCCAGGATCATCACCGTCAGGGTCCCGTGGGTCCAGCACTCCCCGATGTTGGGGCAGAGGGCCTCCTGGCAGACGGTGTGGAGCCTAAGCTCCCGCACCATGGCCTTCAGGGCCTGGTATCTGGGCCCGGTGGGCAAAGGGGCCTTGATCCAGGCGGGCTTGTTCCGGTCCACGGGCTCGGGCCGGGCCTGGGCCAGGCCCCGCTTCACCACCTTGAGCTCAACGACCTCCCCCGTGGGGGAGAGGAGCTCCACCGTCTCAAACTTAGGCTTCATGGACACTCCCCTCTACGGGCCTCAGGCCGAAGACCTCGGCGAAGGCCGCCACCACCCTGGCCTTGGCCTCCTCCATGGGGACCTTCCGGCCCAAAAGCTTCTCCAAGGAGGTGACCCCCTTTCCCTTGAGGCCGCAGGGGACGATGACGGTGAAGTCGTTGAGGTCGGTGTTGACGTTCAGGGCGAAGCCGTGGAAGCTCACCCCCTCCTTCACCGCCACGCCGATGGCGCAGAGCTTGTCCTCCCCCACCCAGACTCCGGCGTAGCCCGGGGTGGGGTAGGCGGAGATCCCGTAGCCCGCGGCCACCCGGACGATGGCCTCCTCAATCTGCCTTAAAAAGCGGCGCACCTCCCGGCCCACGGGGAAGATGGGGTAGCCCACCAGCTGCCCGGGGCCGTGGTAGGTCACGTCCCCGCCCCGCTCCACCCAGTAGAGCTCAAACCCGTTCTCCCGGTACCAGCTCTCGGGGAAGAGCAGGTTCTCCCCCGTGGCCTTCCGGCCTAAGGTGATGACCCTGGGGTGCTCCAGGAGGAGGAGGGTGGGGGGGCGGTTTCCCGCCACCACCTCCCGGTGCACCCGCTTCTGGTACGCCCAGGCCTCCCCGTAAGGCACCAAGCCGAGGTCCTCCACCAGGAACTCCACGCCCTAAGGATACGCCGCCCAGGCCCCCGTGTCCAAAGGCCGGGGCACAAAGCCCCTAAGCGCCCGCCTTGGCTTCGCAACATGGGAGACCCTGGCTAGCCCTTTTGGGGCCCCCGCCGAGGCCAAAGCCTCGGCGGGGTATTTAGCCGAGGAACCGGGCCACGAGCCGGTCCCGTAAGGGGGCAGGAAAGAGCCTGAGGAGGAGGGTTTCCCGGGCCCGGGCCGGGTGGGCCACCAGGTAGCGGGCCCTGGGGTTTGGGCTTTCCAGGGCCTTGAGCACGGCCTCCGCCACCCTCTCCGGGGGAAGGCCCCTCTTGGCGCTCCGTTCCGCCACGCGCCGCGCCACCTCCAGGTAGCGGCCATACACCCCCTCGGTCCCGGGGGGCGGGGGTTCCAGGTAGCCCTCGGCCCGCCTTAAGGAGCGCTCCCAGATGGGGGTGGCCACGGAGCCGGGCTCTATGAGGACCACCCTGACCCCGAAGGGAAGGAGCTCCACCCTGAGGGCGTCCGCCAGGGCCTCGAGGGCGAACTTGCTCGCGGCGTAGGGCCCCATGAGGGGGAGGGCCACCAGGCCGGAGACGGAGCCCATGAGGACCACCCGGCCCCGGGAGGCCCTGAGGAGGGGTAAAAAGGCCTTCACCGTGGCGAAGGCCCCGAGGACGTTCACCTCCAAGGCCTCCCGGAAGGCGGAAAGAGGAACGAGCTCTAAAGGCCCCGCCACGGCAATGCCGGCGTTCACCACCAGGCCCCAAAGGCCCTCCCCCACCAGGCGCTCCCTGGCCCGGAGGAGGTCCTCCTCCCGGGTCACATCCAGAAGGAGGGGGACCACCCCCTCCTGGGCCAAGCGCGCCGCGTCCTCCTCCCGGCGCACGCCCCCGTAGACCCGGTACCCCTTGGCCGTGAGCAACCGGGCCGTGGCCAGGCCGATGCCGCTCCCCGCCCCCGTGACCAGGACCGCCCTTGCCATTTGAACCCAGTTTACCTCCCACCCCAAGGGTCGGCCCCCACTTCCTCGCCAAGGACAACCCCCCGCCCCAAGGGGGGCGGGGAGGGGCCTAAGGGGTTTGCCCCTACTCCTGGGCCACCACGCTCACCTTGAGCTGGATGGGGACCTCGGGGTGGGGCTTGTAGGTGAGGACGTACTCCCCAAGCTCCTTGATGGGCTTTTCCAGCGCCAGGCGCTTGGGGTCAATGGTGACGCCGTGCTGGCGGGAAAGGGCCTCGGCGATGTCCTTGGCGGTGACGGAGCCGTAGATCTTGGTCTCCCCCGCCCGCACCGGGATGGTGAGGGTGAGGTTCTCCAGGATCTCCTTAAGCCGCTCCGCCTCGGCCTTCCGCTCCGCCAGGCGCTTGGCCTGGGCGCGGATCCGGGCCTCGAGGGCCTTGAGGTTGCTCTCCGTGGCCAAGACGGCGAGGCCCCGGGGCAGGAGGTAGTTCCTGGCGTACCCCGGCTTCACGTCCACCACCTGGCCCACGTCGCCCAGGTTCTCCAGGGGTTCTAGGAGGATGACCTTCACCGTTCACCCCCTACTTCCGCACCAGCTTCTCCGTGAAGGGCAGGAGCCCTAGGATCCTCGCCCGCTTGATGGTCTTGGCCAGGATCCTCTGCTCCTTGGCGGAAAGCCCCGTGCGGCGGCGGGGAAGGATCTTCCCCGTCTCCGACAGGAACCGCTTGAGCACCTCCACGTTCCGGTAGTCCCTGAGGTCAAACTCCCCCAGGGTGGCCTTGACCTTAGCCTTGCGGGACGGGCGCCTCTGCGCCTCCTTCTTGGGTTTCGCGTTCTTCGTGCTCAAAACGGCAACTCCTCCTCCGGCGGAAAGTCTTCCAAGCCTTCGTCAATGTCCACCCCACCCGTCTGGACTTCGCGGGACCTGCTTCCGCCGGCCTGGGCAGGTCCACGGGTGGGGCGCTCCAGCCTGAGGGCCTCCACACGGGTCTGGAAGCGCCGCTCGCCGCTGGAGCTGGTCCAGGAGTCGTTCACCAACCTGCCGATCACGAAAAGGCCGTCGCCCTTCCTCAGCTCGGCGGCCCACTCCGCCAGGTCGCGCCAGGCCTGAACCTCCACGAAGTGGGTGCGCTCCTCCGCCCCCTGGCGGCGCTCGTTCACCGCCAGGCCCAGCCGGGCCACCGCGGTGCCCTGGGGGGTGTAGCGGAGTTCCGGGTCCCGGGTCAGGTTGCCCATGAGGAAGACCTGGTTCAGGGCGGCGCGGAGCCTGGGCTGGCCCCGGCTGTCCTCCGCCCGCTCCTTCCCCCGGTCGTCCAGGGGGTCCAGGAAGTCGGCCCGGATCTGGAGCTCGCTCCGCCTCTCCCCCTCCCTTTCCCACTGGCGGTACTCCAGGCGGCCCTCCACGAAGACGAGCTGCCCTTGGTCCAAGAGGTCGCCCCACATCTCCGCCTGGCGGCCTAAGAGCCTCACCCGGTGGTACCAGGACACCTCCCGCTCCCCCCCGTTATCGGAAAGGAGCAGGTCCTGACCGGCGAGGGTCAGGTCCAAAATGGCGAGCCCCGCCGGAGTGTAGCGCATGTCCGGCCGGGTGGCGAGGGCGCCGATTAGGAAAACGCGGTTCAGGCCTCGAGCCATGTCAACAGTTTACGCGTTGGCGAGGAAGGGCTCCTGGGACTTCACCACCATGACCCGGCGCACGTTGTCCCGGATGCGGAGCTCCCGGGCCAGGTCGTTCACCCGGTCCTCGGGCATCTCCACCTGGTACCAGAGGAAGTAGCCCTGGGGGTCCTTGGCGATGGGGTAGGCCAGGCGGCGGAGCCCCAGCTCCTCCACCTTCTCCACGCGGGCGCCGTAGTTCTCCAAAGCCCGCTGGATGATCTCCTTCTCCAGGGCGAGCTGGCTCTGGTCCAGGTTGGGGTTCAGGACGATGTTCACCTCGTACCTGCGCATCTTCACCTCCCTTCCGGGCCCGGCAGGCCGCACAGGGCCAGATTATACCCCGCCTCCCCCCGGAAAAAAAAGACCCAGGGGGGCCTAGGCCCCCCTTTCTGGCTCCGCGGGCAGGACTCGAACCTGCGACCTACCGGTTAACAGCCGGCTGCTCTACCTGCTGAGCTACCGCGGACCGCACCGCAACGCCCACTATACCAACCCCCCCGTGGCCCCGTCAAGCGCTTTGGGGGCGGCCCAGGGCCGCCCCCAAAACCCCCCTTCCCTCTAGGAGTGGGGGTTGATGCGCACGCTGGGGCCCATGGTGGTGGTCACGTAGACGGAGCGGAGGAAGGTGCCCTTGGCCCCTTCCGGCTTGTGGGCCTCGAGGGCGCGGATGAAGGCCCGGATGTTGTCCGCAAGCTTCTCCGGCGGGAAGCTCGCCTTGCCCACGGGGGCGTGGATGGCCCCGGTCTTGTCGTTGCGGAACTCAATCCGCCCCGCCTTGATCTCCCGGATGATCTCGCCGATGTTGAACCCCACGGTCCCCGCCTTGGGGTTGGGGAGGAGGCCCCGGGGCCCCAGGATCCGGCCGAGTTTAGAGCCCACGGCCCCCATCACGTCGGGGGTGGCCACCACGGCGTCAAAGTCCATCCAGCCGTCCAGGATCTTCTGGATGATCTCCTCGCCGCCCACGTAGTCCGCCCCCGCCTCCTCGGCCTCCTTGATCTTCTCCCCCTTGGCGATGGCCAAGACCCGCACCTGCTTGCCGAGGCCGTGGGGAAGGGAGACGGTGCCGCGCACGTTCTGGTCGGAGCGGCGGGGGTCAATGCCGAGCTTGGCGTGGACCTCCACCGTCTCGTCAAACTTGGCGGTGGCGAGCTCCTTCACAAGACGGGCGGCCTCGTCAATGGTGTAGACCTTGTTGGGGTCCACCTTCTCCAGGAGGGCCCGGTAACGCTTGCCGTGCTTAGGCATCCTTCACCTCCGGAGCGCCCACCACCTCCACACCCATGGACCGGGCCGAGCCCGCGATCATCCGGGCGGCGGCCTCGAGGTCGGTGGTGTTCAGGTCGGGCATCTTCTGCTTGGCGATCTCCAGGACCTGCTCCCAGGTGATCCGGCCCACCTTCTCCCGGCCGGGCTTGTGGGCCCCCTTCTCCAAGCCCGCGGCCTTGCGGATCAGGTAGCTCGCGGGCGGGGTCTTGGTGACGAAGGTGAAGGAGCGGTCCGCGTAGATGGTGATCTCCACGGGGACGATGGCGTCCCCCATGTTGGCCGTGGCCGCGTTGAAGGCCTTGACGAACTCCATGATGTTGGCCCCGTGCTGGCCCAAAGCCGGGCCCACCGGGGGCGCGGGCGTGGCCTTGCCCGCGGGCAGCTGAAGTTTGACCACCGCAACAACTTTCTTCATTTTTCCCTCCTAGGCTCCCCCCAAGTTAGGGGTGCAAACGCCTCTAGGCCTTGACCACCTGGGAGAAGTCCAGCTCCACAGGGGTCTCGCGCCCGAAGATGGTGACCATGACCTTGACCTTGCCCCGCTCGGGGTTGATCTCGGTCACGGTGCCCGTGAAGTCGGCGAAGGGGCCGGAGACAACCCGGACCTGGTCCCCCTCGCGGAAGGCCACCTGGGCCTTGGGGGCCTCCTTCTTCCCGAGAAGCCCGGAGACCTCGAGGATGTGCCGCACCTCGTCGGGAGAAAGGGGAACGGGACGCATCCCCGCCCCGACGAAGCCCGTGATGCCGGGCGTGCCGCGCACCACCTCCCAGGCCTCGTTGGGCTCCTCCTCGTCCCCCAGGTCCATCTGGATGAAGAGGTAGCCCGGGAAGAGCTTCTTCCGGACCACCTCCTTCTTGCCCCCCTCGCGGAGCTCCACCACCTCCTCGGTGGGGATCAGGACCTGAAAGATCTTGTCCTGAAGGCCGAAGGCCTTGATGCGCTTCTCCAGGTTGGCCTTGGCCTTCTCCTCCTGCCCCACCAGGGTGTGGACCGCGTACCACTCTATGCTCATCGCAGAAGCCCTATCAGGAAGCGGAAGACCGTGTCGTAAAGCCCGAGGATCACCATGAAGGCCAAGGTGAAGAGGAGGATGGCCTGCGTGCCCTCCACGACCTGCTCCCGCGTGGGCCAGGTGACCCGGGCGAGCTCGGCCCGCGCTTCCTGGAAGTAACGGATCAGCCGGGCGAACATCAGATCTTCACTTCCCGGTGCACGGTGTGCTTCCTACACCACGGGCAGTACTTGCGCAGCTCCAGCTTGTTGGGGGTGTTGCGCTTGTTCTTCTCCGTGGCGTAGTTGCGGCGCTTGCACTCCGTGCACTCCAAGAGGAGTTTTATCCGGACCTCGCTGGCCATCTCGGCACCTCGGGAGGGGGGAGGCTAGCCTCCCCCCTCTTGGCTTACTCCAGGATCTTGGTGACGACGCCGGCGCCCACGGTCCGCCCACCCTCACGGATGGCAAACCGCAAACCCTCCTCCAGCGCCACCGGCTTGATCAGCTCCACCGTAAACGTCACGTTGTCCCCAGGCATCACCATCTCCACGCCCGGAGGCAACTGCACCACCCCCGTCACGTCCGTCGTCCGAAAGTAAAACTGCGGACGGTACCCCGAAAAAAACCCCGTGTGCCGTCCACCCTCCTCCTTCTTCAACACGTACACCGAGGCCTCAAACTTCGTGTGCGGCGTAATGCTCCCAGGCTTCGCCAGCACCTGCCCCCGCTCCACCTCCTCCCGGCTCACACCCCGCAGGAGCACCCCCACATTGTCCCCAGCAATCCCCTCCTGCAAGGTCTTCCGGTGCATCTCCACACCCGTCACCACCGTCTTCCGCGTCTCCGGAGCAAGGCCCACAATCTCCACCTCGTCCCCAACCTTCACCTTGCCCCGCTCAATCCGACCCGTGGCCACCGTCCCACGACCCGTGATCGTAAACACGTCCTCCACCGGCATCAAGAACGGCTTGTCCACGTCCCGCACCGGCGTGGGAATGTACTCGTCAATCGCGTCCAACAGCTCCCAAATCTTGTCCACCCACTCGTTCTCCCCACGCCTCGTCTTCGGGTTCCTGTGCATCTGCTCAAGCGCCAAAAGCGCACTCCCCCGAATCACCGGAACCTCGTCCCCAGGAAACTCGTACTGGTTCAAAAGGTCCCGCACCTCCATCTCCACCAGGTCCAGCAACTCGGGGTCGTCCACCATGTCCACCTTGTTCATGAACACCACAATGTACGGCACCCCCACCTGCCGCGCCAGCAAAATGTGCTCCCGCGTCTGCGGCATCGGCCCGTCCGCCGCCGACACCACAAGGATCGCCCCGTCCATCTGCGCGGCACCCGTGATCATGTTCTTGATGTAGTCCGCGTGCCCAGGACAGTCCACGTGGGAATAGTGCCGCTTCGCCGTCTCGTACTCCACGTGCGCCGTGTTGATCGTAATCCCCCGCGCACGCTCCTCCGGCGCCTTGTCAATGTCCCCGTAGTCCTTAACCTCTACATTCGGATTCTCCGCCGCCGTCACAAACGTCAACGCCGCCGTCAGCGTCGTCTTCCCGTGGTCCACGTGCCCAATCGTCCCCACGTTCACGTGAGGCTTCGTCCGAATAAACTCGCCCTTCGCCATCTCCGTCCTCCTTACATGCCAAAGCCGCCCTGGGTGGCTCCAGGGCAGTCAAAAAAATGGAGCTCGCGGCCGGGCTCGAACCGGCGACCTCACCCTTACCAAGGGTGTGCTCTACCTGCTGAGCTACGCGAGCTCGTGGAGCGGGAGACGGGACTCGAACCCGCGACCCTCGGCTTGGGAAGCCGAT
The DNA here is from genome assembly GCF_000091545.1 of Thermus thermophilus HB8. Lineage (GTDB taxonomy): Bacteria > Deinococcota > Deinococci > Deinococcales > Thermaceae > Thermus > Thermus thermophilus. The sequence continues at coordinate 240,355 of NC_006461.1, forward strand.
GCTCTACCAACTGAGCTACTCCCGCATGGGGTGTGCTGAGCGCACACCGCGTGGTGGGCAGGGCTGGATTCGAACCAGCGAAGGCATACGCCAACGGTTTTACAGACCGTCCCCTTTGGCCGCTCGGGCACCTGCCCACGCCCTTCTTTTGGAGCCACCCAGGGGAGTTGAACCCCCAACCCCCCGATTACAAGTCGGGTGCTCTGCCGGTTGAGCTAGGGTGGCAGGACGGGGGATGGGACCCTGTCCGAGGGTTTAGGCTAGCACACCCGCCCGAGAGTGTCAAGATAAGGGCATGCGCATCGTACCTTTTGGGGCGGCCCGGGAGGTCACGGGAAGCGCCCACCTCCTCCTCGCCGGGGGCAGGCGCGTCCTTCTGGACTGCGGGATGTTCCAAGGGAAGGAGGAGGCCAGGAACCACGCCCCCTTCGGCTTTGACCCTAAGGAGGTGGACGCCGTCCTCCTCACCCACGCCCACCTGGACCACGTGGGGCGGCTGCCCAAGCTCTTCCGCGAAGGCTACCGGGGCCCCGTTTACGCCACCCGGGCCACGGTCCTCCTCATGGAGATCGTCCTGGAGGACGCCCTCAAGGTGATGGACGAGCCCTTTTTCGGCCCCGAGGACGTGGAGGAGGCCCTGGGGCACCTCAGGCCCCTGGAGTACGGGGAGTGGCTTCGGCTCGGGGCCTTAAGCCTCGCCTTCGGCCAGGCGGGGCACCTCCCGGGAAGCGCCTTCGTGGTGGCCCAGGGGGAGGGGAGGACCCTGGTCTACAGCGGGGACCTGGGCAACCGGGAAAAGGACGTCCTCCCCGACCCCTCTCTTCCTCCGCTCGCCGACCTGGTCCTCGCGGAGGGGACCTACGGGGACCGCCCCCACCGCCCTTACCGGGAGACGGTCCGGGAGTTCCTGGAGATCCTGGAAAAAACCCTGAGCCAGGGCGGGAAGGTCCTCATCCCCACCTTCGCCGTGGAGCGGGCGCAGGAGATCCTCTACGTCCTCTACACGCACGGCCACCGCCTCCCCCGGGCGCCCATCTACCTGGACTCCCCTATGGCGGGACGGGTCCTCTCCCTTTACCCCAGGTTGGTCCGCTACTTCAGCGAGGAGGTCCAGGCCCACTTCCTCCAGGGGAAGAACCCCTTCCGCCCTGCGGGCCTCGAGGTGGTGGAGCACACCGAGGCCTCCAAGGCCCTAAACCGCGCCCCCGGCCCCATGGTGGTCCTCGCGGGAAGCGGGATGCTCGCGGGGGGGCGGATCCTCCACCACCTCAAGCACGGCCTCTCCGACCCCAGAAACGCCCTCGTTTTCGTGGGCTACCAGCCCCAGGGAGGGCTTGGGGCGGAGATCATCGCCCGCCCCCCCGCCGTGCGGATCCTGGGGGAAGAGGTGCCCTTGCGGGCGAGCGTCCACACCCTGGGCGGCTTCTCCGGCCACGCCGGGCAGGACGAGCTTCTGGACTGGCTTCAGGGCGAGCCCCGCGTGGTCCTGGTCCACGGGGAAGAGGAAAAGCTCCTCGCCCTAGGCAAGCTCCTCGCCCTCCGCGGGCAGGAGGTGAGCCTGGCGCGCTTCGGGGAGGGCGTGCCGGTGTAGGTCACGCCTGGAGCCCCTCGGGCTCCGGGTCCGACCAGGCCAGCTCCACCAGCTGGACGAGCTCCCCCACGGGGACCCCGTAGTCCCGGGCGAGCCGCGTGATCTCCCGCCCGAGGCGGCGGAGGTGGGCCAGGTGGGCCGGGTCCAGGTCCTCGGCCACGTCCATGAGCCAGCCCAAGAGGAACTGGGCCTCCTCGTCGGTGAGGCCCTCGGTGAGCCCCTCGTCTTCCCAGAAAAGCTCCCTAGGATCGCCCATCATGGCCAGCGGCGGACCTCCTCGTCTTTCCGCACCCAGCCCATCCGGCGGAGGAGGGCCTCGAGGTAAGCGGGGTCGCGGGCGGCCCGCACCTCCTCCTTAAGCCGCTCCACCTCGGCCCGGGCCCGCGCCACCTCCTCCTTAAGCGCGGCCCGCTCCCGGGCCAGCTCCCAGGCCCTGAGCCCCTCCTGGGCGAGGAGGTAGAACCCGTGCACCAGGCCGAGGAGGAAAAGGAGGCGGAGGAAGCGGTAGACGGGGCGGTCCAAGGCGCGGCCATTATACACCCGGGGGCCTTGCGGGAAAGGGCCTCGCCCTCCTCTACCACCTCCAGATCCGAAAAGCGTTGCGTTTGCACACCCGGGGTGTATACTGAAACTGGTAGGAAAGGAGGAAGGATGCCGAGGACCAAGGAGAAGGAAAGCTACCGCGCGCGGCTAAAGGCGGTGGGCCTGCGCCACACCCTTCCCCGGGAGAGGATCCTGAGCTTCCTGGACCGCAAAAACGTGCACCCCACCCCGGAGGAGCTCTACCAGGGCCTGAAGAAGCGGGGCTACGACATCGGCCTCTCCACCGTTTACCTGAACCTGCACGTCCTCAGGGAGCACGGGCTCATCTACGAGTTCAAGGACCCCAAGGGAGCCACCCGGTACGACGGCTACAACGAGCCCCACGTGCACCTGGTGTGCACCTCCTGCGGCAAGGTGGAGGACCTGCTCCTTAAGAACCTTCCCGAGCTGGACGTGAACCCCGCCATGCAGGCGGCCGCCGAGCGCACGGGCTGGGCCCTCGAGGGCTTCCGCCTGGAGTTCCGGGGGAAGTGCCCGAACTGCCAGAGGTAGCCGCCTAAGCCTGAGGCCCGGGGGGGTTCCCCGGGCCCGCGCCTTCTTTCCTTCCCCGCGGGACCTAAGCCCGCACGGGGCGGCCCTACAGGGCCTCCGCCACCTTCAGGATGGTGCGCACGCCGAAGCCCGTTCCCCCCTCGGGGCCCAGGGCGTGGGCCTTCCTGGCGAAGGCGGGCCCGGCGATGTCCAGGTGGACGAGGGGCACCTGCACGAACTCCGCCAAGAAGAGGGCGGCGGCGATGGCCCCGCCGTAGCGGTCCCCCACGTTCTTGAGGTCGGCCACCGGGCTTTTCAGCTTCTCCCGGTAGGCCTTCTCCAAGGGCATGGGCCAGACCTTCTCCCCGGCCTTTTCCGCCGCCTCCCGCACCCTCTCCCCCCAGGAGGGCTCGGTGGCGAAGAGGGCCGCCACCTCCTCCCCCAGGGCCACCACCGCGGCCCCCGTGAGGGTGGAAAGCTCCAGGATCCGCTCCGCCCCCTCCCTTTCGGCGTAGGCCAGGGCGTCGGCCAGGGTGAGGCGGCCTTCGGCGTCGGTGTTCATCACCTCCACGGTCTTGCCGGAGAGGGTCTTGAGCACGTCCCCCACCCGGTAGGCCCGCCCGGAGACCAGGTTCTCGCAGGCGGCGATGTAGCCCCTCAGCTCCACGGGAAGGCCCAAAAGGGCCGCGGCCTTGAAGGCCCCGAGCACGGCCGCCGCCCCCGCCATGTCGCTCTTCATGGTGGCCATGCTCTCCGTGGGCTTTAGGGAGTAGCCGCCGGAGTCAAAGGTGAGGCCCTTCCCCACCAGGTCCAGCCGGGCCTTAGCCCCTTCTGGGGCGTAGCGGAGGCGGATGAACCGGGGCGGGTTCTCCGAGCCCTGGGCCACGGCGAGGAAGGCCCCCATGCCGAGCTCGGCGATGGCCTTCTCGTCCAGGACCTCCACCTCCACCCCTAGGGCCCTAAGCTCCAAGGCCCGCTCCGCCAGGGCCTCGGGGGTGAGGAGGTTCGGGGGCTCGTTCACCAGGTCCCGGGCCAGGTAGACCCCTTCCGCCACCCTCCTCGCCCGCTCCAAAAGGGCCTCGGAAACGCCCGGAAGGAGGAGGGTGAGGGCCTTTTCCTCCCTTTTCGTCTTGAGCCGGTCAAAGCGGTAGGCCCCGAGGAGAAGGCCCTCGGCCAGGGCGTAGGCGTCCTCCAAAGGCTCCACCAGGGCCTCGGGAAAGGCGAGCCTCTGGAGGGCCTGGGCGAGCCTTCCCCCGCTTTCCCGGTCGTCCTCGCCCCGCCCGAAGAGGAGGACGGGGCCCTCCTCCGTGTAGAGGAGAAGGCTCTCCCCCGCCTTAAGCCCCGCCTCCTTCAGGGCCTGGCGGAGCCGCCCCTCGAAGCGGGCGTCCAGGGCCTCCCCCTGGGGGAGGAGGGCGCCTTCCTTGGCCCAGACCACCTTGAGGGGGGCCTGGCCCTCGGCCAGGCCCGTGGAAACGGCGCGCAGGGTGACCACGTCCAAGGTTTTACCACGGGGGCGTGGCAGAATGGGAGGGATGCGGTGGCTTCTTCTAGCGAAGCAACCGGCCCTCGGGGGGGCGGCGGCCCTCGAGGGGGTGATGATGAAGGCCCCCTGGGCCTGGGCCCTGGCGGTGCGCCTGCCGGACGGAAGGATCCACGTGGAACGCCACGAGGAAAGGGCCCTCACCGAGCGCTACCCCTGGACGAGGCTTCCCCTCCTCCGGGGGGTGGTGGCCCTCTTTGACGCCCTTTCCGTGAGCTACCGAGCCCTGGCGCGGAGCGCCGAGCTCGCCGGGGGCGAGGAGGTTCCCCGGGGGGCGCTTTGGGGGACGGTGGCGGTGAGTCTCCTCGTCGGGATCGCCCTTTTCATCGTCTTCCCCGGCTTTCTCGCCGGGCTTTTCGTGGACGCCGCCCGCCACCCCGCGCTCTACAACCTCCTCGCGGGCCTCCTCAAGGTGGGGATCTTGGTGGGCTACCTCCTCTTCATCCGGCGCATGCCGGAGATCCGCCGCTTCTTCATGTACCACGGGGCGGAGCACAAGGCCATCCACGCCTACGAGAAGGGGCTTCCCCTCACCGTGGAGAACGTCCTGGCCCAGCCCCGCTTCCACCCCCGGTGCGGCACCACCTTCATCGCCTTCGTCATCGTGGTCTCGGTCCTGGTCTACAGCCTCATCCCCGCCCCCGAGGTCCTCTGGTGGCGGCTCCTCGCCCGGGTGCTCTTCCTGCCCCTGGTGGCGGCCTTGGCCTATGAGCTCCTCTACTTCTCCGCCCGGCACCAGGACCCCTTCTCCCGCCTCCTCCGGGAGCTCGGCTTCCGCTTCCAGGCCCTCACCGTGGCCGAGCCCACCCCGGAGATGGTGGAGGTGGCCATCAGGAGCACCGAGGCGGCCCTAGGGGAGAGGGTGGTGGCATGAAGCGGGTTCTCGTGGCCATGTCCGGGGGGGTGGACTCCTCCGTGGCCGCCCTCCTCCTCAAGGAGGCGGGCTACGAGGTGGTGGGGGCCATGATGCGCTTCTGGCCCGACCTTCCGCCCCCGAGCCTGGAGGCGGGGAAGCCCCGGGCCTGGGAGAGCTGCTGCACCCCGGACGCCGCCTACGAGGCGAGGCGGGTGGCGGACCGCCTGGGCATCCCCTTCTACCTCCTGGACTACCGGGAGGTCTTTGAGGAGGAGATCATCTCCCCCTTCCTCCAGGACTACGCCCAGGGGCGCACCCCGAACCCCTGCGCCCGGTGCAACACCTTCGTCAAGTTCGGGGCCCTCCTCAAGCAGGCGAGAAGGCTCGGCCTGGACTACGTGGCCACGGGCCACTACGTGCGGAAGGAGGGCCTTGCCCTCCTTAGGGGCCTTGACCCCCACAAGGACCAGACCTACTTCCTCTGGGGCACCCCCAAGGAGGCCCTTCCCCACCTCCTCTTCCCCGTGGGGGGGCTCACCAAGCCCGAGGTGCGGGCCCTCGCCGAGAAGGCGGGCCTCCCCACGGCGAGGAGGCCCGAAAGCCAGAACCTCTGCTTCGTGGCCGGCGACCTCAAAGGCTTCCTCAAGGAGCGCCTGAAGCCCAGGCCTGGCCCTCTCGTGGACGCCCTCACGGGGGAGGTGGTGGGGGAGCACGAGGGGGCAAGCCTCTACACCCTGGGCCAGAGGAAGGGCCTCGGGCTTTACAAGACCCACCTGGAGCGGTACGTGGTGGGGGTGGACCCCGAGAGGAACGTGGTCTACGTGGGCCCCAAGGAGGCCTGCTACTTTGAGGGCCTGGAAGGGGAAGGCCTCAACCTCCTCGCCGAGCTTCCCGAGGAGGTGGAGGTCCAGGTGCGCTACCGCACGCCCCCCGTGCGGGCCAAGGTGGAGTCCCTAAGCCCCTTGCGCCTCCGCTTTGCCCACCCCGTCTTCGCCGTGACCCCAGGGCAGAGCGCCGTCTTCTACCGGGGGGAGAGGCTCCTTGGGGGGGCGGTGATCCGAAGGGGGCTTTACAACCTGGCGGGCCTCGAGGATCCCCGGGCCTTGACCTTCTCCTGACAAAACCCGGTCAGAGTGTAGGTGGGAGGTTAAGCGATGCGAGGCAAAGCTTGGATGCTCACGGCAGTGGCCCTGACAGGCCTAGGTCTGGCCCAGATCAGGGCGGACGGGTCCTCCACCGTCTACCCCATCACCCAAGCGGTGGCGGAGGAGTTTGTGACCCGAAACCCCCAGGTGAGGATCTCCGTGGCCTTCTCCGGCACCGGGGCGGGGTTCCAGAAGTTCTGCCGGGGGGAGACGGACGTCCAAAACGCCAGCCGGCCCATCCGCAAGTCGGAGCTGGAGGCCTGCCAGAAGGCGGGAATCCAGTTCATTGAGATCCCCGTGGCCTACGATGCCCTCTCCATCCTGGTGAACCGGCAGAACACCTGGGCCCAGTGCCTGACCACCGCCCAGCTCAAGTCCATCTGGGAGCCCAACGCCAAGGTGAACTACTGGAAGGACCTGAACCCCGCCTGGCCCAACCGCCGCATCGTCCTCTTCGGGGCGGGCACGGACTCTGGCACCTTTGACTACTTCACCGAGGCCATCATGGGCCGGGCTGGTTCCATCCGCAAGGACTACTTCCCCTCCGAGGACGACAACGTGATCATGCGGGGGGTCACGGGCAACCCCTACGCCATGGCCTTCGTGGGCTTCGCCTACTACGAGGAAAACAAGGACAAGGTAAAGGCCGTGGCCATTGACCACGGCAAGGGGTGCGTCCTGCCCTCCCGGGAGACGGTCCTGGACGGCACCTACCAGCCCCTTTCCCGGCCCCTCTTCATCTACGTGAACGTAAAGAGCCTGGACCGGCCCGAGGTGCAGGCCTTCGTGGACTTCTACCTCTCCCCCGCCGCCCGGCGGGCCATCCGCTCCACGGGGTACGTGGAGCTGCCCGACGAGGCCTACCGCATCGGCCAGGGCCTGGTGGCCCGCAAGAAGACGGGGAGCTTCTTCACGGACCTGCCCCCTGGCACCCCCCTGGCCAAGTTCATTGAGGAGCTGCGGAAGGAAGTGCAGTAGCCCCGCTGACCCCTGGGGGTGGNGNAGTTTCCCCCACCCCCTTAGAATGGGAAAGGCATGGAGATCCTGAAGCAAAGGCCCTCGAGGAACCCCAAGGAGGTGCTCACCTTCGCCCTCCTGGTCTTCCTCTCCTCCATCACCCTCCTCACCACCCTGGGGGTGATCCTGAGCCTGGTAGGGGACGTGGCCCAGTTCTTCCGCCGGGTGCCCCTCACGGAGTTCCTCTTCGCCCCCGAGTGGACCCCCCTCTTCGCCGACCCCCGCTACGGCATCAGCCCCCTCATCGCCGGGACCTTCCTGGTCACCCTCATCGCCCTCCTGGTGGCCGTGCCCCTGGGCCTGGCCCTGGCCATCTACCTCTCGGAGTACGCCTCCGGGGCCGCCCGGGCCCGCATCAAGGGCACCCTGGAGCTCTTTGAGGGCATCCCCACCGTGGTCTTCGGCTACTTCGCCCTGCTCTTCGTCACCCCCCTGCTGCAACGGGTCATCCCTGACCTGAACATCTTCAACCCCCTCTCCGCCGGGCTGGTGATGGGCTTCGCCATCATCCCCTACATCTCCAACGTGGCCGCCGACGCCATGGAGTCCGTGCCCCGCTCCATCCGCGAAGCCGCCTACGCCCTGGGGGCCAGGCCCTACGAGGTGGCCCTGCGGGTGGTCTTCCCCGCGGCCATCTCGGGCATCATCGCCGCCATCATCCTGGCCACCAGCCGGGCCATCGGCGAGACCATGATCGTGGCCATCGCCGCCGGCCAGCGGCCCATCCTCACCCTGGACCCGCGGGAGACCATCGCCACCATGACCAGCTACATCGTCCAGGCGGCCACCGGGGACCAGCCCACGGGCTCCACCGCCTACTACGCCCTCTTCGCCGTGGGCTTCACCCTCTTCCTCCTGACCCTCTTCCTCAACATCCTGGCCCAGTACGTGGTGGAACGCTACCGGGAGCGATATGAATAGGACCCTATCCTCCCCTTCCCCCGAAGCCTTCGGCACCGACCCCTGGAAGACCCGCATTGACCGGACCTTCGCCCGGGCCCTGGTCCTGCCCCTGGTGCTGGCCATCGGCCTCCTCGTCCTCCTCCTGGGGGACACCCTCTACCGAAGCGTCTCCGTGCAGGTGGTGCGGGCGGACGAGGGCCCCGGCAGGACCTACCCCTTCGGCCTCGCCGCCACGGAGGTCCTGCGGCAGGAGCTTCTGGCCCGGGGGTACACGGAGGAGGAGGCCCGCTCCCTGCTCCAAGACCCCACGGAACGGCGGGTCCTCTTCCTGCAGAACCGGGTGGAGCTCATGTGGAACACCCAGGAAGGCCCCTTCCGCTACGTGGTCACCGGCCTTAGGGACGAGCGCGTGGCCGACTTCTCCCTCCTGGAGGGCCTGAGGCGCTGGGAGGAGCTCAAGGCCGGCCTGGGGGAAGGGGAGCGGCTTGTCCTCAACCCCTGGCTGGACCAAAGCTTCCTCACCCGCACCCCCTCCCGCTCCCCCCTCACCGCGGGGATTGGGGTGGCCATCTGGGGTACGATCTGGGTCCTCTCCCTAGCCCTCCTCATCGCCATCCCCGTGGGCATCGGCACGGCCATCCTCCTGGAGGAGTACCTGCGGGAGGGCACCCTAAACCGCATCCTCGAGGTCAACCTGCGCAACCTGGCCGGGGTGCCCTCCATCGTCTACGGGCTTCTGGGCCTGGCCATCTTTGTGCGGGAGATGGGCCTGGGGCCCACCATCCTCTCCGCTGCTCTGACCCTGGGGCTTCTTGGCATCCCGGTGATCGTGGTAACCGCCCGGGAGTCCCTGCGGGCCGTGCCCGAGTCCCTGCGCCAGGCGGCCTTCGCCCTGGGGGCCACCCGGCGGCAGGTGGTCTTCCGGGTGGTGGTGCCCGCGGCCCTGCCGGGGATGGTCACCGGGGTCATCCTCTCCGCCGCCCGCCTGATCGGCGAGGCCGCCCCTCTCCTCCTGGTGGGGGCCGCCGCCTACGTGCCCTTCTACCCCACGGGGCCCCTGTCGGAGTACACGGTGATCCCCGTGCAGATCTACCTCTGGGTCTCCATGAACATCCCCGAGTTCGCCCGGGTGGCGGCAGCAGGGATATTGGTCATGCTCCTGGTGCTCTCGGGCCTCTACTTCCTGGCCCTCTACCTGAGGAACCGCTTTAGGAGGGAATGGTGAGTCTGGAAATGCTCAAGGAACACGAGACGGTGCGCACCGCGCCCGTCTCCGAGGCCGAGGCCCTGGTGGACGTGCGGGGCCTGAGCCTCTGGTACGGTAAGAAGCAGGCCCTTTACGACATCTCCGTGCGCTTCCCCCGGAACCAGGTCACGGCCATCATCGGCCCCTCGGGGTGTGGGAAAAGCACCCTCCTGCGCTCCCTCAACCGCATGAACGACCTGGTACCCGGGGTACGGGTGGAGGGGGAGGTCCTCTACGAGGGGGTGAACATCTACGACCCCCGGGTGGACCCGGTGGCGGTGCGGCGCCACATCGGCATGGTCTTCCAGAAGCCCAACCCCTTCCCCAAGACCATCTTTGAGAACGTGGCCTTCGGCCTCCGGCTCATGGGGGTGAAGGGCAGCGAGCTGGAGGACCGGGTGGTGGAGGCCTTGAAGCGGGCCGCCCTATGGGAAGAGGTCAAGGACCGCTTCAAGAAGGAAAGCGGCCTGAGGCTTTCCGGCGGCCAGCAGCAGAGGCTCTGCATCGCCCGGGCCATCGCCGTGGAGCCGCCCCTCCTCCTCATGGACGAACCCACGAGCGCCTTGGACCCCATCGCTACCCAGGCCATTGAAGACCTGATCCTAGAGCTGAAGGAGCGCTACACGGTCGTCATCGTCACGCACAACATGCAACAGGCTGCCCGGGTCTCCGACCGCACCCTTTTCATGCACCTAGGGGTCCTGGTGGAGGAAGGCCCCACCGAGGTGATCTTCACCAAGCCCAAGCACCCTTACACCGAGGCCTACATCACCGGGCGCTTCGGCTAAAATCGGCCCATGTCGCCCCTTGCCCTCCTCTTCCTCACCCTCTTCAACAGCGTCCTGGGCCTCTCCATCCTCTTCCCCATCCTGGGGCCTTTGGGCAGGGCGCTGGGCCTCACCGAGGTCCAGGTGGGCCTCTTCTCCACGGGCTACGCCCTCATGCAGTTCCTCCTTTCCCCCTACTGGGGCAGGCGGAGCGAACGGGGCCGGAAGCCCGTCCTCCTCGTGGGCATCCTGGGCTTCGCGGCAAGCTTCCTCCTCTTCGGCGTCTTCGCCCTCCTGGGGGAGCGGGGCCTCGTGCCCCCGGGGCTCCTCTTTTTCCTGCTCCTCCTCGCGCGGCTTCTCGGCGGGGCCTTCAGCTCCGCCACCCTGCCCACGGCCCAGGCCTACGTGGCCGACGTTACGGGGCGGGAGAACCGCACCGCGGGGATGGCCCTCCTGGGGGCGGCCTTTGGCCTCGCGGTGATCCTAGGGCCCGCCCTGGGGGCGGGGCTTGCCGCCCTCTTCGGCCTCCTCGCCCCCGTCTTCTTCTCGGCGGGGATCGCCCTCCTAAACGCCCTTTTCGTTTACCTGGTCCTCCCCGAGTCCAGACCCCGGGGGCAGGAAGCCGGGGCGCGGCTTTCCCCCTTTGACCCCAGGGTCTTCCCCCTCCTCCTCCTCGGCCTCGCCCTCAACCTTTCCAGCGTGGCCCTGGAGCAGACCATCGCCTTCTACTTCCAGGACCGGCTTCTCCTCGGCGGGGTGGAGACGGCCCAGAAGGTGGGCCTGGCCCTGGTCTTCTACGGGGTCGTGGCCGTCTTCGTCCAGGGCGTCCTGGTGCGCAAGACCGGCTGGCCCCCGAGGGTCCTCCTCTCCCTGGGCCTGCCTCTGGGGATCCTGGGCTTCGTCCTCCTGGTCTACGCCAAGACCTTCTGGGCCCTGGCCCTGGGCCTCGCCCTCCAGGGGGTGGGGCAGGGGCTCGCCCTCCCCGGGGTCACGGCGGCCCTCTCCCTGGCCGTGGGCGAGGGGGAGCAGGGCCTGGTGGCGGGGCTCAACAGTTCCGCCCAGGCCCTGGGGAGGATGCTCGGGCCCATCGTGGGCACGGGGCTCTACCGCCTGGCCCCCGAGGGGCCCTACGTCCTCGGGGCCTCCCTCCTCCTCCTCGCCCTCCTCTTCCTTCCCGCCCTCTTCCGCCGGGCGAGGCTTTAGCATGCGGCTTCTCCTCTTCCGGCAACGGAACTTCCGCAACCTGGCCCTGGAGGCCTACCGCCCCCCGCCGGGCCTTTCCGCCCTGGTGGGGGCCAACGCCCAGGGGAAGACGAGCCTCCTCCTGGGGATCCACCTGGCCCTAGGGGGGGAGGTCCCCCTGGGCCTTGCCGACCTCGTCCGCTTCGGGGAGGAGGAGGCCTGGCTCCACGCCGAGGTGGAGACGGAGCTCGGGGCCTACCGCCTGGAGCACCGCCTGGGCCCCGGGGGGCGGGAGGTCCTCCTCAACGGGAAGCGGGTGAGCCTTCGGACCCTTTGGGAGCTTCCCGGCTCGGTCCTCGTCTCCCCTCTGGACCTCGAGGCGGTCCTCGGGCCCAAGGAGGAGCGGCGGGCCTACCTGGACCGGCTCATCGCCCGCTTCTCCCGCCGCTACGCCGCCCTCCTTTCCGCCTACGAGAAGGCGCTGCGCCAGCGGAACGCCCTCCTCAAGGCCGGGGGGGAGGGCCTTTCCGCCTGGGACCGGGAGCTCGCCCGCTACGGGGACGAGATCGTGGCCCTGAGGCGCCGCTTCCTCCGGCGCTTCGCCCCCATCCTGCGGGAGGTCCACGCCGCCCTCGCCGCCAAGGAGGCGGGGCTTCGCTTGGAGGAGACCGCGGGGGAAGGGGTGCTCCGGGCCCTCGAGGCCAGCCGGGCCGAGGAGCGGGAACGGGGCCAGACCCTGGTGGGGCCCCACCGGGACGACCTGGTCTTCCTCCTGGAGGGGCGGCCCGCCCACCGGTTCGCCAGCCGCGGGGAGGCCAAGACCCTGGCCCTGGCCCTGCGCCTCGCCGAGCACCGCCTCCTCGGCGAGCACCACGGCGAGCCCCCCCTCCTCCTCGTGGACGAGTGGGGGGAGGAGCTGGACGAGGCCCGCAGGCGGGCCGTCCTCGCCTACGCCCAGGCCCTGCCCCAGGCCATCCTGGCGGGGCTGGAAGCCCCCCCGGGGGTGCCGGTATGCTCGGTGGTACGAGGGGTGGTCCTGTGCCCTGGCGCCTGAAGGAGGTGATCCCCGAGGCCCTGAAGCGGGCCGGGGGCAAGGAGCGGCTCAGGCGGGGCCTCGTCCTCGCCGCCTGGCGGGAGGTGGCGGGAAAGGACCTCGCCCGCTTCACCGAGGCGGTGGCCCTGGAGGAGGGCGTCCTCGTGGTCCACGTGCCCGACCCCGTGGTGGCCCACCAGCTCACCTACACCCGCCTCGCCCTCCTCCGCCGCTACGAGGAGCGCTTCCCCGGGGCGGTGCGGGAGATCCGGTTCCAGGTGGGCCCCCTCGAGGCGGAAGGGGTGGAGGCCCCCCCGCCCTCAGACCCCGGCCGCCTGCGGGAGGCGGGCCGCAAGGCCCTGGCCCTGGCGGAAAAGGCCCCTCCGGAGCTCCGGGAGCGGGTGGCCCGGGCCGCCCTGGCCCTCTTCCAGAGGCAGCGGGGCGACCCCTGCCCCGTCTGCCAGACCCCGAGCGAGACCCATCCCTGCCCCACCTGCCGCCGCCACCTGGAAGACCCCGGGGTGCGGCGGGCGGCGGAGCGGCTCATGCGGGGCCAGGAGGCGGGCCTCGAGGGGGACGCCCTCCGGGCCGCCCGCCACCTGGCCCGGGAAAACCTCCTCGCCCAGATGCGGGACCTCTACCCCGAGGCCCTGCGGAGCGAGGAGTTCCGCCCCCTCCTCGCCGACCTGGCCCGCCGCTACCGCAACCTTTTTCCCCAGGAGCCCCTGCCCGAAGGGGTGCGGAGCCTGCTCAAGGAGGGGTGAATGCGCCGCGCCTTCCTCCTCGCCTTCCTGGGCCTCGCCCTGGCCCAGGCCACCTACACCGTGGCCCCCGGGGACACGCTCTACTCCATCGCCCGGCGCTACGGCACCACGGTGGAGGAGCTCATGCGCTTAAACGGGCTGGAAAGCTTCCTCCTCCAGCCGGGGCAGGTCCTCAAGCTCCCCTCGAGGGAAAGGACCCACGTGGTGGCCCCGGGGGACACCCTCTTTTCCCTGGCGCGCCGCTACGGCACCACCGTGGAAGCCCTCATGCGCTTAAACGGCCTCTCCTCCCCGGAGATCAAGGTGGGGCAGGTCCTGAGGCTTCCCGAAGAGGGCGAGGCGCCTCCGCCCCCTCCCCCGGAGCCGGAGGCCTTGGACCCGGAAAGCCCCCTCCTCCGGGCCGTCCTCCGCTACCTGGGGGTGCCCTACAAGTACGGGGCGAACTCCCCCTTGGCCCTGGACTGCTCCGCCTTCGTGGCCCAGGTCTACGCCGAGCTGGGCGTGGCCCTCCCCCGGACCACCAAGGAGCAGTACCAGGCCTTCCCCCCTGTAGAGGCCCCGCGCCCGGGGGACCTGGTCTTCTTCAGCTTCGGCGGGAAGGAGGTAGACCACGTGGGGATCTACCTGGGCCGGGGGGTCTTCGCCCACGCCTCTAGCTACGGAAGCCGGGTGGTCATAGAGAGCCTCGAGGCCCCCTTCTACCGGAAGGTCTACCGGGGGGCGAGGCGGGTCATGGCCAGTCCGGAACCTCCCCCCGCGCCTTCCGCAACGCCATGAGGAGGGCCTCCCCCGGCCTCCCCTCCCCCCGGAAGGCCCGGGCCTCCTCCTCCAGCCAGACCTCCCCCTTGCGGAAGAGCACCCCCCGGGCCTCCGCCAAGGCCTCCTCCAGCAAGGCCCCCAGGGAGTAGAAGGGGGCCCCTTTGGGCAGGTCCGGGTCAAACCCCTGCCGGGAAAGGACCTTCCCGTAAGGCTTCTCCCTGGCCTCCATCGTGCCCCCCTCGGCGAAGTAGCGCCTAAGGACCCGGTTCCAGTCCCCCACCCGGCTGTAGGGGGCCATGGCCCGGTAGGCCTCCTCCAGGTCCTCCGCGGCGTAGGGGCGGTAGCGGTCCTCGTGGACCACGAGCCTCCGGGGAAGCCTGGGCCTCGGGGGGCCCTCCTCGTCGGGCACCCCAACGGCAAGCCCCACCACGGGGAGGACCCCCGGGGGAAGCCCGAGGAGGTCCGTGAGGGTCTCCACCCCGTTCAAGACCCCGCCGATGAAGCAGACCCCGTAGCCTAAGGCCTCGGCGGTGAGGGCGAGGTACGAGGCGGCGATCCCCGCGTCCAGGATGGCGAAGTGGAGGGCGGTCCTGGGCCAGAAGGCCATCCTCTGCCCCCGGTGGGCGAGGAGCCGCTCCAGGCGGTGGACGTCTGCGAGGAAGAGGAAGAACTCCGCCGCCTGCCTGATGTGCTCCTGGTCCCCGGAGAGCCGGGCCACCTCGTCCCTAAGCCTTGGATCCCGTACCCGGATCGCCGAGTAGAGCTGGGCGCTCGCGTCGGTGGGGGCCCGCTGGAGGGCGAAGAGGAGCTTTTCCAGGTCCTCCTCGGGAAGGGGAAGGGGCTTGAAGCGGCGTACGCTCCGCCTTCTCGCCAGGACGTCTAGGAGTTCCACGGGGGCCAGGATACTACTCCAAGGGGAGCTCCATCCGCACCACCTTCCACCCGAAAAGCCCCTGCCGTTCCAGGTAGAGGCGGCTTCTGGGGTCCTCGGGGTGGTAGACGTAGGCGGTGCGGAAGTCCTGGTAGGCGAGCCTCCAGCCCTTCACCGCCTCCTTGGGCGCCTCCCCGGGGCCCATCCCCGTGCCCAAGGCGGCAAGCCCCTCGGGGGAGACGAGGGCGTCCACCAGGGGGTCCACCATCCCGGCCACGAAGAGGTAGGCGAGGCCGGCCAGGGGGTTTTGCGCCACCTCCTGTCCCATCTCCCGGAGGAGCCTGGCCTGGACCTGGGCCTTGAGCCCCTCCCGGACCCGGGGGAAGTCCACGAGCCTTTCCAGCCGCGCCCGGTCCCCCTCGAGGACCGCCCCCTGGAGGGCGCGGAGGAAGAGGTAGGGGGAGGCCCAGAGGTAAAGGGCGAAGGCCGAAAGCCCCAGGGCCAGGACCGCAAGGGCCACTTTGACCGCGCGTCCCATGAACGCTTTATAGCAAAAGAAGACTCCCCTTCCCGGTTCAAACGCCCAGAAGGCGCAGGTACGCCCCCCAGAGGGCCTCCCCGAAGAAGAAGGCCACCACCCCCCCGAGGGCGAGGTAGGGGCCGAAGGGGAGCTTCCTTTGCCTAAGGAGAAGGCCCAAAAGCGCCCCGGCGAAGACCCCGAGGAAGAGGGCGAGGAAGGCGTAAGGGCCGAGCCAGGCCCCGAGGGCCCCCAGAAGCTTCACGTCCCCGTAGCCCATGGCCACGGGCTCCTCCTCGCCCTCCTCGGGAAGGGGCCGGAAGGCCCAGTAAAGCCCCCCGGCGAGGGCGAGCCCCCCGGCAGCGAGGAGGCTTCCCTTAAGGCTTTCCAGGAAGTCCAGGCCTAGGGCGGGGGCAAGGAGGAAGGCGAGGGGCAAAAGGGGCAGGGTGAGCCGGTCGGGGAGGGCCACCGCCCGCCCCGTGCGGGCGGAGAGGGCCCAAGCGAGGAAGGCGAGGGCCATCCCCACCCCTGGGCCCAAGAGCGCCCCAAAGAGGGCCGCCATGTGGACCTGGTGGGGCCCCACGGGGACCTCGGCCCTGGCCTCCCTAAAGCGCCGCAGAAAGAGGTTCCCGTACCCCGCCACCAGGGCGAGCCCCCCGGCGGCCATGAGGCTTCCGTCCAGGCTCTCCCTAAAGGGGAGGGGGAAGGCCAGCGCCCAGGAGGCCAAAAGCCCAAGGAAGAGGAGGCCGTAGGTGAGGGGATCGGGAAGCTCAAAGGTGTCCACGTCAATGAAGGCGAGGGCCACGAGAAAGGCGAGGAAGAGGAAGACCAAGAGGGCCTCCACCCCAGGGGGGTAGAAGAGGCTTGCGAGGAGGAAAAGCCCCCCCGTGAGGGCCTCCACCAGGGGGTAGCGGGGGGAGATGGGACGGGCGCAGTAGCGGCACCGCCCCTTTAGGGCGAGGTAGGAGAGGACGGGGACCAGGTCCCAAGGCCCCAGGCGGTGGCCGCACTGGGGGCAGCGGGACGGGGGGTAGGCGACGGACTCCCCCCGGGGCAGGCGGTGGACCACCACGTTGAGAAAGGAACCCACCGCGAGGCCGAGGAGCAGGGCGAAGAGGGGCCACATGGGGGCATTTTACGGGGTGGCCGGGCTTTCACAGCGCTTTTATGGGTTTGGGTGTAGGATGGCCCCGTGACGCCGGAAGCCGCTTACCAGAACCTCCTGGAGTTCCAGAGGGAAACCGCCTACCTGGCCTCTCTGGGGGCCCTCGCCGCCTGGGACCAGCGCACCATGATCCCCAAAAAGGGGCACGAGCACCGCGCCCGGCAGATGGCCGCCCTGGCCCGGCTCCTCCACCAGCGCATGACCGACCCCAGGATCGGGGAGTGGCTGGAGAAGGTGGAGGGAAGCCCGCTGGTGCAGGACCCCCTCTCCGACGCCGCGGTGAACGTCCGGGAGTGGCGCCAGGCCTACGAAAGGGCCCGGGCCATCCCCGAAAGGCTCGCCGTGGAGCTCGCCCAGGCGGAAAGCGAGGCGGAGAGCTTCTGGGAGGAGGCCAGGCCGAGGGACGACTGGCGGGGCTTCCTGCCCTACCTGAAGCGGGTCTACGCCCTCACCAAGGAGAAGGCGGAGGTCCTCTTCGCCCTCCCCCCGGCCCCCGGGGACCCCCCCTACGGGGAGCTTTACGACGCCCTCCTGGACGGGTACGAGCCGGGAATGCGGGCCCGGGAGCTTCTTCCCCTCTTCGCCGAGCTCAAGGAGGGGCTCAAGGGCCTTCTGGACCGGATCCTGGGAAGTGGGAAGAGGCCCGACACCTCCATCCTCCACCGTCCCTACCCCGTGGAGGCCCAAAGGCGCTTCGCCCTGGAGCTCCTTTCGGCCTGCGGCTACGACCTCGAGGCGGGGCGCCTGGACCCCACCGCCCACCCCTTTGAGATCGCCATCGGCCCCGGGGACGTGCGCATCACTACCCGCTACTACGAGGACTTCTTCAACGCGGGCATCTTCGGCACCCTGCACGAGATGGGGCACGCCCTCTACGAGCAGGGCCTGCCCAAGGAGCACTGGGGCACCCCGAGGGGGGATGCGGTCTCCTTAGGGGTCCACGAGTCGCAAAGCCGTACCTGGGAGAACCTGGTGGGCCGCTCCCTGGGCTTCTGGGAGCGCTTCTTCCCCCGGGCCCGGGAGGTCTTCGCGAGCCTTGGGGACGTGAGCCTCGAGGACTTCCACTTCGCCGTCAACGCCGTGGAGCCCTCCCTCATCCGGGTGGAGGCGGACGAGGTCACCTACAACCTCCACATCCTGGTGCGCCTGGAGCTGGAGCTCGCCCTCTTCCGCGGGGAGCTCTCCCCCGAGGACCTGCCGGAGGCGTGGGCGGAGAAGTACCGGGACCACCTGGGCGTGGCCCCCAAGGACTACAAGGACGGGGTCATGCAGGACGTCCACTGGGCCGGGGGGCTTTTCGGCTACTTCCCCACCTACACCTTGGGCAACCTCTACGCCGCCCAGTTCTTCCAGAAGGCGGAGGCCGAGCTCGGCCCCCTGGAGCCTAGGTTTGCCCGGGGAGAGTTCCAGCCCTTCCTGGACTGGACGCGCGCGCGGATCCACGCCGAGGGAAGCCGCTTCCGCCCCCGGGTCCTGGTGGAACGGGTCACGGGGGAGGCCCCGAGCGCCAGGCCCTTCCTGGCCTACCTGGAGAAAAAGTACGCCGCCCTCTACGGCTGACGCCGTCCCCGGCACTTAGAAAGGGGCCGGGCCTTGAAGGCCCGGCCCCTTAGCCGCTAGGGCTTAGAAGTCCATGTCCCCGGCGCCCGCGGAGGCGGGGGTGGACTCCTTCTTCTCGGGCTTCTCCGCCACCACCGCCTCGGTGGTGAGGATGAGGGCGCCGATGGAGGCGGCGTTCTGCAGGGCAGAGCGGGTCACCTTGGCGGGGTCAACGATGCCCGCCTCCACCATGTCCACGAACTCCCCGGTGGCGGCGTTGAAGCCGTAGCGGGGGTTCTTGGTCTCGGCCAGGATCTGCTGGACGATGACGGAGCCCTCGTACCCGGCGTTCTCGGCGATCTGGCGGGCGGGTTCCTCCAGGGCCCGGCGCACGATCTTGGCGCCCGTGGCCTCGTCGCCCTCCAGCTTCTTGATGAGCTCCTCCACGGCGCTGATGGCCCGGAGGAGGGTCACGCCGCCGCCGGGCACGATGCCCTCCTCCACCGCGGCCCGGGTGGCGTTCAGGGCGTCCTCAAAGCGGTGCTTCTTCTCCTTGAGCTCGGTCTCCGTGGCGGCGCCCACCCGGATCACGGCCACGCCACCCGCGAGCTTCGCCAGGCGCTCCTGGAGCTTCTCCCGGGCGTACTCGCTGTCGGTGGTCTCCAGCTCCTTCTTGATGCCGTTGATCCGGGCCTCAATGTCCTCCTTCTTGCCCTTGCCGCCCACGATGGTGGTCTCGTCCTTGGTGATGCGCACCCGCTCGGCCCGGCCCAGCATGGAGAGGGTGGCGTTCTCCAGCTTGAAGCCGAGCTCCTCGGAGATCACGGTGCCGCCGGTGACGGCCGCGATGTCCTTGAGCATCTCCTTCCTGCGGTCACCGAAGCCGGGAGCCTTCACCGCGGCCACGCTCAGGGTGCCCCGGAGCTTGTTCACCACCAGGGTGGCCAAAGCCTCGCCCTCCACGTCCTCGGCGATGATCAGGAGGGGCTTGCCCGTCTGGGCCACCTGCTCCAGGATGGGGAGGAGCTCACGGACGTTGGAGACCTTCTTCTCCACGATGAGGATGAAGGCGTCCTCGAGGACCGCCTCCATCGTCTCGGGGTTGGTGACGAAGTAGGGGGAGATGTACCCCTTGTCAAACTGGTACCCCTCAACGAACTTGAGCTCGGTCTCGAGGCTCTTGGACTCCTCAACGGTGATGATGCCCTCCTTCCCCACCTTCTCCATGGCGTCGGCAATCAGCTTGCCGACCTCGGGATCGTTGGCGGAGATGGTGGCCACCTCCTCAATGGCCTTCCGGTCCTCCACGGGGATGGCGAGGGCCTTGATCTTCTCCACCGCGGCCTCCACCGCCTTCTCAATGCCCCGCTTGAGGGCGAGGGGGTTGGCCCCGGCGGCCACGTTCTTCAGGCCCTCCCGGACGATGGCCTGGGCGAGGACGGTGGCCGTGGTGGTCCCGTCACCGGCCACGTCGTTGGTCTTGGAGGCCACCTCCTTGAGGAGCTGGGCCCCGATGTTCTCCAGGTGGTCCTCCAGCTCCACCTCCTTGGCCACCGTCACCCCGTCCTTGGTGATGGTGGGGGAGCCAAACTTCTTCTCCAGGACCACGTTCCGGCCCCGAGGACCGAGGGTGACCTTCACCGCGTTGGCCACCGCGTTGACCCCGCGCTCCAGGGCGCGGCGCGCAGCCTCGTCAAACACCAGGATCTTCGCCATGGTTCACCTCCTTTACTGCAGGACCGCAAGCAGGTCGCGCTCGGAGAGGATCACGTACTCCTCGCCGTCAATCTCAATCTCGGTGCCGCCGTACTTGGCGAAGACCACGATGTCCCCCTCCTTCACCTCGAGGGGCACCCGCTGGCCGTTCTCCAAGACGCGGCCCGTGCCCACCGCGATCACCTTGCCCTTCTGGGGCTTCTCCTTGGCGGTGTCGGGAAGCACGATGCCGCCCTTGGTCTTGGGCTCCTCCTCAATCCGCTTCACCACCACCCGGTCTCCTAGGGGCTTGATCACCGTCTTCACCTCCGCGGCCATATCCACTCCCTCCTTTGACGCCCAAAGGGTGAGAGTGTCAAACCAAGGGTCATTATCCTGGCCTGGCGCCCCTTTGTCAAGGGGGTTGGGGCTTGCCTAGTAAATCGCCTTGTACCCCGGAGGGGGCGGGAGAAGGGAGAGAAGAACCCTAAGGCCGTAGGCGATGAGCTCCAAAAGCGCCCGCGCCATGGCCGTCCAAGGCTTCCGCTCCCAAAGGTACCCCCCACCCAGCCGCGTCTTCATCCCCCCAAACACCCCCTCCACCACCCCGCGAAACCGGTACACCTCGGGGTCCCACCCCTCCCGCGCCCGCACCCGCGCCTCCTCCCTGGCCTCGCCCCCGCCCCGAAGCCGGATCACCGGCCGCACCCCCGCCTCCCCCAAAACCCCCCACACCTCCTTCCCGTCAAACCCCGCGTCCGCCAAAAGCCACCCCCGGGAAGGAGGAAACCGCCTCAGCACCTCCCCCCCAAGCCGGGGGTCCGGGGCGTAGCCCTCCCCCACCACTCCACCCCAGGGCCACAAGAGCCGCCTCTCCCTATCCCACCGCATCAGGGCCAGAAGCCGCGCGTGCCCCCGCACCCGCCGCACCTCCTTCCCCCGACGAAAGCGGAGAAGCCGGTCCTTGCTCCGGTAGGCCAGCCCCGTGGTGTCCATGAGGTAGAGGGGGGGAAAGCGCCGCCAGGTGTGCCGGCGCCTCGTCCGAAGCCGCTTCGCCTTCCGGCGAGGACTCCGGGGCGAGATGGGCCTCCAGTTCCCGGGAAAGCCTCTCCAGGAGGGCCTCAAGGAGTTTGGGGTCCAGGTGCTTGAGGGCGTAGCGGGCCAGGGACTGGTGGGAAGGGAAGGGGCCTTCCATCAGGTCCTGGAGTGAGGCCTCCGTCTCGCGGTAGGTGAGGTGGAAGAAGGCGCGGAAGAGAAGGAGGGCCAGGTAAAGGGCGTGGCTGTAGCGCCAGGGGCGGCCCCGCTTGCCTTTGGGGGTGGGAGGGGCCACCTCCCGGGCCAGGCGCAGGCAGTGTTCCAGGACCTCCTTGGGGCTTGCCTCCCTGCGAAGGAAGCCTCGCTTGCCCATCAGGAGAGAGATATACACCCGTCCTCCTGACCTTTGCAAGGCAAGCCCAGGGGGTTGAGGGGGGGGTTATAAGGGTGCGCCCCCTGAACGCTGCCGCAGGGCCTCGTAGAGGAGGAGGGCGGCGGTGACGGCCACGTTGAGGCTGTCCGCTCGCCCCCGCATGGGGATCCGCACCCGCACCTGGGCCCGCCGCTTCCAGGCCTCGGGGAGGCCCTTGTCCTCCGCCCCGAGGAGGAAGGCCACCCCTCCCCGGTAGTCCCCCTCCCAGTAGAGCCTCTCCCCCTCGGGGGTGGCCGCCACCAGGGGGAGGTTGTGTTCCTCCAGGAAGCGGGCCGCCTCCCCCTCCGCCACGGGGTAGACGGGAAGGGCGAAGACCGCCCCCGTGGAGTTGCGGATCACCTGGGGGCTAAAGAGGTCCACCCCCTCGGCCACCAGGACGAGGTCCGCCCCCGCCCCGTCCGCCGCCCGGAGGATGGCCCCCAGGTTGCCGGGCTTCTCCAGGCCCAAGAGGACGAGGACCAGGGGGGCGGCCCCGAGGGTCACCCCGGCGAGGCTTCTTCGGGGGAGGCGGAAGACCCCGAGGACCTGGGCGGGGTTCTCCCGGGTGGAGACCCGGGCCAGGGCCCTTTCCGAAAGCTCCAACACCTCCGCGCCCCCGGCCAGGGCGCGGTCCTCGGGGCGGGCCTTGGGCCCGAGGAGGAGGGTCTCCAGGGAGAGGCCCGCCTCGAGGGCCCTTTCCACCTCCCGCCGCCCCTCCACGAGAAAGCGGCCGGTCCGCTCCCGCTCCTTCCGCTCCTTGAGGGCGGCGAGGGCCTTTACCCGGGGGTTTTGCGGGCTTTCAATCCGCACGGAGGCTTATTGTAAAGGCCGCCACCCGGGGACCGGAAAGCTCCAGAAGGAGCCTTTCCACCTGGGGAAGCTCCTCCAGCATCCGGGAGACCCGGAGGACGAGCTCCTTGTAGGCCGGAAGCCCCTCCACCCGTCCCGCGAGGGGGCGGAGGAGCTCCTCCGCGTCCTTGGCGGTGAGGGGGGAGAGGCGCTGCTCCAGCACCTGGTCCCCCAGGGGGGTGGGCAGGACCAGAACCAGGACGGGCCCGAAAAGGGGGTGGGGCTCGGCCAAAAGGCGGAGCCTAAGCCCCTCCTCCTCGCCCAGGGAGAGGCCAAAAGCGCGCAGCAAGGCCTCCCCCTCCTCCTGGGAGAGGGCGCGCTTCCCCTCCACGAGCCTCCTCGCCTCCTCCAGGCGGAGGTCCTGGAAGTCGGGGAAGAAGAGGGGCTCCTCCCGCCACCGCCTGTAGCCCCAGGCCCGGGCGAGGGCGATGGCCGCGGACTCGGGGAAGCGGTAGACGGGGACGGAGCCCAGGACCCGGGCCCGCCCCGAGGAAAGCCCCATGAGGCAGGCCAGGTAGGTCTTCCCTCCCCGCACCTCCCGCAAAAGCCCCAGCACCTCCTCCTCCGGGGCGAAGCCCATGGGCACGAAGAGGAGGAAGACGCTCCCCGCATCGCTCGCCTCCGCCTCGGCGAGGGCCCGGCGGAAGGCCTCGAGGTCGGCCGTGGAGCCCAGGTCCACGTGCTCCACCTCCATCCCCCCTTCCTTCAGGGCCTCGAGGGCCAGGTTGGAGGGGCCGGAGGCGTTGGAGATGAGGCGCACCCGCCCGTTCTCCGGTAAGGGGCCCTGGGCCAAAAGGAGGGCCACGTCAAAGGCCTCCTCCAGGCTGTTGGCCCGCACCACCCCCGCCTGGGCGAAGAGGGCCCTGACCAAGGGGTCGCGGGAGGGGTGGACCGCCAGGATGGGCTTTTTCTTCCCGATCCTGCGGGCGAGGCGGGAGAAGCGCCGGGGGTTGCCGAAGTGCTCCAGGTAAAGGAGGATGACCCGGGTCCGCTCGTCCTCCTCCCAGAACTGGAGGAGGTCGTTGGAGGAGATGTCCGCCTTGGCCCCAAGCGAGACGAAGCTCGCCACGCCAAGCCCCATCTCCTCGGCGAAGGCCAGCACCGCCCGGCCCAGGGTGCCGGACTGGCTGGAGATGGCCAGGACCCCCTCTTTGGGCAGGGGGGCGAGGCCCGCCGCCAGGCGCACCCCGGGGTGGGTGTGGACGAGGCCCAGGGAGCCCGGGCCCAAAAGGCGCATCCCCAGCCGCCTCGCCTTGTCCGCCAGGGCCTGGGCCTCCTTAGGGGTGAAGCCCGTGGTGAGGACGATGGCCCCCCGCGCTCCCCGGCGCCCCGCGGCCTCGAGGGCCTCCGGGACCCGCTCCTTGGGCACGGCCACCACCACGAGGTCCACGGGCCCGGGGACGCTCTCCAGGCCGGGGTAGGCGAGGAGGGGCCCCACGGTCCCCCCCTCCCTCCCGATGGCCTCGTTCACCGGGAAGACCGGCCCCTGGAAGCGGCCGAAGATGAGGTTCTCCAGGACGCGGTAGCCGATGCTCTCCGGGTCGCGGCTCGCCCCCACCACCGCCACCCCCCGGGGGAAGAAGAAGGGGTGGAGGCTGGCGATGGTGGAGACCTTCTCCCGCCACTCAAAGCGCCGGGCCGTCTCCTCCTCCATGAGGATCTCAAACTCCACCTCCACCTCCCCGCCCTCCCGGTGGGCCCGGACGCGGAAGCCGCTTTCCATAAAGACGCTTAGCATCTGCTTGTTCTCCGCCAGGACGAAGGCCTGGAAGCGGCGCACCCCGCGCTTGGCGGCGATGAGGGCGAGCCTTTCCAGAAGGAGGGTGCCGAGGCCCTTCCCCTGGAAGGCGTCGTCCACCAGGAAGGCCACCTCGGCGGTGTCCTCCCCCTTGACCCGGACGTACTCCCCGGTGGCCACGATCCTGGGGGGCTCCCCCAGGAGGACCACCAGGGTCACCTTCTCCTCCTCGGGCTTGGCCGAGAGGAGGAGCTCGGCGGCCTTCTCCGGGGAGATGGGGGAGAAGAAGCGCAGGCGCAAGGAGGTGGGGGAAAGGCGCCTCAGGAACTCCACGAAAAGGGGGAGGTCCTTTTTGGAGGCCCGGCGGAGGAGGGCGGTGCGTCCGTCCTTGAGGAGGACGGGGCCCTCCTCGAGGCCGTGCTGGGGGGTGGGGGGCGGGACGTAGCCCATGCCCCTATTTTCCCCTAAAGGGCTCGTTCCCCCGCACCGCCAGGAGCCGGACCCCGTGGGCCAAAAGAAGGGCCCGGTAGCGGAGGGCCTCCCCCCTGGCTTCCCAGGAGGAAGAAGAGGCCGAGGGAAAGGGCTCAGCCCACGCGAAAGCCGAACAAGGCGTACCTCAAAAGGTGCCTCCAAACGGGCGTGGGCTAGGCCTCAGTCTTCCCCGCCAAGGGGGGTTTGGCAAGGGTGTAAACTGCACTCCATGCTCCGGCTGGACACCCGCTTTCTCCCGGGCTTCCCCGAGGCCCTAAGCCGGCACGGCCCCCTCCTGGAAGAGGCCCGCAGGCGCCTCCTCGCCAAGCGGGGGGAGCCGGGGAGCATGCTCGGCTGGATGGACCTCCCCGAGGACACGGAGACCCTGAGGGAGGTCCGCCGCTACCGGGAGGCGAACCCCTGGGTGGAGGACTTCGTCCTCATCGGCATCGGGGGAAGCGCCCTGGGGCCCAAGGCCCTCGAGGCCGCCTTCAACGAGAGCGGGGTGCGCTTCCACTACCTGGACCACGTGGAGCCCGAGCCCATCCTCAGGCTCCTCCGCACCCTGGACCCCAGGAAGACCCTGGTGAACGCCGTCTCCAAGTCGGGGTCCACGGCGGAGACCCTGGCGGGCCTCGCCGTCTTCCTGAAGTGGCTTAAAGCGCACCTGGGGGAGGACTGGCGGCGGCACCTCGTGGTGACCACCGACCCCAAGGAGGGCCCCTTGCGCGCCTTCGCCGAGCGGGAGGGGCTCAAGGCCTTCGCCATCCCCAAGGAGGTGGGCGGGCGCTTCTCCGCTCTCTCCCCCGTGGGGCTTCTCCCCCTGGCCTTCGCCGGCGCCGACCTGGACGCCCTCCTCATGGGGGCCCGTAAGGCCAACGAGACCGCCCTCGCCCCCCTCGAGGAGAGCCTGCCCCTAAAGACCGCCCTCCTCCTCCACCTCCACCGCCACCTCCCCGTCCACGTCTTCATGGTCTACTCGGAGAGGTTAAGCCACCTCCCCAGCTGGTTCGTCCAGCTCCACGACGAGTCCTTAGGGAAGGTGGACCGCCAGGGCCAAAGGGTGGGCACCACCGCGGTCCCCGCCCTCGGCCCCAAGGACCAGCACGCCCAGGTCCAGCTCTTCCGGGAAGGCCCTCTGGACAAGCTCCTCGCCCTGGTCATCCCGGAGGCCCCCCTCGAGGACGTGGAGATCCCGGAGGTGGAGGGCCTCGAGGCCGCCTCCTACCTCTTCGGCAAGACCCTCTTCCAGCTCCTGAAGGCGGAGGCCGAGGCCACCTACGAGGCCCTGGCCGAGGCGGGGCAGAGGGTCTACGCCCTCTTCCTCCCCGAGGTCTCCCCCTACGCCGTGGGCTGGCTCATGCAGCACCTCATGTGGCAGACCGCCTTCCTGGGGGAGCTCTGGGAGGTCAACGCCTTTGACCAGCCCGGGGTGGAGCTGGGCAAGGTTCTCACCCGCAAGCGGCTTGCGGGGTGACGGGCTTCCCCTCGCCTCGGACAGGGTATACCCTGGCTTTGGAAGCGTGGAAAGCCGCTCGTGATATCCTGAACGAAGGAGGCGAGGCATGCAACGTTTGGAAGCCCTCGGTATCCACCCCAAGAAGCGGGTCTTCTGGAACACCGTCTCCCCCGTCCTCGTGGAACACACCCTCCTCCGGGGAGAAGGCCTTCTCGCCCACCACGGCCCCCTGGTGGTGGACACCACCCCCTACACGGGGAGAAGCCCCAAGGACAAGTTCGTGGTGCGGGAGCCGGAGGTGGAAGGGGAGATCTGGTGGGGAGAGGTGAACCAACCCTTCGCCCCGGAGGCCTTTGAAGCCCTCTACCAGAGGGTGGTCCAGTACCTCTCCGAGCGGGACCTTTACGTCCAGGACCTCTACGCCGGGGCAGACCGGCGCTACCGGCTCGCCGTGCGGGTGGTGACGGAAAGCCCCTGGCACGCCCTCTTCGCCCGCAACATGTTTATCCTCCCCCGCCGCTTCGGCAACGACGACGAGGTGGAGGCCTTCGTCCCCGGCTTCACCGTGGTCCACGCCCCCTACTTCCAGGCGGTGCCCGAAAGGGACGGCACGCGGAGCGAGGTGTTCGTGGGGATCAGCTTCCAGAGGAGGCTCGTCCTCATCGTGGGCACCAAGTACGCCGGGGAGATCAAGAAGAGCATCTTCACCGTCATGAACTACCTCATGCCCAAGCGGGGGGTCTTCCCCATGCACGCCTCGGCCAACGTGGGAAAGGAAGGGGACGTGGCGGTCTTCTTCGGCCTCTCCGGCACCGGCAAGACCACCCTCTCCACCGATCCCGAGCGCCCCTTGATCGGCGACGACGAGCACGGCTGGAGCGAGGATGGGGTCTTCAACTTTGAGGGCGGGTGCTACGCCAAGGTAATCCGCCTCTCCCCGGAGCACGAGCCCCTGATCTACAAGGCCTCCAACCAGTTTGAGGCCATCCTGGAGAACGTGGTGGTCAACCCGGAAAGCCGCCGGGTCCAGTGGGACGACGACTCCAAGACGGAGAACACCCGCTCCTCCTACCCCATCGCCCACCTGGAGAACGTGGTGGAGTCGGGCGTGGCGGGCCACCCCAGGGCCATCTTCTTCCTCTCCGCCGACGCCTACGGGGTCCTTCCCCCCATCGCCCGGCTTTCCCCGGAGGAGGCCATGTACTACTTCCTCTCCGGCTACACCGCCCGGGTGGCGGGGACGGAGCGGGGCGTGACCGAGCCCAGGGCCACCTTCTCCGCCTGCTTCGGCGCCCCCTTCCTCCCCATGCACCCCGGGGTGTACGCGAGGATGCTGGGGGAGAAGATCCGGAAGCACGCCCCTCGGGTCTACCTGGTGAACACGGGCTGGACCGGCGGACCCTACGGGGTGGGGTACCGCTTCCCCCTCCCCGTGACCCGGGCCCTTCTGAAGGCCGCCCTCTCCGGGGCCTTGGAGAACGTCCCCTACCGCAGGGACCCCGTCTTCGGGTTTGAGGTGCCCCTCGAGGCCCCCGGCGTGCCCCAGGAGCTCTTAAACCCCCGGGAGACCTGGGCGGACAAGGAGGCCTACGACCAGCAGGCGCGGAAGCTCGCCCGCCTCTTCCAGGAAAACTTCCAGAAGTACGCCTCAGGGGTGGCCAAGGAGGTGGCCGAGGCCGGGCCCCGCACCGAGTGATGCCTTCCCTCCAAGACCTCTACGCCGCCTTCCGCCGCATCGCCCCCTACACCCACCGCACCCCCCTCCTCACCTCCCGCCTCCTGGACGGGCTCCTGGGAAAGCGCCTCCTCCTCAAGGCCGAGCACCTGCAGAAGACGGGGAGCTTCAAGGCCCGGGGGGCGCTTTCCAAGGCCCTCGCCCTGGAAAACCCCAAGGGGCTCCTCGCCGTCTCCAGCGGCAACCACGCCCAGGGGGTGGCCTACGCCGCCCAGGTGCTCGGGGTAAAGGCCCTGGTGGTCATGCCCGAGGACGCGAGCCCCTACAAGAAGGCCTGCGCCCGGGCCTACGGGGCCGAGGTGGTGGACCGGGGGGTGACGGCAAAGAACCGGGAGGAGGTGGCCCGGGCCCTTCAGGAGGAGACGGGCTACGCCCTGATCCACCCCTTTGACGACCCCCTGGTCATCGCCGGGCAGGGGACGGCGGGGCTTGAGCTTCTGGCCCAGGCGGGGCGGATGGGGGTCTTCCCCGGGGCCGTCCTCGCCCCCGTGGGGGGCGGGGGGCTCCTCGCGGGCCTGGCCACGGCGGTGAAGGCCCTCTCCCCCACAACCCTCGTCCTCGGGGTGGAGCCTGAGGCCGCGGACGACGCCAAGAGAAGCCTGGAGGCGGGAAGGATCCTCCGCCTGGAAGCGCCCCCCAGGACCCGGGCGGATGGGGTGCGGACGCTAAGCCTGGGGGAGCGCACCTTCCCCATCCTGCGGGAAAGGGTGGACGGGATCCTTACGGTGAGCGAGGAGGCCCTCCTCGAGGCGGAGCGCCTCCTCTTCACCCGCACCAAGCAGGTGGTGGAGCCCACGGGGGCCCTTCCCCTGGCCGCGGTGCTGGAGCACGGGGCGAGGCTTCCCCAAACCCTCGCCCTCCTCCTCTCCGGGGGCAACCGGGACTTCTCTCCCTAGGGGGGCGGGGTAAGCTGACCCCGTCAAAAAAGAGCAGGCGCTTTAAATCCCGTGCTGGTCCGCCCGTTGCTTCTCCACGGGAAGCCCCGTGGCCCCGTGGAAGGCCTCCACCTCCTCCAGGAAGCGGCGGAAGAGGTAGAGGGCATCGTGGGGGCCCGGGGCGGCCTCGGGGTGGTACTGGACGGAGAAGACGGGGTAGCGGGCGTGGGCCATGCCCTCGAGGGTCCCGTCGTTCAGGTTCACGTGGGTGGGGCGGAAGTCCTTGAGGGAGTCAATGTCCACGGCGTAGCCGTGGTTCTGGCTGGTGATCTCAATCTTCCCCGTCTGCAGGTTCTTCACCGGGTGGTTCGCCCCCCGGTGGCCGAACTTCATCTTGAAGGTCCGCCCTCCCGCCGCCAGGGCCAAGAGCTGGTGCCCCAGGCAGATGCCGAAGGTGGGCAGAAGCCCCATGAGCTTCCAGATGGTCTCGTGGGCGTAGCGGGGCATGGTGGGGTCGCCGGGCCCGTTGGAGATGAGGAGGCCGTGGGGCTCCAAGGCCATGATCTGGTGGGCCGGGGTCTTCCCGGGGACCACGATGACCTCAAAGCCGAGGGCGGCCAGGTTCTCCACGATGGCGTGCTTGATGCCGAAGTCCATGACCACGATGCGCCGCCCCGACTTCAGGGTGGGCCAGGCGTAGGGCAGGGGGGTGGAGACCTCGGGGGTCATGTCCCGGCCGTCAATGTCCGTCCAGGCCTGGGCCTCCCGGCGCAGGGCCTCGAGCTCCTCCTGGGTGAAGGCGTGGTCGGGGGCGCCGAAGAGGCTCGCGTGGGCGATGGTCCCCTTCAGCACCCCGCCTTCCCGGATCTTCCGCACCAGGGCCCTCGTGTCTATGCCCTCAATCCCCACCACCCCGTAGAACTCCATGAACTCCCCGATGGTCTGCTGGGCCCGGGGGTTGGAGGCCACGCGGCTGAACTCCTTGGCCACAAAGCCCCTCACCCAGGGGCGGTTGGACTGCATGTCGTAGACGTTCACCCCGTAGTTGCCCTGGTGGGGGTAGGTCATGACCACGATCTGCCCGTGGTAGCTGGGATCGGTCATGATCTCTTGGTAGCCGGTCTGGGCGGTGTTGAAGACCACCTCCCCCACCGTCTTCCCCCGGGCGCCGAAGGCGTAACCGTGGTAGACGGTCCCGTCTTCCAGGACCAAAACGGCGCGCTCCTTCACTCCAGCCATTCCTCCTCCTCTATCCCCGCTTGCCTCAGGATGCGCTTTAGAAGGTCCACGCCAATCTCCCCTCGGTGGGATTGGGCAAGACCAGGCGGATGGACCCCCGCACCATGAACTGGTCCTGCCCCCCGTGGAGGGCCCGGAAAACCCCAAGGCCTTAAGCCTGGCCACGAGCTCCCTCCGGGAAACGGGCCTAAGCCGCCTCGCCATGGGGTAGCTCAATGCGAACCTCGCCCAAGGGCGGGGGGGTCTCACCCCGGGAGAGCAGAAAGAGAAGCCAGTCCTCCAGGGCCGCCTGCAGGTTGGCCTCGCACTCCTTTAAGCTCTTCCCCGTGGCCCAGACCCCGGGGAGGTCGGGGATCTCCCCATAATAGGGCTCCTCATCGGCGATGAGCTCGTAGCGGGCCCGGGCCATGGCCTCCTCAAGGTAGCGGGTCAGGGTGCCCATCCCGTCCATTCTAGCCCCCGGAAGCCCCTGGGGAAAACTCCTTGACGACGGCGATCTCACGGCAGTTCTCGTAGAAGGGGCAGGCGTTGCACTCGCTCCAGACCTTGGGGGGAAGGGCCTCCCGGCTCGTGACCCGGTAGCCGAGGGCGCGGAAGAAGTTCACCTGTAAGGTCCAGGCGAAGACCCGGGGAAGCCCCAAATCCCGCGCCTCCCGCTCCGCCCCCAGGACGAGCCAGCGGCCCAGGCCCTGGCCCTGCCTTGTGGGGTGCACGGCGAGGCCGCGAATCTCGGCAAGGTCCCGCCAGAGGACGTGGAGGGCCACGGTGCCCACGATCTGGCCGTCCTCGTCCTCGAGGACCCAGAAGTCCCGGATGTTCTCGTAGAGGTGGCTGTGGCTCCGCACCAGCATCAGGCCCTTCTCCGCCCAGTAGCGGATGAGCCAGTAGATGGCGTCCACGTCCTCTAGCCGCGCCTTCCTAAGCTCCACCCCCGCCTCGCGCCGCACCTCGGGGAGAACCACCGGGGAAAGGGAAAGCCCCCTCACTTCAGTCAAGCCCCACCTCCTTCTTGGCCTCCTCTAGCCTCTCCCGCACCGCCTCCGGGGCCGTGCCGCCATAGGAGCGGCGCCTATGGATGGCGGTCTCCAGGCGGAGGAGGGGAAGGGCGTCCTCGGCGAAGAGGGGGTGGTGGGCCTGGAGTTCTTCCAAGGTGAGGTCCTTAAGGGCCCGCCCCTCCTCCACAAGCCTTCGCACGAGCCTCCCCACCACGTGGTGGGCCTCCCGGAAGGGAAGCCCCTTTTCCGCCAGATAGTCGGCGAGCTCCGTGGCGAGGGTGTAGCCCCCCTCCGCCGCCCGCCACATCCTCTCCCGGCGCCACTTGAGCCCGGGGAGGAGGGCGGCGAGGAGCCTGAGGCTATCCCTGTAGGTGGCGAGGGCGTCCAAAAGGGGCTCCTTGTCCTCCTGGAGGTCCTTGTTGTAGGCGAGGGGAAGGCCCTTCACCACCGCGGAAAGCCCCACAAAGGCCCCGAGCACCCTTCCCGCCTTGGCGCGGATGAGCTCCAGGATGTCCGGGTTCTTCTTCTGGGGCATGATGGAAGACCCGGTGGCGAAGGCGTCGGGCACCTCCACGAAGCCGAACTCCTCGGTGCTGTAGAGGATGAGCTCCTCCGCCATGCGGGAGAGGTGGAGCATGCCGATGTTCAAGGCGGAAAGGACCTCCAGGGCGAAGTCCCGGGAGGCCACCGCGTCCAGGGAGTTCCGCATGGGGGCCTTGAAGCCAAGCTCCCTGGCGGTGAAGTGGCGGTCTATGGGGAAGCCCGTCCCCGCGAGGGCCGCCGCCCCCAGGGGGCTTTCGTTGAGGCGCTCTTTGGCGTCCTCCAGGCGCCCTGCGTCCCGCTTAAGCATCTCGTAGTAGGCGAGGAACCAGTGGGCAAGGAGCACGGGCTGGGCCCGCTGCAGGTGGGTGTAGCCGGGAAGGACATAAAGGGGGTCCAGGTGCTTCTCGGCCTCCCGCACCAGGACCCGCCGGAGCGCAAGGAGAAGGGCCAGGAGCTCGTCTATGGCCCCCCGCAGGTAAAGCCTCAGGTCCGTGGCCACCTGGTCGTTGCGGCTACGGGCGGTGTGGAGCTTGCCCCCCGGGGGGCCGACGAGCTCGGTAAGGCGGGCCTCGAGGTTCATGTGGACGTCCTCAAGCTCCTCCCGCCAGGGGAAGGTGCCCGCCTCAATCTCCTCCTCTATCCGGTCCAGCCCCTTGAGGATGGCCTCAAGCTCCTCCGCGCTCAGGAGGCCCACGGCGTGAAGCATGCGGGCGTGGACCCGGTTCTGCCAGAGGTCCTCCCGCCAAAGGGCCCGGTCAAAGGCAAGGGAGGCGTTGAAGCGGGCCGCAAGGGCATCCGGCCCCTCCCCGAAGCGGCCTCCCCAGGTCCTATGCGCCATGGCCCTCCCTCTCCACAAGGGCCCGCACCCGGAGGCGCAGGGCCTGGATCTTGATGAAGCCCTCGGCGTCCTTCTGGTCGTAGCCCCCTGCCTCGTCAAAGGAGACCAGGTCCTGGCGGTAGAGGCTCTTCGGGGCCTTCCTTCCCACCACGTAGACGTTCCCCTTGTAGAGCTTGAGCCGGGCCACGCCGGTGACGCTTCTCGCCACGTGGTCAAAGTAGGCCTGAAGGGCCTCCCGCTCCGGGGCGTACCAGAAGCCGTAGTAGACGAGCTCGGCGTACTTGGGGGAGAGCATGTCCCTTTGGTGGAGGACCTCCCGGTCCAGGGTGAGGCTTTCCACCGCCCGCCTGGCGTGGTAGAGGATCGTCCCCCCCGGGGTCTCGTAGACCCCCCGGGACTTCATGCCCACAAAGCGGTTCTCCACGATGTCCACCCGGCCCACCCCGTGACGCCCCCCGATCTCGTTGAGCCTCTGCAGAAGGGCCGCCGGGGAAAGCCTCTCCCCGTTCACCGCCACGGGATCGCCCTCAAAAAACTCCACCTCCACGTACTCCGGGGCGTCGGGAGCCTCCTCGGGGTCTTGGGTCATGCGGAACATCCCCTTGGGGGGCTCGGCCCAGGGGTCCTCGAGGACCCCGCCCTCGTAGGAAATATGCAAGAGGTTGGCGTCCATGGAGTAAGGCTTCTCCTGGGTCACGGGGACGGGAATGCCGTGGGCCTCGGCGTAGGCGATCATCTCCTTGCGGCCCTGGAAGCTCCACTCCCGCCAGGGGGCGATGACCTTGATGTCGGGCTTCAGGGCGTAGGCGGTGAGCTCAAAGCGCACCTGGTCGTTCCCCTTCCCCGTGGCCCCGTGGGCGATGGCCTCCGCCCCCTCCTCCTCGGCGATCCGCACCAGGTGCTTGGCGATCAAAGGCCTCGCGATGGAAGTGCCGAGGAGGTAGTAGCCCTCGTACACCGCGCCAGCCCGCATCATGGGGAAGACGAAGTCGCGGACGAACTCCTCCTTGAGGTCCAGGGCGATGGCCTTGGAAGCGCCCGTCCTCAGCGCCTTCTCCCGGGCCTCCTCCACCTCCTCCCCCTGGCCGATGTCCGCGGTGAAGGCGATGACCTCGGCCCGATAGGTCTCCTTGAGCCACTTGAGGATGATGCTGGTGTCCAGTCCGCCGGAGTAGGCCAAGACGATCTTCATGTCCCTCCCAGTCTACCCCTCGAGGGGGCGTGCATAAGTATACATGAACAAACCCGCGCCGTACCCTACCGCTTGACACCCTCCCAAGGCAAGGTTAGGATTGACCCCGGAAACTGCGAGAAGGAGGTACCGCATGACCCATATCTATAGGAGGTCTGGGCCTCGGTCGCAAAGGACGCGTTCTGTTGGAGGTGCTCTATGAGAAAAGCGTTAGGGCTCGGGCTTTTACTCGGCGCCCTCCTCCTGGCAGGCTGCGGCCAGGACACCGTCAAGCCCAGCGTCACCATCACCGCCCCCCAAAATGGCGCCACCGTCAACCAGGACACCCTCACCGTCCAAGGCACCGCCCAGGACAACGTCCGCGTAAACCGGGTCACCTACCAGCTCAACAACGGCCAGGAACAAGAGGTCCCCATCACCCCGGGAACCTCCGTCAACTTCGCCTTCACCCTCACCCTCCCACAAGGCCAAAACACCATCACCGTCCACGCCTACGACCCCTCCGGCAACAAGGGAACCGCTAGCGTCCAGGTCACCTACGACCCGCAAGCCGTCCACACCCTTTCGGGCTACGTGGTGAGGGAGAACGCTGGCGGTCCCGTGGCCTCGAGCACCCTCAAGCTTTATCGGGGAGGTGCCCTCGTCGCCACCACCACCACGGCAAGCGACGGCTCCTTCACCTTCACCAACCTGGCCCCTGGGACCTACCGCCTCGAGGCCCAAAAACCCGGGATGGCGGGGAGCCTCGTGGAGGGCATCCGGGTCCCGGAGATGGCCTCCATCACCCTCGTCCAGAAGCCCGCCTTTGACGCCACCGCCACCACCACCCCGCCCACCCTCCTCATCACCCAAGACGGGAACATCCCGCTGGAAGGGGGAATCTTCACCGACGTCATCCCCTTCCGCGTCCAGGTGGACACCTCCAAGGACTACGTACGCCCCATGCGCTACATTTACGTGGCCTTGGGCCGCACCCCAGGTTCGGCCTTCGTCACCAACTCCGCCACCTGGACGCGCCGCATCTTCACCGACACCGAGGACACCGGCAACCAGGCCCTGAGCGGATCCAACGTGGCGGGCTTTGGGGACGCGGATGGGGAAAACGTCTACCTGGAGGTGGTGGCCTACGACTTCAACGAAAACCGGAGCCACTACATCCTTCCCATCACCTTCATCAACACCAACCCCACCCAGGCCAACACCGTCCAGGCGCCCACCCAGGTGGCCGCCACCGCCATCACCCTCACCCAGGCCGTGGGCTTCTACGGCGTCAAGGCGCCCGCCAAGATCCAGGTTCCTGTGGCCAAGGGCCAAGTGGGCGAGCTTGCGCTGGATCCCATGGCCGTCCCCGAGGGAAGCAACCTCTACGTGGAGGTGCGCTGGTGCTACACCGACACCTCCGCCCCGCCGTTCGCCTTTGACATTGAGCGCTCCACCGACGGCGCCAACTGGGTCCGGGTGGGCACCGTGGGCGGTGGGGCCAGCTCCAGCTGTTCCAGCAACCCCTTCAACCGCCCCTTCTACTTCCGCGACGCCTCTCCCGACCTCACCCCCGGCCAGACCTACCACTACCGGGTGGTGGCCCGGGGCGCGAGTTCGGCCGAAAGCCAGCCCAGCTCCACCACACCCCTTCCGCCCTTCTTCGCCCCCCTCCTCTCCCCCGCCGACGAGAGCGTGGGCGTGTCCAAAACCCCGGACTTCGTGATCGGCCATCCCCAGCTTCAGATCGGAGCCGACGGCGCCGCCTACAACCTGGTCCTCTGGGACACCCTGACCGGGGACGGCGTGGCCTGGCAGACGCTTTCGGGCTACAACCTCTACGTGGAGTTTGGCAACGGAGATAACGGCATCCCCGCGGGAGAGGCCTTGGTCTATGGCTTCCATCCCGCCGTCAACAACTTCGTGATCTTCACCGACACCACCGACCCCAACAACCCCAACCTCGTCCCCGTGGACGTGGCCCAGGGCGAGGTCACCCTGCCCTACGACTTTGACGGCCTGGCCCAGCTTCCCGAGCTCCAAGCCCTCCGCACCTACGCCTGGCAGCTTTACGTGAGCTACGCCTACAAGTACAACCCCGGGGAAAACTACCGCATCTCGGCCTACAGCATCCAGACCTGGCCCAGCTCCACCTCCTTCATCCGCATCAGCCGCACGGGGACCCAGGTCTTTGATTTCACCACCGGTGAGTAAGGAGGCAGCATGAAGAAGCCTTTGATCCTCTCCGCCCTTGCGCTGGCCGCTCTGCTCTCGGCCTGCTCCCAGGCTCCGAGGCCGACGAACGCCTCCCCGACGCCCGGCCTTGTGACCACCTCCGAGGGTGTGCGCCACTACCAGGGGCAGGTGGTGGTGGGCTACGAGGACGAGTCCGGCCTTCAGGAGGCCATCCGTAAGCTGGGGGCCAAGGAGATCGCCCGTATCCCCGAGCTGAAGGCCGCCCTCCTCGAGGTGCCCGGGGATGCCGTCAAGGCGAGCCGGACCCTGAAGGGCCTCCCTGGCCTCCGCTACGCCGAGCCCCACCTGGCCCAGGTAACCCCCCCCAAGGACGACCCCGTGGAGCTCCCCAGGGGCCGGGAAAGCGGCCTCATTCCCTTGGGCAACCCCAGCGACCAAATCCTGGACGAGCTGCCCCAGTACGCTCTGGACCCACGCCACCTCGCCGCCAAGGCGGCCTGGGACAGGGGGTTTGAAGGCGAGGGGGTGGTGGTGGCCATCATTGACGACCCCGCGGACGTAACCCACCCTGACCTCGCCCCCAACTGGGCGGGGAAGGCCTATGACCCGGTCACCGACACCACCTACACCAGCGCCAGCGGCTGGCTGAACTTTATCCAGGGCCTCAACGCCCCCGCCGACCTCTACCACGGCACCTACGTGGCCTCCACGGTGAGTGCCCCCAGGGACGGCCAGGGCATCGCGGGGCTCGCCCCCAAGACCAAGTTCCTCCCCGTGGCCATCTTCCAGCCCGACTACGTGGGGGACTTCTACGTGGCCCGGGGCATCGTCTGGGCCGTGAACAACGGAGCCCAAGTGCTCAACAACTCCTGGGGCGGCCTCGGCTACGGCCAACTGGTCAAGGAGGCCTTTGACTACGCCTTGGCCAACGGCGTGGTGGTGGTGGCGAGCGCCGGAAACTCCTACAAAGACGAGGTGCGCACCCCCGCGGGCTATCCCGGGATCATCGCCTCGGCCGCCGCCGACGGCAACCGCAACAAGACGGACTTCTCCACCTACGGGCGGCACATCTCCAGCGCCGCCCCCGGCTTGGACGTCCTCCTGGCCAACCCCACCTGGCTCGGGGGCGGCTACGGCCTCATCTCCGGAACGTCCTTCTCCGGCCCCTACACCGCCGCGGCGGCCGCCCTGGTGAAGGCCGCCTGCCCTGGCGCCACCCCTTATCAGGTGCGCCGTGCCTTGGAAACCACCACCTGGGAAAAGACCTTCACCCGGGAAAAGGGATGGGGCCACCTGCACGCGGGCCAGCTTGCCGAGCTCCTCTCCCAAGGCTGTGCCGCCTTGCCCGCGAAAGGCGCCGTGGTCCGGGTGAAGGTGGAGTACTTCAACGAGCGGGGCACCTTCCCTGGCCTTCTCGCCGACGTGATCCTGCGGGGGAAGGGCCTAAAGCCGGGGGATCCCACCGACCCTACCCCCGTTTACTGGGCCCGTACGGACCAAAACGGCGAGGCCTGGTTCTACGAGATCGCCCCGGGCGAGTACGATATCTACGTGGCCGGGGCGGACCTGGCCCTCACGGGCGGACCTCCCGAGGAGCGGGGCACCTTCGTGGGCACCCTGGTGGCCACCCCGGGCTCTAGCGCCTTCAGCCCCGACTCCAAGCTCGTCCGCCTCAACGCAAGCGAGGTCAACCTAAACCCCACCGATCCTTACGAACCCAACGACACCCTCTCTCAGGCCAAGCCCATCGCCTACGGCCAGACCACCCAGCTCGCCTATATCTTCGGCCAACCCCAGGACTACGACTACTTCCAGTTCACGGGAAGCGCTGGGGACACGATCAAGGCCCGCGTCTACGCTCGCTCCAGCATCGGAGGGACCCTGGACTCCTACCTCTACCTCCTGGACGAAAACGGGCAGGTCCTGGCCGAAAACGACGACATCATTTTCGGCCAAATCACCGACTCGGAGATCATCTTCACCCTGCCCCAGGACGGCACCTATTACCTTGTAGTGACCAGCTACACCATCGCCAACGGCGGTAGCGACGACAGCCCCTTCAACAAGTACCGCCTCGAGCTCCAGAAGACCAACTAAGGTCCGTAAGCACCCACCCCCCGGGCTTCCCCGGGGGGTGGTCAAGTTTCGCCTACAGGTGAATCGGCCGCTCCCACGCCGCCAGCGCCGCCTCCTTGAGGATCTCGGAGAGGGAGGGGTGGGCGTGAGGGGCGCGGCCCAAGTCCTCGGCGCTCGCCTTGAAGAAGAGGGCCAAGGCGGCCTCGGCCAGGACGTCCCCCACCCGGGCCCCGATCCCGTGCACCCCGAGGATGCGGTCCGTCTTGGCGTGGGCGAGGACCTTAATAAACCCCTCCGTCTCCCCCATGGCCCGGGCGCGGCCCGAGGCGGAGTAGGGGAACTTCCCCACCTTGTAGGGGATGCCCTGCGCCTTCAGCTCTTCCTCGGTGTAGCCCACGGCGGCGATCTCGGGGTGGGTGTAGACCACGCTGGGGATGGCCTGGTAGTCCACGTGGCCGAAGCCCCGGACCATGTGCTCCACGGCGGCGATCCCTTCCTCGCTCGCCTTGTGGGCGAGCATGGGACCCCGCACCACGTCCCCGATGGCGTAGATGTGGGGAACGCGGGTCCTCAGGTGCTCGTCCACGGGGATCCGCCCCCGCTCGTCCGTGGAAAGCCCGGCGTTCTCCAGGGAAAGCCCCTCGGTGTAGGGCCTCCGGCCCACGGCCACGAGGACCCGATCCGCCTCCAAGACCTCGCCCCCCTCAAGCTCCACCCGGGCCCCCTTGGCCTCAGGCACCACGGCAGTGACCCGCACCCCGGTGCGGATCGTGAGGCCCTGCTTCTTGAAGACCCTCTCCGCCGCCCGGGAGACCTCGAGGTCCATGGTGGGGAGGATGCGGTCCATGTACTCCAGGACGATGACCTCCGCCCCCAGGCGGTGCCAGACCACCCCGAGCTCCAGCCCGATCACCCCGCCCCCCACCACGATGAGCCTCTTCGGCACCTCGGGGAAGGAAAGGGCCTCGGTGGAGGTCACCACCCGCTCGTAGTCCACCTGGGCCCAAGGGGGGATGAGGGGGGCGCTTCCCGTGGCGATGAGGATGTAGCGGGCCTCCAGCTCCTCCCCCGTCTCCTCCACCAAAACCTTGCGCTCGGAGAGGAAGCGGGCCGTGCCCTGGTGGCGGGCGATGCCGTTCTTTTTGAAGAGGAACTCCACCCCTTGGGTGTTGGCCTGGACCACCTTGTCCTTGTGGGCCATGAGGGCGGGAAGGTCCAGCTCCACCCCCTTCACCTTGGCCCCGAGGAGGCCCTTCTTCGCCTCGTAGATGCGTTCGGTGGTCTCCAGGAGGGCCTTGGAGGGGATGCACCCCACCCTGAGGCAGGTCCCCCCTAGGGCCTTCTCCTTCTCCACCACCCCCACCTTCATCCCGAGCTGGGCCGCCCGGATGGCGGCCACGTACCCCCCGGGCCCGGCGCCGATCACCAGGAGGTCGTACACGCTACACCTCCAAAAGGAGCCGCGCCGGGTTCTCAATGAGCTCCTTCACCCGGCGGAGGAAGGTGACCGCCTCCCGTCCGTCCACGATGCGGTGGTCGTAGGAGAGGGCGAGGTACATCATGGGCCTTATGACCACCTGGCCGTCCCGAACCACGGGGCGCTCCTGGATGGCGTGCATGCCCAGGATCCCCACCTGGGGCGGGTTGAGGAGGGGGGTGGAGTTCAGGGAGCCGTAGATCCCCCCGTTGGTGATGGTGAAGGTGCCCCCCATGAGCTCCTCGGGCTTGAGCTTCTTGGTGCGGGCCCTTTCGGCGAAGTCGGCGATCTTTTGCTCAATCTCGGCGAAGGAGAGGCGGTCGGCGTCGCGGATCACGGGGACCACCAGGCCCTCGCCTCCGCCCACGGCGATGCCGATGTCGTAGTAGCGGTGGTAGACGATGTGGTTGTCCCGGATCTCGGCGTTGAGCTCGGGGATCTCCTTGAGGGCCTGGACCACGGCCTTGACGAAGAAGCTCATGAAGCCGAGCTTGACCCCGTACTTCTTCTGGAAGGCCTCGCCGAACTCCTTCCTGAGGGCGATCACCGCCGACATGTCCGCCTCGTTGAAGGTGGTGAGCATGGCCGTGGTCTGGCGGACCATGAGGAGGCGCTCGGCGATCCGGCGGCGCAAGGGCGTCATGGGCACGGCCTCGCTCACCCGCCAGGGCTTGTCGGCGGGAGGCTGCGGGGGGGTGGAGGGCGGGGGCGCGGGGCGGGAGGGGGGAGGAGGCGGCGGGGCCTCCTGGGGTTTGGCGGGGGCCCTTTCCTCCAGGTGGCGCATCACGTCCTCCTTAAGGATCCGCCCGCCGAGGCCCGTCCCCTGAACCTCTGCCGGGGAGACGCCCTTTTCCTGCATGAGGCGCTCCGCGGCGGGCATGGCCAAAGGCTCTGGGGAGGGCTCCTTGGGGGCCTCGGCGGGCGCCTGGGCCTTGGGCGCGGCCTCCGCCCTCCCCTCCTCCAGGAGGGCGATGGCCTCCCCCACCCGGGCGGTCTCCCCGGTCCTCTTCAGGATCTGCTTCAGGGTCCCGGCGAAGGGGGCGGGGAGCTCTAGGGTGGCCTTGTCGGTGATGAGCTCCACCAAGGGCTCGTCCTGGGCGAAGCTCTCCCCTTCTCCCTTAAGCCAAGCGCCGATCTCCACTTCCACGATGCTTTCGCCCACGGAGGGCACCTTGAGTTCCTGCACGGCTACCTCCTTACCTGAACGCTTCCTCCAGCAGCTCCTCCTGCTCCAGCTTGTGGACCTTGGAGGAACCCACGGCGGGGCTCGGGGACTCGGGCCGGGCCACCACGGAGAAGGGGTGGCCGTAGATCTCGCCGCAGAAGCGGGCGGAGAGGTACCACCAGGCTCCCTGGTTCACCGGCTCCTCCTGCACAAAGACCACGGGCACCTTCTTGGGGTAGGCGCCGAGGGCCTCCTGAAGCTCGGCCTCGGGGAAGGGGTAGAGGAGCTCCAGCCTCAGGATGGCCACGTCCTCCGCCTGAAGCTCCTTGCGCTTCTGCAGGAGGTCGTAGTAGACCTTGCCCGAGGTAAGGAGGACCTTCCGCGCCCCCTTGACCCTTTCGGGGATCACCTTCTGGAAGCGCCCTTCCGCGAGCTCCTCCAGGGCGGAGACCACCTCGGGGTGGCGGAGGAGGCTTTTGGGGGTCATGACAACCAGGGGCTTGCGGATCTTCCGCTTCACCTGGCGGCGGAGGAGGTGGAAGAACTGGGCGGGGGTGGTGGGGTAGGCCACCTGGAGGTTGTCCTTGGCGGCGAGCTGCAAGAAGCGCTCCAGCCTCGCCGAGGAGTGCTCGGGGCCCTGGCCTTCCAGCCCGTGGGGCAGGAGGAGGACGAGGCCCGAGAGGCGGTTCCACTTGACCTCGGCGCTCGCCAGGAACTGGTCAATGTAGACCTGGGCCACGTTGACGAAGTCCCCGAACTGGGCCTCCCAGAGGACGAGGCCCTCGGGGTAGTCCAGGCTGTAGCCGTACTCAAACCCCAAGACCCCGGCCTCGGAGAGGGGGGAGTTGTGGATCTCCACCTCCGCCTGCCCCTCGGCCAGGTGCTGGAGGGGGATGTAGCGCTCCCCGGTGCGGTAGTCGTAGAGGGCGGCGTGGCGCTGGGTGAAGGTGCCCCGAAGGGCGTCCTGCCCCGTGAGGCGCACCCTGTGCCCTTCCACGGCCAAGGTGGCAAAGGCCAGGGCCTCGGCGGTGGCCCAGTCCACGGGCCGCTTCTCCTCGGCCATCTCCCGGCGGGCCTCGAGGAAACGCTTGAGCTTGGGGTGCACCTGGAAGCCCTCGGGGACCGAGCTAAGCCGCACCAGGAGGTTCTTCAGCCCCTCCTTGGGGAAGGCGGTGTCCGCCTCGGGAACCAGGTGGTCGGGCCCGCCCACGTAGCCCTGCCAGACCCCGCCCAGGGTGCTGTAGACCACAGGGGTGGCCTCGGCCTTCACCCGGGCGAACTCGCTTTCCAGCCGCTCCAGGTAGGCCTCCTGCCAGGCCTTAAGCTCCTCCTCGGAGACCAGGCCCTCGGCCTCAAGCCTCTCGGCGTAGACCCGCCAGGGCTCGGGCTTCTTGGCGATGAGGGCGTACATGCCCGGCTGGGTGAAGGTGGGCTCGTCCGTCTCGTTGTGCCCCCGGCGGCGGTAGCCCACGAGGTCAATGACCACGTCCTTGCCGTAGCGGCTCCGGTACTCCAGGGCGAGGGCGAGGACGAAGAGGAGCTCGTCCAGCGCCTCGGCGTTCACGTGGAAGATGGGCGCCCCCACCATCTTGGCGACGTCCGTGGGGTAGCGGCTGGAGGTGTACTCCGAGGGGAGGGTGGTGAAGCCCAGCTGGTTGTTGGCCACCACGTGGAGGGTGCCCCCCACCCGGTAGCCGGGAAGCTGGGAGAGGTTCAGGGTCTCCTGGACGATGCCCTCGCCGATGAAGGCCGCGTCCCCGTGCACCAAGACGGCGAGGCCCCGCTTCCTCTCCCGGTCGCCGAAGCGGTCCTGCTTGGCCCGGACCCTTCCCAGGGCCACGGGGTTCACGAACTCCAGGTGGCTCGGGTTGAAGTTGAGGGAGACGTGCACCGGGCCCCAGGGGGTCTCCACGTCCGTGGAGTGGCCCAGGTGGTACTTCACGTCCCCCACGTACCCCTCGGGGAAGAGCTCCTCAAACTCGCGGAAGATGGCCTCAAAGGGCTTCTCCACCACGTGGGCCAGGACGTTGAGCCGGCCCCGGTGGGCCATGCCCAGCACCACCTCCCGCACCCCAAAGCGGGCCGCCTCCTGGACCGCCTCCTGAAGGAGGGGGATGAGGCTTTCCAGGCCCTCCACGCTGAAGGTCTTCGCCCCCAGGTACTTCCGCTGGAGGAAGGCCTCAAAGAGGCTCGCCTGGAGGAGGCTCCGCAAGACCCGCCTCCGCACCTCGGGGGCGGGCTTGGGCCACGGGGCCTCAATCCGGGAAAGGAGCCACGCCCTTTCCTCGGGCTCCACGTGGGCCACCTCAAACCCCACGGGGCCCAGGTAGGTGGCCTCCAGGCGCTCAAGGAGGGCCCCTAAGGTGGGCGCGCCGAAGAGGGGGGGAAGGGGCCTCTTTAGGTCCTCCGGGGAGAGGCCGTGGGCCTCGAGGGAAAGCGCCTTGGGCCTCGGCCGCTCCCGGCCCAGGGGGTCTATGCGGGCCGCGAGGTGCCCGAGCTCCCGGTAAGCCTGGCGCAAAGCCTCCACCTTGAGGAGGAAGCCCAGGTCCAAGGCCTCGCCCGGGAGGGGGGCGGCCTGGCGTTCTCGTCGGCCGTCCTCCAGGTCCTCCAGGGTGAGGGCGGAGAAGTAGCGCCGCCAGTCCTCGGGGAGGGAAAGGGGATCCTCCAAGTAGGCCCGGTAAAGGGACTCTAGATAGCCTTGGCTTTCCAGCGTGAGCTCCATGGCGCCTCCGGGGGGTTACCCCCTACCTAAGCTACACCAAAAAGCGGTGTGGTGCGCCACGCCCCGTACAATGGGGGCATGGTCCTGAAGGAACGCCAAGACGGGGTTTTGGTCCTCACCCTGAACCGGCCCGAGAAGCTCAACGCCATCACCGGGGAGCTCCTAGACGCCCTTTACGCCGCCCTCAAGGAGGGGGAGGAGGACCGGGAGGTGCGCGCCCTCCTCCTCACGGGAGCGGGCCGGGCCTTCTCCGCCGGGCAGGACCTCACGGAGTTCGGCGACCGGAAGCCCGACTACGAGGCCCACCTGCGCCGCTACAACCGGGTGGTGGAGGCCTTGAGCGGCTTGGAGAAGCCCCTCGTGGTGGCGGTGAACGGGGTGGCGGCCGGGGCGGGGATGAGCCTCGCCCTATGGGGGGATCTCCGCCTCGCCGCCGTGGGGGCGAGCTTCACTACGGCCTTCGTCAGGATCGGCCTGGTGCCGGACTCGGGGCTGAGCTTCCTCCTCCCCCGGCTCGTGGGCCTCGCCAAGGCCCAGGAGCTCCTCCTCCTCTCCCCAAGGCTTTCCGCCGAGGAGGCCCTGGCCCTGGGGCTCGTGCACCGGGTGGTGCCCGCGGAAAAGCTCATGGAGGAGGCCCTCTCCTTGGCCAAAGAGCTCGCCCAGGGCCCCACCCGGGCCTACGCCCTCACCAAGAAGCTCCTCCTGGAGACCTACCGCCTCTCCCTCACCGAGGCTTTGGCCCTCGAGGCCGTCCTCCAGGGCCAGGCCGGCCAGACCCAGGACCACGAGGAGGGGGTCCGGGCCTTTAGGGAGAAGCGGCCGCCCCGCTTCCAGGGCCGATGATCCGCTACCTCCGGGGCCTGGTCCTCAAGAAGGAGGCGGGCGGCTTCGTCCTTCTCGCCGGGGGGGTGGGGTTCTTCCTCCAGGCCCCCACGCCCTTCCTCCAGGCCCTGGAGGAGGGGAAGGAGGTGGGGGTCCACACCCACCTCCTCCTCAAGGAGGAGGGGCTGTCCCTCTACGGCTTCCCCGACGAGGAGAACCTCGCCCTCTTTGAACTCCTCCTCTCGGTGAGCGGCGTGGGGCCCAAGGTGGCCCTCGCCCTCCTCTCGGCCCTGCCCCCTAGGCTCCTCGCCCGGGCCCTCCTGGAGGGGGACGCGAGGCTCCTCACCTCGGCGAGCGGGGTGGGGAGAAGGCTCGCCGAAAGGATCGCCCTGGAGCTCAAGGGGAAGGTGCCCCCCCACCTCCTCGCCGGGGAGAAGGTGGAGAGCGAGGCCGCGGAGGAGGCGGTGATGGCCCTCGCCGCCTTGGGGTTCAAGGAGGCCCAGGCGCGGGCGGTGGTCCTGGACCTCCTGGCCCAAAACCCCAAGGCCCGGGCCCAGGACCTCATCAAGGAGGCCCTAAAGCGCCTCCGCTAGGAAGACCTCCCTCAGGTCCCCCACCCGGAGGTCGGGGGAGGCCTCCGGGTCCTCCGGCCGCAGGCCCCGGTCCACCCATACGGCCCGCACCCCCGCCAGGCGGGCCCCCCGGACGT
The DNA here is from genome assembly GCF_000091545.1 of Thermus thermophilus HB8. GTDB lineage: Bacteria > Deinococcota > Deinococci > Deinococcales > Thermaceae > Thermus > Thermus thermophilus. Next base: position 284,546 of record NC_006461.1, read on the forward strand.
CCTTCTGGGGGTTGTCCCCCACCATGGCCGCCTCCTCCGGGGCCACCCCGAAGGCGCAGAGGGCCATGCGGAAGAGCCTGGGGTCGGGCTTGCCGATCCCCACCTCCCCGGAGATGAGGACCAGGGAGAAGTGGTGGGCAAGCCCCGCCCCGACGAGCTTTTCCCGCTGGAGGTCGGGCACCCCGTTGGTGAGGAGGGCCAGGGCGAGCCCGCGGCGCCGGGCCTCCGCCAGGAAGGCCTCCGCCTCCGGGTACAGGGGGTAGCGGCGCCTCTCCCGGAAGAAGGCCTCGGCGAGCTCCCGCGCCCGTTCGGGGGGCCCCCCCGCCTCCTCCAAGGCCTCCCGGAAGACCCGCTCCCGGAAAGGCCCGGCCCAGGCGGCCAGGGCCTCGAGGCCCGGGGTGCTGTACCGGGCCCACAGGGCCTCCAGGGCCGAGTGGCCGATGGCCTCGGCCCAAGGGTAGAAGGGGGCCTCCCGGAAGAGGGCCTCGGCCCGCGCCTTGACCCGGGCGAAGAAGCCCTCCACCCCCGCCTTACGCCCCAGGTCCTCCAGGACCGCGCGGCTTACCGGAAGGTCCTGAAGGAGGGTGTCGTCCAGGTCCAGAAGGAGAAGCTTCACGCCTCCTCCCGCACCAGGACGGGGTTCCCCCCGGGGTCAAAGAGGAGGAGGTGGTCCCCCGCCTCCCGGAAGCCGAGGCCGTACTTGGCGAGGCGGAGCTTCTCGTGGGCCAGGTTGTCCACGAGGAAGACGAGCCGCCCCTCCTCCACCCGGAGTCGGGCGAAGCCCTGCCCCTCGGGCCTCGGGCGCTGGGGGCCCCGCGCCACGCCCCCTTCCCCCGGGCGCAGGAGGAGCAGGGGGCCCTCGAGGGGGGAAAGAAGGGCCTCCCGCTCGGGGAGGAGCTCCTCCAGGGCGAGCCCCAGGGCCTGGTAGAAGCTCACCCCCTGCCCCAGGTCCGGCACGTAGACCAAGAGGGTCTCGCTCATAGGCTCCTCAGAAACCGCCTCAGGTCCTCCTCATCCGCCACCACGCGAAGAAGGCCCACGTCCTCCGGGGCGATCTCCCCGTGGGCCTTGAGGAGGCCGAGCCAGTAGGGGTCCACGGCCAGGGGGCGTCCCACGCCCCGCCTCAGATAGAGGAGGTTCCAGGCGAGGACGAGCTCCGCCAGGGTCCCCACCCCCCCGGGCAAGGCCAGGTACCCCGCCCCGAGGTCCAGGAGGCGGCCGATGCGCTGGGGAAGGGTGGCGGCGGGGAGCTCCAGGTCCACGAAGGGGTTAGGGCCCCTCCGCTCGGGAAAGAAGGCCGGGGCCGTGACCCCCACCACGAGGCCGCCCTTGGCCTTCACCCCCCTGGCCAGGGCCTCCATCCCCCCCTGGTACCCCCCGCAGGCGAGGCCAAACCCCTCCTCGGCCAGGACCTCCCCATAGCGCACCCACCGGGCGTAAAGGGGGTCTTCCGGGGAGAGGCGGGAGGAGACGAAAACGGCGAGCAGGCGCATCTAGCGGCAGCGGACCACCAGCACCGGGACGGAGGTCCGGTGGAGGACCCCCTCGGTCACCGAGCCCAAAAGGAGCCTGTCCAGGCCTGTCCGCCCGTGGGTGCCCATGACGAGGAGGTCGTACTCCTTGGCCGCCTCCACGATGGTGGGGATGGGCACCCCCTCCTTCACCTCCCCCGTGGCCTCCACCCCCTTGGCGCGGGCGAGGTCCAAGGCCTTCTTGATCGCCTCCTCCCCCGCCTTCCTGAGGTCCTCCAAGAGCTCCATCCCGTAGGGCACGCTCTCCGGGGCGATCCAGATGGTCTGGGCCGGGTTTTCCAAGACGTAGAGGAAGTGGACCTTGGCCCCCAGGGTCTTGGCCAGGTCCAGGCCGTGCTCCAGGGCCTGGAGGCTGCACGGGCTCCCGTCGGTGGGCATCAGGATCTTCTGGCACATGGCTCCATCATACGGGCAGGGCGCGGGCGGCGCCAGCGGGTAGACTGGGAGGATGTGGATCTACGGGCGAAACCCGGTCCTCGAGGCCCTGCGGGCGGGCCGGGCCCGGCGCGTCCTCGTGGCGAGAGGGGTGGAGGGCTGGCTCCTGAAGGAGCTGGAAAGGCTCGGGGCCCCGTACACCTTGGTCCCCCGCATTGAGCTGGACACCCTCCTCCGCACCACCCACCACCAGGGGATCGCCGCCGAGGTGGAGGACCCCCCCTACGCCAGCCTGGAGGACGCCCTCCGCCTCGCCGCCTCCCGGAAGGAGCCCCCCCTCCTCGTGGCCTTGGACGGCGTCACCGACCCCAGGAACTACGGGGCCATGATCCGGAGCGCCCTCGCCCTCGGGGCCCACGGGGTGGTCTCCGAGGAGCGCCGGGCCGCCCCCCTCTCTCCCCTCGCCCTGAAGGCGAGCGCGGGGGCCGCCCTGAAGCTCCCCGTGGTCAAGGTGAAGAACCTCCCCCGGACGCTGAAGGCCCTCAAGGAGGAGGGGCTTTGGGTCTACGGCCTGGACGTCCGCGGGGAGAAGGCCCCCTGGGAGCTGGACTACGCCCGGCCCCTGGTCCTGGTGGTGGGCTCCGAGGGGGAGGGGATGCGTCGGCTCGTGCGGGAGACCTGCGACGAGCTCTTCCGCATCCCCATCCGGGAGGAGGCGGAGTCCCTGAACGCCTCCGTGGCCCTGGGGATCGCCCTCTACCAGGCGAGGCTCGCCCGGGGTGTAGGATAGGGGCGTGGACTGGGTCAGGCTCCTCTCCCGCCTCGTCCAGGCGGAAAGCCTCCCCGGGGAGGAAGGGGAGGCGGCGGGGCTCCTCCTCGAGGCCCTGAAGGGGATGGGCCTCGAGGCCACCCTGGACGAGGCGGGGAACATCGAGGCCCTCCTCGGCGAGAAGGGGCCCGAGGTGGTCCTCACCGGGCACATGGACGTGGTGCCCGTGGGCGACCCCGCCCGCTGGCCCTACCCCCAGGGGGCCGTGGCCGAAGGGTCCCTCTGGGGCCGGGGGGCGGTGGACATGAAGGGGAGCCTGGTGGCCATGCTCCTCGCCCTGGAGACCCTGGCGCGGGGGGCCTTAAAAGGGCGGGTCCGCTTCCTCGCCGTGGTCCAGGAGGAGGTGGGGGGCCTCGGGAGCCGCTTCGCCGCGGAAAGGCTTTCCCCCCTGGCCTTCGTCCTGGGGGAGCCCTCCTCGGGGCGGCTCATGCGGGGGCACCGCGGGCGGGCGGAGGTGTGGGCCGACTTTGAGGGCAGGGAGACCCACGCCGCCCTCGCCGGGCCGGAAAACCCCCTCTTTGACCTAGGGGCCTACCTCCTCGCCCTCCAGGACCTCCCCCTGCCCCCCGGGGTGAAGCTCACCCCCACCCGGGTGGACACCCACCCCGGGGCCCGGAACCAGACCCCCGGGGTGGTGCGGCTCTACCTGGACGTGCGCTACGAGCCCGAGGCCGACCTGGACGGGCTCCTCGCCGCCTTGCGCACCCTGGGCCCGGCCTCGGTCTACCTGCCCGAGGAGGAGAGGGCCTCCGGGGAGGTGCGGATGACCCTCCCCGCCCTCTGGCCCCCCTACCGCCTCCCGGAGGACCACCCTCTCCTGCAGGCGGCCCTCCAAGCCCTGGGGCAGGAGGAGGCGGGGCTTTGGCCCTTCACCACCGACGCCCCCTACCTCGGGGCCAAGGCCCCCGTCCTGGGCCTGGGCCCGGGGGACCCCGCCTTGGCCCACACCCCCATGGAGCACGTCCCCTTGCGGGCCGTGGAGGAGGCGGCCCAGGCCTACGTGCGGCTGGTGGAGGCCCTATGGAACGCCGCTTGATCGCAGGGAAACCCTACCGCAGGCTTCTCGTGGCCCCGAGGCCCGTGGCCGAGGGGATGAAGGCCCGCCTCGAGGCCCGGGGCCTCCCGGTCTACCTGGAGACCCCCTTCGCCGGCCTGCCCGAGGCGGCCACGGGCACCTACATGGGGGACGTGGCCCTGTACGTGCCCGAGGAGGTCCTGGGCGAGGCCGAGGCCCTTTTGCGGGAGGACGTGCCGTGAAGGTGGTGGGCCTGGACCTGGGCGGCACCAAGATCGCCGCCGGCGTCTTTGACGGAAAGAGGCTCCTCTCCAAGGTGGTCGTCCCCACGCCCAAGGAGGGCGGGGAGCGGGTGGCCGAGGCCCTGGCCGAGGCCGCGGAGCGGGCGGAGAGGGAGGCGGGGGTCCGGGGGGAGGCCATCGGCCTGGGGACGCCCGGCCCCCTGGACTTCCGCCGCGGGGTGATCCGCTTCGCCCCCAACATCCCGGGGGTCCAGGACTTCCCCATCCGCCGGATCCTGGAGGAGGCCACGGGGAGGCCCGTCTTCCTGGAAAACGACGCCAACGCCGCCGCTTTGGCCGAGCACCACCTGGGGGCGGCCCAGGGAGAGGAGAGCTCCCTCTACCTCACCGTCTCCACGGGGATCGGGGGCGGGGTGGTCCTGGGGGGAAGGGTGCTCCGGGGGGAGCGAGGGCAGGGCGGGGAGCTCGGCCACCTGACCCTCCTCCCCGGGGGGCCCGCCTGCGGCTGCGGACTGGAGGGCTGCCTCGAGGCCCTGGCCGCGGGCCGCGCCCTGGAGCGGGACGCCACCTACGCCTTCCAGCGCCCCGTGGACACGCGGGAGCTCTTCCGCCTCTTCCAGGCAGGGGACCCCAAGGCGGAGCGCCTCGTCCTCCAGGCCGCCCGGTACGTGGGCATCGGCCTCGCCAGCCTGGTGAAGGCCTTTGACCCCGGGGTGGTGGTCCTGGGGGGCGGGGTGGCCCTGAACGCCCCCGAGGGGTACTGGGAGGCCCTCCTCGAGGCCTACCGCCGCTACCTCCAAGGCTGGGAGGCCCCCCCCTTGCGGAGGGCCCGCCTGGGAGCCGAGGCCGGGCTTCTGGGCGCGGCCCTCACCGCCTACCTGGAGGTGAAGGATGGAAGCGGGTAAGGTCCTGGTCTACGCCGGTGCCTTCCTTCTCCTCCTCGGGCTCCTCCTCCTCTACTTCCCCAAGCTCTTCGCCTGGTTCGGCCACCTGCCCGGGGACATCCGCATTGAGCGGGAGGGCCTAAGGGTGTACATCCCCATCACCTCCGCCCTCCTCCTCTCCCTCCTCCTCACCCTCCTCCTCAACCTCTTCCGCCGCTAGCCGGTGGAAGGCGAGGGTGAAGGCCGCGACCACGGGGCCCCGAAGCCCGAGGGTAAGGGGCCCCCGCTTCGCCGGGAGGGCGTAGCGGAACACGGGGGCCAGGTCCAAGACCCCCACCTCCCCTTGGTCCAGGGTGAGGAGGGGCCAGGGGGGGTCTTCCAAGCCCATGGCCCGCCCCTCCAGGCCGAGGACCCCCGCCTCCTCCAGGAAGAGCTCCAGCCGGGCCTCCGCGCCGGGTTCCAGGAGGGCCGCCCGGTACTCCCCTGCCTCCTCCTCCAGGCCGAAGGCCTCCCCGGGAAGGAGGAGCGCCTCCTCCCCGAGCGCCCCAGGGGGCGCCAGGGGAGCCCGTGGAAGGCGCCTCCCCGCAGATGGCGGTGCCGGGGTGCGAACCCCCGCCTCCCCCCACGCCTTGAACCCCGGCGGACCGCCTTATACCCTTAGGGGTATGGTGCGGGTCTACGGCGTCCCCGGCTGCGGCCCTGCGAGATCGTGAAGATGTTCCTGGCGCAAAAGGGCGTCCCCTTTGAGTTCGTGAACGCCCGGGAAGACGAGGAGGCCCGGAAGAAGGTCACCGCCCTGGCGGGAAGCCCCACCGCCGGGGTGGTCTTGGAGTGGGAAGGGGGCACGGAGGTGATCCGGGGGGTTTCCCCGGCGAGCCTCCACGCCTGGCTCGCCCGCTACCGGGGCAAGGAGGCCTGAAGGGCCTTAAGGTGGTGGGCCTCGTGGTAGGCGGCGGCCCTAAGCCAGCCCAAGGGGTTCAGCTCCCCGAAGAAGGGGTGGGGGAAGGTGGCGGGGTTTTGGGGATCCGCCTTGGCCACCTCCTCCAGGAGGAAGGCCCGGGCCCTGTCCAGAAGGGCCAGGACCTCCTCCAGGGAAAGGCCCCCTTTGGGCCGCACCCCCTCGGGGGCCTGGGGCTTGCCGTCCTTGAACTCCCCGGGCTTCACGGGAACAGGGGGAAGGTTCTCCCCGGCCGCAAGGCGCCTCAAGCGCCTCAGGACCCGGGCGGTGGAGTCCTCCACCAAGGCGACGTGCTCCGCCACCATGAGGGGGGTCCAGGCCCCCTCCCGCAAGGGGGCGGAAAGCCAAGCGGGGTCCGCCTCCCGAAGCAGGGCGAGGAGGGCCTTGCGGCTCGCCTCGAGCCGCTTTAGGGCCTCGTCCCAGGTGCCGTAGTCTTCCAACCGGACCATACCTCACTATAAACTAGCCGAGAAAGCCTCCGCCAATACGGAGCGAGGCCCAAAGCCGGGGCCCGTGGCTCGCCTCAGCCCGGCCCTGGGCTTTGGAAGTTCTTGGAAGACGTTTTCGTGTTGGGCCCTTCGCCTTCGGTATAATCCCCCCATGCTCACCGTGGACCTTTCGGGCAAAAAGGCCCTGGTCATGGGGGTCACCAACCAGCGGAGCCTGGGCTTTGCCATCGCGGCCAAGCTCAAGGAGGCGGGAGCGGAGGTGGCCTTAAGCTACCAGGCGGAAAGGCTCCGCCCAGAGGCGGAAAAGCTCGCCGAGGCCCTGGGGGGCGCCCTCCTCTTCCGGGCGGACGTGACCCAAGACGAGGAGCTGGACGCCCTCTTCGCCGGGGTGAAGGAGGCCTTCGGGGGGCTAGACTACCTGGTCCACGCCATCGCCTTCGCCCCCAGGGAGGCCATGGAGGGAAGGTACATTGACACGCGGCGCCAGGACTGGCTTCTGGCCCTCGAGGTCTCCGCCTACTCCCTGGTGGCCGTGGCCCGAAGGGCGGAGCCCCTCCTCAGGGAAGGCGGGGGGATCGTCACCCTCACCTACTACGCCAGCGAAAAGGTGGTGCCCAAGTACAACGTCATGGCCATCGCCAAGGCGGCCCTCGAGGCCAGCGTCCGCTACCTGGCCTATGAGCTCGGGCCCAAGGGGGTTAGGGTGAACGCCATCTCCGCGGGGCCCGTGCGCACCGTGGCGGCGAGGAGCATCCCCGGCTTCACCAAGATGTACGACCGGGTGGCCCAGACCGCCCCCCTCAGGCGGAACATCACCCAGGAGGAGGTGGGCAACCTCGGCCTCTTCCTCCTCTCCCCCCTGGCGAGCGGCATCACCGGGGAGGTGGTCTACGTGGACGCGGGCTACCACATCATGGGGATGGAGCTGGAAGGGTAGGCCACCCCCCTTTTTCCCACCGGGCCTCGGCTAGCATGGAGGGGATGAGGCGACCTACCCCCACGGTCTATGTGGGCCGCGTCCCCATAGGGGGCGCCCACCCCATCGCCGTGCAGTCCATGACCAACACCCCCACCCGGGACGTGGAGGCCACCACCGCCCAGGTCCTGGAGCTCCACCGGGCGGGAAGCGAGATCGTGCGCCTCACGGTGAACGACGAGGAGGCGGCGAAGGCCGTGCCCGAGATCAAGAGGAGGCTCCTCGCCGAGGGGGCGGAGGTGCCCCTGGTGGGCGACTTCCACTTCAACGGGCACCTCCTCCTGCGCAAGTACCCAAAGATGGCCGAGGCCCTGGACAAGTTCCGCATCAACCCGGGCACCCTGGGGCGGGGGCGGCACAAGGACGAGCACTTCGCCGAGATGATCCGCATCGCCATGGACCTGGGGAAGCCCGTGAGGATCGGGGCCAACTGGGGAAGCCTAGACCCCGCCCTCCTCACCGAGCTCATGGACCGAAACGCCAGACGCCCCGAGCCCAAAAGCGCCCACGAGGTGGTCCTCGAGGCCCTGGTGGAAAGCGCCGTGCGCGCTTATGAAGCCGCCTTGGAGATGGGCCTCGGGGAGGACAAGCTCGTCCTCTCCGCCAAGGTCTCCAAGGCGCGCGACCTGGTGTGGGTCTACCGGGAGCTCGCCCGCCGCACCCAAGCCCCCCTCCACCTGGGCCTCACCGAGGCGGGGATGGGGGTGAAGGGGATCGTGGCCTCGGCCGCCGCCTTAGCCCCTCTCCTCCTGGAGGGCATCGGGGACACCATCCGGGTCTCCCTTACCCCGGCCCCGGGCGAGCCCCGGACCAAGGAGGTGGAGGTGGCCCAGGAGATCCTCCAGGCCCTGGGGCTTCGCGCCTTCGCCCCCGAGGTGACGAGCTGCCCCGGGTGCGGCCGCACCACCAGCACCTTCTTCCAGGAGCTCGCCGAGGAGGTCTCCCGCCGCCTCAAGGAAAGGCTTCCCGAGTGGCGGGCCCGCTACCCCGGGGTGGAGGAGCTCAAGGTGGCGGTGATGGGCTGCGTGGTGAACGGCCCCGGGGAGAGCAAGCACGCCCACATCGGCATCTCCCTCCCGGGGGCGGGGGAGGAGCCCAAGGCCCCGGTCTACGCCGACGGCAAGCTCCTCACCATCCTCAAGGGGGAGGGAATCGCCGAGGAGTTCCTTAGGCTCGTGGAGGACTACGTCAAGACGCGCTTCGCCCCCAAGGCCTGATGGACCCCTTCCGCTTCCAGGTGGAGGCCCGCGCGGGCAGGGCCCGGGTGGGGAGGCTCTTCACCCCCCACGGGGCGGTGGAGACCCCCCTCTTCATGCCCGTGGGCACGGCGGGCTCGGTGAAGGGCCTTATGCCCAAGGACCTCGAGGCCATCGGAAGCCAGGTCCTCCTCACCAACACCTACCACCTCCTCCTCCGCCCGGGCCCCGAAAGGGTGAGGGCCCTCGGGGGGCTTCACGGCTTCGCGGGGTGGAAAGGCCCTTGGCTTACGGACTCCGGGGGCTTCCAGGTGATGAGCCTCGGACACATGCGCCGCATTGACGAGGAGGGGGTGGTCTTCCAAAGCCACCTGGACGGGCGCCTCATCAAGCTCACCCCGGAAAGGAGCATCGCCGTGCAGGAGGCTTTGGGGGCCGACCTCATCATGGCCTTTGACGAGTGCCCCCCCTACCCCTCCCCCCGGGAGTACCTCGAGGCCTCCCTGGAGCGCACCCTCCGCTGGCTGGAGCGGAGCCTCAAGGCCAAGACCCGGCCCGACCAGGCCCTCTTCGGCATCGCCCAGGGGGGGACGGACCCCGAGCTCAGGCGCCGCTCCACCCTGGAGACGATCCGGTTTGACCTCCCGGGCTACGCCATCGGGGGCCTGGCCGTGGGGGAGCCCAAGGAGGCCATGTTCGCCATGGTGGAGCTCTCCACCCGCCTCCTCCCCGAGGACCGCCCCCGCTACCTCATGGGGGTCGGCCACCCCGAGGACCTGGTGGCGGCCATGGGGCTTGGGGTGGACCTCTTTGACTGCGTCTACCCCACCCGCACGGGCCGCTTCGGGAGCGCCCTGGTGCCGGAGGGGCGGCTCAACCTGAAAAACGCCCGCTTCCTCGAGGACAGGCGCCCCCTGGAGGAGGGGTGCGACTGCTACACCTGCCAGACCTTTGGCCGCGCCTACCTCGCCCACCTGGTGCGCGCCGGGGAGATGCTCGGGGGGATCCTCCTCTCCCTCCACAACCTGCGCCACCTCCACCGCCTCACCGAGGCCGCCCGGCAGGCCATCCGCGAGGGGCGTTACGGGGACTTCGCCCGGGAGTTCGCCAGGAGGCGCTTCGGCCGGGAGGTGCCCCCCTGGTTCCGCGAGGCCCTGGCCGCCGGGGGCCACGGGTAACACCACCCCATGCCGGCCTGCGCCGGCATGGGGCCCCGGCAAAAGGCGCCTGGTGGACCGAAGAGGGGATAAAATCTCCCCGGTATGACGCCAAGGCATCTTATCCTGGGCCTCCAGCACACGGTGGCCATGTTCGGGGCCACCGTCTTGGTCCCCCTCCTCACCGGCCTCAACCCGTCCGTGGCCCTCTTCACCGCCGGGGTGGGCACCCTGGTTTTCCACCTGGTCACGGGGCGGATGGTCCCCGTCTTCCTGGGCTCCAGCTTCGCCTTCATCGCCCCCATCCTGGCGGCCAAGGAGGCGGGCTTTTCTTTGAGCGCCATCGGGGGCGGGATCGCGGCCGCGGGGCTCGTCTACGTCCTCTTCGCCCTCCTCGTCCTCCTCATCGGCTCCGAACGGGTCCGCCAGGTCTTCCCCCCCGTGGTCACGGGCCCCGTGATCGTGGTCATCGGCCTCACCCTGGCCCCGGTGGCGGTGGAGATGGCGGGCAAGGACTGACTCCTCGCCGTCTTCACCTTCTTGGGGGCCGTGGCGAGCGCCGTCTTCTTCCGCGGCCTCTTCCAGATGGTCCCGGTGCTCGTGGGGGTGGGGGCGGGCTACCTCCTCGCCCTCCTCCTCGGCCGGGTGGACCTCTCCCCCGTGCGGGAGGCCCCCTGGTTCGCCCTCCCCGCCTTCACCCCGGCCACCCTGGAGTGGGGAGCCGTCCTCCTCATCGCCCCCGTGGCCCTCGTCACGGTGATGGAGCACATCGGGGACATCCTCACCAACGGCCGGGTGGTGGGGAAGGACTTCTTCGTCAAGCCCGGCCTCCACCGCACCCTCCTCGGGGACGGGCTCGCCACAAGCCTCGCCGGGCTTTTAGGCGGCCCCGCCAACACCACCTACTCCGAAAACACCGGGGTCCTGGCGGTGACCCGGGTGTACGACCCCTTGGTCCTCCGCATCGCCGCGGGCTTCGCCATCCTTCTCGCCTTCATCCCCAAGCTCTCCGCCCTTCTCCAGACCCTGCCCCAGGGGGTGCTGGGGGGGATCTCCATGCTCCTCTTCGGGATGATCGCCTCCATCGGCATCCGCACCCTGGCGGAAGCGGAGATTGACTTCACCCAAAGCCGCAACCTCATCGTGGTCTCGGCCATCCTCGTCCTGGGCCTGGGCGGGGCCGTGGCCAACCTGGGGACGGTCCAGGTGGCCGGGGCGGCGGTGCCCCTCAAGGTGAGCGGCATGGCCCTGGCCGCCCTGGTGGGGGTGGTCCTCAACCTCCTCCTGCCCCCCAGGCTGGAGCCCCGAACCCTCCTGGAGGAGGAGGAGCGGCTCCCCTGAGGCCACCCCGTGCGGGCCCAAGCCCGCATGGGAGCCCCGGCAAAAGGGGGCTTCTTTCGGGCCAGCCGAGCCAAGGGAAGGAGAAAGAACGGGAGGACCCTAAAAGGGCCTCCCACGTTGCGAAACCCACGCCCGGGCGCTCAGCCCTCGCGGTAGAAGCGGCTTCCCTTGTAGTAGTCCTCGAGGACCACCTTGAGGAAGGCGGCCGCGGGGACGGCGAGGAGGGCCCCCCAGAGGCCGAAGAGGGTGCCCCCCGTAAGGATGGCGGCGATGGCCGTGACGGGGTGAAGGCGGGTGGCCCGCCCCACGATGAGGGGCCCGAGGACGTGGGCCTCCAGCTGGTTCGCCGCCACCATGACCAAAAGGGCCAAGGCCGCCTTCCCCAGCCCCCCGGTGGCGGCGAGGAGCAGGGCGGGCACCCCCGAGACCACCACCCCCACGAAGGGGATGAGGTTGAAGACCCCGGCCAAAAACCCCAGGCTCGCCGCGAGGGGCACCCCCACGAGCCAGAAGCCGAGCCCCACGAGAAACCCCACGCAAAGGGCCACCAAAAGCTGCCCCCGCACGTAGCCGCCCACGCTGGCGTTGAGCTTGGCGGCGAGGTCTTGGGCCAGGGGCTGGTAGGGCTCGGGGAAGACGGCGAGGGCCGCCCGGCCCAGGCGGGGAAGGTCGTAAAGGAAGTAGGCGGAGAGGATCAAGGCGGTGAAGAGCTGGAAAACCCCGCCGAGGAGGGAGGTGAAAAACCCGAGGAGGCTTCCCCCCTGGGCCAGAAGCCCCTGGAGCCAGCGGACGAGGGCCTCCAGAAAGCCCTGGAGGAGGCCCCGGAGGTTCCGGGTGAGCTCCTCCAGAACGGGCCTCAGGCTTTCGGGGACGGGCACGGCCTGGGCCCGGTCGGGCAGGGCCACGAGCCAGGCCAAGAGGGGGTCCAGAAGCCGGGGCAGGTCCCGGGCCAGGCGGGAGAGCTCCACCACCGTCTGGGCGGCGAGGAAGGAGGCCAGGGCGAGGAAGAGGCCGAGGAGCAGGTAGACGAGGACCACCCCGACCGCCCGCGGCAGGCGGCGCCTTTCCAGGGCCTGGACCAGGGGGTGGACGAGGTAGGCGAAGGCGAAGGCGGTGAGGAGCACGGAAAGGGCGGGCCAGGCCCGCGCCACCAAAAGGAAGAGGCCGTAGAAGAAGAGGAGGTAAGCGGCGACCCGCACGTACGGGTTCTCCCAGACCTTGAGGAAGGCCTCGCGCATGGCCCATTCTTACACCAGACCCGGGGGGCTTGTGCCATAGGGGTGGCGGGTATTACCCTGGGTGGGGTATAGCGGGGGTAAGGGACAAATGTACCCACCCACGCGGAGGGTCCCTGTGGCAGAATGGGAGCCGCTGACGGGAGCGTAGGGATGAAGACCCCTGCTTGGTCCAGACTCGCCGGCTACGCCTGGGGCGTCCTCCTCTGGAACGTCCTCGTGGCCCTCTTCGGGGCCTACGTGCGGGCCACGGGCTCGGGGGCGGGGTGCGGGGCCCACTGGCCCACCTGCAACGGGGAGGTGATCCCCCGCGCGCCCCAGGTGGAGACCCTCATTGAGTTCACCCACCGGGCCACCTCGGGCCTGGCCTTCCTCTCCGTCCTCGCCCTCTTCCTCTGGGCGCTCCGGGCCTTCCCCAAGGGGCACCCGGCCCGCTTCGGCGCCGGGCTTGCCCTCTTCTTCATGGTCACGGAGAGCCTGGTGGGGGCCTCCCTGGTCCTCTTCGGCTGGACGGCGGACAACGTAAGCCGGGAAAGGGCCGTGGTCCAGATGGTCCACCTGGCCAACACCTACTTCCTCCTCGCCGCCTTGGCCCTCACCGCCTGGTGGGCCTCCGGGGGAGGCCCCTTGCGCCTTCGGGGACAGGGGGCCGTGGGGCTCGCCCTCTTCCTCGGGCTTCTCGCCCTCCTCTTCCTGGGGATGAGCGGGGCGGTCACCGCCTTGGGAGACCTCCTCTTCCCCGTGGGGAGCACCCTCGAGGCCCTGGAGCGCTCCCTGACCCCGGGCGAGCACTTCCTGGTGCGCCTCAGGGTCCTCCACCCCCTGATCGCCGTGAGCGTGGGGCTCTACGTGGTCTTCGCCGGGTATTTGGTGGCCCACCTGCGGCCCTCTCCCCTCACAAGGCGCCTTGCCCAGGGGCTCGCGTACCTCTACGGGGCCCAGCTCCTCGCCGGCCTCATCAACGTGGCCTTAAAGGCCCCGGTCTGGATGCAAATCCTCCACCTCCTCCTGGCCTACGCCATCTGGCTCCTCTTCGTCTTCCTCGCCACCTCCGCCCTGGAACGGGGCGCGAAGCGGGTGGAGCTCGGCGAGGGCGGCGAGGCGGTCCACCGGGGCACGGGCGGGGCCACCTGGCGGGACTACCTCGCCCTCACCAAGCCCAGGGTGATCAGCCTTCTCCTCTTCACCGCCCTCTTCGGCGCCCTCATCGCCGCCAAGGGCTGGCCCGGCCTCGGGGTCTTTCTCGCCGTGGCCCTGGGAGGGTACATGATGGCCGGGGCGGCCAACGCCATCAACATGGTGGTGGACCGGGACATTGACGCCCGCATGAAGCGGACCGCCAAGCGGCCCACCGTAACCCAGCGGGTCTCCAGCCGGGACGCCCTCCTCTTCGCCTTCGCCCTCGCCGTCTTGGGGTTCGCCGTCCTCTGGTGGGGGGCGAACCTCCTCGCCGCCACCCTCGCCCTCATGGGCCTCATCTGGTACGTGCTGGTCTACACCCTCTACCTCAAGCGGCGCACCTGGCACAACATCGTCATCGGCGGGGCCGCCGGGGCCTTCCCGCCCCTCGTGGGCTGGGCTGCGGTCACCGGGGAGCTCAGCCTCTTCGCCTGGTACCTCTTCGCCCTCATCTTCTTCTGGACCCCGGTGCACTTCTGGGCCCTGGCCCTCATGATCCAGGACGACTACCGGGCGGTGGGGGTGCCCATGCTCCCCGTGGTCCTGGGGGAGCGGGCCACGGTGATCCAGATCGCCCTCTACGCCCTCCTCACCGCCCTGATCTCCCTGATGCCCCTCCTCCTCGGGGAGCTCGGCCTCCTCTACCTCGCGGCGAGCCTCCTCCTCAACGCCCTTCTCCTTCTGAAAAGCCTGGCCCTCTACCGCCGGCCCGAGCGGAGAACCGCGGTTTCCCTGTATAAATACTCCATGCTCTACCTGGCCCTGCTCTTCGCGGCCATGGCGGTAGACCGGGCAGTGTAAAGGGAGGTAACGGGATGCAGAGAAGCTTCGCGGCGCTAGGTCTTTGGGGTCTGTCCCTGGCCCAGGAGGCCCACCGGGTGGCCATCACCCACCCGGGCGGCTCCTTCAACCAGGAGGTGGCCTTCCTCTTCCCTTGGGTCTACTTCTTCTCCTTCCTGATCTTCCTGGTGGTGGCCGGGTCCTTGGCGTACGTCACCTGGAAGTTCCGGGCAAGGCCCGAGGACCAGGAGGAACCTCCCCAGATCCACGGGAACGACCGCCTCGAGGTGGTCTGGACCCTGATCCCCCTGGCCATCGTCTTCGTCCTCTTCGGCCTCACGGCCAAGGCCCTCATCCAGGTGAACCGGCCCATCCCTGGGGCCATGAAGGTGGAGGTCACCGGGTATCAGTTCTGGTGGGACTTCCACTACCCCGAGCTCGGCCTGCGCAACTCCAACGAGCTCGTCCTCCCCGCCGGGGTACCCGTGGAGCTGGAGATCACCTCCAAGGACGTGATCCACTCCTTCTGGGTGCCGGGCCTCGCCGGGAAGCGGGACGCCATTCCGGGACAAACGACCCGGATCTCCTTTGAACCCAAGGAGCCCGGCCTCTACTACGGCTTCTGCGCCGAGCTCTGCGGGGCGAGCCACGCCCGCATGCTCTTCCGCGTCGTGGTCCTCCCCAAGGAGGAGTTTGACCGCTTCGTGGAGGCGGCCAAAGCCTCCCCGGCCCCCGTGGCCGATGAGCGGGGCCAGCAGGTCTTCCAGCAGAACTGCGCCGCCTGCCACGGCGTGGCCCGGAGCATGCCCCCCGCGGTCATCGGGCCCGAGCTTGGGCTTTGGGGCAACCGCACGAGCCTGGGGGCGGGCATCGTGGAGAACACCCCGGAAAACCTCAAGGCCTGGATCCGCGACCCCGCGGGGATGAAGCCCGGGGTGAAGATGCCCGGCTTCCCCCAGCTCTCCGAGGAGGACCTGGACGCTCTGGTGCGCTACCTGGAGGGGCTCAAGGTGGAGGGGTTTGACTTCGGGGCCCTGCCCAAGTTCTAAGGGAGGTGCGGGATGGCGATCACGGCAAAGCCGAAAGCGGGCGTTTGGGCGGTCCTTTGGGACCTGCTCACTACGGTGGACCACAAGAAGATCGGCCTCATGTACACGGCCACGGCCTTCTTCGCCTTCGCCCTGGCGGGGGTCTTCTCCCTCCTCATCCGCACCCAGCTGGCCGTGCCCAACAACCAGTTCCTCACCGGGGAGCAGTACAACCAGATCCTCACCCTGCACGGGGCCACCATGCTCTTCTTCTTCATCATCCAGGCCGGGCTCACCGGCTTCGGTAACTTCGTGGTGCCCCTGATGCTGGGGGCGCGGGACGTGGCCCTCCCCCGGGTGAACGCCTTCAGCTACTGGGCCTTCTTGGGGGCCATCGTCCTCGCCCTCATGAGCTACTTCTTCCCCGGCGGGGCCCCCAGCGTAGGCTGGACCTTCTACTACCCCTTCTCCGCCCAGTCGGAAAGCGGGGTGGACTTCTACCTGGCGGCCATCCTCCTTCTGGGCTTCTCCAGCCTCCTTGGTAACGCCAACTTCGTGGCCACCATCTACAACCTCCGGGCCCAGGGGATGAGCCTCTGGAAGATGCCCATCTACGTCTGGAGCGTCTTCGCCGCCAGCGTCCTCAACCTCTTCTCCCTGGCGGGGCTCACCGCAGCCACCCTCCTGGTGCTTCTGGAGCGGAAGATCGGCCTCTCCTGGTTCAACCCGGCCGTGGGCGGGGACCCCGTTCTCTTCCAGCAGTTCTTCTGGTTCTACTCCCACCCCACGGTCTACGTGATGCTCCTCCCCTACCTCGGCATCCTCGCCGAGGTGGCCTCCACCTTCGCCCGGAAGCCCCTCTTCGGCTACCGGCAGATGGTCTGGGCCCAGATGGGGATCGTGGTCCTGGGGACCATGGTCTGGGCCCACCACATGTTCACCGTGGGCGAGTCCACCCTCTTCCAGATCGCCTTCGCCTTCTTCACCGCCCTCATCGCCGTGCCCACGGGGGTCAAGCTCTTCAACATCATCGGCACCCTCTGGGGCGGGAAGCTGCAGATGAAGACCCCCCTCTACTGGGTTTTGGGCTTCATCTTCAACTTCCTCCTCGGGGGGATCACCGGGGTCATGCTCTCCATGACCCCCCTGGACTACCAGTTCCACGACTCCTACTTCGTGGTGGCCCACTTCCACAACGTCCTCATGGCGGGCTCCGGCTTCGGGGCCTTCGCCGGCCTTTACTACTGGTGGCCCAAGATGACGGGCCGGATGTACGACGAGAGGCTGGGCCGGCTCCACTTCTGGCTCTTCCTCGTGGGCTACCTCCTCACCTTCCTGCCCCAGTACGCCCTGGGCTACCTGGGGATGCCCCGGCGCTACTACACCTACAACGCCGACATCGCCGGCTGGCCCGAGCTCAACCTCCTCTCCACCATCGGCGCCTACATCCTGGGCCTGGGCGGGCTGGTCTGGATCTACACCATGTGGAAAAGCCTCCGCTCCGGCCCCAAGGCCCCCGACAACCCTTGGGGCGGTTACACCCTGGAGTGGCTCACCGCCTCGCCTCCCAAGGCCCACAACTTTGACGTGAAGCTTCCCACCGAGTTCCCCTCCGAAAGGCCCCTTTACGACTGGAAGAAGAAGGGGGTGGAGCTCAAGCCCGAGGACCCGGCCCACATCCACCTGCCCAACAGCTCCTTCTGGCCCTTCTACTCGGCAGCCACCCTCTTCGCCTTCTTCGTGGCGGTGGCGGCCCTCCCCGTGCCCAACGTCTGGATGTGGGTCTTCCTCGCCCTCTTCGCCTACGGCCTGGTGCGCTGGGCCCTGGAGGACGAGTACAGCCACCCGGTGGAGCACCACACCGTCACGGGCAAATCCAACGCCTGGATGGGGATGGCCTGGTTCATCGTTTCCGAGGTGGGCCTCTTCGCCATCCTCATCGCGGGCTACCTCTACCTGCGCCTCTCCGGGGCGGCCACGCCCCCTGAGGAAAGGCCCGCCCTGTGGCTTGCCCTCCTCAACACCTTCCTCCTGGTGAGCTCCTCCTTCACCGTGCACTTCGCCCACCACGACCTCCGCCGGGGCCGGTTCAACCCCTTCCGCTTCGGGCTTCTCGTCACCATCATTCTCGGCGTCCTCTTCTTCCTGGTGCAGTCCTGGGAGTTCTACCAGTTCTACCACCACTCCAGCTGGCAGGAGAACCTCTGGACCGCGGCCTTCTTCACCATCGTGGGCCTCCACGGCCTGCACGTGGTGATCGGAGGCTTCGGCCTGATCCTCGCTTACCTCCAGGCCCTAAGGGGCAAGATCACCCTCCATAACCACGGCACCCTCGAGGCCGCCAGCATGTACTGGCACCTGGTGGACGCCGTCTGGCTGGTGATCGTCACCATCTTCTACGTCTGGTAGTCAAGAAGGCCGCAAAGCCCCCCGCTTAGGCGGGGGGCTTTGCTATGAAAAGGGAAGGGATGCGGCTTTTGGTGGTGGACTTTGACTACTTCTTCCCCGTGCCCCAAGACCCCAGGGACCCCTTGGCCCCCCTCTTCGCCTGGGCCCACTTTGAAACCCCCTACTACCTCCTCGAGGCCTGGGAGGAGCGGGCCTTGGCCTTCCTCCTCCGGGGGCTTTCCCTGCCCGAGGCCCGGGGTTGGGAGGGGTTTTGGGGGCGCTTCGCCTTCGCGCGGGAAGCGGTGCTCTACTACGCCGAAAGCAACGCCCTCGCCTTCCACCCCGAGGTGCGCCGGGGCGTGGAAGAGGTGGTCCTCTTTGACGCCCACCACGACGCGGGCTACCGCCCCTTGGGGGAGGAGCCCGCCTGCGACGACTGGATGGTCTTCTACCACCGCCTAGGGGCGAGGCTTCGGGTCTACTACCCCCCTTGGCGGGACCCCTCCTTGGAGCCCGAGCCAAAGGTGCCCGTGGCCCTCGAGGTGGACCCCGGGGGGAGGGTGGAGGGGGTGTTCCACCGCGTCTTCGTCTGCCGGAGCGGGGCCTGGGTGCCTCCCTGGGCCGACCCCGGCTTCTTCGCCTTTCTGGAAGAAGCTCCCTTGCCCAAGGTGGCCCTCGAGGCCCTCCTTCCCAGGCCCTTTTCCCTGGAGGCCCTGAAGCGGCGGGTGGCCCTCGAGGGGTTCGGCCTGCGCTTCATGGAGCGCCTGAAAGGCAGGGCCGGCTAAGCGGTGGACAACCCTCTCCCCTTGGCCTATAATCACAAAGGCTATTGGGCCGTTAGCTCAGCTGGCAGAGCAACCGACTTTTAATCGGTAGGTCGCAGGTTCGAATCCTGCACGGCCCACCAAGCCGAGGCCCCATCGTCTAGCGGTTAGGACGCGGCCCTCTCAAGGCCGAAACGGGGGTTCGATTCCCCCTGGGGTCACCACGGGCGGCTAGCTCAGCTGGCCAGAGCACTCGCCTTACAAGCGAGGGGTCAGAGGTTCAAGTCCTCTGCCGCCCACCAGGCGGGGCGGGCCCTTTGGGCCCGCCCTTTCTTTCCCCGCCCCGGGACCCCACCCTTTCTCCCTGCATTCTTCGCTCGGCTAGCCCCTTGAGAACCCTTTACCGGGGCCCCCATGCTGGCGCAAGCCGGCATGGGGTGGGATCACACCTCCGGAAGCCGCCGGACCGCCCAGAGGCCCAGGACGGCCAGGCCCGCGGAGAGGAGGAAGAGCGCCCCGTAGCCCCAAGCCCCCACCACCCACCCTCCGAGGACCGGGGAGAAGGCGAAGAGGCCCAGGAAGCTGTTGGCGAGGCCCACGGTGGCGGTCCGCTCCTCGGGCGGGGCCAGGTTGAGGAGGTAGGTGTTGCCGGCGATGCCCAAGGCGGCAAGGTAGGCCCCCTGCAGGAAGAAGACCAAGGCGAAGGCCCCGGGGGGAAGGGCGAGGGCGAGGAGGGGCGTGGCGAGCACCAGCACCCCCCCTCCGAGAAAGACGGCCTTCGCCCCCCTCCGGGCCAGGGCGGACCAGAGGGCGTTGGAGAGGATGAAGGCCAGGGCGTTGAGGGCGAGGTAGAGGCCGAGCTCCGCCTCCTTCCCCAAGACCCGGACCGCGTAGGCGGCGTAGAAGGGCTCCACCATGCCCGCAAGCCCCAGGAAGAGCCGGGCCGTGAGGTAGGCGCGAAACCCGGGGCGCCTCAGGGGAAGGCGGAGGTCGGTGCGCCCCACCGCCACCTCCTCCTCGGGCTCCTCCACCCGCCCGAAGACGTACCACGCCGCCCCGTAGGCCAGGGTCCCCAGGGCGAAGAGGAGGGCGTAGCCCAGGGGAAAGGGAAGGTCCAGGCCCAGAAGGGCCCGCACGCCGAAGCCGGCCAGAAAGGCCAAAACCCCGCCTCCCATGTAGATCGCGGCGAAGAGCCCGGGCCGCTCCTCGCGGGGCACGGCCTTGGCCAACACCTCCCAGTAGGGCAGGCTGGCCACGGCGGTGAAGAGGGCGAAAAGAAAAAGCCCCGCCAGGAAAACGCCGAGAAGCAGGCCCGGCCACGCCCCAAGGAAGAAGGCCCCAAAGACGAGAAGCAAAAGCCCCGCGAAGCGGAAGGCCGAGGCCCTGCGGTAGAGGGGAAGCTTCCGCCCGTGGCGCGCCACCCACCCCACCAAAAGGGCCTGAGGGAGCAGGCCCCCCGCCAGGGGAAGGGCGGGGACGAGGCCGATGAGGACCGGGGAGGCCCCGAGGCGGGCGGCGAAGCTCGCCAGGATGATGTTGGGGTTCATCAGCGTGTCCCCGAGCCAGATCAGCCAGCCGTTGAGGAGGATCCGGCCCCGGTTCCCGCGAAGCCCGCCTAAAATGCTAAGGATGATCCTCCTGCCCTCCCTCGGTCCCCTCCACATACTCCACCCACGCTACAACGCCGCCACGGTCCTGGCCATCCTCGAGGCGGCCAACCCCCCCGTGGTCTACCTGGCCTCCCACTCCGAGGCCTCCCTCGCCGAGGGCACCTGGCGGGAGGAGGACCCCCTCCTCTTCCACCTCCTCCCCTGGGCGGAGGCGCGGGGCGTGCCCGTGGTGCCCGTGGACCGGGAGGCCCACCTGAAGGGGGAGGCGGAGGCCTTCCGGGAGGCCTTGGCCCAGTACCCGGCGGCCCGGCCCCACCTGGAGCGCCTGGCCGCCTTTGACCGGGACCTCTCCGCCCTCCTGCAAAGGCCCCTCACCCCGGAGCGCCTCTACGCCCCCGAGTTCCTGGGCGAGCTCGGCGCCCTCTACGAGGGCTTCGTCCGTGCCTTCGGCGAGGGCCCGGCCACGGGCTTCCGGGCCAGGCGGGTGGCGGGGGTGGTGGAGGCGCTGAAGGGCCGGGAGGGGGCCGTGGTGGCGGACCTTTTGGACTTCCTCCTTCTCCTCGAGGCCTTCCCCCAGGAAGGCCCCCCGCCCCACCGGCCCACGGAGGCGGAGCGCGTCCGGGCCCTTTTGGACCGGGCCTGGCTCCTTAAGGAGGAGGACGACTGGGGCGCGCTTGTGGAGCAGCTCTTCGCCATCGGCTCCCCGGAGGCCCTGTACCTTGCGGCCCAGGTCTACCTGGCCTCGGGGCAGTGGGAGGACGCCCTGGCCCTCATGGAGGAGGTCTTCCGCATGGACTTCCAGCACCCAGGCTACCTCCCGGGGTACGTCCTGGCCCGGATGGGGCAGCTTCTGGACCTCGCCGGGGAGCGGGAGCGGGCCTTACGGGCCTACCGGGGGGTCCTGGCCCTCTCCTGGGCCCCGGAGGAGGCGAGGGCCGTGGCCCTGGCGGGGCTGAAGACGCCTTTCCGCCTCTAAGCGGAAGCCGCGGTGGGGGCTCTCCAACCAGGGCATTTGTCCCGGAAGCGGGGGGCTATCCTTAGGGCATGGAGGTCCAGCTCCGCAGGGCCCGCCGCGCCATGTACCTCCGCCTCGCCGCCTGGCACGCGGGGCCCCTGGGCCTCGCCTGGGCGGGGCGGCCGGAGCTCGCCCCCCGCTACCCGGAGGCCTACGCCCGCTGTGGCGGGGCCCCGGGGCTGGCCTGCGCCGGCGTGGGGGGGGAGCCCCGCGTCTGCCTGGTCCGCCGCCTGGAAAGGCTCGCCCGGAGCGCCGAGCGGGGCGGAAGGCGGCGCCGCGCCCAGGAGAAGGCCTTGGTGGAAGAGCTTCTCCTCTGCGTGGGCCACCTCCAAAAGGAGCTTCCCCCCGAGTTCCTTCCCCTCCTCGAGGCCACGGAAAAGGCCCTGCGCCAAGACCTGGACTACCTCCGAAGCGCCGCCTCAGCGCCCCTTTCGCCCGAGCAGAAAGGCCAGGACCAGGGACAAGGCCCCTAGGCCGAAGGCGGCGAGGCTTGGGGCCTCCAGGGCGAACCGCTTGGGGCGCAAGGGCCTGAGCACCCCCTCCTGGTAGGCGGCCCTTGGGTCCTCGGGGCGGAGGGCGAGGACGTCCACCACTGGGGGCATGCCCAAGGGGGCCCCCAGGACCCAGGCCCCCCCTTCCGGGGAAACGGGGCGCAGGTACCAGGGGGCGAAGGGGTCAAAGAGCCCCACCGCCCCGTAGTAGCCGTACTCCCCCGGGGGAAGGCCTGTGGACCAGACCACCCACTCCCCCTCCCGCCAGGCCCCCACCGCCTCCCTCTTCCCCTCGGGGCTTTTCCGCTCCACCCCGAAGCCCGTGACCACGAAGGCCGCCTCCCACCCCTGGCCCGGGGGGGTGCGGAGGCCGGGAAGAAGGGCCTCCTCCCCGCCCGGGGCGAGGTCCAGGTAGACCAGGGCCGTGGCCAGGCTGAAGCCCAAGGGCCCGCCCAAGGGGTTGGGGTAGCGGGCGAGCCGCAGCTTGAGGACGAGCTCCCCCTCCCGAACCTCCCCGGCCAAGGCGGTGAGGTCGGCGTACCCCTCCCCGGCCTCCCGGTAAAGGGCGGCCTGGGGATAGAGGTAGGCGAGGCCGTGGGCGTCCCCGAGGGGGTCTTGAAAGAGGAACAGCACGGGCCCCTTTATACCAGCTTCAGCACCGCCCGCGCCAGCTTCTTGGGGTCGTGCTGGGCAAGCTCCCCCGCCTCGCGGAAGTCCCCCTCCAGCACCCGCACCCCGTCCACCCTGAAGGGACGGGGGTCGTAGGCCACGGGGTGGCGCCCCTCGGCGGCGTAGCGCCGGAGCACCGGCTCGGGGATGGGGGCGGTGTGGACCACCACCACGTCCGGCCTCCGCCCCAGGTGGTGGGCCACGGCCTTGTAGTGGTCGTAGGCGGTGTACCCGTCCGTCTCCCCGGGCTCGGTCATGAGGTTGACCACGTAGACCACAAGGGCCCCCGACCGCCGCACCGCCTCGCGGATGGGCCCGGGGAGGAAGCTGGGGATGACGCTGGTGTAGAGGCTCCCAGGCCCCAGAAGGACGAGGTCCGCCCGGCGGAGGGCCTCGAGGACCTCCCCCATGACCACGCTGGGCTCAGGCTCCAGCCCCACCTCCCGTACCCGGCCCCCGGCCTCCCTCAAGGCCACCTCCCCCACCACCCTCCGCCCGTCCTGGAGGCGGGCGGCGAGGCGCACCGCCTGGGGCGTGGCGGGCAGGACCTGGCCCCGAAGGTTCAGGATGGCGTTGGCCTGGCGCACCGCCTCGGCGAAGTCCCCGCTCGCCTCGTACAGGGTGACGAGGAAGAGGTTGCCGAAGGTGTGGCCGGAAAACTCCCCCCGGTGGAAACGGTAGGCAAGGAGGCGGGGAAGGGCGGGGTGGTCGGAGAGGGCGGCCAGGCAGTCCACCAGGTCCCCCACCGCCGGGAGGCCGTAGGCGAGCCTGAGCCGCCCCGTGGAGCCCCCGTCGTCCGTGACCGCCACCACGGCGGTGAGGTTGGCCGTCCCCTCCTTGAGGCCGGAAAGGGCCCGGGAAAGCCCCGTCCCCCCCCCGAAGGCCACGACCCTAGGCCCCCGCTCCAGCCGCCTTCGGACGTAGACCCGTTCCGGCACCTCCTCGGGCCGGGTGAAGGCGGAAAGCATGCTCCGGTTCATGGCCCGCACCCCGAGGACCAGAAGCCCCCCACCCAGGGCGGCGACCCCCCAGGCGGCGAGGGGCGGCAGGGCGGGCAAGGGGAGGGCCTGGCCCAGCCCCCAGGCCGCCATACCCACCCCGAGGCCCGCCAGGGCGGCGTAGCGCTTGACCCGCATCCCGGGGTGGAGCCAGCGCCACGCCGGGTGGGCCCACACGCCCCTACCCTTCCCGCTCCACATCCCGGTGCACCACCTCCACGGCGAACCTGCCGGAAAGCTCCTCCGCCAGGCGCTCCGCCACGGCCACGCTCCGGTGCCTTCCCCCGGTGCAGCCCACGGCCACGGTGTAGAAGGCCCGCCCCTCCGCCCGCGCCCCTTCGGCCGCGAGCCCGGCCACGGCGAGGAGGGCCCGGTAGTAGGGCTCCGCGGCCTCGGAAAAGACGTAGCGCCGGACCTCGGGGTCCAGGCCCGTCCGGGGCCTGAGGGCCGGGTCGTAGTGGGGGTTGGGCAGGGGGCGGACGTCCAGGACCAGGTCCGCCTCCTGGGGGGGGCCCCACTTGAAGCCGAAGGAGACCAGGCGGAGGAGGAACCCCCCCTCCTCGCCCAAAAAGCGGGCCAGGGCCTCCTTGAGCCCTCGAGGCGAGAGCTCCGAGGTGTCCACCACCAGGTGGGCCCGCCCCCTAAGGCCCGCCAGGGCCCGCCTCTCCTCGGCGATCTCCCGCATCAGGTTCCCCGCCCCCAAGGGGTGGACCCGGCGGGTGAGGTTGTAGCGGCGGAGGAGGACCTCGGGCCGGGCCTCGAGGTAGACCACGGTGGGCCGCAACGCCTCCAGGACCTCCTCCAGGTCCTGGAAGAAGGCCAGGGCCCGGGCGTCCACCACCACCCCCACCCGGGCGAGGCCCCGGGCCGCCGCCTCCTGGAGGAGGGGGAGCCAGAGCCTGGGGGGGAGGTTGTCCACCATGAAGTAGCCGAGGTCCTCCAGAAAACCCCGGGCCGTGGTCTTGCCCGCCCCGGAGAGGCCCGTGAGGACGAGGAAGCGCATCTACCTGACTATACCTGGCCGAGCCGGGTCCCCGGGGCCACGCCATAGCCCCGGGCCCAGTCGGCGGCGGGCATGGCCCGCCTTCCCTCGGGCTGGACCTCCAGGAGGAGGAGGAGGCCCGAGGCCGTGCCCACCACCACGCCCTCCGGCCCCACCCGGGCCACCACCCCGGGCTCCCCTTCCCCGGGCTCGGGGCGGAGCCTCAAGGCCTTGACCCGCTGGCCCCGGTGGAAGAAGTAGCTCCCGGGCCAGGGCTGGACGGCCCGGTGGCGGCGGTAGAGGGCCTCGGCGCTCTCCCCGAAGTCCAGCCGTCCCTCCTCCTTGGAAAGGGGCGGGGCGTAGGAGGCCTCCCCTTCCTGGGGCCTGGGGGTGAGCTCCGGGAGGCGCTCCAGCACCTCAAGAAGGAGCTCCACCCCCTTGTCCCTGAGCCGGTTCCCCAGGGCCACGGCGTCCTCGTCCGGCAGGATGGGCGTCCGCCAGACGGCGTAGAGGGGGCCGGTGTCCAGGCCCTCGTCCAGGCGCATGATGGAGACCCCGGTCTCCCGTTCCCCGGCGAGGAGGGCCCGCTGGACGGGGGCCGCCCCCCGGTACTTGGGGAGGAGGGAGGGGTGGAGGTTGAGGAAGCCGTGTGGGGGGATGTCCAAGGCCTCCTTGGGGATGAGCTTCCCGTAGGCCGCCACCACCGCCACCTCGGGCGCGGCCTGGCGCAAGGCCTCGAGGAAGGCCTCCTCCCTAAGCCGAGCCGGGCGCAAAAGGGGAAGCCCCTCCGCCTCGGCGTAGCGGGCCACGGGGCTCGGGGCGGGCCTCAGGCCCCGGCCCTGGGGCTTGTCGGGCTGGGAGACCACCAGGACCACCTGGTGGCGCTTCCGTAGGGCGTCCAGCACGGGGACGGCCCAGAGGGGGGTGCCGAAGAAGGCCACCCTCATCCCTGGGAAAGCTCCTTCAGCAAGGCCCGGGCCTCCTTCTGGAAGCGGACGAGCTCCGCCCGGTTGGCCTCCAGGAAGGCCTCCCGCTTGGGCTTGGGCAGGCGCTCAAAGAAGAGGATCCCGTCCAGATGATCGATCTCGTGCTGGAAGACCCGGGCCATGTACCCCTCGAGCTCCAACACGCGCCCACGGCCCTCCTCGTCCTGGTACTCCACCCGGATGCGCTCCGCCCGGGGCACCTCCTCGGAGTAGAGGCCGGGCAGGGAGAGGCACCCCTCCGTCCCCTCCACCAGCCCCTCCCGGTAGGTGATCACCGGGTTCGCCACCACGTAGACCCGGCGCACGAGCTCCCTCAGGGGCCTCTCCTCCTCCCCCTCGGGCTCGTCGGCGTACTCCACCGCCACGAAGAGGCGCTGGGAGAGGCCGATCTGGGGGGCGGCAAGCCCCACCCCCTTGGCCTCAAACATCGTCTCCAGCATGTCCTCCGCCAGGCGCTTAATCCCCGAGAAGTCCTCCACGGGCCGGGCCTTGCGGCGGAGGACGGGGTCTCCGTAAAGCCGGATGGGGTAGACCATCCTTGCTATTCTAGCGCAACCCGCACCCGAACCGGTCCCAGGGTCTGGACCCCCGGGGGGAGGTCCGGGGCCACCGCCACCTCCACCTCCCCCGGGCCCAGGGCCTCCTGGAGGGTGGCGGCCACGCCCGCAAGGCCCTCCAGGGCCTCCCGCGGGCCCACGAGGCGCACCGTCTTGGGGGCATAGTCCAGGAGGCGGCGCCCCGGGGGGGGCTTGAGGGAGAGGGGCACCTCCTTGAGGAAGAGGGCTTCCCGGCGCTCCACCACCCGGACCCGGTTAGGCCGGAGCTCCACGCCCTCCAAGGGGCCCTCTGGGCCGAAGGGGAAGAGGACCACCTCGTCCCCCAGGTCCAGGCCCACGGCGCTCACGGCGGCCTCCACCTGGCTTTCCGGCCCCACCGCCTCCACGAAGGCGGGGTCGGTGAGGACCCAGGCCCCCTGGGCCAGGACCTCCACGGGGATCTGGCGCTGGGCCTCCACCTCCACCACCACTCCCACCCGGGCGGGCACCACCTCGAGGACCTCCACCCCCTGGGGGGCCGCCACCCGCACCTCCCGCACCACCTCCCCCTCGGCCCCGGAGAGGTCCAGGTAGGCGGAGACGGGAAGGGCCCGCCCCTCCAACAAGGGCGCAGGCCCCCTAAGCCTTAGGAGGACCTCCCGGGGAAGGCCCAGGGCGCGCCGCCCCTCCCCGAGCCCCACCACCTGGAGGGGGACCTTGAGGCTCCGCTCCACCACGGGGGCCCGCTCCTGGAGGCTGTACCAGAGGGCGAAGGCCACGAGGAGGGCCAGCAGGAAGGCGGGCCAGTCACGCATCCCGCACCACCTCCTTCAGGCGCGCCCGCAGGGCCTCGAGGGAGAGGGGCGGGGAGAGCCTCCCCCCCTCGGCCACCCGGATGGCCCCCGTTTCCTCGCTCACCACGATGACCAGGGCGTCGGACACCTCGGAGAGGCCCAAGGCGGCCCGGTGCCGGGTGCCGAGGCCCATGCCCACCTCGGAGAGGGGGAAGACGCACCCCGCGGCGAACAGCCTCCCCTCCCGCACGATGGCCCCCCCGTCGTGCAGGGGGGTGCCCGGGTAGAAGAGGGTCTCCAAAAGCCGGGCGGAAAGCCGGGCGTCCAGAACCTCGCCGCTCGCCGCGTACTCGCCCAAGGGGGTGCGCCGCTCCAGGGCGAGGAGGGCCCCGTGGCGCCGCTCGGCCAGGCGGCGAAGCCCGAGGAGGAGCTCTTCCATCTCCAAGGCCACCGGGGGGGGCCTAAGCGCCCCCTGGCCCCGGCCGAGCCGCTCCAGAAGCCCGCGAAGCTCAGGCTGGAAGACCACGATGAGGGCGAACGCGCCCAAGGTGGCGGCGTTCCCCAGGATCCAACTCAGGGTGGAGAGGCCGAGGAGGCTCGCCAGGAACCAGGTGGCGAGGTAGATCAAAACGCCGCGGACGAGGTTCAGGGCCCGGGTGCCGGCGAGGATGCGGTAGAGGGAGTAGAGGAGGACGCCCACCAGGAAGATGTCCAAGAGGTCGCGCCAGGTGAGGGACATGGCTCAGACGAGGCTCGTTCCGGGGCCGTCCCAGGCCAGGCCGAAGAGGCGGGCCCAGGTGGCCCCGAGGTCGGCGAAGGTCTCCCGGGTGCCGAGCTCCCCCTCCACCCCCGGCCCCACCCAGAGGAGCATCCCGTACTCCCGGGTGTGGTCGGTGCCGAAGAAGGTGGGGTCGTTGCCGTGGTCCGAGACCAGGAAGAGGTGGTCCTCGGGCCCCAAGGCGGCAAGAAGCCTCGGGAGGAAGGCGTCCAGCTCCACGAGGGCCCTCCCGTACCCCTCGGGGTCGCGGCGGTGGCCGTACTTGGAGTCAAAGTCCACCAGGTTGGTGAAGACGAGGCCGGAAAAGGGCTCCCCCATGAGGGCCAGGGTCTTCTCCAGGCCGTCTCGGTTGTCCTTGGTCTTGACCTTCCGGGTGAAGCCGCGCCCCGCGTAGATGTCGGGGATCTTCCCCACCCCCACCACCTCGAGGCCCCCCTCCTTGAGGACGTCCAGGACGTTCCTCGGGGGCTCCAGGGCGAAGTCCTTCCGGAGGTGCTCCAGCCGGTAGAACCTCCCCGGCTCCCCGGCGAAGGGCCGGGCGATGACCCGGGCCACCTGGAGCTCGCCCACGAGCCTCTCCCGGGCCACCTGGCAAAAGCGGTAAAGCTCCTCCACGGGGACCACGTCCACGTGGGCCGCCACCTGGAAGACGCTGTCGGCGGAGGTGTAGACGATGGGGTAGCCCGTCTTGAGGTGGGCCTCCCCGTGGTCGCGGATGGCCTCCGTCCCCGAGTAGGGGCGGTTCAAAAGCCACCCTCCCACCCCGATGGCCTCGGCCCACTCCCGGAGAACGTCCTCGGGAAACCCGTGGGGAAAGGTGCGGAACGGCTTTTCCAGGTGGATCCCCACGAACTCCCAGTGCCCCGTGGTGGTGTCCTTGCCGGGGTTCACCTCCCGCATGCGGCCGAACCCGCCCCGGGGCCGCTCGGCGCGGGGCAGGGTGTGGACCCCGGGGACCCGGCCGAGGCCGAGGCCGGCCAGGTGGGGGAGGGCGATCCCGGTCTTCAGGACCGTGTGGTCCAAGGTGTCCGCCCCCTCGTCGCCGAAGAGGGGGGCGTCGGGCAGGTAGCCCAGGCCCACGGAGTCCAAAACGATGGCCACCGCCTTCAAGACCTGAGGCCCCCCTCGTCCTCCTCCTCCTCCTCGGCCAGGGCCATGAGCTCCTCCGGGGCCATCTCGGAGAGGGCCCGCACCGCCTGGAACTCCTCCACGAGCCCCTGGATCTCTTCCATGGCCTCCTTGAGGGTGAGCTCCCCGTCCTTGTACTCGTCCAAAACCTCCTCTATGGCCTCCAGCACCCCCACCGCGGCGCTCGCCTGGGAGAGGGCCTGGGCCAGCTCGGAAAGCTTTTCCGCCAGGTCCATGCCCCCATGCTACCCCAAAAGCTCGGCGAGCCGGGAAAGGGCCCGGCCGTACTTCTTGGCGAAGGCCCCGTGACGGTAGCTTTCGGGAAAGAGGTCCTTCAGGGGGGCCCCGGAGGCCTTGAGGTCCAGGCCCAGGTTGTAGAGCTGGTCCACGAAGTGGACGAAGCGGAGGGCGTCGTTCTGGTCGTGGAGGGGTTCTAAGCCGCGGAGGTAGACGGCCTTCAGGCCGTCAAAGAGGTAGCGGTAGCGGATGGGGTGGAGCCGCCTCAGGTGGGCGATGAGCTCGGGAAAATCGTCCAGGCTCTTGGGCCTGGGGTCCTCCCGGTAAAGGGCGAGGAGCCTTTCCTCGGGGAGGGGGTCAGGCAGGCGGTCCGGGTCCCGGTGGCGGAAGTCCTCCCCCTCAATCCGCTCCACGGCGAAGCGGCGGGCGAGGCTTTGGATCTGGTGGCGGAACTGCTCGGCGTTGAACCGCCCCTCCCCCAGGGCCCCGGGCGGGGTGTTGGAGGTGGTGGCGACCCTCAGGCCCCGGTCCATGGTGAGGGCGAGGAAGTGGGTGACCATCTGGGCGTTCCCCGGGTCGTCCAGCTCAAACTCGTCCAGGAAGAGGTAGCGGAGCCCGGAAAACCGCCTCGCCCCCTCCCTAAGGCCCAAGAGCCCCAGGGTGTAGGTGAGCTCCTCAAAGGTGAGGAAGGCCTTGGGGGAAGGGGCCTCGAGGTAGGCGGCCACCAGGAGGTGGGTCTTCCCCACCCCGAACCCCCCGTCCAGGTAGATCCCCTGGGGCCCGGGAAGCCGGGGACGGAGGAACCCCCGGGGGCGGTCGTGCACCCAGCGGCGGAGCCGCTCCTTGACCAGGGCCTGGGAGGGGTACCGGGGGTCGGGCCGGTAGGTCTGGAAGGTGGCCCCAAGGAAGCGGGGCGGGGGCACGAAGCCCTGGAGAAGCCGGTCCAGGTCCACCTCGGGGGTGCGCTCCACAAGCCGCATGGCTCTAAGGCTAAGGGCCCGCACCTGGGTCCTGCAACACAAAAAGGGGCCGCACGCGGGTCGCGCGGCACGGGGCGCCCGAAACAAGAGGGCCCCCACCGCGGCGAAAGCCGCTTAGGGCTGCCCCGAGGCGGGGCGGAGGCCCAGGCGCTCCAGGACCATGCGGGTGGCGGGGCTTTTGTTCAGGGTGTAGAAGTGGACGCCCTCCACCCCGGCCTCCAAAAGCTCCGCCACCTGGCGGACGGCGTGCTCCACCCCGATCTCCAGGACGGCCTTGGGATCGTCCTGGTGGCGCTCCAGCTTGGCGAGGAGGGGCCCGGGGATGCTCGCCCCGCAGACCTCGGTGAAGCGGCGGAGCTGGCGGTAGCTGGTGACGGGCATGATCCCGGGGAGGATGGGGATCCCGATGCCCGCCCGCCTCGCCCGCTCCAGGAAGCCGAAGTAGTGGGCGTTGTTGAAGAAGAGCTGGGTGATGGCGAAGTCCAGCCCCGCCTCCACCTTGGCCTTGAAGTGGCGGAGGTCGGCCTCGAGGCTCTCGCTTTCCGGGTGCCCCTCGGGGTAGGCCGCCCCGCCCACGGAGACCCGGTCCCCGTACCGCTCCCGGATGAGGGCCACGAGCTCCGCCGCGTAGCGGAAACCCTCCGGGTGGGGGCGGAAGACCCTTTCCCCTCTTGGGGGGTCGCCCCGGAGGGCGAGGAGGTTTTCCACGCCGCTTTCCACGAAGCGGTGGAGGACCTCGGCCACCTCCTTCCGGCTCTGGCCCGCCACGGTGAGGTGGGCGAGGGGGTTGAGGCCGAGGCTCTGGATCCTCTGGGCCCAGGCCACGCTCCTCTCCCGGGTGCTCCCCATGGCCCCGTAGGTGATGGAGACGAAGGCGGGGCGGAAGGCCTTGAGCTCCTCCAGGGTGCGGAAGAGGGCCTCCTCCCCCTCCGGGTCCTTCGGGGGGAAGAACTCAAAGGAGAAAAGCGGGCCCCGCCGCGCCTTGAGGAGGTCCCGTATTTTCATGCGAACGAGTGTAGCCCCCCTCCTCCCCGGGGTCAAGGCGGCCGGGGTACCATGAGGGCATGGTCCAGGTGCCCGAGATCCCCAAGGTGGAAACCGTGGAACTCCCCGCCAAGGAGACGGCCCTCATCGTGGTGGACATGCAGAACGACTTCGCCCACCCCAAGGGCGCCCTCTTCGTCCCCGACGCCCCCCAAAGCGTCCCCGCCATCCGGCTCCTCCTGGAGAGGGCGCGGCAAGCGGGGGCCAAGGTGGTCTACACCCAGGACTGGCACCGGGAGGACGACCCCGAGTTCCAGATCTGGCCCCGGCACGCCGTGGCCGGGACCTGGGGCGCGGAGATCCTGGAGGAGCTTAAGCCCGAGCCCGAAGACCTCGTCATCCGGAAGGTCCGCTACGACGCCTTCTACGGCACCCCCTTGGACCACTACCTGCACCTCTTCGGGGTAAAGCACGTGGTGGTCACGGGGACGGTGGCCAACATCTGCGTCCTGCACACGGCGGGGTCCGCGGCCTTGCGCTGGTACAACGTGGTCCTTCCCGAGGATGCCACCAGCGCCCTCACCCCCTTTGACCTGGAGGCCACCTTGCGCCAGGTGACCTTCCTCTACCAGGGCAAGGTCACCCGGGCCGAGGGGGTTCGGTTTGTTTGAGCACCCCGTCCTCGCCGCCTTTTACCGGCGGCACGGCCCCGCCCCCTTCGCCCCCAACCCCTTTCCCCAAAGGCCCCCCTTCCGCGTGCTCGCGGAGAGCGTGGTGGCCCAGCAGCTCTCCACCCGGGCGGCCGCCCGCCTCGCCGAGCGCCTCTTCCGCCTCGTCCCTCCTACCCCGGAGGCCTTCCTCGAGGCCCCCTTGGACCTCCTGCGGCAGGCGGGCCTCTCCCGGGCCAAGGCCTTGGCCCTGAAAGACCTCGCGGCCAAGGCCGAGGAAGGGCTTCTGGACGGGCTTGACCGCCTGGAGGACGAGGCGGTGGTGGAGCGCCTCACCCGCGTCCGGGGGGTGGGGCTTTGGACCGCGGAGATGTTTTTGATGTTCGGCCTGGGAAGGCCCGACGTCTGGCCGGTGCGGGACCTGGGGCTTCGCCGGGCCGCGGCGCGCCTTTTCGGCGTGGCCCCCGAGGCCCTTCCCGCCTTCGGCGAGGCCTTCCGCCCCTACCGGAGCCACCTCGCGTGGTACCTATGGCGAAGCCTGTCCTCCCCCTAAAGGAGGCCCCGGCCTCGGGCGAGGTGGCCCTCCTCCGCCTCCTCGAGGCCCGGGGCCAGGAGGTGGTCCCCACCTGGGTGGTGGACCTGGAGGCGGAGTTCTACCGCCTGGCCAACCTCCCCGAGAGGATCACGGCCCTCTTCCAAGGGGTCTTCGGCGTGCGCATAGACGAGGAGCGCCTCCTGGTGGCGGCGGAGGAGGCCCGGCGGGCGGTGCGGGAAAGCTACCTCCTCCCCGAGCGGGCCGAGGCCTTCCTGGAAGCCCTAAAGGGGCGCGGGCCCTTCCTCCTCCGCTACGCGGGGGAGGCCGAGGGGGAAAGGGCCTCCACCCCCCAGGAGGCCCTCTTCGCCCTGAAGCGGCTTTGGGCCCGGCGCTTTGAGGTGGAGGCCATCCTGGAGCGCTACCCCGCCCTCCTGCCCCCCTTCACCCCCGTCCTGGTCCAGGAGGTGGCGGGGGAGGTGGCGGAGGACCCCTTCCTCTCCCTGGACCTCTCCCGGGCCCTGGGACGGGAGGTGGTGGCCTACGCCTGGGCGGGGAAGCTCGTGCGGGTAGAATCCCCCCATGGTGGATAGCCACGTCCACACTCCCCTCTGCGGCCACGCGGAGGGCCACCCCGAGGCCTACCTGGAGGAGGCGCGGGCCAAGGGGCTTAAAGGCGTGGTCTTCACCGACCACAGCCCCATGCCCCCCTGGTACGACCCGGAAAGCCGGATGCGCCTCGAGGCCCTCCCCTTCTACCTCCTCGCCCTGGAAAGGGTGCGGGAACGGGCCCAGGACCTCTACGTGGGCATCGGCCTCGAGGCGGACTTCCACCCCGGCACCGAGGGCTTCTTGGCCCAGCTCTTGCGCCGCTACCCCTTTGACTACGTCATCGGGAGCGTCCACTACCTGGGGGCCTGGCCCCTGGACCACCCGGACCACCAGGAGGAGTACGCCTGGCGCGACCTCAAGGAGGTCTTCCGGGCCTACTTTCAGGAGGTGGAGAAGGCGGCCCGAAGCGGCCTCTTCCACGCCATCGGCCACCTGGACCTCCCCAAGAAGTTCGGCCACCGCCTCCCCGAGGAGGCCCTTTTGGAGCTCGCCGAGCCCGCCCTAAGGGCCGTCGCCGAGGCGGGGCTCTTCCTGGACGTGAACACCGCCGGCCTGAGGAGGCCGGCGAAGGAGGTCTACCCCGCCCCCGCCCTCCTCAGGAGGGCCCGGGAGCTCGGCATCGGGCTCGTCCTCGGCTCCGACGCCCACCGCCCGGAGGAGGTGGGCTTCGCCTTCCCCGAGGTCCAAGCCCTCCTCGCCGGGCTCGGTTTTCGGGAAGCCTACTACTTCGTGGAAGGAAGCCCCGTGGCCTACCCCTTGTCCAGGGCCTCGTAGACCCGTTTCCGCTCCCGGCCCAGGTCCAGGTCCTCCCGGCTTCCCCCCGCCGCCTCGTAGGCCCGCACCGCCTCCACGAGGCGCAGGAAGGCCTCGGCGCAGGGGTCGGGGGCCGGGGCCTCGTACTCCATGAAGGTCACCCGCTCGTACTCGGGGCCGTACTCCTCCACCTCCGCCTCCACGCAGCGGCGGTAGGCGGAAAGGGCCTCGTCCACGGCGATCCGGGCCTCTTCCAGGCGCATGCCCTCACCTCTCCCCAACATTTTAACGCCCAGGTTTGTTGCGCGCCGCAAACCGGATCCGGTGGGCGGGGACCGGCCCCTCCTGGAAGCGCTCCTCCTTCCAGGGGTCCCCCCGCCAGTGGTAGCCCAGCCGCTCCCAGAAGCCGAGCTCCAGGTGGTCCAAAAGCACGATGCGGCGCACCCACTTGGCGCTCTTCCAGGCGTAGAGGTGGGGCACGAGGAGGCGGACGGGGCCTCCCCTTTCCGGGGGGAGGGGCTTGCCGAAGAGGGTGTGGGCGAGGAGCACGTCCTCCCTAAGGAGGTCCTCCAGGAGGAGGTTGGTGGTGTAGCCCCCGTAGCTTTCCACCAAGGCGGCCACGGCCTCGGGCCTGGGGCGGGCCTCTTCCAGGAGGTCCCGCGTCCGCACCCCCTTCCAGGTCACGTCCAGGCGGCTCCAGCGGGTGACGCAGTGGAAGTCCCGGGTGAGCTCCACCTGGGGCCGGGCGAGGAGGTCCTCGTAGGTGAGGACGAGGGGCGTTTCCACGAGTCCCGTGACCTCGAGGCGCCACGCCTCCTTGGCGACCTTTGGGGTCTCCCCGTAGGTGAGGATGGGGAAGCGCTCCGTGACGAACTGGCCCGGGGGCACGCGGGGGTCCATACGCTCAGGATAGCCCCAAACCCCGAGGGAGAAAGCGGGCCAGGTCATACCCGTTCCCGGGGAGGCCGTTTTGGGGGATCACCGGCTCCGGTAGAGGAGGACCCGCACCTTCTCCAAGGTGACGAGCCCCTCCCGCACCATCCCGTCCAGCACGGGGAGAAAGGCCTGGATCTTCTCCTCCGTGTCCACGATCTCCACCACCACGGGGAGGTCCTCGGAGAGCTGGAGGATCTTGGCGGTGTGGATGCGGGAGTGGGCCCCAAAGCCCATGAAGCCCTTGAGGACCGTGGCCCCGGAAAGGCCGCGGCGCCGGGCCTCGAGGACGATGGCCTCGTAAAGGGGCCTCCCTTCATACCGGTCCGACTCCCCCAGGAAGACGCGGAGGAGCAGGGCCTCGCCCTCCAAGCGCATGCCCCTAGCCTACCAGGGCCCCGCCCAGGCGGTAGCCCAAGAAGGCGAGGAAGAGGCCGAGGAAAAGGCTCCCAAAGGCGTAGAGCAAGGCCTTCCCCACCTCGCCTCCCTGGAGGAGGGCGAGGGTCTCGTAGCTCAAGGAGGAGAAGGTGGTGAACCCCCCTAGAACCCCCACGGCGAGGAAGAGCCGGGCCTCGCCGGAGAGGGCCCCTTCCAGGGAGAGGCGGAGGGTGAGGCCGATGAGGAAGCTCCCCAGGGCGTTGACGAAAAGCGTGCTCCAGGGAAACCCCGCCCCCAGGCTTCCCTGGACCAAGGCCCCGAGGCCGTAGCGCAAAAGCGAGCCCAACGCCCCGCCCAGGGCCACCAGGAGGTATCGCTCCACCCCCAAAGTATATTGGGGCCATGAAGCCCAAGACCCTCTCCCCCATCCTCACCGCCAAGGGGGTACGGCTCGCCATCGCCGTGGGCCGCTTCAACGAGCGGGTGACCAAGCTCCTTTTGGAGGGGGCCCTCGAGGCCTACGCCCGCCTGGGCGGGGACCCCGCCGAGGTCCTGGTGGCCTGGGTCCCCGGCTCCTTTGAGCTTCCCCTGGTGGCCAAGCGCCTGGCCCAAAGGCCCGACGTGGACGCGGTGGTGGCCCTGGGGGCGGTGATCCGGGGCGAGACCCCCCACTTTGAGTACGTGGCGGGCCAGGCGGCGAGCGGCCTCATGCAGGCCATGCTCCAGACGGAGAAGCCCATCGTCTTCGGCGTCCTCACCACCAACACCCCCGAGGAGGCCCAGGAGCGCGCCGGGGGCAAGGCGGGCAACAAAGGCGCCGAGGCGGTCTTCACCGCCATTGAGATGGTGCGCCTTCTGGAGGCTATTTCCCGGTGAAGAGGGCGCGGGCGTAGCGGAGGTGGAGGTAGAGGAAGCAGCCGAGGCAGAAGCCGAAGGCCAGGTTGACGAAGGCGAGGAGGGCCACGAGGAGGGCGAGGGCGTAGCCCAAAGGCTTCAGGCCGAGGAGGAGGGCCAAGGAGGCAAGCCCCAGGAAGACCGCCCCCAAAAAGCGGGCGAAGCGGTGGGGCCTCGGGTCCTCGTCCACCATCTGCGGGGGAACCCGGAGGAGGCGCTTAAGGACCGCCATCAGGTCCAGGGGGGTGTGCTGGCTCGCCATGAGGAGGAAGAGGAGGTAGACGAGCCAGGGCAGGTCCAGAAGCGCCGCCAGGGGCAGAAGGAGGACGAGGAGGGCCTGGTTGAAGCGGAGCTGGTTCCGGTCCGTCCGCATGCCCCCAATATACGCCTGAGCCTGTATGTGTCAGGGGTAAAAGGCACAATCCCCGGGCCCCCACCGCGGCGAAAGCCGCTTGAGGTGCCTAGAGGAGGCGGACGGGCATCCCCTCCTTAAGCCCCAAGGCCTCCCGGGCGCTCCCCCGGTTCACCGCCACCTCCAAAAGCCCCGCGCTCCCCAGGTAGGCCACCGGGGCCCCTTCCGGAACCTCCCCGAAGGTGCGGCGCACGGGCACCCGCCTTCCCCCCACCTCCACGAAGCCGCCCACCGGCGCCCGGAGGAGGGTGGTGATGGCGTTGCCGAAGCGGTCAAAGGTGAGGACCTCCCCTTCCGGCCCCTCCGTGAGGGCGAGGGGGAGACGGGCCAGGGTCTCCACCGGCACCTCCGGCCCAAGCCCCTCCGGGGGGAGGCCCAGGGCCAGGTGGGCGGCCGCGGGGGCGAAGACGTCCCGGCCGTGGAAGGTGGCCTCCCCGGGGGCCCAGCCCGGGAGGGCGGCCTTGGGCCGGGGCCTGGGCGGCTCCAGGAGGAAGGCCCGCCGGGGAGGGTCCAGAAGCCAGGCCAAGGTGAAGAGGCCGTTGTCCGGGCCCACGTAGGTCCACCGCCCCAGGGCGGCCACCGCCCGGCGCGCCGTCCCCACCCCCGGGTCCACCACGGCCAGGACCACCGCCCCCTCGGGGAGGTAGGGCAGGGCCTCAAAGAGGGCGTAGGCCGCCCGCCTCAGGTCCTGGGGCGGGAGGGCGTGGGCCAGGTCCACCACGGCCGGCCCCGGGGCCCGCTCCGCCAGCACCGCCTTCACCACGGCCACGTAGGGGTCCTCGAGGCCGAAATCCGAGAGGAAGTAGACGGGCCGCACTAAAACCTCCTAAGCCAGGCCGAGGGGAAAAGCCCCATGACCACCCCGGCCACGACCCAGCCCAGGGCGAGGCCGAGAAGCCCCCCCGTGCGCTCCTTCAGCCGGAGGAGAAGCCAGCCCACGAGGAGGAGGAAGAGGGCGGGCCCGGGCCAGGCCACGGCGAAGAAGAGGGCGGCCAAAGGCAGGGCAAGGTCCCGGTACCGCTCCCGGAAGACCCAAGGCACTAGGCCCCGGAAAAAGGGTTCCGCCAGGGCGAGCCCCAGGAAGGTGAGGAGGCTTGGGGGCAGGCCCCCAAGCCCCAGGAAGCCCCGCACCTGGCCGTAGGCCCAAAGGAGCCCCAGGAGAAGCGGCCCCACCCAGAACCCCTCCACCCAGGCCTCCTTGGGCCCGAGAAGCCCGGGGAAGCGCCTCCGCTGCCAGAGGTAGAGGCCGAGGAAGAGGTAGAGGCCGTAGGCCAGGTGGAAGAGGGGCAGGACCACCCCCTGCTGGTAGGGGGTGAAGAGGGCGAGGGCGTTGCCGTAAAGCCCAAGCCCCGTCGCCACGGAGACCAGGAGGGCCACCCCAAGCCCCCCCAGGGCGAAGAGGTAGAGCCGCCCCGGGCCGGGCAGGGGGTCCTCCACCACCTCCACGGTGCGCAAAGGCTCAATGCGGCTTTCCCCGTAGACGAGAAGCCCGAGGAAGGCCACCGCGCAGAGGAGCCAGGGCCAGAGGCGGGCAAGCCCCAGGCCGGGGAGGTTCTCCACCTGGGCGAGCTCCCCCAGAACGGAAAACCCCCCCTGCCCGTCCAGCCGCCCGAAGCGGGCGAGGACCAAGGCGGCGAGGGCCTCCCGGTAGAGGGGGCTTTCCGGGGAAAGCCGGGAGCGGACCTCCTCCAGGAGGGAGGCCGCCTCGGCAAGCCGCCCCCCGGCCAGGAGGAGCCGCCCCTTGAGGACCACTTCCTCCGGGGTGTCCCCCAGGTAGGCCACCCCCTCCAGGGGCCGGCCCAGCTCCAGGTAAAGCCGCCCCAAAAGGAGCCGCACCTCCCGGTCCAAGGGAAGGCCCCGGGCCAGGGCCAACGCCTCCTCGAGGCGCCCGAGGCGCTCCAAGGCGAGGGCGCGGAGAAGCCTCCCCTCCGTCCCCTCGAGGCCCAGGGCCAGAACCTCCCGGTACCGCCCCTCGGCGAGGAGGGCCCGGGCCCGGAGGTAGGGGGCCTCCGGGTCCTCGCCCAGGCGGTCCAGGTAGGCCTGGGCCTGGGCCACCTCCCCCTTGTCCAGGTGGATGCGCACGAGAAGCCGCAGGACCTCCCGGTCCTGGGGGGCGACCACGAGGCCCAGCTCGCAGGTGGCCTGGGCCGCCTCCAGCGCCCCCTGGGCGTAGAGGCGGGCGCACCGGGCCGCGTAGTCCCCCCCTTGGCCCCAGGCGAGGCCCAAGGCCACCGCCAGCGCCCAGACGCCGCGCATGCCCCGAGTCTACACCCACGGGGTGGTATCCTGGAGCGGATGAGAACCATGCGCCAAGCCCTCTTCGCGGCCGCGCTTCTGGCCGTGGCCCTGGCCCAAGGGGACCTCGCTGGCCTCATCGCCCAGGGGCGCTTCGCCGAGGCCTACGAACGGGGCGTCCGGGAGGCCACCCCCCAGGCCCTGGTCCTCGCGGCCCAGGCGGCGAGCTACCACGCCATGTACGTGGCCAAGCCCGAGGAAAAGCGGGCCTGGTTTGAGCGGGCGGAGAAGGCCGCCTCCCAGGCCATCGCCCAGGACCCTGGCCTCGCGGAGGCCCACTTTGAACGGGCCCGGGCCCTGGGACGGCTTTCCCAGTTCAAGGGGATCCTCGAGGCCCTGGCCGAGGGCCTCGCCCCCCGGATCCGCGCCGACCTGGAGGAGACCCTGAAGCGCAAGCCCGAC
The DNA here is from genome assembly GCF_000091545.1 of Thermus thermophilus HB8. Taxonomy (GTDB): domain Bacteria; phylum Deinococcota; class Deinococci; order Deinococcales; family Thermaceae; genus Thermus; species Thermus thermophilus. The sequence continues at coordinate 322,941 of NC_006461.1, forward strand.
CACGCGGGGGCCATGGTGGCCCTGGCCCTGTGGCACTTTGAGCTGGTGCAAAAGGGCTGGCTGGTGGCCGCGACCCAGGGGGCCGACCGGGCCCGGGTGGAGCCCTTGATGCGCCGGGCCATTGAGCTGGAGCCCGAGGCCATCGTGCACCGGGTGGAGTACGCCAGGGTCCTGGCCGCCTGGGGAAGGAAGGAGGAGGCGAGGAAACAGCTGGAAACCGCCCTCGCCCTCCCGGCCCGCACCGCCGCGGACCGGTACGAGAAGGAAAGGGCGCAGAAGGCCCTCGCCGAGCTGCGCTGAGGGGCCATGTTCCGCGTGGGCATCCTCACCGTATCCGACAAGGGTTTCCGCGGCGAGCGGCAGGACACCACCCACCTGGCCATCCGGGAGGTCCTGGCCGGGGGGCCCTTTGAGGTGGCGGCCTACGAGCTCGTGCCCGACGAGCCCCCCATGATCAAGAAGGTCCTCAGGCTCTGGGCGGACCGGGAGGGCCTGGACCTCATCCTCACCAACGGGGGGACGGGGCTCGCCCCCCGGGACCGGACCCCGGAGGCCACGCGGGAGCTTCTGGACCGGGAGGTCCCGGGCCTCGCCGAGCTCATGCGCCTCGTGGGGCTCAGGAAGACCCCCATGGCCGCCCTCTCCCGAGGAGTGGCGGGGGTCCGGGGAAGGACCCTGATCCTGAACCTCCCGGGAAGCCCCAAGGGGGCGAGGGAGTCCTTGGAGGCCGTGCTCCCCGTTTTGCCCCACGCCCTCTCCCTGGTGACGGGCAAGCCCTGGAAGGAGGGGCACCATGAGTAGGGTGCCGGAGCCCTCGGTTTTTCTGGTGGTGGACGAGGCCAAGCGGAAGGCCCGGGAACGGGGCGTGGGGCTCATTGACCTCTCCATCGGCTCCACCGACCTCCCGCCCCCCGAGGCCCCCCTGAAGGCCCTCGCCGAGGCCTTGAACGACCCCACCACCTACGGCTACTGCCTGAAGAGCTGTACCCTCCCCTTCCTGGAGGAGGCGGCCCGCTGGTACGAGGGCCGCTACGGGGTGGGCCTGGACCCCAGGCGGGAGGCCCTGGCCCTCATCGGAAGCCAAGAGGGCTTAGCCCACCTCCTCCTCGCCCTCACGGAGCCCGAAGACCTCCTCCTCCTCCCCGAGGTGGCCTACCCCAGCTACTTCGGGGCGGCCCGGGTGGCCTCCTTGAGGACCTTCCTCATCCCCCTAAGGGAGGACGGCCTCGCCGACCTGAAGGCGGTGCCGGAAGGCGTGTGGCGGGAGGCCAAGGTCCTCCTCCTCAACTACCCCAACAACCCCACGGGGGCCGTGGCCGACTGGGGCTACTTTGAGGAGGCCCTGGGCTTGGCCCGGAAGCACGGCCTCTGGCTCATCCACGACAACCCCTACGTGGACCAGGTCTACGAGGGAGAGGCCCCCTCCCCCCTGGCCCTCCCCGGGGCCAAGGAGCGGGTGGTGGAGCTCTTCTCCCTCTCCAAGAGCTACAACCTCGCGGGCTTTCGCCTGGGCTTCGCCCTGGGGAGCGAGGAGGCCCTCGCCCGCCTGGAGCGGGTGAAGGGGGTCATAGACTTCAACCAGTACGCCGGGGTCCTGCGCATGGGGGTGGAGGCCCTGAAGACCCCTAAGGAGGTGGTCCGAGGCTACGCCCGGGTCTACCGGGAAAGGGCCCTGGGGATGGCCGAGGCCCTAAAGGGGGTCCTAAGCCTCCTCCCCCCCAGGGCCACCATGTACCTCTGGGGGCGGCTTCCCGAGGGGGTGGACGACCTGGAGTTCGGCCTCAGGTTGGTGGAAAGGGGCGTGGCCCTGGCCCCGGGAAGGGGCTTTGGCCCTGGAGGAAAAGGGTTCGTCCGCATCGCCCTGGTGCGGCCCCTGGAAGAGCTCCTCGAGGCGGCCAAGCGCATCCGCGAGGCCCTGGACTAAGCGCCCAGCCTACTGCCAACGCTCCTCGGCGGGAAGCCCCTCAAGGCGGCGGAGAACCTCCCCCACCAGGTAGAGGCTTCCCGCCACCACCACCCGGCCCTCCCGGGAGAAGGCCTCCTCCAGGGCCTCGAGGGGGTCCTCCACCACCTTGGCCCCCGGGAAGAGGGGAAGGAGGGCCCTGGGGTCCTCGCTTCTCGGGGAGGCGTAGCGGGTGAGGACCACGGGGCCCAAGCCCCTCAGGGCCTCGGCCATGGCGGCGTGGTCCTTGTCCCGGCTGAAGCCCAGGACGAAGGCGGCGGGAAGCAGACCGTGGAAGCGTAGGGCCTCCCTCAGGGCCAAGGCCCCCTCCGGGTTGTGGGCCCCGTCCAGAAGGAGCTCCCTCCCCCGCCAAAGAAGCCGCTGGAGCCTCCCCGGGTTTTCCGCCCGGGCCACGCCCCGCTTCACCGCCTCCCAGCCCGCCCCGAGGAGGCGGCCCGAAAGGGCGGCCAGGGCCAGGTTCTCCGCCTGATGGGGGCCGAGGAGGCGGGCGGTGAGCCTCAGGGCCTCCCCCGTCCTCTCCAGGCGCAGGGTGAAGGCGAGGCCCTGGGGCAGGGCCTCCACCCCCTCGGCGTGGAAGTCCTCCCCCAGGACCCACAAGGGGGTCTTGCGGGCCAAGGCCTCGGCCCGCAAGACCCCAAGCCCCTCCCCCCGGGCGGCGGTGAGGGCGGGGACGCCCCCGCGGAAGATCCCCGCCTTCTCCCGGGCCACGTCCTTCAGGGTGGGGCCCAGGACCTCGAGGTGGTCGTGGCCGACGTTGGTGACCACGGAGAGGACGGGTTCTGTGGCGTTGGTGGCGTCCAGGCGCCCCCCCAGGCCCACCTCGAGGACGGCGAACTCCACCCCCTCCCGGGCGAAGTGGAGGAGGGCGAGGGCGGTGGCAACCTCAAAGAAGCTCGCCTCCAGGCGCTCGGCGTGGGGACGGAGCTCCGCCAAAAGCGCGAGGAGCTTCTCCTCGGGGATCGGCCTTCCCTGGACCTGGATGCGCTCCCGGAAGTCCACCAGGTGGGGGCTGGTGTAGAGGCCCACCCTAAACCCCGCCTCCTCCAGGATGGCGGCGAGGGCCCGGGCGGTGGTGCCCTTCCCGTTCGTCCCCCCCACGAGGGCCACGGGATAGGCCTCCTCGGGGTGGCCAAGGCGGGCGAGGAAGGCCCGGATCCGCTCCAGGCCCGGGGCAAAGCGGCCCTGCCGGGCGTAGAGCCAGGAGAGGGGGTCCATCTAGCCCTTGAGGGCGGCCTTGCAGGCGGGGCAGAGCCCCTTGAAGGTCACCTCGGCCTCCCGCACCTCCACCCCGGGGTGGGCCTCCCGGGCGAGGGCGCGGAGGTCGGGGAGGTCCACCTCCAGGTCCACGATGGCCCCGCAGGCCTCACAGACCAGGTGGTGGTGGGGGTGGAGGTTGGCGTCGTAGCGGGTGGCCTCCCCCGCCTTGGTGATGGGGACGAGGTAGCCTTCGGCCACCAAGGCCTCGAGGTTGCGGTAGATGGTGCCTAGGCTCACCTTGGGCACCCGCTTGCGCACCTCCTGGTAGATCCAGGCGGCGTCCGGGTGGTGCCGGGCCTGCCGCACCACCTCGAGGATGGCCTTGCGCTGGCGGGTAAGACGCTTCAGCGCCATCACCCCCACTATACCCCACGGGGGAGCAAAACTCCAGTAAACCTATCGGATTTGGGCGAGGATCTCCCGCCCGCCCTGCTCCAGGACGTCCCGGGCCAGGTCCAGCCCCAGTTCCTCGGCCTCGGAAACATCCCCCTCAATCTCCGCCCGGATGAAGCTCTTCCCGTCCGGGGTGAGGAGGACCCCCTCAAGCCGCAGCGTCCCGTCCTCCTCCACGTGGGCGAGGGCCCCCACGGGGGCCAGGCACCCGGCCCCAAGGCCCCTAAGGAAAGCCCGCTCCGCCCGGACCCGGTGGTAGGAGGGGGGGTGGTGCAGGGCGTAGCAGAGCTCCTCGGCCAGGTCGTCCCCTTCCCGCACCTCCAGGGCCAAGGCCCCCTGGCCGGGGGCGGGGAGCACCTCGCCGGGGTCCAGGAACTCGTCAATGCGGTTCCTGAGGTCCAGGCGGATGAGCCCCGCCGCCGCGAGGACGATGCCGTCGTACTCCCCGTTGCCCAAAGCGGCGAGCCGGGTGTCCACGTTGCCCCGGAGGTCCCGCACCACGAGGTCCGGCCTCAGGGCGAGGATCTGGGCCTTGCGGCGCACGGAGCTCGTCCCCACCACCGCCCCCGGGGGGAGGTCCTTGAGGCGCTTGGCCGCCTTGCCCAGGAAGACGTCCCGGGGGTCCTGCCGCCGGGGCACGGAGGCGATCTTGAGCCCCCGGGGCGACTCGGTGGGCAGGTCCTTGAGGGAGTGAACGGCGATGTCAATCTCCCGGGAGAGCAGGGCCTCCTGGATCTCCTTGACGAAGATGGCCTCCTCCCTCGGGCTCGCCCCCTGGTCCCCCCGGGTCTTAATCGTGCGGATCTTGAACTCCGTCTCGGGCCAGGTCTCCTTGAGCCTCTCCACCACGAAGCGGGTCTGGGCCAGGGCCAGGGCGCTCCCCCGGGTTCCCACCACGACGACGCGCATACCACCCCATACTACAAAAGCCCCGGCGAAGGCCGGGGCCCTGCCCTTTCTGCGCCCTTAGTGGGCGTGGCCGTGCAGGAGTTCCTCGGGGGTGGCCTCGCGGACCTTCACCACCTCCACCTGGAAGTCCAGGTCCTTGCCCGCCAGGGGGTGGTTGAAGTCCACGGTCACCTCCTCCCCTTCCACCGCCACCACGGTGAGGGGCATGGGGTTCCCCTCCATGTCCTGGGCGTAGAACTGGGCCCCGGGAACCACCTCGGCGTCCTCGGGGAAGGCGGAGAGGGGCACCACCTGGACCCCCTCGGGGTCGTGGGGGCCGTAGGCCTTCTCGGCGGGGACGTGGGCCTGGAAAGCCTCCCCCTCCTCCCGGCCCTCCAGGGCCTCCTCGAGGCCCGGGATGAGGTTGCGGTGGCCGTGGAGGTAGGAAAGCTCCCCCTGGTCCAGAACCTCACCCTCCACCTGGAGGGTGTAGCGGATGGTCACAACCTTGTCCTGTCCAACCTTCATTGCACGTTCCTTTCGCAAGCCTTGCTTGCTCCTCCTAGGGTAGCAGACCTCGGCCCAAGAGGGAACCCCCACCCCTCCGAACCCCTTCCCAAGGGCTATAGTGGGGGCATGCGGGTGGAGGGCGCCATCGGCAAGACCCCCGTGGTCCGCCTCGCCAAGGTGGTGGAGCCGGATATGGCCGAGGTCTGGGTCAAGCTGGAAGGGCTGAACCCTGGGGGCTCCATCAAGGACCGCCCCGCCTGGTACATGATCAAGGACGCCGAGGAGCGGGGGATCCTGAGGCCGGGCTCGGGACAGGTCATCGTGGAGCCCACGAGCGGCAACACCGGCATCGGCCTCGCCATGATCGCCGCAAGCCGGGGCTACCGCCTCATCCTCACCATGCCCGCCCAGATGTCCGAGGAGCGGAAGCGGGTCCTCAAGGCCTTTGGCGCCGAGCTCGTCCTCACCGACCCGGAAAGGCGGATGCTCGCGGCGAGGGAGGAGGCGCTAAGGCTCAAGGAGGAGCTCGGGGCCTTCATGCCGGACCAGTTCAAAAACCCCGCCAACGTCCGGGCCCACTACGAGACCACGGGGCCCGAGCTCTACGAGGCCCTGGAGGGCCGCATAGACGCCTTCGTCTACGGCTCCGGCACCGGGGGGACGATCACGGGGGTGGGCCGCTACCTCAAGGAAAGGATCCCCCACGTGAAGGTCATCGCCGTGGAGCCCGCCCGCTCCAACGTCCTCTCCGGAGGGAAGATGGGCCAGCACGGGTTCCAGGGCATGGGCCCGGGCTTCATCCCCGAGAACCTGGACCTTTCCCTCCTGGACGGGGTGATCCAGGTCTGGGAGGAGGACGCCTTTCCCTTGGCCCGGCGGCTCGCCCGGGAGGAGGGGCTTTTCCTGGGGATGAGCTCGGGGGGGATCGTCTGGGCCGCCCTCCAGGTGGCCCGGGAGCTCGGCCCCGGGAAACGGGTGGCCTGCATCAGCCCGGACGGCGGCTGGAAGTACCTCTCCACCCCCCTTTACGCCGAGCCCTAGGATCCTCAGGCCATGCGGAGCCTCTTCGCCCGCCTCCTCTTGAACACCGTGGCCCTCTGGTTCCTCACCCTCCTCTACCCCGGGGTCTACTTCCGCGCTGGGGCGGGGCTTCTGGACTACCTGGTGGCGGGGGCGGTGTGGGGCCTGGCCAACGCCCTCGTGCGCCCCGTCCTCCTCTTCCTCACCCTCCCCTTAAACCTCCTCACCCTGGGCCTCTTCACCCTGGTGGTGAACGGCCTCGTCCTCTTCCTCGTCGCCGCCGTCACCCCCTTGGAGGTGACGGGGTTCGGGGCCGCCCTGGTGGGGGCCTTGGTGCTGAGCCTGGTGAGCCTGGTGCTCAGCTGGGCCCTGAGGGACTAGCGGTTCTCGCTCACGTAGCGGGAAAGCTCCGCGATGAGCATCCCCTGGTGGGTGATGATGGCCTTGACCAGGTCCCCGATGGACACCACCCCCACGACCCGCTCCCCCTCCACCACGGGAAGGTGCCGGGTGCGGCGCTCGGTCATGAGGCGCATGGCCTCCTCCAAGGAGGCCTCGGGGGCCACGGTGGGGACGTCCGTGGTCATCACCTCCCGCACCTTGGTGTCCTTGGAGAAGCGCCCCAGGAGGACGAGCTTGCGGGCGTAGTCCCGCTCGGTGAAGATGCCGAGAAGCCGCTCCCCCTCCATGACGAGGAGGGCCCCGATGTCGTGCTCCGCGAGCTTCCTCAGGGCGTCCAGCACCGTGGCCTCGGGGTGGATGGCGTGGACCCCACCCCCCTTGTGCACGAGCACCTGGCGAACCGTCATCGCTCCCCCTTTCCCGTTTGGGGGACAGTATACCACCCCGGGGCTAGCGGGCGGTGAGGACGGGGCCCTGGGCGTTGCGGATCACCCGCTCGGCGGTGCTGCCGAAGACGAGCCGCCGCACAGGCGCCCCCAGGGCCAGGAGGTCCCCGGGGCCCTGGAGGCGGAGAAGGTGATCGGCCGCGTCCCCCCCCAGGACGAGGGCGCTCGCCTCCACCCCGTGGTCCCGGAGGTAGGCCTCGGCCTCGAGGGCCCAGGCCTCCGCCCGGGCCGGGTCCTCGTGGACGCTCACCACCCGGACCCCAAGCCCCAAGGCCCGGGCCAGGGGGGCGAGGGCGTGCAGGGCCCGGACGGCGCTCTCCGAGGCGTCGTAGCCCAAAAGGGCGCCCTCGAGCTCCACGGGCTCCCCGGGGGCGAGGAGGACGGGGACGGGGGAGGCCCGGAGCACCCGGTCCGCCGTGCTGCCGAGGCCGCCGAACCCGTCCCCGTGGGCCTCCCCGCTCCGCCCCAGGACCAGGAGGTCCGCCGCCCGGGCGCGCCGCAGGATGGCCTCGTGGGGCACGCCCTCCTCCAGGACCGCCTCCACCGCCACCCCCGCCGCCAGGGCGCTCTGCCGCACCCGCTCCAGCACCGCCTCCCCCCTAAGGGCCAAGGCCCGCTCCAACTCGGTCCGGAGGACGGGCACGGGCACCGTGAGGGCCCCGAAGTCCAAAAGCTCCGGGATGCGGGCGAGGCGGGTGTCCACCACGAAGAGGACCGTGAGGGGGGCGGAAAGCTTGTAGGCCAGCCACTCGGCCAAGGCCTCCGCCCCCCGCGCCTGGGGCGAGCCGTCGGTGGCGAGGAGGATCCTCATACCCCCATTGTACGGGCAGGCTCCCGCACCCCCCGGGCCAGGGCCCAGGCGGGCAGGAGCAACACCCCGAGGCCCAAGAGCACCGGCAGGACCCCGAAGGCCTCAATGAGCCGCCCGATGGGGGCGTAGAAGAGGCCGGCGAAGCCCCAGGTGAACCCCATGAGGAGGCCCGAGACCGTGGCCGTCTGCCCCGGCTCCAGCTCCTGGGCCAGGGCCACGGCCACGGGGATCCCCGCGTTCATCAGGGCCCCGGTGGCGGCAAGGAGGAGGAGGTACAAAGGGTTTTCCGCGGGGAAGAAGAGGAGGCCCAGGTAAAGGGGCAGGCCCAGGGTGAGGGTGCCCACCAAGACCGCCTTCCGCCCCAGCCGGTCCGACAAGGTCCCGCCGACGAGGATGCCCAAGGTGGCGGAGAGGCTGTAAATGGAGAGGGAGAGGGCCGTGTACCCGTCGGGAAGGCCCTTGGTGGCGTACCAGTAGGGCAGGGTGGTGGAGAAGCTGAGGAAGACCAGGCTCCGCAGGGTGGCCATCCCCCAAAGCCGCGCCACGTCCCCCCGGAAGACGCGCAGGAAGTCCCGGAAGCCCGCGGGCCTCCCCGCGCGGCGCACCGGGGGCAGGCGGAGGAGGACGAGGGCGGGGAGGAGGACCAGGGGGGTGAGCCAGAAGAGGGCCTCGAGGCCCCACCGCCCCGCCACGTACAGGGCCACGATGGGCCCCAGGGAAAGCCCCAGGTTCCCCGCGGAGCCGAAGAAGGAAAGCCAGAAGCCCCTCCTTTCCGTGGGGGCGTACTCCCCCACGAGGCTCGCCCCGGAGGCGTGAAAGAGGGCGGAGCCCACGCCCGCCAGGGCCAGGACGAAGAGCAGGGCCTCAAACCGGGGCCAAAGGCCCATGGAACCCATGCCCAAAGCCACCAGCACGGGGCCGAGGGCCGCGAGGAGCCTCCGGTCCACCCGGTCGGCCACCAGGCCGGCGAAGGGCTGAAGGAGGCTCCCCGTGAGGGAGTAGGCGGAAACCAGAAGGCCCGCCGTCCCTAGGCCGACCCCGAAGCGGTCCATGAGCTTGGGCAGAAGGGGGGTGAGGAAGTTGGAGAAGAGGTCGTTGGTGGTGTGGAGCCAGGCGAGAAGGAGGGGCAGCACCCCCCCATGCTATTACGGCTTCTCACGGAAGGTGTGCTACAATCCCTTCGTGCGCAAGGATCTCGCTCGGATGCCCAAAGGCTTTGGGGAAAAAAGAAAAATGGCGCGCCCGAGAGGACTCGAACCTCTGACCTTCGGCTCCGGAGGCCGACGCTCTATCCAGCTGAGCTACGGGCGCATACAGCAAGAGCTACTTTAGCACCCGCAAAGGAGGCAGTCAAGTGTTCGGTCTCAGCAAACGCGCCATCACCATCCTCTTCGGCCTTCTGGCCCTGGCCTTCGCCCTGGGGGCCATCCTCCTCTTCACCCCCCAGGCGGCGCAGCAGACCCGGGGCAAGCCGGTCCTTTGGGTGAACGGCAAGGCCCTCTACGAGCTGGACCTCCTCCGGCTCCAAGGAAACGACCCCCTCTACGCCGCAAGCCCCGAGGGCCTGCTCAAGACCTTGGTGGACACCTACTTCCTGGAGCAGGTCATCCTCACCGAGGCCCTGAAGCAGGACGCCGCCCGGGTGCGGGTCTCCAGCGCCGAGGTGCGCCAGGAGGTGAACCGCATCCGGGAGCAGTTCGGCCTAAAGGACAAGGCGGCCTACGAGCAGTTCCTCAACCAGGTGGGTTACACGGACGCCCAGCTTAGGGCCGAGGTCAAGACCCAGCTCCAGATCCAGAAGCGTCTGGAGCAGATCCGCTCGGGCGCTAAGCCCACCGAGGAGGAGGTGCGGTTCTACTACGAGGTCTTCAAGGAGAACTACAGGACCGAGCCCCGGGTGAAGGCCCGCCAGATCGTGGTGGACGACAAGGCCCTCGCCGAGGAGCTCGCCGCCAAGGCCAAGGCCGGGGAGGACTTCGCCGCCCTGGCCCGCCAGCACTCCAAGGTGGGGGCGGAGCAGGGGGGCGCTTTGGGGGCGGGCCCCGGGGAGGCGGAGCCCAAGCCCGTGACCCAGGTGGTCTTCCCCACGGAGGTGGGGGAAGCGGTCTTCGCCCTGAAGGGGCCGGGCGTGGTGGGGCCCATCGCCGCAGGAGGCCGGTACTACATCGTGAAGGTGGAGGAATACCTCCCCTCTACCCTCCCCGCCTTTGAGGAGGTCAAGGACCGGGTGGCCCAGGACGCAGAGAGGGCCAAGGGGAACGGCGTCCTCGAGGCCTACCTGGAAGAGCTCCGCAAGAAGGCCCAGGTCCGCTTCGCCGAGGACAACCCCTACGCCTACCAGAACCCGCCCGTGGCCAAGGTCAACGAGAAGGAGATCCTCCTCAGCGAGGTGCTCCAGCCCGTCTTCTCCAACCAGCAGACGGTGGCCCTGGTCCAGCAGGGCCTGGGGGAGCTCGCCGTCCAGTTCTTCCTTCCCCAGACCCTGGAGAACCTCATTGACCGGGAGCTCCTGGTGGAGGCGGCCCGAAAAAGCGGCAAGCCCTTCATCGGCTCCAAGGCGGAGATCGCCGAGGCCTACCTCCGCTACGAGACCCGGGACGTGACGGCGAGCGAGGAGGAGGCCCGGGCCTTCTACAGCGAGAACCCCGCCCTCTTCACCGTGCCCGCGAGCGCCAAGGTGATCGGGGTGAACTTCAAGGAGGAAGCCCAGGCCAAGGCCTTCCGGGCCGCGGCCCTTAGGGGCGGGGACCTCGAGGCCCTGGCCAAGGCCCAAGAAGGCACGGTCACCGACTACGGCACCGTGAACCCCAACCAGCTCCCCGCCGTCCTGGACCGCCTGGTCTTCAAGATCACCGAGACCTTCCCCCAAGGCCCCTTGGGGGAGGTGAGCGAGGTGATCAAGATGGAAGACGGCTCCTACACCGTCCTCCTCATCTCCGACCGCAAGGCGGAGGAGCTGAAGGGCTTCGCCCAGGTGGCCGAGGAGGCCCGGCAGGGAGCGGTCAACCGGAAGCGGAGCGAAAAGGCCCAGGCCCTGATCCAGGCCCTGCGCGAGGAGGCGAAAATCGAGAACCGGCTGGCCGAGGTGCTGCAGGCCCTCACCCCCAAAACCCCCTCCCAGGACCAACCCAACTCCCAGGAACAACCCCAGCCTGAAGAGGCCCCGGCCAACAACCCCTAACCCTGGGGCCCGGAGAGAAGGGGCGGGGGCTTCCCCGCCCTTTTACAATGGCCCCATGGAGATCACCCGGCTCCTCACCCTCTACTACGAGGCGACCCCAGACCCCCAAAACCCCTTGGAGGGGGTCCGCTTCGGCACGAGCGGCCACCGGGGAAGCAGCCTCAAGGCCACTTTCACCGAGGCCCACGTCCTGGCCATCGCCCAGGCCATCGCCGAGCTCCGGCCAAGCTTCGGGGCCACGGGGCCCCTCTTCCTGGCCAAGGACACCCACGCCCTCTCCGAGCCCGCCTGGGCCACGGCCCTCTCCGTCTTCGCCGCCCACGGAATAGAGGTCCGCGTGGAGGCGGACGGGGACTACACCCCCACGCCCCTCGTCTCCCTGGCCATCCTGGAGCACAACGCCCACCACGAGGCCAAGGCCGATGGCGTCCTCCTCACCCCGAGCCACAACCCCCCGGAGGACGGCGGCTTCAAGTACAACCCCCCCACGGGGGGTCCGGCGAACGCCCGCATCACCCGGGCCATAGAGGAGAGGGCCAACGCCCTCCTCCAGGAGGGCCTCAAGGGCGTGAAGCGCCTCCCCCTCCGGGAGGCCCTGGCCCGGGCCAAGCCTTTTGACTACGCGGGGCTTTACGTGGAAAAGGTGGCGGAGGCGGTGGACCTCGAGGCCATCCGGGCCTCGGGCCTTAGGATCGGGGTGGACCCCTTAGGGGGGGCGAGCCTAAGGGTGTGGGAGCGGCTCGCCGAGTCCCACGGGCTCCCCCTGGAGGTGGTGAACCCCACCCTAGACCCCACCTTCCGCTTCATGCCCAAGGACCACGACGGCAAGATCCGCATGGACTGCTCCAGCCCCTACGCCATGGCGGGCCTCCTCGCCCTCAAGGACCGCTTTGACCTCGCCATCGGCAACGACCCCGACGCCGACCGCCACGGGATCGTCACCCCGCGGGGCCTGATGAACCCCAACCACTACCTGGCCGCCGCCCTCCACCACCTCTACACCACCCGGTCCTGGCCCGGGGCCAAGGTGGGGAAGACGGCGGTGACCAGCGCCCTCCTGGACCGGGTGGCCCAGGCCCTGGGGCGGGAGGTGTACGAGACCCCCGTGGGGTTCAAGCACTTCGTGGCGGGGCTCCTCGAGGGGTGGCTCGGCTTCGCCGGGGAGGAGAGCGCCGGGGCAAGCTTCCTCCGCTTTGACGGGAGGCCCTTCTCCACCGACAAAGACGGGATCCTCATGGGCCTCCTCGCCGCCGAGCTCATGGCCAAGCGAGGCCAGGCCCCGGACGCCCTTTACGAGGCCCTGGCGGAAAAGCTGGGCCGCCCCTACTACGCCCGCAAGGACCTCCCCGTCTCCCCCGAGGCCAAGGCCCGCCTGGCCCGGCTCTCCGCCAAGGAGGTCCATCCCTCCACCCTCGCCGGGGAGCCCGTCCTCCAGGTCCTGGACCGGGCCACGGGCAACGGGGAGCCTCTGGGCGGGATCAAGGTGGTGGCGGCCAACGCCTGGTTCGCCGTGCGCCCAAGCGGCACCGAGGACGTGGCCAAGGTCTACGCGGAAAGCTTCCTCGGGGAAGCCCACCTGGAAAGGGTCCTGGAGGAAGCCACCGCCCTCCTCCACAAGGCCCTCGCCTGAACCCCGGCTTTCGGGCCCCTAGCCCTTCACCGCCCCCGCGGTGAGGCCGGCGACAATCCTTTGCTGGAAGACGAGGACGAGGACCACCAGGGGCACCGTGACCACCACGCTCGCCGCCATGATGGAGCCCCAAGGGATCTCAAAGGGCGTGGCCCCGCCGAAGCTGGCGATGGCGGGGGGCACGGTCTTCACCGAGTCCCCCACGGTGAAGGTGAGGGCGAAGAGGTACTCGTTCCAGGCGGCGATGAAGGCGAGGAGGCCCGTGGTGACGAGGCCGGGCCCCGTGAGGGGGAGCATCACCTTGAGGAGGGTCTGGAGGGGCGTCGCCCCGTCCACGTAGGCCGCCTCCTCCAGCTCCCTAGGAAGCCCGCGGAAGTAGCCCACCAGCACCCAGACCGTGAAGGGCAGGGTGAAGAGGAGGTAGGTGAGGATGAGGCCGAGGTGGGTGTTGAAAAGCCCCGTCTGGCGCAGGAGGAGGAAGAGGCCGCCCAGGACCGCGATCTGGGGGAACATGGTCATGGAGAGGACGATGTACATCACGGCGTTTTTGGGCGGGAAGGGAAGCCTCCCCAAGGCGTAGGCGGCGAGGACGCCGAGGACCAAGGAGAGGAGGGTGGCCCCCCCGGCCACGATGAGGGAGTTGAGGAGGTTGCGGCCGAAGTTGGCCTGAAGGAAAACGTTCTCGTAGTGCTCCAGGGTGAAGGGCACGGGGAGGAAGCTGGGGTCGGGGGAGAAGAGGGCGTCCGAGGGCTTGAAGCTGGAGATCACCGCCCAGTAGAAGGGAAAAACGCTGTAGACGACCACGAAGACCACGAGGAGGTAGAAGAAGAGCCTTCCCAGAAGGCGGCTTGCACGCCTCACTTCAACGCCTCCTTCCCGACGGTGCGCATGTAGAGGAGAACGAAGGCGAAGATGATCACGAGGATGGCCACGCTGATGGCGGAGCCGTAACCCAAGTCCTGGAAGTCCACCAGGGTCTGGCGGTTGTAGACGGCCAGGGTGCGGGTGGCGGGGTTCACGCCGCTCATGACGAAGACCACGTCAAAGACCCGGAGGGCGTCCAGGGTCCGGAAGATGAGGGCCACCACCAAGGCGGGGGTGAGGAGGGGCAGGGTGATGCTCCAGAACTGCTGCCACCTCGAGGCCCCGTCAATGCTCGCCGCCTCGTAAAGCTCCTCCGGGATCATCTGCAGGCCCGCGAGGAGGAGGAGGGCCATGAAGGGCGTGGTCTTCCAGACGTCCACGGCGATGATGGAGGGCAAAAGGAGCTCGGGCCGGGCCAGGAAGGCCACCTTCTGGGAAAGGAGGCCGAGCTTGACCCCGAGGACGTTGATGACGCCGTAGACGTCGTTCAGCATCCACTGCCACATCTTGGCCGAGACCACCGTGGGGATGGCCCAGGGGATGAGGATGGCGGTGCGCACCAGGCCCCGGCCACGGAAGTTGGAGTGGATGATGAGGGCGATGGCCAGGCCCAAAACCGTCTCCAGGCTCACGGAGACCACGGTGAACTTGAGGGTGTTCCAAAGGGCCTGGCGGAAGTCCGGGTCCTGGAAGAGGTAAGCGTAGTTCTCCAGGCCCACGAACTCCGGGGGCTCCACGAAGGCGATGTCGGCCTTGAAGAAGGACCAGTAGAAGACCTGGGCCAGGGGGTAGCCCGCCACCAGGACCACCACCAGGAGCGTGGGCAGGACCAGGATCCAGGCTAAACGGACCTGTCTTAGGGTGAGCATGGCCTTGGGGTGAACCCGGGGAGGCCCAGGCCTCCCCGGGAAGGCATGGGGCTAGCGCAGGATGCGGCGGATGCGGGCCTCGAGGTCCCGCACGGCCTGCTCGCCCTTCTTCCTGCCCGTGAGGACGCTGTGCACCTCGGTCCAGATGGCCTCGGACACCTGGTTGTACCGGGCCCCGGCCACGTCGGAGGGACGGGAGACGGCGTTCTGGAAGACGGGGAGGAGGTCCCTAAACCAGGGGTTCCTCGCCAAGACGTCCCGGTCGGTGTAAAGGGCGGGCCGGGTGGGCAGGCGGGAGAGGCGGACGGCGTTGTCCTTCTGGACCTCGTAGGAGGCCAGGTACTTGACCAGGTCCACGGCCTCCTTGGGGTAGCGGCTGTAGGCGGAGACCATGAGCTGCCAGCCGCCCAGGGTGGCGGCGTTGGGGGCGTCCGCCGAGGCCTTGGGCAGGACCGTGACCCCGAACTTGCCCCGGATGGGGCTCCCCTCCGCCTGGCCCAAGGCGTAGGCGTAGGGCCAGTTGCGCATGAAGAGGCTGTTGCCCTGCTGCCAGACGTTCCTCGCCTCCTCCTCGGCGTAGCTGGTCACGCCCTGGGGGGCGATCCTCCCCACCCAGCCGTGGGCCCGGTTCAGGGCCAGGGCCGCCCGGCCGTTGTTGACGCTGATGGTGCCGTCGGGCTCCACGATGCGCCCGCCCCCGTGGGAGTAGATCCACTCCAGGGCGTCGCAGGTGAGGCCCTCGTAGGGCTTACCCTGGAAGACGAACCCCCAGAAGTCGCGGTTGCCCGCCCGCCTCTCCCCTTCCATGACCCGCTCGGCCATCTGCTCCAGCTCGTTCCAGGTCCGGGGCGGGCTCGTATAGCCGTACTTCTCCAGGAGGTCCTTGCGGTAGTAAAGGATGCCGGCGTCGGTGAAGAAGGGCAGGGAGGTGAGCTTGCCCCGGATGGTGTTGTTCTGGACGATACGGGGGAAGAACTCCTTGAGCTCCGCCTCCGTGAGGTAGGGCTTCAGGTCCAGGGCGTGGGGCGCCACGATGCCCGGCCAGATGACGTCAATCATGTAGACGTCCACATCGGGGCTCCTGGCGGCCCAGTACTGCTGGTAGAGGGCGAGGCGGTCGTTGGTGTCGGCGGGGGAGTCAATGTACTCCACCCGGGTGCCCGTCTTCTTCCCCCAGGCCTCCACCATCTCCTTCATCCAGCGGCCGCCCTCGCCCACGGCGGTGGAGTCCCCGGCCACGCGGATCACGGGGCCGGACTGCGCCCGCACCAGGGCGGGGCCCAGAACGAGGCTTGCCGCCACGCCTACGCCGAGCTTCTTCAAAAAGGTCCGCCTTTGCATACCGTACCTCCTTTGGAAGCTATTCCACAGCGATTATAAGGGGGCTTTTGGGGGAGCGTCAAGGGGGGAGGGGTGGGCTTGCCTTGCAAAGGTCAGGAGGACGGGTGTATATCTCTCTCCTGATGGGCAAGCGAGGCTTCCTTCGCAGGGAGGCAAGCCCCAAGGAGGTCCTGGAACACTGCCTGCGCCTGGCCCGGGAGGTGGCCCCTCCCACCCCCAAAGGCAAGCGGGGCCGCCCCTGGCGCTACAGCCACGCCCTTTACCTGGCCCTCCTTCTCTTCCGCGCCTTCTTCCACCTCACCTACCGCGAGACGGAGGCCTCACTCCAGGACCTGATGGAAGGCCCCTTCCCTTCCCACCAGTCCCTGGCCCGCTACGCCCTCAAGCACCTGGACCCCAAACTCCTTGAGGCCCTCCTGGAGAGGCTTTCCCGGGAACTGGAGGCCCATCTCGCCCCGGAGTCCTCGCCGGAAGGCGAAGCGGCTTCGGACGAGGCGCCGGCACACCTGGCGGCGCTTTCCCCCCCTCTACCTCATGGACACCACGGGGCTGGCCTACCGGAGCAAGGACCGGCTTCTCCGCTTTCGTCGGGGGAAGGAGGTGCGGCGGGTGCGGGGGCACGCGCGGCTTCTGGCCCTGATGCGGTGGGATAGGGAGAGGCGGCTCTTGTGGCCCTGGGGTGGAGTGGTGGGGGAGGGCTACGCCCCGGACCCCCGGCTTGGGGGGGAGGTGCTGAGGCGGTTTCCTCCTTCCCGGGGGTGGCTTTTGGCGGACGCGGGGTTTGACGGGAAGGAGGTGTGGGGGGTTTTGGGGGAGGCGGGGGTGCGGCCGGTGATCCGGCTTCGGGGCGGGGGCGAGGCCAGGGAGGAGGCGCGGGTGCGGGCGCGGGAGGGGTGGGACCCCGAGGTGTACCGGTTTCGCGGGGTGGTGGAGGGGGTGTTTGGGGGGATGAAGACGCGGCTGGGTGGGGGGTACCTTTGGGAGCGGAAGCCTTGGACGGCCATGGCGCGGGCGCTTTTGGAGCTCATCGCCTACGGCCTTAGGGTTCTTCTCTCCCTTCTCCCGCCCCCTCCGGGGTACAAGGCGATTTACTAGGCAAGCCCGGGAGGGGTTGACTTTTGCTTGGGCGCGTGAAACAATAAGTTACTTTCCGAAGCCAAAGATGGGTTTGGAAAGGGATTTGAAGGAGTAGGCATGAACAAAGGCATCGTAAAGTGGTTCAACGCGGAAAAAGGCTACGGTTTCATCCAGCAGGAGGAAGGTCCCGACGTGTTCGTACACTTCTCGGCCATTGAGGCCGATGGCTTCCGCACCCTGAGCGAAGGGGAGCGCGTGGAGTTTGAGGTGGAGCCGGGCCGCAACGGCAAGGGCCCCCAGGCCAGGCGGGTCCGGCGCCTCTAACAAGAGGGCTGCCCCTAAAGCCCCCCTGGTGGGGGGCTTTTTCTATCATGGAGGGGCCATGCGCATCCTGGTCTCCAACGACGACGGCATCTTCTCCCCGGGCATCAAGGCCCTGGGCCTCGCCATGCGGGCGCTGGGGGAGGTGTTCGTGGTGGCCCCGGACATGGAGCAGTCGGCCGTGGGCCACGGGATCACCGTCCGCCGCCCCTTGCGTTTCAAGCACACCCAAAGCGCCGGCTTCGGGGAGATCCCCGCCTACCGGGTGGACGGGACGCCCGCCGACTGCGTGGTCCTGGGCGTCCACCTTCTGGGCCGGCCAGACCTGGTGGTCTCGGGGATCAACCTGGGGGTGAACCTGGGCCTGGACCTCACCCACTCGGGGACGGTGGCCGCGGCCCTCGAGGGGGCCTCCTTGGGGATCCCCTCCATCGCCTTCAGCCTGGACACCTCAGGGGAGGTCCTGGACTTCCAGGAGGCCGCCCGCTGGGCCCTCGCCATCGCCCGGGCCGTGGGGGAACGGGGACTGCCCCGGGGGTGCTCCTCAACGTGAACTTCCCCGCCTCGAGGCCCAAAGGCCTCCTGGTCACCCGCCTTTCCACCCACCGCTTTGAGGAC
The DNA here is from genome assembly GCF_000091545.1 of Thermus thermophilus HB8. GTDB lineage: Bacteria > Deinococcota > Deinococci > Deinococcales > Thermaceae > Thermus > Thermus thermophilus. Next base: position 340,532 of record NC_006461.1, read on the forward strand.
CAGGTGGTGGAGCGGCTGGACCCGGAGGGCAAGCCCTACTACTGGATCGCCGGCACCCCAGCCGGGGAGGAGGAGGAGGGGACGGACCTCTGGGCGGTGCGGCGGGGGTACGTCTCCGTGACCCCGGTGAGCCTGGACCTCACCGCCCACGGCTTCCTCGAGGCGCTTTCAGGCCTTCTGGAGGGGGTGGCCCCGTGACCCTCCTGCGCACCCCCCTCCCGGTGCCCCACGGCTTCACCACCCGGGAAGGCGGGGTCTCCGAGGGACCCTTCCGCAGCCTCAACCTCTCCGCCGCCACCGGGGACGACCCCGAGAGGGTGGCCGAGAACCAGCGCCGGGTGCTCGCGGCCTTCGGCCACCCGCCCGTGGCGGGCCTCCGCCAGGTCCACGGCACCGAGGTCCACCCGGTGGAGGGGCCGGGGCTCTGGGAGGGGGACGGCCTCCTCACCCGCACCCCCGGCCTCCTCCTCCGGGTGGGGGTGGCCGACTGCTACCCCCTCCTCCTCTACCACCCGAAGGGGGCCGTGGGGGCCCTGCACGCCGGCTGGCGCGGGGTGGTGGGGGGGATCCTGCCCAAGGCCCTGGAGCGCCTCGAGGCGGTCTACCGCCTGGACCCCACGGAGGTCCACCTGGCCATCGGCCCCGGGATCGGGGGGGCGTGCTACCAGGTGGGCGAGGAGGTGGTGGCCCGCTTCGCCGAGGCGGGGCTCTTCACCTTCCGCGAGGACCCCGCCGCCCCGGGGAAGTACCTCTTGGACCTGGAGCAGGCCCTCCTCCTCCAGGCGCGGCGGGCGGGGCTTAGGGAGGAGCGGATCTACCGGGTGGGGCTTTGCACCCACTGCGCCCCCAACCTCTTCTCCCACCGCCGGGACCGGGGAAGGACGGGCAGGATGTGGGGCCTCGTGATGCTTCCCCCCCGTTAAGGCAGCGTACAGGGGCCCGTGGCACAATGGAGGCATGCTCTTCCCCCGGGAGGTCCTCCCCTCCCTCCTCCACCTGACCCCGGCGTGGCTCAAGGCCCGGGGCCTCAAGGGGGTGATCCTGGACCTGGACAACACCCTCCTCCCCTACGGGGAGGGGGACCTGCCGGAGGCCTACCGGGCGTGGCTTTCGGACCTGAAGGGGGCGGTTCCCGTCTACCTCCTCTCCAACGCCCTCCCCGAGCGCTTTGCCCGGGTGCAGCGCCTCCTGGACCTCCCCGGCCACGCCCCCGCCCTCAAACCCTGGTTCGGCTTCCGCAAGGCGCTCAAAGCCCTGGGCCTGCCCGCCCGGGAGGTGGCGGCGGTGGGGGACCAGGTCTTCACCGATGTCCTCGGGGGCAACCTGGTGGGGGCCTACACCGTCCTGGTCCCCCCCTTGCGGGAGCAGGAGTTCTTTTACACCCGTTTCATACGCATGCTGGAAGCTCCCTTTAGGAGGCCTCGAGGGGGTGTGACGAGATGAGCGTGCTGACCATAGGGGACAAAAGGCTCGGGGCGGCCCTCTTGGACGCCGGGCTCCTCACGGACGAGGAGCTGCAGCGGGCCTTGGAACGGCACCGGGAGGTGGGGGGCTCCTTGGCCGAGGTCCTGGTGGACATGGGCCTCCTCTCCGAGAGGAGGATCGCCCAGACCATTGAGGACCGCTTCGGCATCCCCCTGGTGGAGCTCCACCGGGTGGAGATCCCCCCCAAGGTCAAGGCCCTCCTTCCCGCGGAGAAGGCCAAGGAACTCAAGGCCATCCCCTTCGCCCTGGACGAGGAGGCGGGGGTGGTGCGGGTGGCCTTCCTCAACCCCCTGGACACCCTGAGCCTCGAGGAGGTGGAGGACCTCACGGGGCTCGTGGTGGAGCCGTACCAGACCACCAAAAGCGCCTTCCTCTACGCCCTGGCCAAACACTACCCGGAGCTCGGCCTTCCCGTCCCCCCGCCGCCTTCGGGCGAGGGCCAGAAGGACCTCAAGCTCGGGGAGCTCCTCCTGCAAAAGGGGTGGATCTCCCGCGAGGCCCTGGAGGAGGCCTTGGTGGAACAGGAGAAGACGGGGGACCTCCTCGGGCGGATCCTGGTGCGGAAGGGGCTCCCCGAGGAGGCCCTTTACCGGGCCTTGGCGGAGCAGAAGGGGCTGGAGTTTCTGGAAAGCACCGAGGGGATCGTCCCCGACCCCTCCGCCGCCCTCCTCCTCCTCCGTTCCGACGCCCTGCGTTACGGCGCCGTGCCCATCGGCTTCCAAAACGGGGAGGTGGAGGTGGTCCTCTCCGACCCCCGGCACAAGGAGGCGGTGGCCCAGCTCCTCAATCGGCCCGCCCGCTTCTACCTCGCCCTCCCCCAGGCCTGGGAGGAGCTCTTCCGCCGGGCCTACCCGCAGAAGAACCGCCTGGGGGAGGTCCTGGTCCAGGAGGGCAAGCTCTCCCGGGAAGCGCTGAAGGAGGCCCTGGAGGTGCAGAAAGGCCTGCCCCGGGCCAAGCCTTTGGGGGAGATCCTGGTGGAGCTCGGCCTCGCCCGCCCCGAGGACGTGGAGGAGGCCCTGCAGAAGCAAAGGCGGGGCGGGGGCCGGCTGGAGGACACCCTGGTCCAGTCGGGGAAGCTCAGGCCCGAGGCCCTGGCCCAGGCGGTGGCCACCCAGCTGGGCTACCCCTACGTTGACCCCGAGGAGGACCCCCCCGATCCCGGCGCCCCCCTCCTCCTCCCAGAGGACCTGTGCCGCCGCTATGGGGTCTTCCCCCACCGCCTCGAGGGAAACCGCCTCGTCCTCCTGATGAAGGACCCGAGGAACATCCTGGCCCTGGACGACGTGCGCCTCGCCCTCAAGAGGAAGGGCCTGAACTACGAAGTGGCCCCCGCCGTGGCCACGGAGGCCGCCATCACCAAGCTCATCGAGCGCTTCTACGGCAAGGCCGAGCTCTCGGAGATCGCCAAGGAGTTCGCCAAAAAGCAGGCGGAGGAGGAGGTCCCAAGCCCCCTGGAGCTGGACGAGAGCGCCGCCCAGAAGTTCGTGAAGCAGGTGATCCGGGAGGCCTTCCTCCAGGACGCCTCCGACATCCACATTGAGCCCAGGCAGAACGACGTCCAGGTGCGCCTCCGGATTGACGGCGCCCTGCGGCCGTACAGCACCCTGCCCAAGGGGGCGCTGAACGCGGTGATCTCCGTGGTCAAGATCATGGGCGGGCTCAACATCGCCGAGAAGCGCCTCCCCCAGGACGGACGGGTGCGCTACCGGGAAGGGGCCATAGACGTGGACCTCCGGCTTTCCACCCTGCCCACGGTCTACGGGGAGAAGGCGGTGATGCGCCTCCTCAAGAAGGCCTCGGACATCCCCGAGATCGAGGACCTGGGCTTCGCCCCGGGGGTGTTTGAACGCTTCAAGGAGGTGATCTCCAAGCCCTACGGCATCTTCCTCATCACCGGGCCCACGGGGTCGGGCAAGAGCTTCACCACCTTCTCCATCCTCAAGCGCATCGCCACCCCCGACAAAAACACCCAGACCATTGAAGACCCCGTGGAGTACGAGATCCCCGGGATCAACCAGACCCAGGTGAACCCCCAGGCGGGCCTCACCTTCGCCCGGGCGCTAAGGGCCTTCCTCAGGCAGGACCCGGACATCATCATGGTGGGGGAGATCCGGGACTCCGAGACGGCCAAGATCGCCACCGAAGCCGCCCTCACCGGCCACCTCGTCATCGCCACCCTGCACACCAACGACGCCGCCCAGGCCATCACCCGCCTGGACGAGATGGGGGTGGAGCCCTTCAACATCTCCGCGGCCCTCATCGGCGTCCTCTCCCAGCGCCTGGTGCGCAGGGTGTGCGAGCACTGCAAGGTGGAGGTCAAGCCGGACCCCGAGACCCTCAGGCGCCTCGGGCTTTCCGAGGCGGAGATCCAAGGGGCCAGGCTCTACAAGGGCATGGGGTGCGAGCGGTGCGGCGGCACCGGGTACAAGGGCCGCTACGCCATCCACGAGCTTTTGGTGGTGGACGACGAGATCCGCCACGCCATCGTGGCGGGGAAGTCGGCCACGGAGATCAAGGAGATCGCCCGGAGGAAGGGGATGAAGACCCTGAGGGAGGACGGCCTCTACAAGGCCCTCCAAGGGATCACCACCCTCGAGGAGGTCCTGGCGCGTACCATTGAGTAAAGGAGGAAAGCGATGGCCAAAGCCCCAGACGTGGTGGACCTTTTGGCGCTCGCGGTGGAGCGGGGGGCGAGCGACCTGGTGATCACCGTGGGCCTCCCCCCCATGCTGAAGATCGACGGGGAGTTCCACCCCACGGAGTACGAGCCCCTCACCCCCCAGGAGACCCGCCGCCTCATGTACGCCCTCATGGACGAGAAGCAGCAGCGGATCTTTGAGGAGGAGAAGGAGCTGGACTTCTCCTTCAGCCTCCCCGGGAAGGGGCGGTACCGGGTCAACGTCTTCCTGCAAAGGGGAAGCGTGGGGGGGGTCCTAAGGGTCGTGCCGAGCGCCGTGAAGAGCTTTGAGGAGCTCGGCCTCCCCAAGAACATCGCCGAGATCGCCATGAGCCCAAGGGGCCTCGTCCTGGTCACGGGGCCCACAGGGTCCGGCAAGAGCACCACCCTGGCCTCCATGATTGACTACATCAACGAACGCAAGGCCTGCCACATCGTCACCATTGAGGACCCCATAGAGTTCTTCCACAAGCACAAGCGGGCCATCGTGAACCAACGGGAGATCGGCTCCGACACCAAGAGCTTCCACAAGGCGCTCCGCAGCGTCCTCCGCCAGGCCCCGGACGTGATCCTCGTGGGGGAGATGCGGGACTACGAGACCATCGCCGCCGCCATCACCGCCGCCGAGACGGGGCACCTGGTCATGGGCACCCTCCACACCAACTCCGCCCCGGAGACCATAGACCGCATCGTGGACGTCTTCCCGGAAAACCAGCAGGAACAGGTCCGGGTGCAGCTCTCCAACAACCTGGTGGCCGTCCTCACGCAACAGCTCCTGCCCAAGGCCTTTGGCGGCGGGCGGGTCCTGGCCTACGAGCTCATGATCGCTACCCCAGCCGTGAGGGCCCTCATCCGGGAGGGGAAGACCCACCAGTTAAGGAGCGTGATCCAGACGGGCGGCCAGTACGGGATGATCACCATGGACGCCTGCCTCGCCGACCTCTACCGGCGCAAGCTCATCACCTACGAGATGGGGCTCGCCAGGGCCGTGGACCCCAAGGAGTTCATGAGGCTCGCGGGCGCGCCCGAGGGCGCCAGGCGGTAAACTTTCCCCGATGTACGAAGCCGTCATCGGCCTCGAGGTCCACCTGCACCTCAAGACCCGCACCAAGATGTTCTGCGGCTGCCGGGCGGACTACTTCGGGGCGGAGCCCAACACCCACACCTGCCCGGTCTGCCTAGGCCTCCCGGGGGCCCTCCCCGTGCCCAACCGGGTGGCGGTGGAGCACGGCCTGAGGCTCGCCCTGGCCTTGGGGGCCGAGGTGCCGGAAAGGCTCGTCTTCCACCGCAAGAACTACTTCTACCCCGACCTCCCCAAGAACTACCAGATCAGCCAGTACGACCTCCCCTTGGGCCGGGGGGGAAGCCTGCCTTTGGGGGAGCGAAGGGTGCGCATCAAGCGCCTCCACCTGGAGGAAGACGCGGGGAAAAGCCTCCACCTGGAGGGGCGGACCCTCCTGGACCTCAACCGGGCGGGAAGCCCCCTCATTGAGCTCGTCACCGAGCCCGACCTCAAGACCCCCGAGGAGGCCAGGCTCTTCCTTCAGCGCATCCAGGCCCTGGTCCAGACCCTGGGGATCTCCGACGCCTCCCCCGAAGAGGGCAAGCTCCGGGCCGACGTCAACGTCTCCGTGCGGCGGGTGGGGGAGCCTTTGGGCACCAAGGTGGAGATCAAAAACCTCAACTCCTTCAAGAGCGTGCAACGGGCCCTGGAGTACGAGATCCGCCGCCAGACGGAGATCCTAAGGCGGGGGGAGAAGGTGAAGCAGGCGACCATGGGCTTTGAGGAGGGGAGCGGCAAAACCTACCCCATGCGCACCAAGGAGGAAGAGGCCGACTACCGCTACTTCCCCGAGCCCGACCTGCCCCCCGTGGCCATCCCCCGGGACTGGCTTGAGGAGGTGCGGCGAAGCCTTCCCGAGCTCCCCTGGGAGAAGGAGGCCCGCTACCGCGCCCTAGGCATCAAGGAAAAGGACGCCGAGGTCCTGGCCTACACCCCCTCCCTCGCCCGCTTCCTAGACCAGGCCCTTCCCTTGGGCCTCGCCTCCCCCCAGGCCCTGGCCAACTGGCTCCTCGCCGACGTGGCGGGGCTTCTCCACGAGCGGGGCCTCCGCCTGGAGGAGACCCGGCTCTCCCCCGAGGGCCTCGCCCGGCTCGTGGGGCTCTTTGAGCGGGGAGAGGTCACGAGCCGGGTGGCCAAAAGCCTCCTCCCCGAGGTCCTCGAGGGCCAGGACCCGGAGGCCCTGGTGCGGGAACGGGGGCTCAAGGTGGTGGCGGACGAGGGGGCGCTGAAGGCCTTGGTGGCCGAGGCCATCGCCGCCATGCCCGAGGCGGCGGAAAGCGTCCGCCAAGGAAAGGTCAAGGCCCTGGACGCCCTCGTGGGCCAGGTGATGCGCAAGACCCGGGGCCAAGCCCGGCCCGACCTGGTGCGCCGCCTCCTCCTCGAGGCCCTTGGGGTAGGATAGGGCCGATGCGCTACGAGGAGGCCGGGGTCCACATCGAGGCCAAGGCCGAGGCCCTAAGGCGGGCCAGGGAGGCCATCGCCGCCACCTACACCCCCGAGGTCCTGCGGGGCATGGGGGCCTTCGGCGGGCTTTACGCCGCAAGCCGGCTCAAGGCCCTAGAGGAACCGGTTTTGGTGGCCACCACGGACGGCGTGGGCACCAAAACCCTCCTGGCCCTGGAAGCAGGGGACGTCTCGGGGCTCGGCTTTGACCTGGTCAACCACTCGGTCAACGACCTCCTGGCCCAGGGGGCGGAGCCCCTTTTCTTCCTGGACTACCTGGCGGCAAGCCACCTGGACGAAGGGGTGTTGGCCGCCCTCCTCGCCTCCCTGGCCGAGGCCTGCCGCGCGCACGGCATCCCCCTCTTAGGGGGGGAAACCGCCGAGATGCCCGGCGTCTACCGGGAAGGCGCCTGGGATATCGCCGGCACCCTGGTGGGCGTGGTGGAGCGGAGCCGCATCCTCGGGCCCGAGCGGGTGCGGGAAGGGGACGCGCTCCTCGCCCTCCCCTCCTCCGGCCCCCACACCAACGGCTACTCCCTCATCCGCAAGGTGGTGGCGGGCCAGGACCTCTCCGCCCCCGTCCCCGAACTCGGCGAAAGCCTTAAAGAAGCCCTCCTCCGCCCCCACCGGGCCTACCTGAAGGAGTTCCGCCTCCTTTGGGAGGCGGGGGTGGAGCTCCACGCCGCCGCCCACATCACCGGCGGGGGCCTCCCGGAGAACCTGCCCCGGGCCCTGCCCCCGGGCCTCGGCGCGGAGGTCCGGCGGGGAAGCTGGCCCATCCCCCCCGTCTTCCCCTACCTCCAACGCCTGGGGGGCATCCCCGAGGAGGAGATGTACCGGGTGTTCAACATGGGCTTGGGCATGGTCCTCGTCCTCCCCCAGGAAGCGGCCGAGGAGGCCCTGAAGCTGGTGGAGGGCTTCCTGGTGGGCCGGGTGGTCCCGGGAGAGGGCGTCCGCCTGGTATGAAGGAGATCTGGTACGTCCGCCACGGGGAGACGGAGTGGAACGCCCAGCGGCGCTTCCAGGGGCACCTGGACATCCCCCTCTCCCCCGTGGGTATCGGGCAGGCCTTCCGCCTCGCCGAGCGCCTCAGCCGCAGCCGCATAAGCTTTGACCGCCTCTACGCCTCGGATCTGCGGCGGGCCCGCCAGACCGCCGAGCCCCTCGCCCAGGTCCTCGGCCTCCCCATCGCCACCACGCCTCTTCTCCGGGAGATCCACGTGGGCGAGCTCGCCGGCCTGACCCGGGCCGAGGCCGAGGCCCGGTTCCCCAGTTTCCTGGCGGAAGCGGCCGAGGACCCCTGGAACGCCCGCAGGCCCGGCGGGGAGAGCATGGCCGACCTGGCCCGAAGGCTTCAGGCCTTTCTGGAAGAGGTGCCGCCCGGCCGCCACCTCGTGGTCACCCACGGCGGCGTCATCCGCGCCGCCCTCAAGCTCGCCCTAGACCTCGCCGGGGACACCTGGCGCCGCTTCCACATCCAAAACACCTCCATCACCCGGATCCTCTACCCGGAAAACGCCGTGCTCACCGTGGCGGACGCCGCCCACCTGGAGGTGTGGGCCGACTGGCTCAGCGACGAGGACCTAAAAGGATAAACCCCCCAGGTTTTGACCTGGGGGGTTTGGGTATTGGAGCGGGAGACGGGACTTGAACCCGCGACCCCGACCTTGGCAAGGTCGTGCTCTACCGACTGAGCTACTCCCGCGAAAGGGAAAATCCCCCGCACCGACCTACTCTCCCAGGCGGTCGCCCGCCCAGTACCATCGGCGCTGGCGCGTTTCACTTCCGTGTTCGGAATGGGAACGGGTGGTTCCACGCCGCTATGGGCACGGGGGATTCTGGTGTTTTGGGTTTTCAAAATCCCGCGCTGCGGGGGGGTAGGGGGCAGCTGGGGTGGGATGGGATGAGTGCGGATGGAGGGGTCAAGACCTCGGACGATTGGGACCGGTCGGCTCAACGCCTCGCGGCGCTTACACCCCCGGCCCATCCACCGGGTGGTCTTCCCGGGTCCTTACCGGCTTGACGCCGTGGGAGGCCTCATCTTGGGGCGGGCTTCCCGCTTAGATGCTTTCAGCGGTTATCCCTTCCGCACATGGCTACCCAGCTTATGCCCCTGGAGGGACAGCTGGGAAACCAGAGGTGCGTCCCTTCCGGTCCTCTCGTACTAGGAAGAGCCCCCCTCAAGCCTCCTGCGCCCGTGGCGGATAGAGACCGAACTGTCTCACGACGTTCTGAACCCAGCTCGCGTGCCGCTTTAATGGGCGAACAGCCCAACCCTTGGGACCTTCTTCAGCCCCAGGATGCGACGAGCCGACATCGAGGTGCCAAACCTCCCCGCCGCTGTGGACGCTCGGGGGAGATCAGCCTGTTATCCCCGGGGTAACTTTTATCCGTTGATCGATGGCCCTTCCACACGGGACCACCGGTTCACTAGGCCCGGCTTTCGCCCCTGCTCGGCTTGCAGGCCTCGCAGTCAGGCCCCCTTCTACCCTTGCGCTCTCCGGCGGATTTCCGTCCCGCCTGAGGGGACCTTTGGGCGCCTCCGTTACCTTTTAGGAGGCGACCGCCCCAGTCAAACTGCCCGCCAAGCGCTGTCCCCCCATCCGAGGGTTAGGCCCCCAGCCGCGCCAGGGTGGTATTTCACCGGCGCCTCCCCCCCACCCGGAGGCGGGGGTTCACAGGCTCCCACCTATCCTACGCAGGCGCGACCAAGAGCCAACACCAGGCTGCAGTAAAGCTCCACGGGGTCTTTTCGTCCTGCCACGGGTAGGCCGCATCTTCACGGCCAGTTCAATTTCACCGGGTCCCTCGCCGAGACAGCGCTCCGGTCGTTACGCTTTTCGTGCAGGTCGGAACTTACCCGACAAGGAATTTCGCTACCTTAGGACCGTTATAGTTACGGCCGCCGTTCACCGGGGCTTCGGTTCGGGGCTTGCACCCCTCCCCTTGACCTTCCGGCACCGGGCAAGCGTCGCTCCCTATACCTCCTCTTACGAGTTCGCAGAGAGCTGTGTTTTTGGTAAACAGTCGCCAGAGCCTGTTCACTGCGGCTCCCCGGGGCTCATCACCCCAGGGAGCACCCCTTCTCCCGAAGTTACGGGGCCAACTTGCAGAGTTCCTTGGCGAGGGTTCTCCCGCGCGCCTGAGTGCTCTTGCACCCGCCCACCTGTGTCGGTTTGCGGTACGGGTTCCCGCAGGTTGTGCTTAGAGGCTTTTCTTGGCTCCCTGGCTTCGGGGGGTTGTCACCCGTACGGGCTTCCCCACCACGCAGAGCTTGTTGGGAGGCGGATTTGCCTACCTCCCACCCTGCGCTTCTGGCCGGGCTCGTCCATGGCTCCGGTCCCCCTAGCCTAGAGCGTCCCCCCATCGCACCTGCGGGAAGGGCCGGAATATTAACCGGCTGCCCTTCGGCTACGCCTTTCGGCTTCACCTTAGGTCCCGCCTAACCCTACGCTGACGACCATTGCGTAGGAACCCTTGGGCTTACGGCGAGAGGGATTCTCACCCTCTTTATCGTTACTCATGCCGGCATTCGCACTTCCCTTACCTCCAGCCGCCCTCGCGGGTCGGCCTTCATCGGCATCGGGAACGCTCCCCTACCGCCTGGGGTCATCCCCCAGACCCGCAGCTTCGGCGCTGGGCTTAAGCCCCGATCATTTTCGGCGCGGCGCCACTCGACCAGTGAGCTATTACGCACTCTTTAAAGGATGGCTGCTTCTAAGCCAACCTCCTGGCTGTCTTCGCGGCGCCACATCCTTTACCACTTAGCCCAGACTTGGGGGCCTTAGCTGGCGGTCTCGGTTGTTCCCGCGCTCGGACGCGGACGTTATCGCTCGCGCCCTCACTCCCAGGCTCCACCTGGGACCCTTCGGAGTTTGACAGGGTTTGGTAGGCTGGTGGGCCCCCTAGCCCTATCAGTGCTCTACAGGCCCCAGTCAGCGCCTGAGGCTGACCCTAAAGTCATTTCGGGGAGAACCAGCTATCTCCGGGCTCGGTTAGCTTTTCACTCCTAGCCCCAGCTCATCCGAGGGGTTTGCATCCCCCACCGGTTCGGGCCTCCACTGGGTCTCACCCCAGCTTCACCCTGGCCAGGGCTAGCTCGCCCGGTTTCGGGTCCACGGCCGCGGACTTTGCGGGCCGCGTGCGGCCCGCTTGCGCCCTGTTCGGACTCGGTTTCCCTACGCCTCCGCCTCAACGGCTTAAGCTCGCCCACGACCGTGAGTCGCCGGCTCATGCTTCAATAGGCACGCCACAACCCCTTGCGGGGCCGTGACTGCTTGTAAGCCCACGGTTTCAGGCTCTATTTCACTCCCCTCCCGGGGTTCTTTTCACCTTTCCCTCACGGTACTGGTGCGCTATCGGTCACCCGGAGTACTTAGCCTTAGGCGGTGGTCCGCCCAGATTCCCCCATGGCTCCACGAACCACGGGGTACTCGGGTACCCTCACCTATCCCCCCACCTTTCGCCTACGGGGCTTTCACCCTCTCTGGCGCTGCTTCCCAACAGCTTCGGCTAGGCTGGGGATTCGGTGTCCGAGGGCCCCACGACCCCGCCCGGACAAGCCGGACGGTTTAGGCTGGTCCCCTTTCGCTCGCCGCTACTCAGGGAGTCGATTTCTCTTTCCTCTCCTCTGGGTACTGAGATGTTTCAGTTCCCCAGGTTCCCCCCGCGCAAAAGCGCGGTGACCGGCGTTCCCGCCGGCCGGGTTCCCCCATTCGGACATCCAGGGATCCACGCCCGCTACCGGCTCCCCCTGGCTTATCGCAGGTAGCCACGTCCTTCATCGGCTCGGGTGCCGAGGCATCCACCGTGGGCCCTTACCATCTTGACCCCTCAAAGGACCCTCAAAGCCCTTCATCCACCCCAGCTTTCAAGATCCCCCGCTACCCCCCTCAGGGCAGCGCAAAAGGGAAGATACCAAGGAGGCATGGCCTTTGTCAAGGGCCCCCTCTTGACGGGAGGCCCTCGGGGGAAAATCCTTCGGGTATGGGCCTTTTCGCTGGCAAAGGGGTGCTGGTGACCGGGGGGGCCCGGGGCATCGGCCGGGCCATCGCCCAGGCCTTCGCCCGGGAGGGGGCCTTGGTGGCCCTGTGCGACCTCCGCCCGGAGGGGAAGGAGGTGGCGGAGGCCATCGGGGGGGCGTTTTTCCAGGTGGACCTCGAGGACGAGAGGGAGCGGGTGCGCTTCGTGGAGGAGGCCGCCTACGCCCTGGGCCGGGTGGACGTTCTGGTCAACAACGCCGCCATCGCCGCCCCCGGCTCGGCCCTCACGGTGCGGCTTCCCGAGTGGCGCAGGGTGCTTGAGGTCAACCTCACCGCCCCCATGCACCTTTCCGCCTTGGCCGCGCGGGAGATGCGGAAGGTGGGCGGTGGGGCCATCGTCAACGTGGCCAGCGTGCAGGGGCTTTTCGCCGAGCAGGAAAACGCCGCCTACAACGCTTCCAAGGGGGGGCTTGTGAACCTCACCCGCTCCCTGGCGCTGGACCTCGCCCCCCTCCGCATCCGGGTGAACGCGGTGGCGCCCGGGGCCATCGCCACGGAGGCGGTCCTGGAGGCCATCGCCCTCTCCCCGGACCCGGAGAGGACCCGGAGGGACTGGGAGGACCTCCACGCCCTGAGGCGCCTGGGGAAGCCCGAGGAGGTGGCGGAGGCCGTCCTCTTCCTGGCCTCGGAGAAGGCCAGCTTCATCACCGGGGCCATCCTGCCCGTGGACGGCGGGATGACGGCGAGCTTCATGATGGCGGGGCGGCCGGTGTAGGCCCCCACCGGGGCGAGGGCCCCGCGGAGGCGAAGCGCGTGGGGACTAGAGGGCGTGGTCCTTGTAGGGCTCGCCCCGCAGGTCGGAGACCAGGTGGACGGCCACGTAGGCCCCGTCCCCGGCGCTGATGATGGCGTGGCCCGGCACCTTGCCGCGGGCCACGCCGGCGGCGTAGACCCGGGGGTAGCTGGTGCGGCCCCCTTCGTCGGTGTCAATGTAGGCGCCGCGGCGGGTCAGCCCGAGGAGGCTCGGGAGGGTGGGGTCCTTGTGGGTGCAGAGGAGCAGGCGCTCCGCCTTCTCCACCCCTTCCTCGGTTTCCACTTCAAAGACGCCGCCCATGTCCCGCACGCCCTTCACCACCCCGGGGCGGACCTCGGCCCCATACCGGCGGGCGTGGGCCTCGAGGCGGCGGAGGAGTTCTTCGCCGGAAGGCTCGTCCAGGAGGCCGGGGTAGTTGGGCACCCGGCTTACGCCCTTGACCTTGGAGCGGCCCCCGTCCAGGACCAGGACCTTGAGCCCGGCCCTGGCCAGGAAGAGGGCGGCGGAAAGCCCCGAGGGGCCGCCTCCCACCACGATCACGTCCCACATACCGCCCGTAGTATAATCGGCCCCGCATGCTCTTGGACGACCGCTACCCCGTTCTGGAGACGCTGGAGAGCCGGGACGGGGTGACCCTCTACCGGGTGGAGGGGGGGCTGGTCTTCTACTTTGACGTCCGCACGCCCCAGGACAAGGACCGCTTCTACCGCTACCGGGCGGCGATCAGGCGCCTGGAGGAGCTCGGCCTCCTCGAGGCCCAGGTCTCGGCCAAGCCGGGGCGGTACTACGCCTTCTTTCCCGAGCGGCCCCTGAGCGGGCGGCGCCCCCCCAAGGAGGTCCTGGCCGCCTTGGCCCCCTTCGGCTTCGGGCCGGAGCACGTGGCCATGGGGGAGGACAAGGTGGCCTACCTCGCCCCTTGGCCCCTCCGCCTGGGGGCCGCGAGGCGGGGCCGGGGGGGGTTTTGGTCCCGGGTGGCCCCGGGGCTTTTCCTCCTGGGCCTGGGCCTCCTCCTCTTGGCCCAGGGGCTTTACCGCTACTTCAACCCCCCCGAGTACGTGGTCCCCGACCTGGTGGGCAAGACCGCGCGGGAGGCCTTTCTTCTCCTCCGGGACACGGGGCTTGGCCTGGAGGTGGAGGAGGGGAACGACCCCTCGAGGCCCAAGGAGGTGGTGCTGGAGCAGGACCCCCCACCCGGCACCCGCCTCCGAGCCGGGCGGGTGGTGCGCCTGGTCCTGAACCAGGCGCGGCTCGTGCCCGTCCCCGACCTCCGGGGCCTCCCCAGGGCGGAGGCGGAGGACCGGCTTTCGGGGCTCGGCTTCCAGGTGGGGCGGGTGGCCGCGGTGGAGGCCGAGGAGGCGGCGGGGACCGTCCTCGCCACGAGCCCCCCGGCGGGGACGCCCATGGCCTACGGGGCCCGGGTGGACCTCCTGGTGGCGGGGGAGCGGTCTGGGGAGAGGGTCGTCGTTCCCCGGCTCGTGGGCCTGAAGCGGGAGGACGCCCTCTTCTTGCTGAACGCCGCGGGGCTTTTGCCCCAGGTGGAGGAGGTGCCTTCGGGGGCGCCTGAGGGCCTGGTCCTGGCGCAGGTGCCGGGGCCGGGGGAGGCCGTCCTCCCCGGAAGCCCGGTGCGGCTTAGGGTGGCGGTCCAGGGGGCGGTCCAGCTGCCCGAGGCCTTCCCCGGGACCCCCCTCCGCTCCGTGGTTTTGGCCCTGGACCTGCCCCCCGAGGCCCAGGGCCGGCAGGTGCGCCTCCTCCTCGTGGACGCCCGGGGAGCCCAGGTGGTCTACGAGGGGCCGGGGGAGGAGGGCCTGAGGCTTTCGGGGACCTACCAGGTCCTGGGGGAGGCCCGCTTCCGCCTCTATTTGGACGGGGAGCTTTTCCAGGAGTGGGCGCCTTGAGGGGAAGGTGGGCCGAGGAGGAGGCCCTTCGCTTCCTCCTGGGGAAGGGCTACCGCCTCCTTTGGAGGAACCGCCGCACTCCCTTCGGCGAGGTGGACCTCTTCATGGAAAAGGACGGGGTTTACGTGGTGGTGGAGGTGAAGCAGCGGGCTTCCGCCCGCTTCGGCGCTCCCCTGGAGGCCATTACCCCGGGGAAGGTGAGGAGGCTTCTCCAAAGCGCCCGCTTCCTCCTCGGACGGGACGACCTCCCGGTGCGCCTCGAGGCCGTCCTCGTCCACGGCACCCCAAAGGACTTCCGCCTGGAGCACCTTGTGCTGGAGCTCTAAGGGTAAGCTTAGGGGTGTTTCGGAACCTTCGGGCCTACCTCGAGGCCTTGGAACGCCGGGGGGAGCTCCACCGGGTCAGGGTCCCGGTGAGCGCTGAGCTGGAGATCGCCGAGATCGCGGACCGGGTGGTGAAGGCGGGGGGCCCCGCCCTCCTCTTTGAGCGGGTGGTTGGGAAGGACTTCCCCGTGGCCATCGGCCTTTTCGGCACCCGGGCGCGCACGGCCTTCGCCCTGGGGGTGGAGGACCTGGACGAGCTGGCGAGGAAGGTGGAGGCCCTCCTCGCCTTGGAGCCGGGGAAGGGGGGGCTTTCCGCCCTCCTGGGCCTCCTCCCCAAGCTCCCCCTCCTCCGGGGCTTCTTCCCCAGGCGGGTCCGCCGGGCCCCGGTGCAGGAGGTGGTGTGGCGGGGGGAGGAGGTGGACCTAAGGCGCCTTCCCGTCCTCAAGTGCTGGCCTCTGGACGGGGGGCCCTTCCTCACCCTGCCCCTCGTCATCACCAAGGACCCCGAGACCGGGGAGCTCAACCTCGGCATGTACCGCATGCAGGTCCTGGACCCAAGGAGCACCGCCATGCACTGGCAATTGCACAAGGTGGGCCGCCGCCACCTGGAGAAGGCGAAGAGGCTGGGGAGGAAGCTGGAGGTGGCCGTGGCCCTGGGGGGGGACCCGGTCCTCACCTACGCCGCCACCGCGCCCCTCCCTCCCTTGCCGGGGGTGAGCGAGTTCCACCTGGCGGGCTTCCTCCGGGGGGCCCCCATTGAGCTCGCCCGGGGGGTGACCGTGGACCTCCCCGTGCCCGCCGAGGCGGAGTTCGTCCTCGAGGGCTACATAGACCCCGAGGAGCCCCTGGTGGAGGAGGGGCCTTTTGGCGACCACACGGGCTTCTACACCCCCGTGGACCTCTACCCCCGCTTCCACGTCACCGCCGTCACCCACCGCAAGGGGGCCATTTACCCCGCCACCCTCGTCGGGGTCCCCCCCATGGAGGACGCCTACCTCATTGAGGCCACGGAAAGGCTCTTCCTCCCCGCCCTCCGCCTCGTCCTCCCCGAGGTGGTGGACTACCACATGCCCCCCGAGGGGGTGGCCCACAACTGGGTGAACGTGAGCCTGAGGAAGGCCTACCCCGGCCAGGCCTACAAGGTGGCCTACGGGATGCTGGGCCTGGGGCAGATGATGTTCGCCAAGGTCATCGTGGCCGTGGACGCGGACGTCCCGGTCAAGCCCGGGTTCGCCGCCCTCTTGGAGGCCCTCAAGCACGCCCTTCCCGGGCGGGACACCCTCCTCCTCCGGGGCCCCGTGGACGTCCTGGACCACAGCTCCCGGGCCTTCGCCTTCGGGGGGAAGCTCGTCATTGACGGCACGAGGAAGCTCCCCGAGGAGGGGGGTGAGGCGCCCTTCGTCCCCAAGGCCCACCCCGGGCTTCCCGAAGACCCCGAGGTCCTGGACCAGAGGCAGTGGCCGGGCCTCTGGGGGGCGGTGCTGGCGAAGCGGCGCCCCCACCAGGCCTGGGAGGTGGCGGAGAGGCTCCTGAGGGCCCCGCAAAGCGCCGGGATCCGGCTTCTCCTCCTCGCCGACGAGGACACGGCCCTAAGCCCGGAGGAGCTCCTCTGGTACGTCCTCAACAACGTGGATCCCGAGCGGGACGCCCGGGTGATGCCGGGGGTGGAGGGGCCGGTTTTGGTCCTGGACGGCACGAGGAAGCTCCCCGAGGAGGGCTTCCCCAGGGTCTGGCCCGAGAGGATCCGGATGGACCCCAAGGTGAAGGCCTTGGTGGAGGCCCGGTGGGCGGAGTACGGCCTGGGCTGGACAACGGTGGGTGAGTGATGTAAACTAAAAGAGGTTTAGTGCGAAGGTGATATTTATGGGCTTACACGTCCTCGGCGTGAACGCATCGGCTAGGACGGACGGGTTTACGGCGGAGCTTTTGGACGAGGTTTTGGAGGCGGCCAGGCGCAAGGGGGCGACCACCGAGCGCCTGGATTTGGTGCGGCACCCCTTTCCCCTCTGCGCCGGCAACTACTCCGTGGACCCCGCTTCCTGCGGGCCGGAAACCTGCGTCCAGGGGCCCTGGGACGGGTTCGGGAAGGTGGCGGAGCGGATCCTTTCCGCCGACGCGGTGGTCTTCGCCACCCCCGTCTACTGGTTCAGCGTCTCCTCCCGGATGAAGGCCCTCCTGGAGCGGATGACCTCCATGGAGAACCAGGGCCTCCTCAACCTGGGCAAGCCCATGGCCCTCCTGGCGGTGGCGGAGGAGGAAGGGGCGAGCCAGGCCCTCGCCCAGATGCTCCTGCCCCTCTCCTACATGGGCTTCGTCCTCGCCCCCTTGGGCCTGGTCTACGCCCACCGGAAACACCTCACCGCCCTCAAGGAGAGCCCCGAGGTCCTGGAGGACGCCCGCATCGCCGGGGAGAACCTGGTGCTCATGGCGGAGAGGCTCCGGGGGACCTCCTTCCAGGAGCCCTTGCCGAGCTACCTCTACCGGGCGCCCGCCTCGAGGGCCGCGGGGGACTGATGCCACCCCATGCTGGCTTGCGCCAGCATGGGGGCCCCGGCAAAAGGTCCCTAGGGAGCTTCCCTGGGCCAGTTGGGCGAAGGAAACCGGAAGAAAGGGTAGAAGGCCGCCCTGGGCTCGCTTGCGCCGGCGCGGGCCTTCCCGGTTCAGAGGTAGAGGGGCTCCACCCCCTCGTGGGCGAAGGGGAGGAGCTCGTAGAGGGCCCTGGGGTCCGGAGGGGCGTCCAGGAGGAGGCGGCCTTCCTGCGGGAGCTCCGTGGCCTTGAGCTTCCTCGGGGGGACCACCTCCTTGGGCCTTCCCCCCTCCAGGGTGTAGGTGGCCCCGTAGAAGAGGCCGTTTCTGGCGGTGAAGAGGGGGGTGAGGGGCTCCCCTTCCTTCAGGTAGGGCCAGCAGGCGGCGAGGAGGGAGCTCGCCCCAAAGACCCTGGCCCCCAGGGCCTGGGCGAGGCCGAGGCCCGCGGCCAAGGCGATGCGCAGGCCCGTGTAGGAGCCCGGGCCCTCGCCCAAGACCAGGGCGCCGATCTCCTCGCGCCCGGCCCCAACCTCCCTCAGGACCTCCTCCAGGAGGCCGAAGAGGACTTCCTCGTGCCGCCTTTCCACCCGCTTGACCCGGCCCACCCCCGCCTCCCCCCGGAAGAGCCCCAGGGAGAGGTAGGGGGTGGCCGTGTCCAGGACCAGCGTCCACATCCTCCCCATCCTAGGGCCTCCTGCTATACTCCGGCAGGGAATGAGGACCTATCCCCTGCACTGGGTCTTGGGCGTGGGGGTGCTCCTCGCCCTCGGCCTCTACGCCCAGAGGCTGGGCTTTCTCCCCGCTTGGGCGGCGTGGGGCCTGTGGGCCGGGTACCTTCTCCTTGCGCTCTGGGGCCTGCTTTGGGGAGGGTGGCGGGCCGCGCCCCTCGCCCTCGGGCTTTTGGCCCCTCTTTTCCCGCCTTTGGCCTTTCTCGGGCCCTTGGGCGCCGCCTTGGCCCTGGGGCGGACCCTTCCGGAGAAGGCCTAGGCCGCCTTCTACGGCTGGGCCCTGGTGTGGCCCGCCCTCGCCCTCCTTCTGGTGTGGCAGGTCTTTCCCACCCTCTACGCCTTTTACCTCAGCCTGTTTGACCGGGTGAACTTCCTCAGGCCCGCGGCCTTCGCCGGGCTCCAGAACTACCGGATCCTCCTCGAGGACCCCCTCTTCTGGCGCGCCTTGGGCAACACCTTCTGGTACGTGGTCTTCACCGTGCCCACCGGGCTCCTCCTCGCCACCTTCGTGGCCATCCTCCTCAACACCCAGGTGGCTTTCCTCGGGCTGTACCGGACCCTCTTCTTCCTCCCCTACATCACCGCCCTGACCGCCGCGGCCGCCGTGTGGCGCTGGATCTACCACCCCGAGTTCGGCTTCCTCAACTGGCTCCTCCACACCCCGGGCCTGGACTGGCTGAACACCCCCACCGGGGTCTTCGCCCTGCTTCTGCGCCCCCTGGGGGTGGAGCTTCAGGGCTTCCTCGCGGGGCCCAGCCTGGCCTTCGTGGCCGTCATGGCCATGAGCGTGTGGCACTTCCTGGGCTACCAGGTGGTGATCCTCCTGGCGGGGCTTCAGGCCATCCCCAAGGAGTACTACGAGGCCGCCGAGCTGGACGGGGCGAGCTTCTTCCAGAAGCACCGCCTCATCACCTGGCCCCTCCTTTCCCCCACCACCTTCTTCCTCTTCACCCTGGGGCTCATCGGGGCCTTCCAGGTCTTCACCCAGGTCTACGTCCTCACCCCCACGGGCGGGGTGCTGCAGGACACCCTGACCCTGGCCTTCTACCTCTACAACAAGGGCTTCCGCGACTCGGACTTCTCCTACGCCAGCGCCATCGCCATGGTGACCTTCCTGGTGATCCTGGCCCTGACCCTGGTGCAGCGGCGGCTTTTGGAAAAGCGGGTGAACTATGAGATCTAGGGCGGCCCGTCTTCTCGTCCACCTCCTCCTCCTCACGGGGGGAGGGGTGATGGCCTTCCCCTTCTACTGGATGCTGGCCACGAGCTTCAAAAGCCCCCAGGAGGCCCTCCAGGCCGAGCCCGTCTGGGTTCCCGAGCGGATGAAGCCGGTGAACTGGCTCAAGGCGGCGAGGCTGGGGGATAGCCCCCTCTTTGGGGGGCTTGGCCCCGGGCGGAGCGTGGCCCTCTTCTTCCCGGGGCCCGAGGCGCCGCCCCCGAGGGCCCTCGTGCCCCGCTCCCCGGGGGCCTTCTTTGACCCCGTGGCCGACGGGACGAGGGTGGAGGTGGTCCGGGGGGAGGGGGGGTGGTGGGTCCGCCTCACCAACACGGGGGAGGCCGGCTTCCGCCGGGTCCCCCTGGTGGTCCTCTGGCCCAAGGGGGTGCCCTTGGAGCCCCCCCTGCCCCCGGACGCCCGCCGCTCCCAGGGGGAGTACTGGCGGCTGGAGTGGGTGAACGCGGTGCCCGGGGCCTTGGGGTACGTGTTCCACAACTACCTCGAGGCCTGGGACGCCGCCCCCTGGGGCCGGTACTTCTTCGTGAGCTTCTTCACCGCCTCCGTCCAGGTGGCGGTGGGCCTCTTCCTCGCCGCCCTGGCCGCCTTCGCCCTGGCCCGGATCCCCTTCCCGGGGAAGGAGGCCGTCTTCGTCCTCGTCCTGGCCACGATGATGGTCCCGGGGGAGGTCCTCCTCATCCCCAACTACGTCCTCCTCGCCCGGTTGGGCTGGCTGGACACCTTTTACGCCCTCATCGTTCCCTGGCTGGCCTCGGTCTTCGGCATCTTCCTCCTGCGGCAGTTCTACCTCTCCCTTCCCCAGGACCTCTTTGACGCCGCCCGCATTGACGGGGCGGGGTACCTGACCCAGCTTTTCCGCATCGCCCTGCCCTTGAGCGTCCCCGGCCTCGTCTCCTACGGCATCTTCACCTTCCTCGGGGCCTACAACGCCCTGCTTTGGCCCCTGATCGTCACCCAGAGCCCGGAGATGCGCACGGTGCAGCTCGGGCTGCTCGCCTTCGTCTCCGAGGCGGGCTCGGACTACGGGGCCTTGATGGCCGCGAGCGCCTTCGTCATCGCCCCCGTGGTCCTGGGCTACTTCGTGGCCCAGAGGCAGTTCATTCAGGGGATCGCCCGCACGGGGCTGAAGTGAGCTTGAACGTGCCCTGACGCGGGGCAGGGTATACTCTCCCCGGAGGTGTGAGGGTATGAAGAAGGCGCTTTTGCTGGTGGCGGCGCTGGGCGTGGCCTTCGCCCAGCAGGCCAAGCCGGAGGATGTGATCAAGGAGCAGTGCGCCAGGGCCAAGGTGGTGGCCGAGCTCTGGCACGGTTTCACCGGCGGGGCCCCTAAAGCGGCCTTGGAGAACCTGGTGGTGGAGTTCAACAAGGCCCAGCAGGGGCGGTGCGTCCGCCCCGTGCCCCAGGGGGGGTACCGGGACCTTTCCACCAAGATCAAGGCGGCCTTCGCCGCCGGGAAGGTGCCCACCATGGCCCAGGCCTTTGAGAACAACATCGCCCTCTACCTCGAGGCCAAGGCCCTTCTGCCCATAGAGTCCCTGGGGGTCAAGCTCCAAGGGGTGAACCTCACCTTCTTGAACGCCGTCCGCTTCGGGGGCGTGGTCTACGGGGTGCCCTTCAACAAGAGCATCCAGGTCCTTTACTACAACAAGGACCTCCTGAAGAAGCACGGGGTTCCGGTGCCCGCGACCCTCGAGGAGTTCGTGGCCGCCGCAAAGAAGCTCTCCCGGGCCGAGGGCGGCCCCGTCTACTGGTTCCAGCCCGACGCCTCCACCTTCGCCTACTTCTTCTTCAACCTGGGCGGGAGCTACCTCAAGGACGGGAAGCTCGTGCTGAACTCCAAGGAGGCGGTGGAGGCCCTCACCCTCCTGCAAAACGGGGTCAAGGAGGGGTGGGCCAAGCCCATCACCTCGGGCTACATCAACCAGAACCTGGGCTCGGGGCCCTACGCCTTCAGCGTGGACACCTCCGCGGGCTACACCTACTACCTCCGGGCGGCCAAGTTTGACCTGGGGGTGGCCACCCTGCCGGGCCGGACCAAGGGCCAGCCGGGCTACGGCCTCGTCCAGGGCACCAACCTGGTGGTCTTCCGCCAGGCCTCCAAGGAGGAGCAGGCGGTGGCCAAGGACTTCCTGGAGTTCGTCCTCTCCCCCAGGGCCCAGGCGGTCTTCGCCACGGCCACGGGCTACGTGCCCGTCACCGAGGGGGCCCTCAAGGACCCCGTCTACCAGGCCTACGCCGCCGAGAACCCCGACTACGCCACCATCGTGCGCCAGAGCCGCTACGCCAAGTTTGAGCCCGCCTTGGCGGAGTGGGAGCAGATCCGCTTTGACATCCTGGGCCAGGCCATCAAGGAGGCCATCCTCAACAAGGCCGATCCCAAGGCGGCCTTGGACAGGGCCCAGAAGCTGGCGGAGGACCTCCTCTCCAGCAGGACCCGCTAGAGGCCCTTTCGCCTTACCGGTTCGGGCCCCCGCCCGCTTCGGGCGGGGTTAAACTTTGGGTATGCCCAAGGGGTATCACGACCGCGTGGCCTTCGTGGACCTCTCCACGGGAAAGGTCTGGTACGAAAGCTTTGGCGAGGCCTTCTGGCGGCGCTACCTCGGGGGGCGGGCCCTCGCCGCCTACCTTCTCCTCAGGCACGTGCCCAAGGGGGCCGACCCCTTGGGCCCCGAGAACGCCCTCGTCTTCGCCCCCGGGATCCTCACCGGAACCCCCATCTCCGGCTCGGGGCGGAACACCGTGGCCGCCAAAAGCCCCCTCACCGGGGGGTACGGGGACGCGGAGGGCGGCGGCTTCTTCGGGGCGGAGCTCAAGAACGCGGGCCTGGACGCCCTGGTGGTTTTGGGCCAGGCGGAAGCTCCCGTCTACCTCCACGTGGAAGGGGGGGAGGTGGCCCTTCACCCCGCGGTCCACCTCTGGGGCAAGGACCCCCTGGAGGTGGAGGCCCTCATCAAGGAGGCCCACGGGGGGAACACCCGCGTGGCCCAAATCGGCCTCGCCGGGGAGAACCGGGTCCTCACCGCCAACGTGATCCACGACCTGGCCCACTTCGCCGGAAGGGGGGGCTTGGGGGCGGTCATGGGGGCCAAAAGGCTCAAGGCGGTCTCCGCCCGGGCCCACAAGGAGACCCTTCCCGCCTACCACGACCCCGGCCTCCTCAAGGAGCTCGCCCGGCGCATGGCCAAGGAGCGCATGGACCGGGCGGCGGGCCTCGTCACCATGGGCACCGTGGGCACGGTGAAGCCCTTTAACCTCCGGGGGGTCCTCCCCAGCCACAACTTCCTGGATGGCTTTTTGGAGGGGGCCGAGGCCCTGGACGGGACCAGCCTGGACGCCCTCGGCATCCGCATCGGCCGGGACACCTGCTACGCCTGCGCCATCCGCTGCAAGCAGGTGGTGAAGATTGAGGGTACGGGCAGGTACGATGTCCGTCCCGAGTACGGGGGGCCGGAGTACGAGGGGCTTGGGGCTTTGGGCTCCACCTGCGGGGTCACCGACCCCTACGCCGTGACCAAGGCCAACACCCTCTGCAACCAGTACGGCCTGGACGTCATCGGGGTGGGGGTGACCATCGCCTGCGCCATGGAGGCGGTGGAGAAGGGCTATTTGGACGACGAGGGCCTGGGCCTGAGGTTCGGCAACGGGGATGCCCTCATCGCCGCCATAGAGAAGCTGGCGAGGAGGGAGGGGAGGCTTGGGGAGCTTCTCGCCCAAGGGGCGAAGCGCCTCGCCGAGAGCCTGGGCCACCCGGAGCTCGCCATGCACGTGAAGGGGCAGGAGGTGCCCATGCACGACCCCCGGTACAAGCGGGCCCTAGGGGTGGGCTACGCGGTGAGCCCCACGGGGGCGGACCACAACCACAACCTCCACGACACCGCCTTCGCCAAGGAGGGGAGGGCCCTGAGGGAGCTCCGCTTCTACGGGGAGGACTTCCAGCCCCTGCCCATAGAGGACCTTTCCGAGGCCAAGATCCGGATGCTCTGGACCAAGACCCGGGAGCGGGGTTTCGTGAACAGCCTGGTGATGTGCGACTTCGTCCCCTGGACCCCGGAGGAGTGGCAAGAAGCCCTCTACGCCGCCACGGGCTGGCGGCTTTCCCCGGAGGAGATGCTGGAGGTGGGGGAGAGGACGCTCCAGCTCACCCGGCTTTTCAACCTGCGGGAGGGGATCTCCCCGGAGGAGGACCGGCTTCCCGAGCGCTTCTTCCAGCCCTTCCGCAAGGGGAACCCCGAGGCCCGCTTGGACCCCGAGGCCTTCCGGGAGGGGGTCAGGGCCTACCGGAGGCTTGCGGGCTGGGAAGGGGGCGTGGATCCGGAAAGGCTCAAGGCCTTGGGCCTAGAGGAGTTCCAGAACGCCCTGGCGTAGGAGGGCGGGAAGGGGGGGCTCCCCCACCCTGAGGAGGGCGTAGCGCCCCCGGAGGAGGGCGAGGAGGCGGAGGGCCTTGAGGTGGGCGGCCAGGGCCTCCTTGTAGGCCTCCACCTCCTCCCGCCCCACGGGGAGGGTTTCCCCGGTCTCCACGTCCTTGAGGAGGGCCTCCGTGGGGGGCGGGTCCAGCTCCAGGGGGGAGAGGACCTGCACCAGGACCACCCGCCTGGGGAGGAGCCTGGGCCAGGGGAGGGGGTCAAGCCCGTCGGTGACGAGGACCAGCACCCCCTTCCCCGGGCGGAGTTCCTCGGGGCTTCCCCCCTCGAGGCGGGCCAAGGGGTCCTCCTGGCGGGCGATCCTGAGGAGGAGGGCCGCCACCTCCCGGGCGTAGGGGAGCTTCCCGTGGAGGCGCATGCTCGGGCTTTGGTCCAGGTAGATCCGGAAGCGGGCCCTCTCGGGGGCGGTCTCCAGCCGGGTGAAAAGCCTTCCCGTCTTGGCGTAGGCCCGCCAGTGGACCCTCCTCACCTCGTCCCCGGGGGCGTAGGGGCGGAGCTCGTAAAACTCCCCCCCAAGCCCCTTCCTCCGGGCGAGGCGCTCCCCGGGGTAGGGGAGGTAGGGCTTGGTGGCGATGCGGTAGCGGGCCAGGCCGATGGGGCCATTCTACCGCCTCTTTCCCTTCTCACCCCGCCTTCCGCTACCCTCGGTTCCGTGGACGCCTTCGCCGACTGGTTCTTCGTGGCCTTTTGGGTCCTCGGGGTCCTCCTCACCCTCCTTCCCTTCGTCCCCGCCACCTTGGTGATCCTCTTCGGGGCCCTGGTGCACGAGCTTCTCGTGGGCTTCCGGGAGCTTTCCCTGGGGACGTGGCTTGGGCTTGGGGCCCTGGCCCTCCTCGCCATGCTTTTGGACAACGTGGCCGCCCTGGTGGGGGCCAGGCGCTACGGGGCGGGACGGGCGGGGCTTTGGGGGGCCTTTTTGGGGGGCGTTTTGGGGCTCTTCTTCGGGGTGGTGGGGGTCTTGGTCCTCCCTTTCCTCCTCGCTTGGCTCTTTGAGTACCTCTCGGGAAGGCGGCCGGAGGAGGCGCTGCGGGCGGCCTGGGGGACCCTGGTGGGGCTTATGGGCGGGGTGGTGGCCAAGGTCCTCGTCCACCTGGCCATGGGGGTTCTGGTCCTCAGGGCCATCTTTTGACGTATGCTTTCCGCCATGGAGCTGGTCTTCGTCACCCGGGAAGGGTGCGGGCTTTGCGAGAAGGCGGAGAGGGCTTTGTGGGCCCTGGGGGTTCCCTACGTGCGGCGGGACGTGGACCGCGATCCGGAGCTCTTCGCCCGGTACACCTTCCGCGTCCCGGTGCTCCTTTGGGGAGAGGAGGTGCTCCTCGAGGGGGCCTTTGGCGAGCGGGAGCTTGTGGAGGTTGCGGCGCGCCTGGGGGGTGGAACGTGGACCCGGTGATGGTGCAGATCGGCCCCCTCGCCATCCGCTGGTACGGGGTCCTCCTCACCCTGGCCATCTTTTTGGGCTACGAGCTCGCCCGGCGCCGGTTAAGGGCCTGGGGATGGGACCTCGAGCCCTTTGAGCGCGTGGTCTTCTGGGCCGTGGTCTTTGGGGTGGTGGGGGCCCGGCTCGGGTACGTCCTCACCTCCCCCGGCTACTTCCTGGAGAACCCCCTCGAGGCCCTCTACATCTGGCACGGGGGCCTCTCCTTCCACGGGGCCATCCTGGGGGGGGGCCTCACCTTCTACTACTTCCACCGGAGGCGGGGCTACCCCTTGTGGCCTTACCTGGACGCCGCCACCCCGGGGGTGGCCTTGGGGATCGTCGCCGGGAGGATCGGCAACCTCATGAACGGCTCCGACACCGCAGGCCGCCTCACCACCTTGCCCATCGGCTTCACCTGGCCAGAGTGGGCCAGGGGCTTTCCCGGGGTCTGCCCCGGCATTGACGACATCTCCGAGGTCTACCGGTGCGCCGAGCTCCTCCGGGGCCCCGTGCACCTCACCCAGGTCTACGGGG
This sequence comes from Thermus thermophilus HB8, assembly GCF_000091545.1. Lineage (GTDB taxonomy): Bacteria > Deinococcota > Deinococci > Deinococcales > Thermaceae > Thermus > Thermus thermophilus. The sequence goes on from NC_006461.1 coordinate 366,074, forward strand.
CCGTGGTGGGGCTCATCCTCCTCTTCCTCTCCCTCTACTGGCTTAGGAAGCGGCCCTTCTACGGCTACGCCTTCTGGCAGTTCGTCCTCTGGTACAGCGTCCTCCGCTCCGTGCTGGAAGAGCCTTTCCGCCTGAACCCCTTGTGGCTTCCCGTCTACCGCAACGACGAGCTCGGCATCGGCCTCTTCACCGCCACCCAGGTGGTGAGCCTGCCCCTCGTCCTCCTCTCCCTTTACATGCTGCGCCGGCTGGGCAAGGGGGAGGCGTCTCGGCGCTAAGATGGGAGGCATGCACGCCCACGTGATCCTGGCCGCGGGGCAGGGGACCAGGATGCGGTCCCGCCTGCCCAAGGTGCTCCACCCCCTTTTGGGGAAGCCCATGCTCCTTTACGCCCTCGAGGCCGCCTTAGCCCTCAAGCCGGAAAGGCTCGTGGTGGTGGTGGGCCACGGGGGGGAGAAGGTGGTGGAGGCCCTGGAGGGCTACCCCGTGGAGGTGGCGTGGCAAAAGGAGCAGCTCGGGACCGCCCACGCCCTCCTCCAGGCGGAAGGCCTCCTCCGGGACTTCCCCGGGCCCTTCCTCGTGACCCAGGGGGACACCCCCCTCCTTTCCCCGAGGACCCTGGAGGCCCTTCTCCGGAGGGTGCGGGAGGGGGCGGGGATGGCCCTCCTCACCGCGGAGCTCCCTGACCCCACGGGCTACGGCCGGATCCTCCGCGAGGGGGAGGAGGTCTTGGGGAACGTGGAGGAGAAGGACGCGCCTCCTGAGGTCCGGGCCATCCGGGAGGTGAACGCCGGGGCCTACGCCTTTGACGGCTTCCTCTTCCAGGCCCTCAAAGAGGTGAGGAACGAAAACGCCGCCCGGGAGTACTACCTCCCGGACCTTATCGCCATCTACCGCGCCCACGGCAGGCGGGTCTTGGCCGTGCGGGGCGTGGCGGAGGAGGCCTTGGGCGTGAACACCCGCGAGGAGCTCGCCCGGGTGGAGGGGGTGCTTCTTAGGAGGCTTCGCGCCGAGTGGATGGGGAAGGGGGTGCGGATGATCCTCCCCGAGACCATCTACCTGGAGCCCTCGGTGGAGCTCGCCCCCGACGTTACCCTCTGGCCCGGGGCGGTCCTCAAGGGAAAGACCCGGATCGGCGAGGGGTGCGAGGTGGGGCCTTACGCCGTCCTCGAGGACACGGTGCTGGAACCCGGGGCCAAGGTCCTCGCCCACACCGTGGCCCAGGGGGCCCACCTCCACCCCGGGGCCTCCGCCGGGCCCTTCGCCAGGCTCCGCCCGGGGGCGGTCCTCATGGAGGAGGTCCACGTGGGGAACTTCGTGGAGGTGAAGAACAGCCTCCTCCACAAGGGGGTGAAGGCGGGCCACCTCGCCTACCTCGGGGACGCCGAGGTGGGGGAGGGGACCAACATCGGCGCCGGGGTCATCACCGCGAACTACGACGGCAAGCGGAAGCACAAGACCGAGATCGGCAAGAAGGCCTTCATCGGCTCCAACAGCGTCCTCGTGGCCCCGGTGCGGGTGGGGGACCGCGCCCTGGTGGGGGCGGGGAGCGTCATCACCCAGGACGTGCCCGAGGGCGCCTTGGCCGTGGCCCGGGAGAGGCAGAAGAACCTCGAGGGGTACGCCCTCAGGAAGCTCGGGGAAGGGTAGCCCTCTCCTCCCTTCAGCCCCGGGGTGCTAGACTTAGGGCATGAACCTCGGCATGCCGGAGATCCTCGTCATCCTCCTCGTCGCCCTCCTCATCTTCGGGCCCAGGAAGCTCCCCGAGCTCGGCCGCTCCCTGGGGCAGAGCATCCGCGAGTTCAAGCGGGGGGCCCAGGAGATCCGGGAGGAGCTGGAGAAGAGCATTGAGGTGAAGGACGAGCCCAAGCCCGCGGCCGTTCAGGAGGCCAAGGAGGAGCCCAAGGCTTGAAGGAAGCCCCCCTGGTAGAGCACCTCGAGGAGCTCCGCGCCCGGATCCTCTGGTCCCTCCTCGCCTGGGCGGTGGGGACGGGCGTGGCCTGGACCTTCAGGGTCCAGCTTCTGGAGTGGTTGAAGAGGCCCTTGGACCTCGCGGCCAAGGCCCACGGCATCCAGGTCAACCTCATCGTCCTGGACATCACCGAGCCCTTCCTCGTCTCCCTGAAGGTGGCCGCCTTCGGGGGGCTTGTGCTCGCCCTTCCCTTCATCGTCTACCAGGTCTGGGCCTTCATCGCCCCGGGGCTCTATGAGCACGAGAAGCGCCTGGCCGTGCCCTTCCTCCTGGGGGCGGGGTTCAGCTTCGCCCTGGGGGCGCTCTTCGCCTACTACGCCTTCCTGCCCTTCGCCGTCCCCTTCCTCCTGGGCTTCCTAGGGGACGTGGTCACCCCCCAGATCTCCATCGGCCGCTACATGGGCCAGATCCTCATGATGCTCACCGTCATGGGGGTGGTCTTTGAGATGCCGGTGGTGAGCTACCTCCTCGCCCGCCTGGGGATCCTCACCTCCTCCTTCCTCGCCCGCAACTGGCGCATCGCCGTCGTCCTCCTCCTCACCCTGGCCGCGGTCATCACCCCCACGGTGGACGTGGTCTCCCTCTTCATCGTGAGCGGCCCCCTCCTCGTCCTCTACTGGGTCTCCGTCCTGGTGGCCCGCCTCGCGGAAAGGCAGAGGCCCCAGGAGGCCGCTTGACACCCTGAGGGCGGGCGGGCCATAGAATAGGCTATGGACGAGCGCATCCAGGCCCTCCGCAAAGAGGTGGACCGGGTGAACCGGGAGATCCTGCGCCTCCTCTCCGAGCGCGGGAGGCTCGTGCAGGAGATCGGCCGCCTCCAGACGGAGCTCGGCCTTCCCCACTACGACCCCAAGCGGGAAGAGGAGATGCTCGCCTACCTCACCGCCGAAAACCCCGGGCCCTTCCCCGACGAGACCATAAGGAAGCTCTTCAAGGAGATCTTCAAGGCGAGCCTGGACCTCGAGGAGCGCCAGGACCAGAAGAAGTTCCTCTACTCCAAGAGGCATAAGCCCGAGCCCACGAGGGTGCGGGTCAAGGACGTGGTCTTCGGGGAGAAGCCCCTCCTCATCGCCGGGCCCTGCTCCATTGAGAGCGAGGAGCAGATCATGGCGACGGCCCGCTTCCTGGCGGCGCGGGGGGTGAGGGTCCTAAGGGGCGGGGCCTTCAAGCCCAGGACGAGCCCCTACGGCTTCCAGGGCCTCGGGGTGGAGGGGCTTAAACTTGGCCGCAAGGCGGCGGACGCCTTCGGCATGGTCTTCGTCACCGAGGTCATGGACACCCGGGACGTGGAGGTGGTGGCGGAGTACGCCGACATCCTCCAGATCGGGGCCCGGAACATGCAGAACTTCGCCCTCCTCAAGGAGGTGGGGAAGGCCCGGCGCCCCGTCCTCTTAAAGCGGGGGCTTTCCGCCACCATGGAGGAGTGGTTCTACGCCGCCGAGTACATCCTCGCCCAGGGGAACGAGCAGGTGATCCTGGCGGAGAGGGGGATCCGCACCTTTGAGCGCTGGACGCGCAACACCCTGGACCTCTCCGCCGTGGCCCTGGCCAAGCAGGAGACCCACCTCCCCGTGGTCGTGGACGTGACCCACGCCGCCGGGCGCACGGACCTTCTCGCCCCCCTGGCCCGCGCCGCCTTGGCCGTGGGGGCGGACGGGGTGCACGTGGAGGTCCACCCCAACCCCAAGGTGGCCCTCTCCGACAACCAGCAGCAGATGGACTTCGCCCAGTTTGACCGCTTCCTGGAGGCCATTAGGGACCTCCTCCAGGCCCCTTAGCCATGGGCTTTCTGGACGGTCTCCTCAACGCCTTCCTCAAGGCCACGGACCCGAGGCCCCGTTACACCGAGGCCCGCTGCCTCCTCTACAAGAACAGCGTGGGGGGGTGCGACAAGTGCTATGGGGTCTGCCCCAAGGGGGCGGTGCGCCTCGAGGGGTGGCGGGTGGAGCTGGACGAGGTCTTGTGCACGGGGTGCGGCCTCTGCACCGGGGTCTGCCCCGGGATCGCCCTGGAGTACCCCCTCGGGGCCATCCAGGAGGCCCTGATCCGGGGAAAGGGGAAGCTTAGGTGCTCCAAGGCCGAGGGGAAGGGCGAGGAGGTGTTGTGCCTGGGCCGCCTCACCCCGGGGCTATTGGCCGAGGCGGGAAGCCGCTTCGGCAAGGTGGTCCTCGCCCGGGGGGACTGCGAAGCCTGCCGGATCGGGGGGCCGGAGGTCCCTGAGCGCCTCGCGCGCATGGCCGAGGAGGCGAGGCGCTACTTCCCCGTGGAGGTGGAGGTGGTGGAGGGGGAGCTTCCCGGGGAAAGGGTGGGCAGGCGGGAGCTCTTCCAGGCCCTTCTGGGAAGCGCCAAGCGCACCGCCGCCGACCTCGTCCCCGAGCTTCCCCTGCCCGCTTTGGAGGAGGAGAGGGAAGGGGAGCTTCCCGCCGAGCTCCGCCTTAGGCGCCTCGCCGCAAGCCGCGCCCCGGAGGTCCGCTGGCCCCGGATCCGGGTGGAGGAGGGGTGCACCCTCTGCCCCGTCTGCACCAACGTCTGCCCCACGGAGGCGGTGCGGCGGGTGCGGGAGGGGGAGGAGTACGTCCTCTACCTCCAGGTGGCGGCCTGCACGGGGTGCGGGGCCTGCGTGGAGAGCTGCCCGCCCCAGGTGATCCGGCTGGAGGAGGCCCCTAAAGAGGAGGTGGGGAAGGAGCTTTTGCTCTTCCGGGGCAAGCCCCCCTGGTACGACCTTTGAACCGGGTATAATGTCCCCAACCTTATGGACGCCGACCTCGTGGTGGTGGGTGGGGGGCTCGCCGGCCTCGTGGTGGCCACGGAGGTGGCCCAAAGGGGCAAGCGGGTCCTCCTTTTGGAGCAGGAGCCTTACCTCGGCGGGCAGGCCTTCTGGTCCTTCGGGGGGCTTTTCCTGGTGGACTCCCCCGAGCAGAGGCGCCTGGGGATCCGGGACTCGGTGGAGCTCGCCTTCCAGGACTGGATGGGCGCGGCGGGCTACGACCGGGAGGAGGACGCCTGGGGAAGGCGGTTCGCGGAGGCCTACCTGGAGTTCGCCGCGGGGGAGAAACGGGCCTGGCTCGCCTCCTTGGGGGTGCGCTTCTTCCCGGTGGTGGGTTGGGCGGAGCGGGGCGGGGGCCTGGCCACGGGCCACGGGAACTCCGTACGCCTTGGAGACCCTGCGGTACCTGCGGAGCACCGGCTTTGACTGGAGCTGGTTCATCCTGGACCTCCCCACCCTCAAGAAGGAGTTCGCCCTCTCGGGCTCGGAGCAGAACCCGGACCTCACGGGGAAAAGCTGGCTCGGCGTGGTGAGAAACCGCCTCCTGGGCCCCGCGGCCCCCGTCCGGGCCTTCTTGGAGCGGGGGAAGGACTTCCTCGTGGCCCAGGACCTCTCCGAGCTCATGCGCAAGATGGAGGCCCTGGCCCCCGGGGTCCTGGACCCGGGGAGGCTTGAGCGGGAGGTGAAGGCCCGGGACCGGGAGCTCCTAAACCCCTTCGCCAAGGACGGCCAGGTCCTCATGGTCCACGCCTTCCGCCGCTATGTGGGGGACCGGCTTTTCCGCGTGGCCAAGCCCCACCCCTTCCTCTCGGGAAAGGGGCCCTTGGTGGCGGTGAGGCTTTGGACCCTCACCCGCAAGACCTTGGGAGGAATTCAGACGGACCTCAAGGGAAGGGCCCTCAAGCCCTTGGGCGAGCCCTTGCCGGGCCTTTTCGCCGCGGGGGAGGCGGCGGGGTTTGGGGGCGGGGCCTTCCACGGGTACAAGGCCCTCGAGGGCACCTTCCTGGGGGGGTGCCTCTTCAGCGGGCTCCAGGCGGCCAAGGGGGTGCTGGAAGGGCTAGAATAGCCCCATGCGGCTCCACCACGTGGGCATCGCCGTGGAGGACCTGGAGGAGGCCAAGGCCCGCTACCAAAGCCTGGGCTTCCGGGTGGTGGCGGAAGGGGAGGTGGCCCACCAGGGGGTGCGGGTGGCCCTGCTTAGGGGGGAAGGGGAGGCCCTCCTCGAGCTCCTCTCCCCCCTTGGCCCCGAGACCCCGGTGGGGCGGTTCCTGGCCAAAAGGGGCCCCGGCCTCCACCACCTGGCCTTCGCCACTTCCCGGATAGAGGAGGACCTGGCCCGGCTCAAAGCGGAAGGGGCGAAGCTTATTGACGAAGCCCCGAGGCCCGGCTTCGGCGGCCACCGGGTGGCCTTCCTCCACCCAAGCTTTGGCCTGGGGGTCCTTTGGGAACTGGTGGAGGCGTAGTGCGCCCCTTCTACGCCCTCCTCGCCCTCCTGTGGATGGGGGTGCTCTGGTGGCTTTCCGAAAGGCCTTTCCCGGGCGCCGGGCTTCCCCATCCTTGGGACAAGCTCGCCCACTTCCTCGCCTACGCCCTCCTCGGGGCCCTTTGGCGGCGGGGCCTTGGGCGGTTCCTCCCCGCCTTCCTCCTCGCCGCCCTCTACGGGGTGGTGGACGAATGGCACCAGAGCCTCGTCCCGGGGCGGGAGGCCTTCGGCCTGGACCTCGTGGCGGACTTCCTCGGGGCCTACGTGGGGGCTAGAGGGGCGGGTAGATGGGAAGCTCCAGAAGCCTCCCGCCCTTAGCCCCCGCCGCCTCCACCACCACCTTGGCCACGAGCTCGGGGGCGATCCAGCGGGAGAAGTCCGCCTCGGGCATGGCCTTGCGGTTGGCCTCCGTGTCCAGGGTGCCCATGGGGTAGACCACGAGGAAGCGCACCCCCTCCACCTCCCCCTGCAAGGACCTCAAGAGGCTCGCCAGGGCGGTTTTGGCCGCGGTGTAGAGGGCCCTTCCCGGGCCCGCCCCCGTCCAGGCGGGGCCGGCGGCGAAGGCGGCGAAGAAGCCCTCCCCCCGCTTGGCCATGTAAGGCAGGACGGCCTTGAGGAGGTTGAAGGTGGTGCGGAGGTTCAGGTCCAGCATCCAGTCGTAAAGCCCCGGGTCGGTGTCCAAAAACCGCCCGGCGGCGAAGCCGCCCACGGTGTGGACCACCCCGTAGAGGGGGGCCTCCTCCTCCACGAACCGGGCCAGGGCCAGGGCTTCCTCCAGCCGGGTGAGGTCGGCGACGAAGGTCTTGGCCCCCACGGCCTGGGCCCGTTCCGCCATGCGCTCGGGCCTGGGGTCGGAGAGGAAGAGCCTGGCCCCCGCCTGGTGGAAGGCGGGGATGAGGGCCCGGCTTAGGGCCCCTCCGGCCCCGGTGATGAGAAAGGCCTTCCCTTGGAGCATGCCCCTATTCTACGGGGAGGAAGGCCAGGGCCTTGGGGGCGAGGCCCAAGGAGAGGATGGCCACCCTTTGGGGCGGGGAGGGGACGAGGTCGTAGACGTAGAGGAGGCTTCCGGAGGCCAGGTACAGGTACCCGTCCTGGCCCATGGCCCCTGCGGCGAAATCGGTGTAGGCCTCGAGGACCGAAGAGGCCCTGGGCTCCAGGACCTGGAAGCCCCGGCCGTAGACCGCAAGGCCCGCCACCGGGTCCAGGGCGAGGCGGGGGACGCCGAAGAAGTCCCCGAGGACCCTTTGGCTTCCCAGGGCCTCGCCTTGGAGGGTGTAGAGGCGGGCCTCGAGGTTTAGGCTTCCTAGGCCGAGGAGCCTTCCCTTGGCGGCGTCCGCCCGGAGGTCAAAGGGGGCGGCGTCCAAGGGGGGGCTGAGGGGCCTTTCCAGGGAAGGGGTTCCCTCTGGGTCCTGGGCCGGGCGAAAGCCCATGGCCGCCGAGGTGAGGTAGGCCAGGAGGTCCAGGCTCCCCTGGGGGAGGAGGGCGAGGCGGGCGGCGGGGTCCAGGCCCGTGAGGTCGGCCTCAAGGAGGCTTCCGCTCCCGTCCAGAGGCCAGAGGAAGGCCCGGGCCGCGGCGGGGCAGTGGAGGAGGAGGGCGCCTTGCCCGAGGCGGAGGTACCCCCCCGTGCAGTCCACCCCTGGGGGCAAGCCCTGGTCCGCGGCGGTGCCCTTCGGGACGGAGGTTTCGCTGAAGCCCGTGGCGTCGTAGGCCTCCACCCGGTCGGGGAAGAGGAGGTAGAGCCTCTGGAAGGTGGGGCTGTAGGCCAGGTCCTGGAGGCCCGGGGTCGCCCACGTCTCCACCGGGGTTCCGGTCCCCCTTTGGAGGTCTTGGGCCCGGTAGAAGCGCACCTCGTCCCCTCCCCCCGCCGCCAGGAGGGCGGGAAGGGGGGGCTCCTGGCTTCCCGTGCAGGCGGTGAGGAAAAGGAGGAGGAGAAACCCAAGCCGCTTCACGGCAGACCTCCCAAGCGCACGCCTTCCTCGTCCATAAGTACCTCCGCCGCCTGCCCCCCGTAGAGGAAGGCGAGGCGCACCTCGTTCTTGGCCGCGTCCAGGGTGAAGCGCATGGCCCAGCAGCACCGGTCCAGGGTGAGGAGGAACTTGGGCTTCAGGGGGGTTCCCGGGAGGTTCTGGGTGAGGAGGGCGGCGAGGTGGAGTTTGGTGTTCTCCCGGCCGAGGAAGGTGAGGGTGGGGCCGAAGTTCCTGAGGGCGAGGGCGTAGCCTTCGGGACTGGTGGGGCTTCGGGTGTAGGTGAGGCTTCCCGAGAGGGCAAGCCCCGGGAGGGCGTTTTCCCCCCTTTCGTCGGGCGGGGTGGGCCCCCAAAGCTCCAGGCCGCCAGAGAGGGCGAGGTCCTTCAGGTAGACCTCCCCGTCCTCCACCTCGGGAAGGTGCAGGTTGGCCGTGAGGCGGAAGGTCGCCTCGGGGAGGGCCTGGGTGAGGCCGAGGCGGAGGTTCGTCCCCCGGAAGCCCTCCTGGTACCGCCCGGAGAGGAGGAGGTCTAGGAGGGGTCCCGGGGCGCTTCCCGAGCGGAAGCCCGCCTGGTAGGCGAGGGCGGTGGGGTCCAGGGTGGCCTGGAGGGAGAGGCTTTGCCGGCCCAGGATGGCTTGGCCCGAGGCCTGGAGGGTGTCCTTGGGCCAGTCCCTCCGGGCCTGGAGGGTGTAGGCCTCCTGGCCCTCCCGGTAGGCCAGGGTGAGGCTCGTCTCCAGGGCCCCTTCCCCGTTCAGGCCGTGGCGGTGGGCGAGGTTTAGGCTTCCCGCGGGGAGGGCGTAGGCCCCCTGGAGGAGGAGGGGGTCAAAGAGGGCCTTTGGGTGGTCGTAGCGGAGGCTTGCCCGTAAAGAGAAGGGGTAGGGGGTGAGGCTACCCTCCAGGCGGGTCTCCAGGGGGCCTTCCTCCAGGTCCCGCTTGTGGTAGAGGAGGAGGCCGTACCCCCGGTCCTGGAGCCTGGCCTCGGCCTCCAGGGGGAGGTAGGCTTCCTTTTCCAGGTCCCACCCCCCCTTGAGGGAGAGGGCGAGGGGCCTTTCCCGGAAGCCTAGGCCTAAGGTGGCCTGGTGGGTCCTCCGCTGGGGCAAGGCGTCAAAGCGGAAGGGGCTTTCCCCTTCCTGGACGCTCCTCAGGTAGCCCGCCTCGAGGCTTACCCCCCCGAGGGCCTGGCGAAAGGCGAGGCTCGTGCTCCAGTCCACCTGGCGCTCGTGTTCCCCGTCGGGGTTCTGGGTGGTGTAGTAGAAGCCGCGGAAGCGGTTCTCCCCCCGCAGGGTGGCCCCGGGCCAGGGGGCGAGGACGAGACTTTCCGTGTGGGCGAGGAGAAGCCTCCCCGCTTCGGCGTAGGGGCCGAGGGCCCGGGCGGAGCGGTTTAGGGGGTTGGTCTCCGCCAGGTAGCGCCCCGCCTGCAGGCTCAGCTGTAGGCTGAAGGGGCCCTGGCGGAGGGTGGGGCTTTGCGCCTCCAGCTCGGGGAGGCGCTGGAGGGCGCGGGGCGGGGGGGTGGAGGGGTCGTGGTCCAGGAAGCCCTCGAGCCGCAAGGCGTAGCGCCAGTCCTGGGGGGTGGGGGTGCCGGGGAGGAGGGCCTCGAGGCGGAAGCGGGTGAGCTTCTCCTGGGTGTCGTCCCGCTCCACCAGGGCCGCGACCGAAAACCCGGCCCGCTTCAGGCCGTACTCCCCCCGGTACTGGAAGGTGTCGGGGGGCGTGTGGAGGAAGAAGTAGCGCTCCTTGGCCTCCCCGGTGCCGTAGTGGTCCAGGCCGAAGCCGTAGCCCCGGCCCTGGTAGTAGCGGAGGAGGGTGTAGCCGAGGCCGAAGGCGGCCACATAGGGGAGGTCGGCCTTCACATAGAGGCCCCCCTCGTCCTGGCCCACCTCGAGGCGGGGCCGCCTCTCCGAGAGGTAGAGGAGGAGGACGGGCAGGGTGAGGACGGGCTTCTCCTGGACCAGGAGGGTCACGTCCCGGGCCACCACCCGGTCCCCGGGGTAGAGGACGATCTCCCGGGCGCGGAAGGCGTAGTCGGGAACCTCCTGGCCGCACGAGGCGCACGGGGTGGCGTAGCCCCGTTCCAGGAGGATCGCCCCCGCCGCCCGCTGGCAGACGGGGCCGGTGAGGAGGAGGTTCTCGGCCTCTATGCGGACCTCGAGGGCGTCAAAGCTCTCGTCGGCGAGGTCCACCTGGAGCTCCTCCGCCTCAATGAGGCGCCCCTCCCGGTCCCGGTAGCGCACCCCTCCCGAGAGCAAAAGGAGCCGCCTTTCCCGGAAGTAGACCACCCGCTTGGCCTCCAGCGTCTCCCCCTCCCGCTCCAGGCGCACGGGTTCTCCCACGAGGACGTAGACTTCCTCCCCCCCTTCCTGCCTAAGCTCCAGCCTTTCCGCCTCCAGGACCTTGATCACCCTCTCCTCTGCGAGGGCGGGAAGGAGGAGGAAGAGGAGAAGGGGAAGCCACCTCACCGCCGCCCTCCCAGGAAGAGGAAAAGGCCCAAGGCCCCGTAGAGGAGGTTGGGGCCGAAGGCGGCGAGGAAGGGGTCCAGGGCGTTCTGCTCCCCCATGATCCGCCCCACGCTCCAGGTGGCGTAGTAGAAGAAGGTGAGGACGGCCACCCCCACAAGCCCGAGGCTGCGGCTTCCCCCGAGGAGGTAGAAGGCGAGGCCCACGGCGAAGAGGGCGAAGACGGGGGCGGCCAGGGGCTCGGCGAAGCGGCGGTAGTAGGTGGTGGCCTCGAGGCCCGCCCGCACCCCCATCTGGCGGAGCCTTTGCACCTCCTTTCGGAGCTCGGCCAGGGTCATCCGGTTCGCTGGGTTCTGCCAGGGGTCAAAGGTGAGGTCCTTGAGGACGAGCTCCCCCCGCTGAAAGCGCGCCAGGGTCCGGGGGCGGCTTCCCTCGTAGGTGATGCGGGTCCCCTCCTCCACGTGCAGCACCCCGCCGCGGAAGCTTCCCCGCTCGGCGAGGAGGACCTCCTCCCGGGAGAGGACCCTGAGGGCCCCGATGGCCTCCCCCTCCACCTTCCCCACGTAGACCACCCGGCCTTGGGCGTCCTGGAAGGTCGCCCCCGGGGTGAGGAGGGCCCGGGGGCGCTCCAGGACCTCCCGCCTCAGGAGGTCCTGCCCCTTGGCGAGGGCTTGGGGGACGAGGCCCTCCCCGAGGAGGAAGGCGGCGAGGGCGATGGCGGTCCCGAGGAGGAGGAAGGGAAGGAGGAGGCGCTCCCGCCGCACCCCGAGGGCCAGGAGGGCCTTGAGTTCCGCGTCCTCCCCCAGGCGGGAGAGGAGGACGAGGAGGGCGAAGAGGTAGGCCACGGGCGCGCCCCGGGCCAGGGCCTCGGGGGTGCGGAAGAGGAGGTAGCGGAGGAGGGTGTAGGGGTCGGCCCCCTTGGCCACCAGGGGGGCCAGGACCTCGTACACCGCCCCGCCCAGGAAGAGGAGGACGATGACGAGGAGCCCGCCGCCGAAGAGGGGCAGGGTTTCCCGCAGGAGGTAGCGGTCCAGGGTCTTCACCGTAGCCTCCAGGCGAGCGCCCCCGCCAAGGCCCCGTAGAAGAGGTCGGGGAGGTAGGCGAGGAGGGGGCTTACGTCGTAGCGGGCGAGCTGGGCGGCCAGGGTCCAGAGGACGTAGTAGCCGAAGATGAGGAGGACCACCCCCAGGAAGGCCCAGGCGGCTTCCCGCAAGGAGAGGCCTAAGGCGGCGGCGGCCGCCCCCAGGACCAGGCCCCCCAGGGCGTCCGCCAGGCGGCGGTGGAAGGCGAAGCGGGCCTCGGGCTCCACCTGGGCCCGGGCCCAGAGCTCCTCGAGGGGGGTGGAGTCGTAGGGGTCCCGGGAGCCCAGGCTCTCCTTGGGGCGGAACCGGGCGGGGAAGGGGAGGACGCCCTCAAAGGGCCGGACCTCCTCCCCCTCCACCACGTAGCCCTTGAGGCGCCATCCTTCCTCGTCCCAAAGGCCCTCCTCGGCGCTGTAGACCCGGCCCCTCTCGTCCACCACCCGCACCCCCCGGAGCCGGTTTCCCTCTGGCTCGGGGTAGACCTCCTCGGCGAAGTACACGCCGAGGCCCGGGGGGGCGTAGACCTGGCGGCGCAGGACCCCGGAGGCCCCGCCCTCCCCGTAGAGGATCCGGCCCAGGAGCCCGTCGTAGGCCTCCTGGGACCGGGGCCTGAGCTCCGCCAGGTTGAGGAGGTTGAGGAGGCTTACGGCGAGGGCCAGAAGGACGAGGGGCCTGAGGAGGGCCAAGGGGGGGACCCCCGCGGCGTAGGCCGCCTTGAGCTCCGAGCGGCGGATGAGCCCCGCAAGCCCCACCAGCACGGCGAAGACCAGCCCTAAGGGGAGGGCGAGGCTTAGGGTCCAGGGCAGGCGGTAGAGGACGAGAAGCCCCACCTCCCGGGCCCCCACCCCCCGGGAGAGGAGGACCCCCGAGAGGCTGGAGAGGAGGTCAAAGGTGAGGAGGGCGGCGAAGAGGAAGACCCCCACCAGGTAAGGGACGAGGACCTCCCGGAGGACGTAGCGCCCCAGCACGGGGGAAGTATACGCAAGGCGGATGAGAAAACGAGGAAGCCCCGCCGCGGGGGGCTTAGGCGGCCTGGGCGATCACGTGGATCACCGGGAGGCCGAAGCGCTCCGCCTGGGTGTGGACGTCCAGCCTAAGCCACCGGGAAGGCCCCGGGGGCAGGGTGGAGAGGACGATGGCCTGGTAGGCCCCGGGGTGGGCGAGGAGCTCCTCCTCTATGGCGAGGAGGGGGGAGATGTCCCCCGCCTTGGCCTCCTCCACGGGGATGCCCTGGGCCTCGAGGGCCCGCTTGGCCGCCGCCGCTTCCTCCTCGGCCCGGCGCCGCACCTCGTTCTCCTCGTAGACCCACCCGGGAGGGGGGACCGCCGGGACCAGGAGGACGAAGCGGGCCTCCGGGTCTTGGGCCAAAAGCTCCTTGAGCTTGGCGGCGAGCTCCGGGCTCTTGGCCGTGCGGTGGGCCACCACCAGGTACCGGGCCATGCCGCACCTCCCTTCCCTGTTTCCAGTGTAGCGCTGGATTTCGTGTTATCGTTCCAGTAAAGGCCACCGCGCCGCCGGAAAACCCCGTAAGGCCCGCGGCTTTTTGCATACCCCTTTGCAAGGGAGCAAGCCGTGGTAGAATGAAGGAGTCAGCGGACAAAGAAGCCTCAGGGCACGAGGGCGACCTTGGTGGCCTTCCGCTCGTGGAAGAGGCGGTAGCCTTCGGGGGCCTCCTCCAGGGGGAGGCGGTGGCTGAAGACGAAGCTCCCCTTGAGCCTGCCCGCCTTCTGCAGGGCGAGGACCTCGCCGATCCAGCGGGGGACGTTGGCGAGGGCACTCCTTAGGGTGATCCCCCGGCTGAAGGCGGGAAGCCAGGGGTAGTCCAGCCTTTCCGCCGTGGGCACCCCAAGGCTGGAGACCACGCCCCCCGGGCCCGCGAGGCGCAGGGCGAGCTTCAGGGCCTCCCCGTCCCCGCCCACCGCCTCCACCACCAAATCCGCCCCCAGGCCCTCGGTCTCCCGGCGCACCCGGGCCACGGGGTCCTCCGCCTTGGGGTGGATGGGGAGGCTTCCCAGGGCCTTGGCCTTCTCTAGGCGGGCTTCCTCCGGGTCTATGGCATAGACCTGCCCTGCCCCCAGGGCGTGGGCCACCATCTGGGCCATGAGGCCCACGGGCCCCGAGCCCACCACGGCCACGCTCATGCCGGGGGTGAGGAAGGGCCTCACCCCCCCGTAGGCCGTGGTGAGGATGTCCCCGGCGAGGATGGCCTCCTCGGCGGGGAGGTCCCCGATGGGGAAGAGGGTGTGCCGGGCGAAGGGCACCCGCACCCTCTCCGCCTGGGCCCCCGGGAGGTTGCCCAGGGCGAGGCCGAAGCCGAAGACCCCGCCCCTTGAGCAGGCGAAGAACTGGCCCTTGCGGCAGGCAGGGCACTCCCCGCAGGCCACCTGGAAGCTTCCCACCACCCGCTCCCCCACGGGGAAGGGCACCAGGGGGCCCTTCTCCACGATGCGCCCCACGAACTCGTGCCCGAGGACCGTCCCCGGCAGGACCCCGGCGATCTTGCCGTGGTAGATGTGGAGGTCGGAGCCGCAGATGGCGGAAAGCTCCACCTCGAGGAGGGCGTCCGTGTCCGCTTCCAACCTGGGTTCCGGAACCTCCTCCACCGCCACCTGGAAGGGCCCCTTGTAGACCACGGCCCTCATGCCACCTCCCGGGCCACTTTGACGAGCTCCTGGGCCGCCTGGGCGTAAGGGGCGAGGGCGGCGATGGTGCCCTTCTTGAGCTCCAAAAGTCCCCGCATGAGGGCGCTTAGGGGCTCGAGGCGTCCCTCCAGCACCTCCTGCCAGGTGGCGAGGTCGGCCTCAATGACGAAGTCCGCCTCCGCCTCCCCCTCCACCGCCTTCGCCCCCCGGCAGGCCCCGTGCCAGAGGTCCAGGACCACGGCCACCCCCTTGGGGAACCCCGCCTTGGGGTCCGGGCGCACCGCGAGGGCCAGGGAGCCCTCCCAGGTGCTCGCCGCCTTGCGGTAGGCCTCGCTCTCGTTCAGCTTCCGGCAGTACGCCTGGGCCCAGGCCTCGGTGAAAAGCTCCATTCCTTTCCCTCCTTTGAACCCAGTATAAGCCGTAGACTCGAGGGGTGGTTTACCTCCTGGACCTTTCCGGGGTGTACTGCGAGCCCGTGGAGCCGAGGCTCCTCCGCCTCCTCGCCGAGGAGAGCGGGGAGCCCGTCTTTTACCTCTCGGAGGCCTTCTACGCCCTCCTCCCCCGGCTCAAGGCCGAGGGGGCGCAGGCGCTGGAGGCCCTTTTCCCCGGGGCCTCGAGGCTCTACCCCAAGGCCTTCCGCCCCCGGGGCCTCGCCTTCCCCGAGCCCTTCCACCTCGTCTCCGACCTGCCGCCCCCCGAAGGGGTCCTGGCCTACCACGCTCCGGACAAGCTCGAGGCCCTTGCCCTGGCCCTAGAGGCCCTGGGCCTCGCCCCAGGGGAGGCGGTCTACTGGGACGACAACCCCCTTTGGGTGGAGCGGGCCCGGGGATTAGGCGTGCGGGCGGAGCTATTCCTGCCCTAGGTCCTCGGCCCGCTCCACCGCCTGGGTCTCCCGGAGGATCGCCCTCACCCGGTCCCCGGGGATGGTCTCCTCCCGGAGGAGCTCCTCGGCGATCTTGTGCACCGCCTCCCGGTGGGTGGAGAGCACCTTCCTGGCCCGCTCGTAGGCCTCGTCCAGGATCTTCATGATGTCCTGGTCAATGAGGCGGGCCGTCTCCTCGGAGTGGTCCTTCTTCTTGGCGATCTCTTCCCCCAGGAAGACGGGCCCCGAGTCCGAGCCCCAGGCGACGTTTTTGAAGTGCTCCCCCATGCCCCAGTCCAGGACCATCCGCTTGGCGATCCCCGTGGCCCGCTTGAAGTCGTCCTGGGCCCCCGTGGTCACGGTGCCCGTGAAGAGCTCCTCCGCCACCCGGCCCGCCATGAGCACGGCGAGCTCGTCCATGAGGTGCTCCCGGGAGACCAGGACCCGCTCCTCGGGCTTGCTCCAGCGGGCCCCCAGGGCCATTCCCCGGGGGACGATGGAGACCTTCTCCGTCTTGTCGGCGTGGGGCAGGACCTCCCCCACCACGGCGTGCCCCGCCTCGTGGTAGGCCACGGCCCGCCTTTCCTCCTCGGAGAGCTTCAGGGCGGACCGCTCCAGGCCTAAGACGATCTTGTCCAGGGCCTTGAGGAAGTGCTCCTTGCGGATCCTCTTCTCCCCGTTCCGGGCGGCGAGGAGGGCGGCCTCGTTCACCAGGTTCCTGAGGTCCGCCCCGGAGAAGCCCGGGGTGAGGTGGGCGAGCTCCAGGGCGTCCACGTCCTCGGCGATGGGCTTGCCCCGCATGTGGACGAGGAGGATCTCCTTGCGCTCCTCCAGGGAGGGGAGGCCCACCACCACCTGGCGGTCAAAGCGCCCGGGTCTAAGGAGGGCGGGGTCCAGGATGTCGGGGCGGTTGGTGGCGGCGAGGACGATGACGGAGGTGTCCTTCTCAAACCCGTCCATCTCCGAGAGGATCTGGTTCAGGGTCTGCTCCCGCTCGTCGTGGCCGCCCCCGATCCCCGCGCCCCGCTTGCGGCCGATGGAGTCCAGCTCGTCAATGAAGATGATGCTCGGGGCGTTCCTGCGGGCGTCTTCAAAGAGGCTCCGCACCCGGCTCGCCCCCACGCCCACGAACATCTCCATGAACTCGCTGGCGGAGACGGAGAAGAAGGGCACCCCCGCCTCCCCCGCCACCGCCCGGGCGAGGAGGGTCTTGCCCGTGCCGGGCGGGCCCACGAGGAGCACCCCCTTGGGGATCTCGGCCCCGATCTCCAGGTACTTCTTCGGGTTCTTGAGGAAGTCCACCACCTCCATGAGCTCCCGCTTGGCCTCCTCGTGGCCGGCCACGTCCTTGAAGGTGGTGTTCACCTTGCGTTCCTTACCGTAGAGCTTGGCCCGGCTCTGGCCGAACTGCATCACCTGGCCGGCCCCGCCTTGGGCCCGCATGAAGAAGAACCAGAAGAAGGCGATGAGGATGAGCGTGGGGGCCACGTAGAGGAGGACCTGGGGCCAGATGGAGGGGGCCTTGGTCACGATCGTCACCCCGTTTTCCTCCAGGAAGCGGAGGAGTTCGGGGTCTTGGACCTGGGCGGGGGGCAGGGGAACCTGGAAGCGCCGGGAGACCTGGACGGTCCCCTGGGGCGTGGGGAAGCGCTCCGGGGCCTTGAGGAGCCCGGTGATGCGGGTCTCCTCCAGGGTCACCTCCGCCACCTTCCCCTGGCGCACCAGCTCCCGGAACTCCGTGTAGGCGAGGGTGGGGGCCGGTGGTCCGCTTAGGGCCGTGTAGACGAGATACCCCAACAGGACGAGAAGGAGCAGGTTGAAAGGGTTGAACCGCTGCGGCAAGGTCTACCTCCCTTGCCCTATGGTAGCGCCTTGCCGGTGGGAAGACGGGGCATGTGGTATCCTCTAGCGGCGATGAAGGGGGTCCTCGAGGCCCTGCACCAGGGGGACTACGACACCGCCATTGACCTCCTCACCCGGAAGGCCCTCTTCGGCCGGGAGAGGGAGGCCAAGGAGGCCTGGCTCCTCCTCGCCGAGGTCTACGCCCTCTACGGGGAGGAGGGGCTGGAGAAGGCCCACCACGCCCTGGAGGAGGCCTACGCCCTGGGAGGGCTGGAGTACGACCCCCTGTACCGGAGCCTCCTCGCCGAGCTCCTCGCCCTGGAGGGGCGGCCCGAGCGGGAGGTCCTTCCCCTCTTCCTCCCGAGCCGGGACCCCCGGGTCCGGTACCACCAGGCCCAGGCCCTCTTCTACCTGGGGAGGCTGGAGGAGGCCTTGGAGGCCCTCGAGGCGGGGCTTCCCCCCCACCTGGCCTGGCGGGCCGAGGGGCTTAAGGGGCGGATCCTGGAGCGGCTTGGCCGCCACGGGGAGGCCGCCTTGGCCTACGAGCGGGGGGCGGAGCTCGCCCTGGGCCTGGAGCGGTACTGGCTCCTCCTGGACGCCGCCGCCATGTGGCTGGAGGCCGGGGAGGGGGAGCGGGCCCTTCTCGCCCTGAAGGAGGCGGAGGCGGCGGTGGGGGAGGAGGACCCGGAGGACGCCGCCACCCGCCACTACCTCCTCGCCCGGGCCCACCTCCTTTTGGGCAACCCGGGCCTCGCCCTGGAGGAGATCCGCAAGGCCCTGGCCCTGGAGGAGGAGAGCGGCCACAAGGCCTACGGCACCCCCTTGGTGGAGGGGCAGGCCCTCCTCCAGCTCGGGCGCTACGAGGAGGCCATGGCGAGCTTCCGGGAGGCCCTGGCCCGGGCGGACGCCGGGGAGCGCCCCCACGTCCTCCACGAGATGGGGGTGGCGGCCCTGGACCACGGGGCCTACCCCGAGGCCGAGGAGCACCTCCGGGCCCTGGTGCGGGAGGAGGGCTACCCCTACCTGGCCCAAGCCTACGCCGATCTGGCCGAGGCCCTCTACCGCCAGGGGCGCTACCAGGAGGCGGAGGCCGCCGCCCGGGAGGCCGTGGCCCGGGGGGCGGTGGCCGCGGGGGAGTTGGTCCTGGGCCACGTGGCCTACGACCTCCTCCACCTGGAGGAGGCCTTGGAACACTACCGCAAGGCGGCGGAAAGCGCCGAGGAGGGGAGCCGGGAGTGGGTGGGGGCCCAGGAGATGGTGGTGGACACCCTGGCCCAGCTCGGCTACCGCTTTCCCGAGGAGATGGTGCGCCGGGGCCAGGCGGTGCTGCCCTACCTCCACCCGGCGGACGAGTGGCACGCCGCCCTCACCGCCTACGTGGAGCGCGCCCAGGCCCTCTTGCGGGAGGGGAAGCGCCTGAACTGAGCGCTTCCCAGGGGGCGGGGTTAGCCCCTCCGCAGGGGCTCCAGGGCCTTTAGGACCTCCTGGCTCCTTAAGGGTTTGGGCAGGTGGAGGAGCCTCAGGGGCCTGAGGAGGAGGCCCGGCGGGGTTTCGCTCACCAGGTAGAGGGAGGCGAGCCGCCCTTCCGGGGTGGCCCGCACCTTGCGGGCCGCCTCCACCGCCTTCTCCCCTTGGAGGATCACCCCCTTGGGCCTGGACTTGAGGAGGCGCAAGAGCCCCTCCACGTCCCGGGCCAGAAGGACGCGGAAGCGGTGGGCCTCGAGGAGGTACAGAAGGAGCCTCCGCACCACCCCGCTTTCCGCCAGGACGGCCACCAAGGGGTCCTCGAGGAGGAGGGTGGAGGGGCGGAGGAGGCCCCTCGCCTTCATCTCGTGGAGGAGGTGGTAGACCTCCTCCTCGGGAAGCCCCGAGAGGAGGGCGATGCTCCTTGCCCGCCGCACCCCGTCCAGGTGCTCCAGAACGCTCCAGGCCTCCGGGGGAAGGGGGTGCCGGGTGGGGTCTTCCACGAGGTGGAGGACCTCGTCCGGGTCCACCTGCCCCCGCCGCCACTCGTCCAGCTTGCGGGCCGCCTCCATGAGGGCCCAGCCGGTGCCGAAGGTGAGGGGGAGGGCCACCTGGCTTCCCTCCACCATGGGCTCCGCCACCACCTCCCCCTCCTTCTCCCCGAGGAGGGTGGCCAAGGCCTCGAGGACCTGGGCGGTGAGGGCCTCCCTAAGCTCCTCCTCCCCGATGAGGCCGAGCTCCAGGGCCAAAGCCCCCAAGGGGGTGCCGGGGTTCTCCCGGTCCTGGCGCTCCACCAGCTCCTGCACCTCCTCCAGGGTGAGGTGGCCCAGGCGGACCAGGTACTCCCCGAGGTGGGGGCCGGGCTCGGTGCGGGCGTAGAGGATCCGCCCCCCGAGGAGGTGGACGCGCCCGTAGATCCGGCCCCGGAAGCTCACCACGGCGCTCTTCCGCGCCGCCTCCAGGGCCCTAAGGAGCTCCCCCAGGTCCAGCTCGGAAAGCGTGGCCCGGATCACGGCTCCAAGAGGGGGCCCACCGGGGGCGGGTAGCCCAGGTGGCGGTAGGCCAGTTCCGTGGCCACCCGGCCCCGGGGAGTGCGCTTCAAAAGGCCCTGGCGGATGAGGTAGGGCTCGTGCACCTCTTCCAAGGTGCCCGGGTCCTCGGAGAGGGCGGTGGCCAGGGTGGCGAGGCCCACGGGGCCGCCGCCGAAGCGGAGGATGAGGACCTCCAGGATCTCCCGGTCCCGCTTCTCCAAGCCCAGCTCGTCCAGGCCCAGGGCGGCAAGGGCCTCCAGGGCCCGCTCCCGGGTGATGACCTCCTCCCCCGCCACCTGGGCGAAGTCCCGCACCCTCCGGAAGAGGCGCTTGGCGACGCGCATGGTGCCCCGGCTCCGCCTACCGATCTCCAGGGCGGCCTCCTCCGTGATCCTCACCCCGAGGAGGCGGGCGTCCCGCATCACCCCTTGGGCCAGCTCCTCAGGGGTGTAGTACTCCAGGTGCTCCACGATGCCGAAGCGGCTCAGGAGGGGCGCGGTGATGAGGCCGGGCCGGGTGGTGGCCCCGATCAGGGTGAAGCGGGGAAGCTCCAGCCGGATGGTCCTCGCCGCCGGACCTTGGCCGATGACGATGTCCATGACGAAGTCCTCCATGGCGGGGTAGAGGTGCTCCTCGGCCTGGCGGCTCAGGCGGTGGATCTCGTCAATGAAGAGGATGTCCCCTTCCTCCAGGGAGTTGGCCAGGATGGCGGCGAGGTCCCCGGGCTTCTCTATGGCGGGCCCGGAGGTGACCCGGAGGTTGACCCCAAGCTCGTGGGCGATGACGTGGGCCAGGGTGGTCTTGCCCAGGCCCGGGGGGCCGAAGAGGAGGAGGTGCTCCAAGGGCTCTTTTCGGGCCTTGGCCGCCTCGAGGTAGACCCGGAGCTTTTGCTTCAGGCGCTCCTGGCCGATGTACTCGTCCAGGGTCTTGGGCCTAAGGGCGAGGTCTTCCACGCTCCTCCATGATAGCCTTATTCCCGTGCGGCGCACGGTGAAGGACTTCCGCAACGCCAAGGGCCAGCGGCTCGTCTACCTCACCGCCTACGACTACCCCACGGCCCGCCTGGCCGAGGCGGCCGGGGTGGACGCCATTTTGGTGGGGGACTCCTTGGGGATGGTGGTCCTGGGCTACCCCTCCACGGTGCCCGTGACCTTGGAGGAGATGCTCCACCACACCAAGGCCGCCCGCAGGGGGGCCCCGGAGACCTTTCTCGTGGCCGACCTCCCCTACCTCGCCTACGCCACCCTGGACCGGGCCCTCCTCGCCGCGGAGCGCCTCCTCAAGGAGGGGGGGGCGGACGCGGTGAAGCTGGAGGGGGGCGAGGAGGTGGCGGAGATCGTCCAGGGCCTGGTGCGGGCGGGGGTCCCGGTCCTGGGCCACGTGGGCCTCACCCCCCAGACGGCGAGCCAGCTTGGCGGCTACAAGCTCCAAGGCCGGCGCCCGGAGGAGGCGGAGCGCATTCTCAAGGGGGCCTTGGCCTTGGAGGAGGCCGGGGCCTACGGCGTGGTCTTGGAGATGGTGCCCGCCCGCCTGGCCAAGGAGGTCACCGAGAGGCTTTCCGTCCACACCGTGGGGATCGGGGCCGGGCCCCACACGGACGCCCAGGTCCTCGTCTTCCACGACGTGGTGGGGCTCTACGGCGACTTCAAGCCTCGCTTCGTGAAGCGCTACCTGGAGGCGGGCAGGCTCATCCAGGAGGCCTTGAGCCGGTACGCGCAGGAGGTCCGGGAAGGGGTCTTCCCCGGGGAGGAGCATAGTTTCTGAAAAACTCCGCTGAAAACCCGGCCCCTTAAGGGGTAGAATGGGCTTTCGTGGTGCGCTTTCGTAGGGAAGGGGTGCGTCTGGACCAGGCGGTGGCGGAGGCCCTCTCCGTGAGCCGGGCCAAGGCCCAGGCCTGGATCCAGGCCGGGCGGGTCCGGGTGGGGGACCGGGTGGTCCTCAAGCCCGCCTACCGGCTCAAAGGGGAGGAGGTGGCGGTGGAGCCCGTGGAGGAGGCTCCCATGGTCCTCCCCGAGGACCTGCCCATTCCCATCCTCTACGAGGACGAGGACGTCCTGGCCCTGAACAAGCCCCCGGGCCTCCTTACCCACCCCGCCCCCGGGGTCTACTCGGGCACGGTGGTGAACCTCCTCCTCGCCCGCTACTACGGGCCCGTGGAGAAGGGGCCCCCCGAGCTCGTCCGCCCCGGGATCGTCCACCGCCTGGACAAGGACACGAGCGGCGTCCTGGTGGTGGCGAAGCACGGGGGGGTCCTCGAGGGCCTGGCCCGGGCCTTCCGCGACCGCCTGGTGATGAAGCGCTACCTGGCCATCACCGAGGGCCACCCCCGGGAGGGGGTCCTCATCGCCCCCATCGGGAGGCATCCCCGGGAGCGGCACAAGATGCACGTGGGCGGCCTCGCCGCCCGTTACGCCGAGACCGAGTTCCAGGTCCTGGCCACCGCAGGCCCCTACGCCCTGGTGGAGGCGAGGCCCCATACGGGGCGCACCCACCAGATCCGGGTCCACCTCAAGTACCTCGGGGCCCCCATCCTGGGGGACGAGCTCTACGGGAGAAAGAGCCCCCATATCGGGCGCCAGGCCCTCCACGCCTACGAGCTCCGCATCCCCCATCCCCGCACGGGCCGGATTTTGGAGCTTCTCGCCCCCGTGCCCCAGGACATGGCGGCGGCCTGGGAGGCCCTGGGGGGGAGGTGGCCGGAGGAGGTGGTGCGGGAAGGGTATGCTGGGGCGCAATGAGGTCCTTTCCAAAGGCTAAAGAGGCCTTCTCAGAGGGGGAAAAGGTCTCCTTTGGAGTTCACCGCCTCCACGTGGGGGACGCCCGGGAGGTGCTGGCCTCCTTCCCCGAGGCCTCGGTCCACCTGGTGGTGACCTCCCCGCCCTACTGGACCCTGAAGCGCTACGAGGACACCCCCGGCCAGCTCGGCCACATAGAGGACTACGAGGCCTTTCTGGACGAGCTGGACCGGGTGTGGCGGGAGGTCTTCCGCCTCCTGGTCCCGGGCGGAAGGCTCGTCATCGTGGTGGGGGACGTGGCCGTGGCGAGGCGCCGCTTTGGGCGCCACCTCGTCTTCCCCCTCCACGCCGACATCCAGGTGCGCTGCCGCAAGCTCGGGTTTGATAACCTCAACCCCATCATCTGGCACAAGCACACCAACGCCAGCCTCGAGGTGGAGGGGCGGGGCGTCTTCCTGGGCAAGCCCTACGAGCCCGGGGCCATCATCAAGACGGAGATTGAGTACATCCTCATGCAAAGGAAGCCCGGGGGGTACCGCAAGCCCACCCAAGAGCAGCGGGAGAAGAGCCGCCTTCCCAAGGAGGACTTTCACCGCTTCTTCCGGCAGATCTGGGACGACATCCCCGGGGAGAGCACCAAGGACCACCCCGCCCCCTTCCCCCTGGAGCTCGCCGAGCGCCTGGTGCGGATGTTCAGCTTCGTGGGGGACGTGGTCTTAGACCCCTTCGCCGGGACCGGGACCACCCTCATCGCCGCGGCGAGGTGGGGGAGGAGGGCTTTGGGCGTGGAGCTCGTGCCGCGGTACGCTCAGCTGGCCAAAGAGCGCTTTGCCAGGGAAGTTCCTGGGTTTTCCCTGGAGGTCTTGGATGGAGCCACCCATCCTCGCCGTTAGGTTGAAAAGGCTTTTAGAAAACATGATACGGACCTCTTCCCAGGATAGCGGGCGCCAGGGGGTTTTGGCGGGGTATTTGGAGGAACGTTTACGGGAGCGCTTACCGCCACATCTTTGGCCCCACTTGGAGCGGGAGGTTTCCGTACCCGGTTTGGCCCGGGAGAAAAAGTGGGACCTGGGGTTGGTGTACCCCGCGGGTTCATCTTTACCCAAGAAGCCGCGGCTTCTCATTTCCCTGAAGTCCATCCTGAAAAATCCCTCGGGGTCCTGGCCTAACCGCCTGGACGATCTGGTTGGGGAGGTCTCCTCTGTCCAGCTCCTTTTTCCCGAGGTGGTCGTAGGGTATGTGGTGGTTCTGGACTACGGGGCGCCTACCAAGCGAAGGGGAGGCGTTTACCGACCTCCCCAGGGGAATGAGCTTGACCCTGTCTACGCCCGCTTCAAGCAGGGGCTTGCCGCCCTTGCGCAAAGACGCCCTCCCCTTTGGCCTCAAGGCCTCGTGGAGGGTTGCTGGGTTTTGGAGATAGACACCCGCCGGGCACCCCTTTTGCTGAGGCCCGAGGAGGCGGTGGCGGAGGGTGAAGCCTTTTTAGACGCCCTGGTGAGGGAGCTGAGAAGGAGAGAGCCCCTCCTCTTCCTAGACCAAGGCCAAAAGCCCCTTTAGCGCCCGCCCCAGCCGCCGCACGCCCTCCGCGATCCCCTCCCGGTCCAGGGTGGCGTAGGAGAGCCTCAGGGTGTTCTCCCCGCCCCCGTTGGCGAAGAAAGGACCTCCCGGCACGAAGGCCACGTTCTCCTCGAGGGCCCTCCGGAAGAGGCCCTCGGCGGAGAGGCCCTTGGGGAGCTCCATCCAGACGAACATCCCGCCCTTGGGCCTTGTGTAGCGCACCTCCTTGGGCACCTCCCGGTCCAGGGCATGGAGCATGGCCTGGGCCTTTTCCCGGTAGACCCTGCGGACCCGTTCCAAGCGCTCGGAGAAGCCCTCCTTTAAGAGCTCGTGGACCAGCATCTGGTTGAGCATGGGGGTGTGGAGGTCGGCCCCCTGTTTGGCCTGGACGAGCTTCTGCAGGGCCTCCGGGTGGGCCACGGCGAAGGCCACGCGAAGCCCGGGGGAGAGGACCTTGGAGAAGCTTCCCAGGTAGATGACCCCGGGGTAGCCCGCCTCCCGGGCGAGCTCAAAGAGGCTCGGGAGGCGCGCCTCCCCGAAGTAGAGCTCCCGGTAGGCGTCGTCCTCCACCACCACGAGGCCCCGCTCCATCACCATCTGCAAGAGCCGCTTCCGGGCGGGAAGGGGCGTGAGGCCCCCCGTGGGGTTCTGGAAAGAGGGGATGAGGTAGAGGAAGCGGGGGCGCTCCCTTTTGAGGACCTCTTCCAGGGCGTCCAGGTCCGGGCCCTCCTCCCCGGCGGGCACCGTGAGGAAGCGGGGGCCCTGGAGGCGGAAGGCCTGGATGGCCCCCATGTAGCTTGGGGCCTCCAGCAGCACGGGGCTTCCCTCGTCCAGGAAGACCTTGCCCACGAGGTCCAAGGCCTGCTGGCTCCCGGTGGTGATGAGGACCTCCTCGGGGCGCACGCCGATCCACTCCGCCACGAAGGCCCTTAGGGGGGCGTAGCCCTCGGTGGGGCTGTACTGGAGGGCGACCTCGCCCTTCTCCCGCAGGATCCGCGCCGCGGCCTCCGCCGCCTCCTCCTTGGGGAAGAGCTCGGGGGCCGGGAGCCCCCCGGCGAAGCTCAGGATGCCGGGGCGCTGGGTGAGCTTGAGAAGCTCCCGGATGGTGGAGGCCTGGATCCTTCCCGCGCTTTTACCGAACGCCTCGGACCAGCTTAGCGGTTTCACCCCTATAGTCTACCCCGCTTCCCTTCCTCCCGCCGGAACGCGCTCCCGGAGCTCCGAAAGCGCCTGCCCACGGCCTTGGCGGGGGGTGCGGGCCCTTAGGGGGAGAGCCTGCGGTAGGCCTCGAGGGCGAAGCGGTCCGTCATTCCGGCGATGTAGTCGCACACCGCCCGCTCCAGCCCCTCCTCGGGGATTTTGGCCTGCACCTCCCGGGGAAGGAGCTCGGGGTAGCGGGTGTAGGCGGCGAAGAGGCCTTCCAGCACCGCCTCCGCCTTGCGCCTTTCCCTGAGGACCTCGGGGTGGCGGTAGAAGCGCTCCATGAGGAAGGCCTTGAGCGCCTTGAGGGCCTTTTCCGCCTCCTCCCCCAAGGCGGCGAGGCGGCTTGGGTGGCGGCGCACGGCCTCGGCGCTTTGCACGCCCGCCTCCTCCACCCGCCGGTGGGTGGCCTCTATGGCGGCGGTGATGAAGTAGCCGAGGAGTTGCCGCACCAAGACGCGGCGGTCCAGCTCGGGAAGCCTCAGGAGGTCCAGCCCCTCCTCCAGGGCCAGAGCCTGGAGGAGCTCCACTTCCTTGAGCTCCTCGGGGTGGAGGAGGCCCGCCCTGAGCCCGTCGTCCAGGTCGTGGGCGGCGTAGGCGATGGCGTCGGAGAGGTCCACCACCTGGGCCTCGAGGGTCCCCTGCCCCTCGTAGAGGGGCTTGAAGCCCGGGCTGTAGGCGGCCTCGTGGGTGGCGATCCCCTCCAGGACCTCGTAGGTGAGGTTGAGGCCGCGGAAGCCGGGGTAGCGCACCTCCAGGTGGGTGAGGATCCTTAGGGCCTGGGCGTTGTGTTCAAACCCCCCGTGGTCCTGCATGAGGGCGTTCAGGACGTGCTCCCCCGTGTGGCCGAAGGGGGGGTGGCCCAGGTCGTGGGAGAGGGCGATGGCCTCGGTGAGATCCTCGTTGAGGCCGAGGGCGCGGGCGATGGACCGGGAGACCTGGGCCACCTCCAGGGTGTGGGTGAGGCGGGTGCGGTAGTAGTCCCCGGCCCAGCCCGGGAGGACCTGGGTCTTGTACTCCAGGCGGCGGAAGGCGGTGGTGTGGAGGATCCGGTCCCGGTCCTTCTGGTAAGGGGTGCGGTAGAGGGACTCGGGCTCGGGGTGGGCCCGCCCCCGGGTGTCCCGCGCCTTCTGGGCGTAGGGGGCGAGGCGGCTGGCCTCCAGCTCCAGAAGGGCTTCCCGGGAAAACCGCATCAGACCCTCTTGAAAGCCAGGACGGCGTTGTGGCCCCCGAAGGCGAAGGAGTTGGAGAGGGCGTAGTCCACCTTGGCCTCCCGGGGCTCGGGAACGAAGTCCAGGTCCAGCTCGGGGTCGGGGTCCTCGAGGTTGATCGTGGGAGGGATGACCCCGTGGTAGAGGGCCTGGACCGTGGCGATGGCCTCCACCGCCCCCGCCGCTCCCAGGAGGTGGCCGATCATGCTCTTGGTGCTGGAGACCATGAGCCTCTTGGCGTGGTCCCCGAAGACCCGCTTGATGGCCAGCACCTCCGCCCGGTCCCCCACGGGGGTGGAGGTGCCGTGGGCGTTGATGTAGCCCACCTGCTCGGGGGCGATGCCCGCGTCCTTCAGGGCCCGGGCCATGGCCAAGGCGGCGCCCTTTCCCTCGGGGTGGGGCTCGGTGATGTGGTGGGCGTCGGCGCTCCGGCCGAAGCCCACGAGCTCGGCGTAGATGCGGGCGCCCCGCTTCTTCGCGTGCTCGTACGCCTCCAGGACCAAGACCCCGGCCCCCTCCCCCATGACGAACCCGTCCCGGGAGAGGGTGAAGGGGCGGCTCGCCTTCTCGGGCTCCTCGTTCCTTGTGGAAAGGGCTCGCATCACAGCGAAGGCCCCGATGGCCATGGGGGTGATGGCGGCCTCCGTCCCCCCCGCCAGGACGAGGTCGGCCTCGCCGAGCTGGATCATGCGCAGGGCGCTTCCCAGGGCGTCCGCCCCCGTGGCGCAGGCGGTGACCACCGTGGAGGAAGGCCCGGTGAAGCCGTAGCGCATGGCGATGTGGGCCGAGGCCATGTTGGCGATCATCATGGGGATGAAGAAGGGGCTTATGCGGTTTGGGCCCCGCTCCAGAAAGACCCGGCTTTGGGCCTCCCAGGTCTCCATGCCCCCGATCCCCGTGCCCACCAGGGTGCCCACCCGCTCGGGGTCAAGGTCTTCGGGCTTTAGCCCCGCGTCCTCCAGGGCAAGCTGAGCGGCGATGAGGGCGTACTGGACGAAGCGGTCCAGGCGCCTGAGCTCCTTCCGGTCCAGGTAGGCCCCGGGGTCCACGTCCACCTCGGCGGCGATGCGCACGGGGAGGGCCGAGGCGTCAAAGCGGGTGATGGGCCTGACCCCGCTTTTGCCCGCGAGCTGGGCCTTGTGGAAGGCCTCCTGCCCCACGCCGATGGGCGTGAGGGCGCCTAGGCCGGTGACCACCACGCGTCGCATGGGCGTAGTATACCCGGGAACGCCCCGGGAAAAAGGAGAGGCGGGGCGCCCTTCACGCCCCACCCGCGTTGCAAGCCCTTGCCGGGGCCCCATGCCGGCTTGGGCCAGCGTGGGGGGCCTTAGCCCAGCTTGGCCTTGATGTACTCCACGGCGTCCTTGACGGTGCGGATCTTCTCGGCCTCCTCGTCGGAGATCTCCAGGCCGAACTCGTCCTCCAGGCCCATGATGAGCTCCACGGTGTCCAGGCTGTCCGCCCCCAGGTCCTCAATGAAGCGGGCCTCGAGGGTCACCTTCTCCGGCTCCACCTGGAGCTTGTCCGCGATCACCGCCTTCACCTTTTCAAAGATCTCCTGCTCCGTCATGAAAAACCTCCCGGGGGGATTTTAGCACGACCTCAGTGGGGGGTAAGCCCCCCGTCCACGCAGAGGGTTTGGCCGGTGATGTAGCCCGCCTTCTCCGAGACGAGGAAGGCCACGGCCTCGGCCACCTCCTCAGGGCGGCCGAAGCGCCCGGCGGGGATCTGCTTTAGGTAAGCCTCCTTGACCTCCTGGGGGAGCCTTTCCGTCATCTCCGTCTCAATGAACCCCGGGGCCACGGCGTTCACCGTGATCCCCCGCTGGGCGTACTCCTTGGCCACCGCCCGGGTGAAGCCGATGAGCCCCGCCTTGGAGGCCACGTAGTTGGCCTGGCCCGGGTTGCCCAGGATCCCCACCACGCTGGTGATGTTGACGATGCGGCCGAAGCGGGCCTTCATCATGAGCTTCACCGCCTCCCGGGTGGTGCGGAAGACGGCGGAGAGGTTGGCCTCGAGGACCGCCTCCCAGTCCTCGTCCTTCATGCGCACGAGGAGGGTGTCCCGGGTGATGCCGGCGTTGTTCACCAGGGTGTCCAAGCCCCCTAAGACCTCCGCCGCCTGGTGGACGAGGGCGGTGGCCGCCTCGGCCTCCAGGAGGTTCGCCCCGAGGACCGCCACCAGGGGGCTTCCCCGGCGCCTTGCCTCCTCCGCCACCTCCTCGGCCTTCTCCCGGTTCTGGCCGTAGTGGATGGCCAGGGCGAAGCCGTCCTCCGCCAGCCTCAGGGCGATGGCCCGACCGATGCCGCGGCTTGCTCCGGTGATCAGGGCCTTACGCACGCTCCACCTCCAGCGCCTTCCTCAGGCTATCCGGGTCCTGGACGCTCAAGGCCTCCGCCTCCTTCAGGGTGCGGAGGACGAGGCCTTTGAGCACCTCTCCGCTTCCGAACTCCAAGAAGCGCTTGACGCCCCTCGCCTCCATGTCCCGTAGGATCTCCACCCAGCGTACCGGGGCGGTGATCTGCTCCAGGAGGAGCGCCCGGATCCTCTCCGGGTCCTCCTCGGGCCTCGCGGTGACGTTGGAGTAGACGGGGAAGCGGGGCCTTCTCAGGGGAACCTGGGCCAGGTCCTCGGCCAGCCGCTTTCGCGCGGGGGCCATGAGGGAGGAGTGGAAGGGGGCGGAGACGGGGAGGAAGACCACGCGGGCCCGCCGCTCCTTGAGCCTTTCCGCGGCCTCCTCCACCGCTTGCCTCCTCCCGGAGATCACCGTCTGCTCCGGGGCGTTGAGGTTGGCGATCTCCACCCCCTCAAGGCCCTCCAGGGCCTTTTGGATTTCCTCCAGGGGGAGCTTCAGCACGGCGGCCATGGCCCCTTCCCCCACGGGGACGGCCTCCTGCATGTACCTGCCCCTAAGGCGCACGAGCCTTAGGGCGTCTTCCAGCTCCAAGGTGCCCGCGGCCACGTGGGCCGTCCACTCCCCTAAGGAGTGGCCCGCGGCGAGGGCAGGGGGCTTTCCGCCCGCCTCCAAAAAGGCCCGGTAGGCGGCGTAGCCTGCGGCGAGGAGGGCGGGCTGCTGGTTCTCCGTGAGGGTCAGGGCCTCCTCCGGGCCCTCCCACATGAGCTTAAGGAGGCCGGGTAGGGCGGCCTCGGCCCGGTCCAGGACCTCCTTGGCGGCGGGGGAGGCCTCGTAGAGGGCCCTGCCCATCCCCACCCGGTGGGAGCCCTGCCCGGGGAAGAGGGCGGCGTACATCAGGCACCTCCCCAGGTGAGGACGGCGGCGGCCCAGGTGAGCCCCGCCCCGAAGGAGACCAAAAGGACGTGGTCCCCCTCCCGGATCCGGCCCGCGTCCACCGCCTCCTTGAGGGCCAAGGGGATGGAGGCCGTGGAGGTGTTGCCGTAGCGGTCCACGTTCACCGCCACCCTTTCCCAGGGAAGCCCCAGGCGCTCCCGGGCGGCGTCAATGATCCTGAGGTTCGCCTGGTGGGGGACGAAGAGGCGGATGTCCTCGGGGGTGAGGCCCGCCTTCTCTATGGCCTCGAGGGTAGCGGTGTTCATCACCCGCACGGCGAACTTGAAGACCTCCCGCCCGTTCATGTAGAGGCGGTTTTTCATGGAGGTGCCGTCGGGAAGCCTCGGGGCCACGCAGGCGTGGTAGAGTTCCTTGGCCCCGGTGCCGTCCGCCCCTAGGACGAAGGAGCGGAAGCCGTACCCCTCCCGCACCTTGCCCACCACCGCGGCCCCGCCTCCGTCGCCGAAGAGGACGGCGGTGGCGCGGTCGTTCCAGTCAATGATCTTGGAAAGGGCCTCCGCCCCCACCGCCAGGACCTTCTGCGCCAGGCCCGCCTCTACCAGGGCGTGGGCCTGGGCCAGGGCGTAGATCCATCCGGGGCAGCCCGCGAGGAGGTCGTAGGCGAAGGCCTTGAGGCCGAAGCGGGCCTGCACCAGGGCGGCGGTGTCGGGGAAGAGGGCGTCCGGGGTGTTGGTGGCCACGATCACGGCGTCCACCCCCTCGAGGGCCCCGGGGTGCCTCCTTAGGAGGTCCTCCACCGCCTTGAAGGCCAGGTCCGAGGTGTACTCGTCCTCTGCGGCGACGCGCCGTTCCTTGATCCCGGTGCGGGTGACGATCCACTCGTCCGAGGTGTCCAGGTAGGCCTCAAAGTCGGCGTTGGTCATGACCCGCTCGGGGACGTAGGCCCCTAGGGCCAGGATCCCGCTCATGCCCGACCTCCCGTCATGGGCTTTACTATACCCAAAAAGGCCGGAGGCCCCGGGCGCGCCCGGGGCCTCTTAAATGCCCCACCAAGGCCTAGGCGGGGGCCCCAAAAGGGCCTCCTCCGGTCCTAGTTCGGGCATCCCATGCGGCAAGACCGATGGGTGGAGGCTTAGACCTCCAGCACCTTCCGCCCGGCGTAGTAGCCGCACTCGGGGCAGACGGTGTGGGGGGGCTTCATGGCCTTGCACTCGGGGCAGGGGACCAGGGTGGGCGGGGTGAGGGCGTGGTGGCTCCGCCGGGCGTCCCGGCGCGCCTTGGAGGTCTTCTTCTTGGGTACAGGGTGCTTCGCCATCTTCTCCTCCAGACTCGGGGGCCTAGCCCCGCTAAACCCCAGGTAGTATAGCAGAAGGCCTAGAGTTCCGGAAGGAGGTCCTTGAGGCCGAGGAAGGGGTGGAAGGCCTCCGGTTCGTGGCCGCAGTCCTCCACGTTGCGGTCCGCCCCGCACACGGGGCAGAGGCCCTTGCACCCCTCCTCGCAGAGGACGGTGTAGGGCATCTCGGTGACGAAGGCCTCGGTGAGGAAGGGGAGGAGGTCCAGGTCGGGGAGGCCGAAGGCGTAGAACTCCTCCTCGCCCTCCTCGTGGAAGACGACCTCCTCGAGGCCCGGCTCGTAGTGGAGGAGGTGCTGGAAGTGGGCGTGGATCCGGGTCGGGGTGGGCCTGAGGCAGCGGCGGCACTCCATGAGCACCACCCCCTCCACCTCCCCGGAGAGCCAGTACTCGTTCCCCCCCACGGAGGAGATGGCGACCCGCCAAGAGGCCTCCCCTTGCAGGGGGAAGCGCTCCTCCCCGACCACGAAGGCCTCCTGGACCACCCCTTGGGCGCGGGCCGTCCCCCCTTCCTTCAGGAGGCGGGCCAGGTTGATGCTGGTGGCGGTCGTGTAGTCCATATCCTTAAAAGGATAGCGCCGAAGGGGCGTTTTTTCCAGGGCGGGGACGCTTTAGGTCCCCGCCGCGGCAAGGGGGGTTGCCCTGGCCTCAGCCCCCGTAGAACCAGCCCGTGTCCCACATGACCAGGGGCTTCTCCTCCCTTCGCACCCCCGCCTCCACCACCTCGGCCACCACCAGGCTGTGGTCCCCGCCCGGGTAGAGGTGGCGCACCTCGGCCTCCAGCCAGTAGGGGAGCTCCGTGAGGAGGGGGAGGCCGAAGGTGGGGGAGGGCTCAAAGGGGTGGCCGTTCAGCCGGTCCCCTTCCCGAACCGTGGGCTTGAAGAAGTCCTGGGCGATGGCCTTCTGGTCGTGGGCCAGGGTCATGAGGGCGAGCTTCCCGGTGCGCTCCACCAGGGCGTGGAGGTGGCTGTCCCGCTTGAGCCCCACCGCCACCAGGGGGGGCTGGAAGGAGGCCTGGGTCACCCAGTTCACGGTCCCCGCGGCCACCTCGTCCCCGTCTTTGGCGGTGAGGACGTAAAGCCCGTAGGTGAAGCTCCTCAGCACCTTCTTCTTGGCCTCCAGGTTCACGCTTCCACCTCCCTTTCCTTAGGTTAGGGCTCCAGGAGCCAGTTGACGAAGGCGTTGACCACGTCGGTCTCCGCGAGCCGCTCGGGGTTTTCCAGCACGGCCTGGAAGAAGGCCCGGAGGATCTCGGGGTCAGGGTCGCGCAGCACCTCCTGGACGCTCCTCCCGGCCACGGGGCCCTTCTCCAAGGGTTGGGTGAGGCGCTCGGTGGTGGCCAGGGGGGCGGCCTCCATCAGGGCCTCTCGGGCGCGCTCCAGGAGGAGCCGCTCCCCGTCCTCCCCCAGGGCCTCCTTGGGGGTGAGGAGGGGCCTACCCGAGAGGTCCCGCACCTCGAGGCCCAGGGCGAAGAGCCTGCGGGCGAGGCTCGGCGCCCCCACCTCCAGGTCCAGGACCGCCCGGGCCTCGGCGTAGCGGACCTCGAGGCGGTACCGCCCCGGGGCCTCCGGCACCACCGGAGGGGCCACCTCGAGGAGGGCCACGGTGAGGGGCGGGAAGCCCACGGGCTTCTCCTCCTCGGCCACCTTCCTTCCCTCCCGGTAGAGGGCGGTGAACAAGGAGGCCTGCCTGAGGTAGGGCCGCCCCTCCAGCCGCACCTCGGGGAAGATGGCCTCCCCGGCGCGGAAGGGCCGCGCGTCCGGGCCGCCCGGGACCAGGGTGAGGCGCTCCACCTCCAGGGAAAGCCCCCCCGCCTTTAGGGTGGCGAGGGCCCTCCGTGCGGCGAAGGCGGCGGGGTGCCTGGGGTGGGCCTCGAGGAAGGCCCGGTAAAGGGGCTCGGCCTCCAGGCCCGTCCGCTCCGCGAGGTAAGCCCGGAAGAAGAGGGCGAGGGGCTCTTCCCGTTCCTCCAGGTCCTTCAGGGCCTCGGGGTAGTCCTCGCCCTGGTCCAGCCTCAGGGCCCGGTCGTAGGCGGCCTTGGCCCCAAGGAAGTCCCCGTAGATGGCCTTGAAAAGGCCCAGGTTGTAGTAGGCGGTGGCGTTGGGGGAAAGGGCCACCGCCCTCTCCGAGGCCTGGATGGCCCGGGGGAGGTCCCCGGTGAGGTAGTAGGCCCAGCCCAGGTTGGTCCAGTAGAGCCAGTAGTCCGGGCGGAGGGCGAGGGCCTTGAGGAGGGCCTCCTTGGCCTCCTCCCCCTTGCCTTCCTGGAAGGCGGCGAAGCTCACCTCCTCCCAGGCCAGGGAAAGCTCGGGGAAGGCCTCCGCCAGCCTCCTCGCCGAGGCCTTCCAGCGCTCGTCCTCCAGGGCCCGGAAGAGGAGGTGGGCGGCCGTCCTTTCCAGCACGTCCCCCTCCTCCATGGCCTCCGCCAGGGCCAAGGCCTCCTCCCGTTTCCCCTCGGCGAGGAGCCGGAAGGCCTCGTAGGCCCGGGGAAGCTTCCCCTGCCAGAGGAGGAGGAGCCTTTCAGGGAGAAGCCCCTCAAGAAGCCCGCTCCCCCGGCCCTCCTTCAGGTCCAGGGCCGAGCGGTGCAAGGGGTCGGGGGCCTCCCCCTGGGCCAAGGCGCGAAGCCTTTCCTCCGGGAGGCCGGGGGTGGGGAGGGGGGAGAGCCTCGGGGCGAGCCCCTTGCCCTGGAGCCAGAGCCAGGCGAGCTCTGGGGTCTTGAAGAGCCGCTCCTCGGAGCCGCCCTCCCGGGCGAGGATGAGCCTGAGGCCCCCTTCCTCCTCCCGTCCGAGGAGCACCCAGTCCGCTCCCGTGGCCGCCCGGGCGAGCCGGGCCCCCGCCTTGGTGTAGAGCCCCCCGGCGAGCTCGTAGCTTCCCCGCCAGGGGAGGTCGGGGAGGAGGAGGGCGAGGAGGGTGGGGGGCGGGGCCTTTAGCCCTTGGGCGAAGGCCTGGGCGAGGCCGTACCCTTTGGGCCCCTCAAAGGGAAGGACGAGGCCCTGGCCGAGGGCGAGGCCGAGAAGCCAAAGGCCTGCGAGGAAGCGCCGCATGGGTCTACTTTAGCGCTTCTCCTTGAGGACGAGGTAAGCGAAGCGGAAAAGCCTGGGGGCCCTCCGCCAGCGCTTTGGGTCTAGCCCCACCCTTAAAAGCCACTCCAGGCCGAGCCTCTGGGCCCAAAGGGGGGGGCGCCTGGCCTCTCCCGCAAGGACGTCCAGGGTGCCCCCCACCCCTATGGCCACCCGGGCCTCGAGGTGGGGCTTGTGGCGGTGGATGAAGGCTTCCTGCCTTTCCCCCATGCCCACCAGGAGGAGGTCGGGGGCGGCCTTTTGGATGGCCGCCACCACCGGGGCCTCCTCCTGGAAGTAGCCGTGGTGGAGGCCCACCACCACGCCCCCCAGGCGCTCCACCTCCCGGGCGGCTCCCTCGGCCACCCCCGGCTTCCCCCCGAGGAGGTAGACCCGGACCCCCGGAAACCGGCGGAGGAGGGCGAGGGTGAGGTCAATCCCCGTGACCCGTTCCTTGAGGGAAAGGCCGTGGAGGCGCCGCACCGCCCAGAGGATCCCCACCCCGTCCGGGGTGACGAGCTCGGCCTCGAGGACGGCCCGCCTCAGGGCCTCGTCCTCCTGGGCCCTTACGGCGATCTCGGGGTTCAGGGTCACCACCTGGTGGGTCCTTTCCTCTTGGAGGAAGCCCCCGATGCGCTTGAGGGCCTCCTCCATGTCCACGGGGTCTAGGGGGAGGCCGAGGAGGGTCAGCCTTTCCATGGGATGAACCTTTGGGCGTACCGGTCCCGGCTAAGCCCGTGGGCCTCCTTGGGAAAGAAGCGGACCTCGGCGAGCTTGGGCACCACGGGGTCCACCCCGATGAGGCTCGCCCAGGCCAGCTCCTCGGTGCGGCCCTGGCGGTGGAGGGTCTGGCCCTCGGGGCTTTGGAAGAGGGCCTCCTGGGGGTCGGGGAAGGCCTTGAGGAGGAGGGCGGGAAGGCTCGGCGGGGCCTCAGGGGCGAGCTTGCGCTCCAGAAACCCCAGGGCCACCACCGCCGAAAGCAGGGGCTCGGGCGCCCCCGAGGGGCGCAGGGTGGGCGCCTTGAGCCCCCGGGCGGCCTCGAGGACCGCCTTGGCGTTCCTCAGGCTCGCCAGGTACACCTCTTCCTCCTCCGGGAGGAGGCTCGCGTTCAGGGTGGGGGCCGAGAGCACGGCCCGCCTGCCCCGGACTTCGGCGGCCTCCAGGTCCAGGAGGGAGAGCCTCCCGTGAAAGCCCTCCGGGGGAAACCCCTCCACTTCCCCGAGGAGAAGAGCCTCCTCCGGGAAGGCCTCCGCCAGGAGGCGGGCCACCTTCGGCCCCGGGGCCACCCAGACCTCCCGCGCCCCCAGGGCGAGAAGGCGGGTGAGGACGCTTCCCGCGGGCAGGACTTCCACCAGGATCAGGGGACCCCGGGCCGGCCTCAGGCACAGGTCAACCCGGCACACCCCGCCATGATACCCTAGCCTGGGCGTATGCGGCTTAAGGACCTGGGCGAACGGGCCCTCCTCGCGAGGCTCGCCCCCCTGGGCTACCCCCCTGAGGCCCCCCTGCCCCCGGGGGACGACGCCGGGGGGGTGTGGGCGGAGGGGAGGGCCTGGCTCCTCAAGACCGACGGCTTCCTTTACCGGGAGGTGGCCCTGAAGGGCATGGGTCCCTTTGAGGTGGGGTTTAGGGGGGTGGCGGCCACGGCCTCGGACCTCCTCGCCAAGATGGGGCGGCCCTTGGGCTTCACCTTGGGCCTCTTCCTGCCCGAGGATCTGGAGGAGGGCTTCGTCCTGGAGCTCGTGCGCGGGGCGGCGGAGGCGGCAAAGCGGCTTGGGGCCTTCCTCCTCGGGGGGGACACGAACCGGGGGGTGGAGGTGGCCCTCACCGTCTCCGGCTACGCCCTGGCGGAGGCCCCCCTGCCCCGGAAGGCCCTCCCCGGGGACCTCCTCTACCTCGCCGGGGACCGGTGGGGGAGGACGGGGGCGGCCATAAGGGCCCACTACGAGGGGCGCTCCTTGGAGGGCTTTCCCAAGATCCGGGAGGCCGCCTTCTACCCCCTGCCCCGCCTGGAGCTCCTCGCCCTCTCCGGCCTCCTCCGGGGAAGCCTGGACTCCTCCGACGGCCTCGCCGAAACTCTCTGGCAGCTTGCGGACCTCGGGGTGGGGGTGGAGGTGGAGGCCCTGCCCCTCTACCCCGACGTCTTGGCTTTCGCGGGGAGCGAGGAGGCGGCCTTGGAGCTCGTCCTCTACGGGGGCGAGGAGTTTGAGGCGGTCCTGGTGGTGCCCCAGGAAGGGGCGGCCGCGGTGGAAGCGAGGGCCAAGGCCAAGGGGCTTCCCCTCTTCCGGGCAGGGAGGGTGGTGGCGGGGGAAGGGGTTTACCTCCGGGGGGCGCCCCTTCCCCGGAAGGGGTATGCCCACTTTTGACACTGCTCCACAAAGCGGGAGCTCTGAGCGCTCCCCGGCTTTCGGACGGGAGGGGCGCAAGGGCAGGGGGCTTTTGCTTTGTAAAGTGCTTTATTTCACAAAACTGTCCCTCCCCCCGGGTTAGACTCCCCGGCGTATGGAGGCGACCCTTCCCGTTTTGGACGCGAAGACGGCGGCCCTAAAGAGGCGTTCCATCCGGCGTTACCGGAAGGACCCCGTACCCGAGGGGCTTCTCCGGGAAATCCTCGAGGCCGCCCTCCGGGCGCCCTCGGCCTGGAACCTCCAGCCCTGGCGGATCGTGGTGGTGCGGGACCCCGCCACCAAACGGGCCCTGAGGGAGGCGGCCTTCGGCCAGGCCCACGTGGAGGAGGCCCCCGTGGTCCTGGTCCTCTACGCCGACCTCGAGGACGCTCTCGCCCACCTGGACGAGGTCATCCACCCCGGGGTCCAGGGGGAAAGGCGTGAGGCGCAGAAGCAGGCCATCCAACGGGCCTTCGCCGCCATGGGGCAAGAGGCGCGAAAGGCCTGGGCCTCCGGGCAGAGCTACATCCTCTTGGGCTACCTCCTTCTCCTCCTGGAGGCTTATGGCCTCGGAAGCGTCCCCATGCTGGGGTTTGACCCCGAGAGGGTGAGGGCGATCCTGGGGCTTCCTTCCCACGCCGCCATCCCCGCCCTGGTGGCCTTGGGCTACCCGGCGGAGGAGGGCTACCCCTCCCACCGCCTGCCCCTGGAGCGGGTGGTCCTCTGGCGCTAGGGAGGGGGGAGGAGCCAGCGGGTTTCCTCCCGGAGGACCCGGGCCAGGCGGGGGCTTCTTTGGGGCAGGCCTTTCCACTCCTCCAGGGTGTAGACCAGGGCCTCCGCGGGCACGGGAAGCTCCTCTAGGGAAAGCCCCAGGGGGCGCTTCCAGGGGGGGAGGGGGGAGTGCGCCACCAGGAGGAGGAGGTCCAGGTCGCTCCCCACCCCTGCCTCCCCCCGGGCGTAGGAGCCGAAGTAGCCCGCGGCCAAAAGCCCCGGGATGGGGTGGCGGGAAAGCCAGGCCTTCAGGGCCTCCTCCACTTCTTCCCGGCTAGGCCATCTGAGCACGGACGAACCCAAGGATCTCACGGGCATAGCCTATGGCATCCTCGCTCTGCAAGGGTCCGTAGTGCTCCGCCAAAGGCCCCTCGGGGAAGGCGTCGGGGTGGCGGGTAGGGATATAGAGCCCATCCAGATAGCGGGCCTTCTCCACCAGCTCCTGGGGCACCTGAAGGGGAAGCTCCTTTAGGAGCCGGGCCACGAGGTGCCCCCAGGCCTCCTGGCCCAGGTGGAGGTGGAGGGCCTTGACGGCCTTCTCGGCCGCTTGCTGGGTGGCGAAGCAGGCCCACTCGTGCCTCCCGGCGTTCCGGGCGATCTCGGCCGTCTCCAGGTCCTTCTCCGCCTGGAGGAGCCAGTCCCGGGCCCGGTTCATGCCCTGAGTTTACCGCTATACTCGGGGCATGCGGGCCTTCAAGGCGCACCTCCGGGGCCTTAGCCCTTACCCCTACAAGAAGGAGGAGGCCCCGGTGAAGTTGGACCAGAACGAAAGCCCCTTTGACCTCCCCGGGGCGCTTAAGGAGGAGGCCTTGGGGCGCCTTAGGGCCATCCCCTGGAACCGCTACCCGGAGATCCACGCCGAAAGCCTGCGGAAGAGGCTTTCCGCCCTTCTGGACTGGCCCGAGGAGGGGATCGTCCTTGCTCCCGGCTCCAACCTCCTGATCCTCGCCCTGAGCCTGGCGGCGGAGGAGGTCCTGGACCTTAGGCCCTCCTTCCCCCACTACGCCCACGCCGCCAAGGTGGCGGGGACGCCCTACCGGGCGGTGCCCCTCGGGGAAGGGTTCTCCCTGGACCTCAAGGCCCTCCTCGCCGCCTTTAGGGGCGGGGTTCTCTTCCTTCCCAACCCCCACGCCCCCACGGGGGCCCTCTTCCCGGAGGAGGCCCTTCGGGCCCTGGCGGAAAGGGCCAAGGAGGTGGGGGGGCTTTTGGTGGTGGACGAGGCCTACCGGGAGTTTGCCGGGACGGACTTCCGCTTCCTCGCCCGGGAAAACCCCCACGTGGCCCTGCTTCGCACCTTCTCCAAGGCCTTCTCCCTGGGGGGGGTCCGCGCCGGGTACCTCCTGGGAAGCCCGGAGGTGGCGGGGGTGGTGCGGGAGGTGCTGCCCCCCTTCGTCCTCCCCGCCCACACCGGGGCCGTCCTGGAGGTGGTCTTGGAAAACCCGGGCTACGTGGAGAAGGTGGTGGAGGAGGTGGTGGCCCAGAGGGAGCGGGTCTACCGGGAGCTCCTCGCCCACCCCACCTGGCGCCCCTACCCGAGCCGCACCAACTTCCTCCTGGTGCGAACCCCCGATGCCGAAGAGGCCTTCCGCCACCTCCTTTCCCAGGGCGTCCTGGTGCGTCGGCAGGACCGCTATCCGGGGCTTGCGGGGTGCCTCCGGGTGACCGTGGGCCGGAGGGAGGAGATGGACGCCTTCCTTAGGGCGGCCTTCGGGGTGGCCTATGCGTGAGGCCACGGTGGAAAGGGCCACGGCCGAGACCTGGGTGTGGCTCCGCCTTGGCCTGGACGGGCCCACCGGGGGGAAGGTGGACACGGGCCTCCCCTTCCTGGACCACATGCTTCTCCAGCTCCAGCGCCACGGCCGCTTCCTCCTGGAGGTGGAGGCCAGGGGGGACCTCGAGGTGGACGTGCACCACCTGGTGGAGGACGTGGGCATCGCCCTGGGGATGGCCCTGAAGGAGGCCCTGGGGGACGGGGTGGGGCTGGAGCGCTACGCCGAGGCCTTCGCCCCCATGGACGAGACCCTGGTGCTCTGCGTCTTGGACCTCTCGGGAAGGCCCCACCTGGAGTTCCGCCCCGAGGCCTGGCCCGTGGTGGGGGAGGCGGGCGGGGTGAACCACTACCACCTCCGGGAGTTCCTGCGGGGCCTGGTGAACCACGGGCGGCTCACCCTCCACCTGAGGCTCCTTTCCGGAAGGGAGGCGCACCACGTGGTGGAGGCGAGCTTTAAGGCTTTGGCCCGGGCCCTCCACAAGGCGACCCGGCGCACGGGGGAGGGGGTCCCCAGCACCAAAGGGGTGCTTTGATGCCACCCCATGCTGGCTTGCGCCAGCATGGGGGCCCCGGCAAAAGCTCCCTGAGGGAGCCTCCCCGGGCCAGTCGGACGAAGGAAACCGGATGATGCCCCCTTTGGGAGTGAGGATGAAGGCGCTGCTCATTGACTACGGCTCAGGCAACCTGAGAAGCGCCGCCAAGGCCCTGGAGGCCGCGGGCTTCTCCGTGGCGGTGGCCCAGGACCCCAAGGCCCACGAGGAGGCCGACCTCCTTGTCCTCCCCGGGCAGGGCCACTTCGGCCAGGTGATGCGGGCCTTCCAGGAGAGCGGCTTCGTGGAGCGGGTCCGCCGCCACCTGGAAAGGGGCCTACCCTTCCTCGGAATCTGCGTGGGGATGCAGGTCCTCTACGAGGGCAGCGAGGAGGCCCCGGGGGTGAGGGGGCTTGGCCTCGTTCCCGGGGAGGTGCGGCGCTTCAGGGCGGGCCGGGTCCCCCAGATGGGCTGGAACGCCCTGGAGTTCGGCGGGGCCTTCGCCCCCCTCACGGGGCGCCACTTTTACTTCGCCAACTCCTACTACGGCCCCCTCACCCCCTACTCCCTGGGGAAGGGGGAGTACGAGGGCACCCCCTTCACTGCCCTCCTCGCCAAGGAAAACCTCCTCGCGCCCCAGTTCCACCCCGAGAAGAGCGGGAAGGCGGGTCTGGCCTTCCTCGCCCTAGCCCGCCGCTACTTTGAGGTCCTCTAGGGTGACGAGCCGCCCCTGGGCCCCGATGGCGGTGGCGGCCAAGGCGCCCGCCAGGTTGGCCAGGCGGCCCGCCTCCACGGGGCTTAGGCCTTCCAGGATGGCGTGGGCGAAGGCGGCGGTGTAGGCGTCCCCGGCCCCCGTGGAGTCCACGATGTCCTCCACGGGGAAGGGCTCAATGAGCTCCTCCCCCTCCGGGGTGACCACGATGGAGCCCATGGCCCCCACCTTGACGGCGAGGTGCTGGAACCCCTCCTGGCGGAGCCTCGCCACCCCCTGGGAGATGGAGGAGGCCCCGGTGAGGGTCTTGAGCTCCCCCTCGTTCATGAGGAGCCAGCCCACCCCCCGGAGGTGCTTCAGGAGCTCCTTTCCCGCGGCCCGCACCGCCCCGGCCCCGAGGTCGGCGAAAACGGGGAGCTCCCGCCTTCGCGCCGCCTCGAGGACCTCGGCGGCGTAGCTCCGGGAAGGCCCCCCCACCAGGGCGTAGGCGGAGAGGACCACGGCGTCCACCTGGTCCAGGAAGCGGGGCTTGAAGAGGGCCGGGTCCAGGTAGCGGCTCGCCCCCTCGGCGCTCACCATGGCCCGCTCCCCCCCGGGGACCACCAGGATGAGGACGGAGCTCGTGGTGTGCTCCGGGTCCTCCTGGAGGTGGCGGAGGTCCACCCCCACCTCCCGCACCCGGCTTAGGGCGAGCTCGGCGAAGGGGTCCTTCCCCACCCGGCCCGCCAGAAAGACCCGGTGGCCTAGGCTTGCGAGCTGGGCCGCCAAGGTTCCCCCGGCCCCTCCCGGCTTCATCAGGGCCCGCCTCGAGGGCACCTCCTCCCCCGGCTCGGGGATGCGCTCCAGGAAGAAGAGGAGGTCCACGGAAACGTCTCCCAACACGAAGAACCGCATCTCGCCTCCTTAACCCGTACGCCCAAGGGTCTGCCCTTAGTCTAGCCCACGGGCGCCCCTGTCTTTGCCCGGAGGATACCCGGCCAACATGAGAAATGCGTAACGAGGTGGACCGCCGCCCGGGGAAGGCTTACCCTAGAGAGTATGGACGAGGGGAAGATCCTCTACGAGGGGCTCACCTTTGACGACGTGTTGCTCCTTCCCGACTACTCCGAGGTCCTGCCCAAGGAGGTTTCCGTCAGGACGCGGCTCACCAAGCGCCTTTTCCTCAACATCCCCATCCTCTCCGCCGCCATGGACACGGTGACCGAGGCGGAGATGGCCATCGCCATGGCCCGGGAGGGGGGGCTTGGGGTCATCCACAAGAACCTCTCCATTGAGGCCCAGGCGGCCATGGTGCGCAAGGTGAAGCGCTCCGAGGCGGGGATGATCCAGGACCCCGTGACCCTCCCCCCCACGGCCACCCTGGAGGACGCCGAGCGCCTCATGCGGGAGTACCGCATCGGGGGGCTACCCGTGGTGGACGTGTACGGGAGGCTTCTGGGCCTGGTGACGAACCGCGACCTCCGCTTTGAGCGGGACCTCAAGCGGCCCGTGACCGAGGTCATGACCCCGGTGGAGCGCCTCGTCACCGCCCGCCCCGGCACCACCCTGGAGGAGGCGGAGGAGCTCCTCAGGCGGCACAAGGTGGAGAAGCTCCCCCTGGTGGACGAGTCGGGGAGGCTCAAGGGGCTCATCACCCTGAAGGACATCGTCAAGCGGCGCCAGTACCCGAACGCCGTCAAGGACGCCCAGGGAAGGCTCCTCGTGGGGGCGGCGGTGGGGGCCTCCAAGGACCTTCCCGAAAGGGCCCAGGCCCTGGTGGAGGCGGGGGTGGACGTCCTCGTCTTGGACTCCGCCCACGGCCACTCCAAGGGGATCCTGGAGGCCCTCGCCTACCTCAAGGAGACCTTCGGCGAGAGGGTGGAGGTCATCGCCGGGAACGTGGCCACCCGAGAAGGGGCGAGGGCCCTGGCCGAGCGGGGGGCGGACGCGGTGAAGGTGGGGATCGGCCCCGGCTCCATCTGCACCACCCGGGTGGTCACGGGGGTGGGGGTGCCCCAGATCACGGCCATCCTCGAGGCGGTGGCGGGGGTTAAGGACCTGGACGTGCCCGTGATCGCCGACGGGGGGATCAAGTACACGGGGGACGTGGCCAAGGCCATCGCCGCCGGGGCCCACGCGGTGATGCTCGGCAGCATGCTGGCGGGCACGGACGAGGCCCCGGGGGAGGAGGTCTTAAAGGACGGGCGCCGCTACAAGCTCTACCGGGGCATGGGCTCCCTGGGGGCCATGAAGCAGGGCTCCGCCGACCGCTACTTCCAGGATCCCGAAAAAGGGGAGACCGAGGCCAAGAAGCTCGTTCCCGAGGGGATTGAGGGAATGGTGCCCTACAAAGGCCCCGTGGCCGATGTCCTCTACCAGATCGTGGGGGGCTTGCGGAGCGCCATGGGGTACGTGGGGGCGCCGGACATTGAGACCTTCCGCAAGAAGGCCCGCTTCGTGCGCATGACCATGGCGGGGCTCATTGAGAGCCACCCCCACGACGTGGTGGTGGTCAAGGAGGCCCCCAACTACTCCCGCTAATCCCCGAAGAGGCGGCGGAAGGCCTCCGCGCTCCCCTTCTTCCGGGCGGGGCGGTAGACGCCCTCCTTCTCCTCCAAAAGCCCCTCCGCCACCAGGGCCTTGAGGGTGTCCAGAAGCTCCTTCTTGGAGAAGGGCTCCCCTTCCTCGTCCAGGTAGCGCTGGATCTCCTTGAAGGTGGCGAGGCGGAGCGCCTCCACCGCCCGCATCACCCAGCCCTTGCGGTCCATGCCACCATCCTAAACCCGCGCCTGTGCCATCCTGGCCCTTGTGGACCCCTACCGGGAGTACCAGGACTACGTCATGGCCTCGAGGCTCCTCGTGGCCTCGGGCCTTTCCCGGGAGATCCTCACCCTCGCCCAGTACGCCCGCCTCCGCCTAAAGCGCCTGGAGCTCGCCCGGGCCCGCCGCTTCCGGGAGCTCGAGGCCTTGGACCGGAGGCTCCGCTACGGCTTCTGGACAGACCCCCTCCGCCTCCGGGAGCACCTCCACCCCCTCCGGGACAGCCCCTACCTGGCGGACCCCGAGGCCTTTGAGCGCCTCCTCTTCCCCGAGGAGCGGGCCCGCCTCCGCTACCCGGGCCAGGCGGGGGAGTACTACCTGGGCTGGCTCCGCCTCCCTCCCCTCCTCATGGAGCCCTGGGCCTTTGAGGAGGCCTTGCGGGCCCAGGAGGAGAAGGGGCGGGCGCTTCCCCTCTTCCTCAACGCCTTCCACCTCGGGCCTGGCGGGCGAGAAGGCCCATGGCGAGGGCGATGAGGGTGAAGGCGATGAGGGCCTGGAGGGGGATGGGGAACTCGGGGATGTACTCCGCGCTGCAGGGCACGGGGGGTTTGCAGGCCAGAGGGAAGAGTCCCGGGAACCACTGCTGGGTGAGGTGGAGGACGCTCACGCTTCCCCCAAGGAGGGAGAGGGCGAGGCTGTAGGGCCAGACGCCAAAGTCCTGCCGCCAGAGGGCAAGGCCCAGGATCACCGCCTGGGGGTACATGAAGATCCGCTGGTACCAGCAGAGCTCGCAGGGCAGGAAGAGGCGCACCTCGGAGTAGTAGAGGCTGCCCAGGGTGGCCACCAGGGCCACCACCCAGGCGAAGGCCAGGTAGAGGGTCTTTCGCTCCACGGCCTCCAGCATACCGGGCCTTGGCCTGGGGGGCCGCGCTCTTCGTGACCGGGCTCAACCTCTGGCTCCTTGGGCGGCTGCTCGTGGGCTAATGCCCCAAAGCCTGGTTCGGGCGTCCCCTTTGGCGAAACCCACGCCCGGGCGCTCAGGCCTCGAGGAGGGCCTCCACGAAGGCCTCGGCGTCAAAGGGCTGGAGGTCGTCCGGGCCTTCTCCCACGCCGATGAAGCGGATGGGCACCTTTAGGGTGCGGACGATGGGGACCAGGACCCCGCCCTTGGCCGTCCCGTCCAGCTTGGTGACGATGACCCCGGTGAGGCCCACGGCCTCGTGAAAGCGCTTGGCCTGCTCCAGGCCGTTTTGCCCGGTGACGGCGTCCAGCACGAGCCACACCTCCCCCGGCTCCCCGGGGTCCGCCTTGGCGATGGCCCGCTTCACCTTCTTGAGCTCCTCCATGAGGCCCTGCTTGGTGTGGAGGCGGCCCGCGGTGTCCACGAAGAGGAGGTCCAGGCCCCGCGCCCTTCGGGCCTTGGCGGCGTCAAAGGCGAGGGCGGCGGGGTCCGCCCCTTCCGGGCCCTGGATCACCGGGATCCCGAGGCGCTTCCCCCACTCCGCAAGCTGGGCTCCCCCCGCGGCGCGGAAGGTGTCCCCGGCGCAGAAGAGGACCTTCTTGCCGAGGCCCTGGTAGAGGCGGCCCAGCTTGGCGATGGTGGTGGTCTT
The DNA here is from genome assembly GCF_000091545.1 of Thermus thermophilus HB8. Classification (GTDB taxonomy): domain Bacteria; phylum Deinococcota; class Deinococci; order Deinococcales; family Thermaceae; genus Thermus; species Thermus thermophilus. The sequence continues at coordinate 410,513 of NC_006461.1, forward strand.
GCCCACCCCGTTCACCCCCACCACCATCACCACGTGCCCCTGAGGCTCCACGGGGCGGAGCTTCTGGGGACGGAAGCCGAGCTTCCTCAGCGTGGCCCGCCGCTCGTCCGGCTCCAGCATCTGGACGAGCTTCTCCTTCACCACCTCCTTCAGGTCCCGCCGCCCCGAGGCCCGCACCTCCTTGAGGAGCTCCTCCGTGGCCGCCACCCCCACGTCGGCGGCGAGGAGGGCCATCTCCAGCTCCTCCAGGACCTCCTCGGGGTCGCCGCCCCAGGGGATGGCCTTGAGGAGCCTTTCCCGGGTCTTGGCGAGGCCCGCCCTGAGCCGGTCAAAGAGGCCCATCAGCGGAAGCTTACCCCGAAGGCGAGGCGGAAGACCTTAGGAAAGTCGGCGAAGCCGTAGGTGTAGCCGCCCTCGGCGAAGAGGCCGGTGGTGGGGTCCAGGAGGCCCTCGAGGCCCAGGGCCAGGCTCACGCCCAAGGTGGGGGCGGGCCCCACCACCCCGGCGAGCCCCCCGCCCACGTAGGGGAGGAGGCCTTTGAGGGCGGGGTCGTACTGCCCCAGGTCGGGCTTGAAGAGGAGGAGGGCCTCCAGGGCCACCCCGGGGGCCTCGGGGGCGAGGTCGGCGGCGAGGCGGCCCGAGAGGTTCTGCCGTAGGCGGTTCTCCATCCCGGCCCCGAAGGTGAGGCCGAGGCCTTCCCCGTAGCCGAAGCGCATCCCGATGGCGCCTTGGGCCGAGGCGAGGCCCAAAAGGGCGAGAAGGACGACGAGAAGCCGTCTCATGGCGTCCAGTATACCCCTAGGCGAGGGCCCGCTCCAAGCGCCTGAGCGCCCGCTCCTTCCCGAGGAGGGCCAGGATCTCAAAAAGCCCCGGGGTCTCCAGGCTCCCCGTGAGGGCGGCCCGAAGGGGCTGGGCCACCTGGCCGAGCTTGACCCCCTTCTCCGCGGCGAAGCCCCGGAGGAGGGCCTCGAGGGCGGCCTCGGTCCACTCCTCCTGGGCCCTTAGGCGGGGGTAGAGCTCCTTGAGGAGGGGAAGCCCCTCTTCCAGCTTCCTCTGGGCCTTCTCCGACACGGGGTAGTCCTCGGTGAAGAGGTAGCGGGCCTTCTCCGGGAACTCCTTCAGGGTGTCAAACCGGGGGCGCATGAGCTCCACCGCCCGCCTCAGGTAGGCCTCGCTTTCCCAGGAAAGCCCCGCCTCCCGGAGGAAGGGCTTGACCCTCTCCGCCACCTCCTCCAGGGAGAGCACCTCCCGGATGTACTTCCCGTTCATCCAGCGGAGCTTTTCCAGGTCAAAGACGGGCCCCCCCAGGGAAACCCTCTCCCAGGTGAAGGCCTGGATGAACTCCTCGAGGGTGAAGATCTCCCGCCCGTCGGGCATGGAGAACCCCATGAGGCAGAGGTAGTTCCTCAGGGCCTCGGGCAGAAACCCCTCCGCCTTGTACCAGTCCAGGGAGGTGTGGCTTTTGCGCTTGGAGATCTTGGTCTTGTCGGGGTTGCGCAGGAGGGGCATGTGGTAGAACCGGGGCGCCTCCCAGCCGAAGGCCCGGTAGAGGAGGACGTGGATGGGGGTGGAGACGAGCCACTCCTCCGCCCGGATCACGTCCGTGACCCCCATGAGGTGGTCGTCCACCACGTTGGCCAGGTGGTAGGTGGGGTAGCCGTCGGACTTGAGGAGGACCACGTCGGGGATCTCCTGGTTGTCGTAGACCACCACCCCCCTGAGCTCGTCCTTGACCTCCGTGGTCCCGGGGCGGGGCACCTTGAGGCGGATCACGTGGGGCTCGCCCCGCCTCGCCCGCTCCTCGGCCTCCTCAGGGGGGATGTTCCGGGCCCTCCCGTCGTAGCCCCCCTTTTCCTTGCGGATTTGCTCTAGCTCCTCCGGGGTCTCAAAGGCCCGGTAGGCCCACCCCCGCTTGAGGAGCTCCTCGGCGTACTTTTGGTAGAGGGGAAGCCGTTCCGACTGGCGGTAGGGCCCGTGGGGGCCGCCCACATCGGGGCCCTCGTCGTAGGAGAGGCCAAGCCACTTTAAGGCGGCGAGGATCCTTTCCTCGGCCCCGGGGACGTAGCGCGCCCGGTCCGTGTCCTCAATGCGCACGATGAAGCGCCCCCCGTTCCTCCGGGCCCAGGCGTAGTTGAAGAGGGCGATGTAGGCCGTGCCCACGTGGGGGTCGCCCGTGGGGCTTGGCGCGATGCGGGTCACCACCATACCTCGCCCATTATCTCACCCGGGGCTAAAGGTTGCCCCGTAGCCTAAGGGGCAATGGACGGGGAGCTTCGCGCCCAGGGTTTGCGCAAGCGCTACGGCCCCAAGGAGGTGGTCCGGGGCGTGGACCTCGCCCTTAGGCGGGGCGAGATCGTGGCCCTCTTCGGCCCCAACGGGGCGGGGAAGACCACCACCTTCTACATGGTGGTGGGGTTCATCCGGCCCACGGGGGGGCGGATCTACCTTAAGGGCCAGGAGATCACCGCCCTCCCCATGTACAAAAGGGCCCGGCTCGGCCTCGGCTACCTCCCCCAGGAGCCCAGCGCCTTCCGGCGGATGACCGCCTTGGAGAACCTCCTCGCCGTCTTGGAGTTCCAGCCCCTTTCCAAAAAGGAGCGCCTGGAGAAGGCCAAGGCCCTTTTGGAGGAGCTTTCCATCTACCACCTGCGGGACCGGATGGCCTACAGCCTCTCCGGGGGGGAGAGGCGCAGGCTGGAGATCGCCCGGGCCCTCGCCACCGACCCCGACTTCCTCCTTTTGGACGAGCCCTTCACCGGGGTGGATCCCAAGAACGTCCGGGAGATCCAGAAGGTGATCGCCGAGCTTCGGGAAAGGCGCGGCGTGGGGGTCTTCATCACCGACCACGCCGTGAGGGAGACCCTGGCCATCACCGACCGGGTCTACCTGATGTACGACGGCCAGGTCCTCTTCCACGGGGACCCGGAGACCTTCGCCAAGGACCAGGGGGTGAGGCGCCACTACCTGGGCGAGGACTACGAGCTCTAGCCATGACCTTCTGGGCCCTCCTCTTCCTCGTCCTCTTCCTTTCGGCCTTGGTGGCCTACCTGGGGGACAAGGTGGCCAAGTGGGCGGGGAAGCGGCACTACCGCCTCTTCGGCCTGAGGCCCCGCCAGACGGCCACCCTGGTCGCCGTCTTCACCGGGGTGGGCATCGCCCTCTTGAGCTACCTGGGCTTCCTCCTGGTCTTCCGGGACGCCCGGGAGGTGATCCTCCAGGCGGAGGCCATCCGGGCCGAGCGGGACCGGCTCAAGGAGCAAAGGGCGGCCCTGGAGGCGGAGGCCGCCCGGGCCCTCGCCGAGGTCAACGCCCTGCGCGGGGAGCGGGGCGCCCTCCTTCAGGCCCTGGAGCGGGTGGAGGGGCTGCGGGAGGCGGCCTCCCGGGAGCTTGCCGCCCTCCGGGAGGAGGTGGCCCGCCTCGAGGCCCGGGGGAAGGCCTTGGAGGAGGCCTTGCGCGCCCGCGAGGCGGAGGTGAGGGCCAAGGAGGAGGCCCTCCGGGCCCTGGAGGCCAGGCTGCGGGAGGCCGAGGCGGAGCTGGCGCAGGCCCGAAAGGAGCGGGAAGCCCTCCTGGGGGAGAGGGAGCGGCTCGAGGCCGACCTCGTGGCCCTCCAGGGACGGGTGTTGGACTTAAGGCGCTCCCGGGAGGTTCTGGAGGAGGAGGCCTCCCGGCTCCGGGAGGCCCTGGCCCGGGTACGCCAGGAGCTCGCCGAGGAGGAGAGGCGGGTCCAGGGCCTCCTCGTCCAGGCCCGGGTGCTGGAGGGGCAGAAGGGCCAGCTCGCGGAAGGCCTCGCCCGCCTGAGCCAGGGGCTCTACCTGGGGGAGGTGCGCCTGGGCCCGGAGGAGGGCCCCGTGGCGCTGGAAGAGGCGGCCCGGAGGCGGGCCCTCCTCCTGGGCTTCAAGGGCGTGCGGCTTCTCGGCGGGGCCAAGGGCCCGGGGCTTGCTGTTCTGGAAGGGGCAGGGTACGAGGACGGCGTCCTCCTCGTCCGGGCCCGCTTTTACCCGGAAAAGCGCCTGTGGCCCGCGGGGGAGGTTCTCGCCAGCGCCACCTTCCTCAACACGGGGGAGCCCCGGGCCCGGGCCGTCCTCCTGGAGGTGGGGGAACGGGTCCGGAAGCGCCTTCTGGAGGAGGGCGTGCCCCCGGAGTACGCCCGCTTCCCCACGGAGACGGACCTGGCCCAGGGCCTCCTCCTCCTCCGGGGGCGGTCCGGGGTGGTCCGGGTGGGGGTGGTGGCTTTGCGGGAGGTGTGGACGGTGGAGCCGCCCCTCCTCGCCTTCCGCCTCCTCGGGGGGCCTCCGGGCCCGGAGGTACCGGTCCCGACCCGCGAGGTCCGGTAGGACCGCCACCTCCTTCCAGCCCTTTTCCCGGAGCTCCCGGGCGAGGAGGTGGACGTTTTCCGGGGCGAGTTCCAGGAGGAGGTACCCCCCGGGCTTCAGGGATCGGCGGGCCTCCTCCGCCAGGGGGCGGGCCACCGAGAGGCCTTCCGGCCCGGCGTAGAGGGCCAGGGGGCTTTCGTAGCCGAGCTCCCTCGGGGCCTTTTCCCGGTAGGCCTCGGGGAGGTAGGGGGGGTTGGAGACCACCAGGTCCAGGTCCCTAAGCCCCCCGGTGAGGGGCGCGGGGAGGAAGGCCACGGAAAGGCCCAGCCGCTCGGCGTTCTCCCGGGCGAGGGCGAGGGCCTTGGGGTCCACCTCCGTGGCGTAGACCTCCGCCTCGGGCAGGGCCCGCTTCAGGGCCAGGGCGATGGCTCCCGTGCCCGTGCCCACGTCCAGGATCCGGGGGGCGGGGGGCAGGGGGAGGCCTAGGGCGAGCTCCACCAGCCCTTCCGTCTCGGGGCGGGGGATGAGGACCCCTTCCTCCACCCGCAGGGGCAGGCCGAAGAACTCCACCTCCCCCACCAGGTACTGGAGGGGGTAGCCCTGGAGGCGCCGCTTGAGGAGCGCCTCGGCCCGGTCAAGGGCCTCTTGGGGCAGGGAGGAGGTGAGGCGGCCATATAGGGCCTTTCGGGGCCAGCCCGTGGCCGCGGCGAGGAGGTCCCAGGCCTCGAGCTCGGGAAGCCCGGCGGCGCCGAGGGCCCGCCTCAGGCGGCGGAGCAGGTCCAGGGCGAGCGGCGTATCCCCCGGGGCCTCCGGCATGGCCTCGGGCCCTCAGCCTTGGGCCTCGCGCCTGGGGTAGACCACCACGTGCCGCTCCTCTCCCTCCCCTTGGCTTTCCGTGGTGACCCGGGGGTGGTTCTTGAGGAGCATGTGCACGATCCGCCGCTCCCCGGGGGGCATGGGGGGGAGGTGGAGGGGCTCCCCGGTCATGGCCACGGTGAGGGCCGCCTCCTCGGCGAGGCGGCGGATCCGGGCCTCCGCCCGGCTTCTGTACCCCGCCGCGTCCAGGACGAGGCGGTAGCCGGTGCCGAAGCGCCGGGCCAGGACCACCCGGGCCAGGTGCTCCACGGCCCTCAGGGTCCGCCCCTCCTTCCCGATGAAGCGGCCCAGGTCCCCTCCCTTGACCTCGGCCTTAAGGGTCTCCCCTTCCACCCTCACCTCCAGGCGGTGGCCGGGGTCCAGGAGGAGGAGGAGGCCCCCGAGGAACTCTTCCAGGAAGGCCCTGGGGTCCCCTTGGGCCTCGGGGGTTCCCGATTCCTTGAGCTCCACTTCCACCGGGGCCTCCTCGAGGACCCCGAGGTCGGAGAGGAGCTCGTCAATGCTCTTCTTGCGCTCGTTCATGCCCCCAGTTTACGCCTTAAGGGGGGCCAGGCTTTTGTTGATGAGCCACTGCTGCACGAGGCCGATGAGGGTGGAAAGGACCCAGTAGAGGGTGACCCCCGAGGGGAACTGGAGGACCAGGAAGACGAAGATGAGGTTCATGAAGAGGCTTTGCCGGATGAGGTCCCGGTTCCCGTGGGCGGAGAGCCAGGTGGAGAGGAAGGTGCTGGCCACGTAGAGGACGGGGAGGATGTAGTAGGGGTCGGGGAGGGCGAGGTCGGGGATCCAGAGGAAGCCCTGGCCGAACTCGTAGTTGGCGATCACCTTCCAGAGGATGAAGAGGATGGGCATCTGGATGAGGAGGGGGAGGCAGCCGGCGGCGGGGTTCACCCGGTGCTCCTGGTAGAGCTTCATGGTGGCCTCCGCCCGCTTGTTGGGGTCGTCCTTGTACTTCTCGTTGATCTTCTGGATGAGGGGCTGGAGGCGCTGGATCTCCGCCATGCTCTTGAACTGCTGGTGCATGAGGGGCCAGAGGAGGAGGCGCACCACCAGGGTCAGGAAGAGGATGGCGAGGCCCCAGTTGCCGGTGAAGCGGTAGGCCGCCTCCATGATCCAGAGGAGGCCCAAGGAGAGCTGGCCCCAGAGGTTGGGGCTGAAGAGGCCGGGGAAGGAGAGGAGGCCTTCCACGTGGAAGCGGACGAGCTCGTTCTGGCCGCCGTAGACCCTGAGGATTTCTCCCGGCCCAAGCCGCACCTCCCCCTCGCGCCCCACGAGCCTGCCCTCCAAGGGGCCCTCCCCGAAGGCCACCAGGGCGTAGCCCGCCTTGGGCCGGGTCTGCCAGGCGAGGTAGACGAGGCGCCCCTCCCCGCTCGGGGCGGGCTCGGCGGCGCCTTCCAACAGCGCCTTGGGGTTTCCCTGGGCGGAGAGCTTAAGGACGAGGGGAAAGTCCGCCGTCACCTCCGCGGTGTACCGCTCCTTGGGGATGCGGTAGGTGAGGGTCCCCTCCTCCCCCCGGAAGCGGGCGAGGAGGTGGCCGTCCTCCACGGCGAACTCCGCCTCCAGGGGACGGAAGCCCACGGGGGAGAGGACGGGGCCGTTCGCCGCCAGGTTGGGGGCGCGGGCGTAGTCGCCGAAGGCCGTGCCCTTGTAGGCCTTCACGTACCAGCCCACCACCTGGCCCGCCTCGTCAAAGGCCAGGTCCATGAGGTTGGTGACGGCGACCTTTTCCGGGGTCCCGTCCCCGTTGACGTCCGCGTCCTTGAACCCCACCTCCAGGGCGAGGGCGGGGAGGAGGAAGAGGAAGGCCGCAAGGAGCCTCTTCATTCCGCACCTCCCCGGACCTTCCCCGGGGGGAAGAGGACGGGCACCGGGTCCAGCCCGCCGGGGTTCCAGGGGTGGCAGCGGAGGACCCGCCGCACGGCGAGATAGCTCCCCCAGAAGGCCCCGTGCCGCTCCAGGGCCTCGAGGGCGTAGGCGGAGCAGGTGGGGTGGAAGCGACAGGTCCTGGGTTTCAGGGGAGAGAGAAAACGGCGGTAGAAGCGGATGAGGAGGATCAGCACCTCGCGCACGCCGCTATTGTACCAACCCGCTCTTGCGCAAGGCCCTGACCACGTCCCGGAAGAGCTCGGCGAAGTCCGCCTCCCGGGCCTCGGGGCTCGCCACCACCAGGAGGTGGGCTTGGGGCAGGTGGAGGCGGCGGAGGATCTCCCGGAGGCGGCGCTTGACCTTGTTGCGCACCACCGCCTTGCCCACCTTCTTGGAGACCACGATGCCCACGCGGAGCTCGGCGGCGGGAAGCCACTTCACCGAGACGTACCGCCCCCGCCCCGCCCTGCCCTTGCGGAGCCTCTGGAAGGCCCGGTCGCCTTTGAGGGAAAGAAGCTTGCCCCCCGGGGCGGGGGGCTTGGGGCCTACCGCTTCCGAACGGCGGGCGTGAGGCGCCAGCGCCCCTTCTGACGGCGGCGCTTCAGCACCTTCCGGCCGCCCGGGGTCCTCATCCTGGCCCGAAAGCCGTGGGTTTTGGCCCGTTTCCTGCGGTTGGGTTGCCACGTCCTTTTCATCCATCTCCCTCCCTGGGGCCATGGCCCCCCATGCCTCTAAGAGTGTAGCATAGAGCAGGGGAAACAAAGGCTGACGGTTTTTTACACCCATACGTAATCCCGTTGACAATTTGCCGCCCCGCCCGGTATACTTCACGCCAAGTCGCATCCCTGAGGAGGCGTAGGTGGCGCAGCTTGACGTGGAAGGCGTGACCCTTACCTTCGGCGGCGTGGCCGCCCTTTCCGGGGTGTCCATGCGGGTGGAGGCTGGGGAGCTCGTCTCCATCATCGGCCCCAACGGGGCGGGGAAGACGAGCCTCTTGAACTGCATCTCCGGCTTTTACCACCCGGAGCGAGGACGCATCCTCTTTGAGGGACAGGACCTCACCCGGGCAAGCCCCCACGAGGTCACCCGGAAGGGCATCGCCCGGGCCTTCCAGAACATTGAGCTCTTCTCCGGCCTCACCGTCTTGGAAAACCTCCTCCTCGCCCGGCACACCCACCTCTCCTACGGCCTCCTCCAGGCGGGCCTCTTCTACGGGCGGGCCCTGGCCGAGGAGGTGCGCAACCGGCGGGTGGTGGAGGAGGTCATTGACTTCATGGAGCTGGAGCCCTACCGCAAGGCCCTCGTGGGCAACCTTCCCTACGGGGTGAGGAAGCGGGTGGAGGTGGCCCGGGCCCTGGCCCTTTCCCCCAAGCTCCTCCTCCTGGACGAGCCCATGGCCGGGATGACCCTGGAGGAGAAGGAGGACATGGTGCGCTTCATCCTGGAGATCCGGGCCCGGGGCACCACCGTGGTCCTCATTGAGCACGACCTGGGGGTGGTCATGGACATCTCCGACCGGGTCTACGTCCTGGACTTCGGCCAGGTCATCGCCGAGGGGAGGCCCGAGGAGGTGGCGAGGAACCCCAGGGTGCAGGAGGCCTACATGGGGGTGGAGGTATGAAGGCCTTGAGGCCCTCCTACGAGATGAAGCGCTACACCCTGCCCCAGCTCCTCAGGCTCCGGGCGGAGCACGAGGGGGACCGGGTGGCCCTCCGGGAGAAGGACTACGGCATCTGGAACGAGATCACCTACGCCCAGTACTACGAGAACGTCCTCCTCTTCGCCCACGGCCTCCTCTCCCTGGGCTTTGGGCCGGGGGAGAGGCTTGCCGTCATCGCCGACAACATTCCCGAGTGGCTCTACGCCGAGCTCGGGGCCCAGGCGGTGCGGGGGATCAGCGTGGGGGTCTACCAGAGCAGCCTTCCCCCCGAGATCGCCTACATGCTCCAGTACACGGGGGCGAGCGTGGTCCTCGCCGAGGACCAGGAGCAGGTGGACAAGCTCTACGAGATCCGGAGCGAGATCCCCCACGTGCGCTATGTGATCTACGAGGACGAGAAGGGGATGCGGGGCTACAAGGACCCCTGGCTCCTCTCCTTCGCCGAGGTCCTGGAGCGGGGGCGGGAGCACCGGAGGAAGCACCCGGACGCGGTGGAGAGGCTCCTCCTCGAGGCCAGCCCGGAGGAGGTCTGCCACCTTTCCTCCACCTCGGGCACCACGGGGCGTCCCAAGGCGGCCATGCTCCGCCACCGCAACCTGATCCACATGGGGGTGGCCCTCCAGGAGGTGGACCCCCTCCTGCCCACGGACGACTACCTTTCCTTCCTCCCCCTCGCCTGGATCGGGGAGCAGATGATGTCCGTGGCCATGGCCCTCACCGGGGGGTTCGCCGTCAACTTCCCCGAGGAGGTGGAAACCGCCCTGCAGGACCTCAAGGAGATCGGCCCCCACGTGATGTTCAGCCCCCCGAGGGTCTGGGAGGGGATCCAGAGCCAGGTCTGGGTCCGCATCTCGGAAAGCCCCTGGTTCAACCGCTTCGTCTACGAGCGCCTCCTCAAGGTGGGGTACCGGGCGGCGGAGTACCGGATGCGGGGTAGGCCCATGCCCCTGGGGCTTCGCCTCGCCTACTGGTTTGCCGACCAGGTCCTCTTCAAGCCCTTGAGGGACCAGCTCGGCTTCCTCCGCCTCCGCCGGGCCTACACGGGGGGCGCCGCTTTGGGCCCCGACGTCTTCCGCTTCTTCCACGCCATCGGGGTCAACCTCAAGCAGGTCTACGGCCAGACGGAGATCATCGGCATCGCCTTCGTCCACCGGGACGGGGACGTGCGCCACGACACCGTGGGCCTGCCCATCCCCGGGACCGAGGTCAGGATCAGCGAGGCGGGGGAGATCCTCCTCCGCTCCGACGCGGTCTGCGCCGGGTACTGGGAAAGGCCCGAGGCCACGCAGGAGACCTTCGGGGACGGGTGGCTGCACACCGGGGACGCGGGGTACCTCACGGAGGACGGCCACCTGGTGGTCATTGACCGCCTTTCCGACGTGATGCGCACCGAGAAAGGCACGGTCTTCAGCCCCCAGTTCCTGGAAAACAAGCTGAAGTTTTCCCCTTACATCAAGGAGGCCGTGGTCTTCGGGGACCGGAAGCCCTATCTGGCCGCCTTCATCAACATAGACCCCCAGACCGTGGGCAAGTGGGCCGAGGACCGGGGCCTGGCCTACACCACCTACCTGGACCTCTCCCTGAAGCCCGAGGTGGCCGAGCTCATCCGCAAGGAGGTGGAGAAGGTGAACAAGGAGCTTCCCGAGGAGCTTAGGATCCAGCGCTTCGTCCTTCTCTACAAGCTCCTGGACGCCGACGACGAGGAGCTCACCCGAACGGGCAAGGTGCGGCGGGGCCACATCGCCAAAAAGTACGCCCCCCTGGTGGAGGCCCTCTACTCCGGGGCCAAGGAGGTGGAGGTGGAGGCCGAGTACCGTTACCAGGACGGCACCCTCCAGCGCCTCCGGGCGCGGGTGCCCGTCCTGGGGTTCGCCGAGGAGGTGCCCGCGTGAGCTTCTTCCTCCAGCTCCTCTTCTCGGGGGTGGTCCTGGGGCTCGTCTACGCCCTCGCCGCCTTGGGCTTCGTCCTCATCTACAAGGCGAGCCGGGTGGTGAACTTCGCCCAGGGGCAGTTCATCGCCATCGGGGCCTTTTTGGCCTACTGGGCCATGGTCGCCTTGGGGGCGCCCTTTCTTTTGGCCGCGGCCTTGGCCCTGGCCTTAACCGCCCTCTTGGGCTTTGGGGTGGAGCGGGTCTTCCTGAAGCGCATGGTGGGGCAGCCCATCATCTCCGTCATCATGGCCACCATCGGCCTCGCCTCCCTCCTTGACGGCCTGATCCACCTTACCCCCTTTGGGGCGGGCAACTTCAGCTACCCCGCCTTCCTGCCCTCGGGCGGTGTCGCCCTCCTGGGGGTGCAGGTCTCCTACCCCCAGCTCCTCGCCCTGGGCTTCACCCTGGCCTTCCTCGCCCTCTTCACCTGGTTTTTCCAGCGCTCCACCCTGGGGATCGCCATGCGTAGCGTGGCCGACGACCAGATGGCGGCCATGAGCCTCGGGGTCTCGGTGGAGAAGGTCTTCGCCCTGGCCTGGGCGGCGGCGGGGCTCACGGCGGCGGCGGCCGGGATCGTGGTGGGCACCATCGCCGGCCTCAACCTGGACGGGCTGGTGCACATCGGCCTTAAGGTCTTCCCCGTGGTGATCCTGGGGGGGCTGGACTCCATCCCCGGGGCGGTGGTGGCGGGGATTCTCATCGGCGTCTTGGAAAACCTGGCGGCGGGCTACCTGGACCCCTTTGTCCCCGGCGGGGGCACCCGGGACGTCTTCCCCTTCCTGGTCCTCCTTTTGGTTCTCTGGTTCAAGCCCCATGGCCTCTTCGGCACGGAGGAGATTGAGCGCGTATGAGGAACCCTTGGGCCCAGACCGGAAACTACCGCACGCGGTACGAGCAGGACGCCAGCATCTTCGCCACCCACCGGGAGTTGGCCTCCCTTCTCCTCTTCCTGGGCTTCCTCCTGGTGCTGCCCCAGTTCCTCTCCCGGACCCAGGTCTTCATCCTGGACCTGATCCTGGTCTACAGCATCGCCGTCTTGGGGCTCAACATCACCACGGGGTACGCCGGCCTCATCAACATCGGCCAGGCGGCCTTCATGGGGGTGGGGGCGTACACCGCGGCCCTTTTGGCCCCGGCGGGGCTTCCCTTTTACCTCGTGCTCCCGGCGGCGGGGCTCGCCGGGGCCTTCTTCGGGTACCTGGTGGGCATCCCGAGCCTCCGAGTGAAGCACCTTTACCTGGCCATGGCCACCCTCGCCTTCCAGGTGGTCTTTGAGTGGACGGTGGGCCACCTCCCCCTCCTCAACCAGGGCGGGGCCATGCCCTTGCCCCGGGTAAGCCTTCTCGGGTACGAGGTGGGCTTCCGCAACCACTACCACTTCTGGTACTACGTGAGCTTCGCGGTTTTGGTCCTTCTCGCCCTCTTCTTCCGCAACCTCCTCAGGACCAAGTACGGCCGGGCCCTGGTGGCGGTGCGGGACAACGACCGGGCGGCGGACGCCATGGGCATGGACCCCGGGCGCACCAAGCTCTTCGCCTTCGCCCTGGGCGCCTTCTACGCCGGGGTGGCGGGGGCGCTTTACGCCTACCTCTCCCGGGCGGTGGTCATTGAGGACTACACCTTCTCCGTCTCCATCAAGCTCCTGGCCATGGCCATCGTGGGGGGCCTCGGCACCTTGGTGGGAAGCTTCCTGGGGCCCGCCTTTCTGGAGCTTCTGGACGTGAACATGGAGGCCCTTTCCAACCTCATTAAGGCCCTGGGCTTCAGCGTGGCTGGGGTGGACGTGGCGAGCGCCCTAAGGCCCCTGGCCTTCGGCCTCGTCATCGTCCTCTTCCTGGTGTTTGAGCCCAGGGGGCTTTACAACTGGTGGCGCGTGATGCGAAGCTACTTCCGCACCTGGCCCTTTAGGTACTAGGCAACCCCCCTCATGGGGTTGGCGAAGGGAGGGAAGCGTATGCGAAGGACACTGGCAGGCATCGCGGCGGTCTTGGGGTTGGCTTTAGGCCAGCAGCAGGTGACCCTCTTCTGGTCGGGGGCCATCACCGGGCCCACCTCGGACGCGGGGGCCCCTTACGGGGCGGCGGTGGAGGACTACTGCAAGTGGGCCAACGAGCGGAAGCTCGTGCCCGGGGTGGTCTTCAACTGTGTGGTGCGGGACGACCAGTACAACAACGCCAACACCCAGCGCTTCTTTGAGGAGGCGGTGGACCGCTTCAAGATCCCCGTCTTCCTCTCCTACGCCACGGGGGCGAACCTCCAGCTCAAGCCCCTGATCCAGGAGCTCAGGATCCCCACCATCCCCGCCTCCATGCACATTGAGCTCATTGACCCGCCCAACAACGATTACATCTTCCTCCCCACCACCAGCTACTCCGAGCAGGTGGTGGCCCTTCTGGAGTACATCGCCCGCGAGAAGAAGGGGGCCAAGGTGGCCCTGGTGGTCCACCCCTCCCCCTTCGGCCGGGCTCCGGTGGAGGACGCGAGGAAGGCGGCCCGGGAGCTCGGGCTTCAGATCGTGGACGTCCAGGAGGTGGGAAGCGGCAACCTGGACAACACCGCCCTCCTCAAGCGCTTTGAGCAGGCCGGGGTGGAGTACGTGGTCCACCAGAACGTGGCGGGCCCCGTGGCCAACATCCTCAAGGACGCCAAGCGCCTGGGCCTGAAGATGCGCCACCTGGGGGCCCACTACACGGGGGGGCCGGACCTCATCGCCTTGGCCGGGGACGCGGCGGAGGGCTTCCTCTGGGCCACGAGCTTCTACATGGCCCACGAGGACACCCCGGGGATCCGGCTGCAGAAGGAGATCGGGCGGAAGTACGGCCGTCCCGAAAACTTCATTGAGAGCGTGAACTACACGAACGGGATGCTCGTCGCGTCCATCGCCGTGGAGGCCATCCGCAGGGCCCAGGAGCGGTTCAAGCGGATCACCAACGAGACCGTCTACCAGGCCATCGTCGGCATGAACGGGCCCAACGCCTTCAAGCCGGGCTTCGCCGTCTCCACCAAGCAGGGCGTGGAGATTGACTTCACCAAGAGCGAGCACACGGGGGCGGAAGGCCTCCGGATCCTCGAGGCCAAGGGAGGGCGCTTCGTCCCCGTCACGGAGCCCTTCACCTCGGCCCTCTTCCGCAAGGTGCACTACGGCAAGTAGACCCCGGGAGCCCGGGGTGCCCCGGGCCCCTTTCCCACAAGGCCATGGACGCTTTGAACCCGATCCGTCCCGAGGACCTCGGCCCCATCCTCCTCCTCGTCAACAACATTGAGGTGGTCTACCACGACGTGATCCAGGTGCTCCGGGGGGTCTCCCTCAAGGTCCCCGAAGGGAGGATCACCGCCCTCTTGGGCCCGAACGGGGCGGGGAAGACCACCACCCTTCGGGCCATCTCCGGCCTCCTCATCCCCGAGGACGGGGAGGTGGTGCGGGGGGAGATCCTCTTCCGGGGGACGCCCATCCAGGGCCGCCCCCCCGAGGAGATCGTCAAGCTGGGCATCGTGCAGGTCCTGGAGGGTCGCCGCGTCTTCAAGCACCTCACGGTGGAGGAGAACCTCAAGGTGGGCACCCTGACCCGGAGGGGCGTGAACCTCAAGGAGGAGCTGGACCGGATCTACCACTACTTCCCCCGCCTGGCCGAGCTCAGGCACCGGCTCGCGGGGTACTGCTCGGGCGGGGAGCAGCAGATGATCGCCATCGGGCGGGCCCTCCTCGCCAAGCCCCGCCTCCTCCTTTTGGACGAGCCCTCCCTGGGCCTCGCCCCCCTGCTCGTGCGGGAGATCTTTGACATCGTGGCCCGGGTGAACGCGGAGGAGGGGGTTACGGTCCTCGTGGTGGAGCAGAACGCCCGGGTGGCCCTCTCCATCGCCCACTACGGCTACATCATGGAGTCGGGCCGGATCGTCCTCGAGGGGGACCGGGCGTACCTCTTGGAAAACCCCGACGTCCAGGAGTTCTACCTGGGCGTGGCCAAGGAAGGGGGGAGGAAGAGCTTCAAGGAGGTCAAGGCCTACAAGCGGCGCAAGCGCTTCATGTGAGCCCAAAAGGCCCCTGCGCAAGCGGGGGCCTGGCGGCGCAAATGAAAATGCGCTATCGTTATTGGTATGTGGGCGGTGGAGACCCAGGGGCTTGCGGTGCGCTTCGGGCAGTACCAGGCCTTGGAGGACGTCTCCTTGAGGGTGCCCGAGGGCAGCTTCGTGGCCGTGGTGGGCCCCAACGGGGCAGGGAAGAGCACCCTTCTCAAGGCCCTTTTGGGCCTCGTGCCCTTCCGGGGGGAGGTGCGGATCTTCGGCCGCCCCTTGGGCCAGGCCGATCCCTTCTGGTTCGGCTACGTGCCCCAGATCAAGACCTTTGACCGCACCTTCCCCGCCCTGGCCTTGGAGCTCGTGGTCTCGGGGCTCCGCCGCGCCTGGCCCTTTCGCGTGGGGGAGGAGGAGCGCAGGCGGGCCCTCGAGGCCTTGGGGCGGGTGGGGGCGTTGGAGCTCGCCCACCGCCCCTTGGGGCGGCTTTCCGGGGGGCAGTTGCAGCGGGTCTACCTGGCCCGGGCCCTGGTGCGCAGGCCCCGCCTCCTCCTTTTGGACGAGCCCGCCACCGGGGTGGACCGGCTGGGGGAGGTGGACCTCTACCGGCACCTGGAGGCCTACCAGGAGGAGACGGGGGCCACGATCCTCATGATCACCCACGACTGGGAGGCGGCCCACCACGCCAGCCACGTCCTGGTGCTGAACCGCCGCGTGATCGGCTTCGGCCCGCCGGAGCGGGCCCTCTCCGAGGAGTGCCTCCGCCAGGCCTTCGGCCATTTGGGGCACGAGCACGCCCTTTTCCTGGGAGGCGGCCGTGCTTGAGGCCTTGGGCTACCCCTTCTTCCAGAGGGCCCTCCTCGCCGGCCTCTTGGTGAGCCTGCTTGGAGGGGCGCTTTCCGCCTTCGTGGTGCAGAGAAGGCTTTCCTTCCTGGGGGACGGGCTCGCCCACGCCGCCTTCGCCGGGGTGGCCCTGGGGCTTTTCCTGAGGGAGGAGCCCCTCTACCTCGCCCTCCCCTTCACCCTGGCCGTGGCCCTGGCCATCACCTACGTGAAGGAGCGCTCGGGCCTCTCGGAGGACACGGCCATCGGCGTCTTCTTCGCCCTTTCCGTGGCCCTCGGGGCCGTCTTCCTCGCCAAGGCCCGGGGGTACGTGGGGGACGCCATGGGCTACCTCTTCGGCTCCCTCCTCGCCGTGGGGCCCGGGGACCTCTGGGCCGTGGGGGGGGTGGTCCTTCTGGGCCTCGCCCTCCTTCCCCTCTGGGGCGCTTTGGCCTACGCCACCTTTGACCGGGAGCTCGCCCTCGCCGACCGGGTGCCCGTGGGGCTCCACGACTACCTCCTCTCCGCCTACCTGGCCCTCGCCCTGGTGGTGGCGGTGAAGGTGGTGGGGGTCCTCCTCGTGGCCGCCTTTTTGGTGATCCCGGGGGCGGCGGCCCGGCTTCTCGGCCGCACCTTCGCCGGCATGACCCTCCTTGCCCTCCTCTTCGCCCTCTCGGCCACCCTCCTCGGGCTTTACGCCTCCTTCCTCCTGGACTGGCCCAGCGGGGCCAGCGTGGTCCTGGCCCAGGCCCTCCTCTTCGGCCTCGCCTTCCTTAAAACCGCGTTTTCCGGGGGGAAATAGCCGCTTTTGGGGTATACTGGGGGCATGTGGGTGTCCACGAAGGCCCAGTACGGCCTCCGCGCCCTGGTGGAGATCGGCCTTAGGGCGCCGAGGGCGGTGCCCCTGAAGGAGGTGGCCGAGGCCCAGGGCATCAGCCAGCACTACCTGGAGCAGATCGCCGCCCAGCTCCGCAACGCGGGCTTCATCCGCTCCGTGCGGGGGGCGAAGGGGGGGTACCGGCTCGCCCGCCCCCCGGAGAAGGTCACCGCCCTCGAGGTGGTGGAGGCCCTGGAGGGGAGCCTGGCCCCGGTGAGCTGCCTGGAGGACCCGGAGAGCTGCGACAAGGTGGGGCGGTGCTCCACCGAGCTTTTGTGGCGGCGGGTGGACCTCGCCATGCGCCAGGTCCTCGGGGGCACCACCCTTAAGGACCTCATTGAGGAGAGGCGGCTTTTGGAGGCCAGGGGGGTCATCCCCCTCGAGGCCCGCGTCTCCTGAGGGCCGGGAGGCGGCGTGCGGGGCGTCTACCTGGACTACGCGGCCACCACGCCCCTGGATCCCGAGGTCCGGGAGGCCATGCGGGCGGTGGAGGAGGTCTTCGGCAACCCCAGCAGCATCCACCGCTTCGGCCAGGAGGCCCGTAAGGTCTTGGAGGAGGCCCGGGAACGGGTGGCGGAGGCGCTCGGGGCGCGGCCCCGGGAGGTGGTCTTCACCGCAGGGGGCTCCGAGGCCGACGCCCTCGCCCTCCTGGGCCCGGCCCTGGCCCGGGGCCGGGGGCACGTGGTGAGCACGGCGGTGGAGCACGCCGCCGTGCTCGGGGCCCTGCGCCTCTTGGAGCGGCTGGGCTTCGCCGTGACCCTCCTCAAGCCCGATTCCCTAGGGATGGTCTACCCCGAGCAGGTGGAGGAGGCCCTGCGCCCCGACACCTTCCTGGTGAGCGTCATGACGGCGAACAACGAGCTCGGCAACCTCTACCCGGTGCGGGAGATCGCCGAGGTGGCCCACCGGCACGGGGCCCTCTTCCACACCGACGCCGTCCAGGCGGTGGGGCAGGTCCCCTTCCGCATGGACGAGGTGGGGGCGGACCTGGTCTCCTTGAGCGCCCACAAGTTCTACGGGCCCAAGGGCGTGGGGGCGCTCCTCGTCCGCCAGGGGGTGGAGCTTATGGCCGTTGTGCCGGGGAAGCAGGAGGGGGGTAGGCGGGGCGGCACGCAGAGCCCCGTTTTGGCCCACGGGATGGCCGTGGCCCTGGAGCTCGCCCTGAAGCGCCTTCCCGAGGAGGCGGCGCGCCTTGCGGCCTTGCGGCGGCGCCTCGAGGCGGGGCTTCTCGCGGTGGAGGGGGTGGAGCTCAACGGCCACCCCGAGCGCCGCCTCCCCAAGCTCGTCAACGTCACCGTGAAGGGGGCGGACGGGGAGGCCCTGCTCCTCGCCATGGACCTCCTGGGCGTGGCCGTCTCCTCGGGCTCCGCCTGCAGCGCCGGGAACCTCGAGCCCTCCCACGTCCTCCTCGCCATCGGCCGCAGCTACGCCGAGGCCAAGGCCTCCTTGCGCTTCTCCCTGGGCCGCTTCACCACCGAGGAGGAGGTGGACCGGGCGGTGGCGGTCTTCCGGGAGGCCGTGGCCCGGGCCCGGGCTTGACCGGGCCCGAGCGGAACGGAAGACTAGGGGGGATGGACGCGTTCCGCCTCGCGCCTTGTGGTCCCTTGCGGGGGCGCCTCCGCGTCCCCGGGGACAAGTCCGTGACCCACCGCGGCCTCATGCTCCTCGCCCTGGCCGAGGGGGAGGGAAGGCTCTTCTACCCCTTGAAGGCGGGGGACACCCTCTCCACGGCCCGGGTCCTCCAGGCCCTCGGGGCCGAGGTCCGGGAGGAGGGGCCCCACTTCCTCGTGCGGGGAAGGGGCCTAAGGTTCCAGGAGCCCGAGGACGTCCTGGACTGCGGCAACGCCGGAACCCTCATGCGCCTCCTCCTCGGCCTCCTCGCGGGCCAGGAGGGGCTTTTCGCCGTCCTCACCGGGGACGCCTCCTTGAGGCGCCGCCCCATGGGCCGGGTGGTGGCCCCCTTGAGGGCCATGGGGGCGAGGGTGGACGGGCGGGAGGAGGGGGAGAGGGCGCCCCTCGCCGTCCGGGGGGCGCCCCTGAGGGGTTTGCGCTACACCCTCCCCGTGCCCAGCGCCCAGGTGAAGAGCGCCCTCCTCCTCGCCGGCCTCTTCGCCGAGGGGGTGACGGAGGTGGAGGAGCCCACGCCCACCCGGGACCACACGGAGAGGCTCTTCCGCCACTTCGGCCTGCCCTTGGAGGTGGAGGGAAGGAAGGTGCGCACCTGGCGCACGGGGCCCTTTCCCGCCAAGGACCTCGTGGTGCCCGGGGACTTCTCCTCGGCCGCCTTCTTCCTGGTGGCGGCCCTCGTCACCCCGGGCTCGGAGGTGGTGGTGGAGGGGGTGGGGCTGAACCCCACCCGCACCGGCCTCCTCACCGTCCTCAAGGCCATGGGGGCGGACCTGGAGTGGCAGGTCCTCGAGGGCGAGGCGGGGGAGCCCGTGGGGTGGGTGCGGGCCCGGCATAGCCTCCTGAAGGGCGTGGCCGTGGACCCCGGCCTCATCCCCCTCATGGTGGACGAGGTGCCGGTCCTGGCGGCGGCCGCCGCCTGGGCGGAAGGGGAGACCTACATCCCGGGCCTCTCCGAGCTTCGGGTCAAGGAGTCCGACCGGGTCCGGGCCATCGCCGAAAACCTCCGGGCCCTCGGGGTGGAGGTGGAGGAAGGCCCGGACTGGCTCCGCATCCGGGGCGGGGGGGTGAGGCCGGGCCGGGTGCGGCCCTTCCACGACCACCGCATCGCCATGGCCTTCGCCGTGGCCGGGCTTCCCGTGGGGGTGGAGGTGGAGGAGCCCCACTGGGCCGAGATCTCCTACCCGGGTTTCTTCCAGGACCTCCTCAGGCTATGCGCGGCATCGTGACCATAGACGGGCCTTCGGCCTCCGGCAAGAGCTCCGTGGCCAGGCGGGTGGCGGCGGCCTTGGGCGTGCCCTACCTCTCCAGCGGCCTCCTCTACCGGGCGGCCGCCTTCCTCGCCCTGAGGGCGGGGGTGGACCCCGGGGACGAGGAGGGGCTCCTCGCCCTCCTCGAGGGCCTGGGGGTGCGCCTTCTGGCCCAGGCGGAGGGCAACCGGGTCCTGGCGGACGGGGAGGACCTCACCTCCTTCCTGCACACTCCCGAGGTGGACCGCGTGGTCTCGGCGGTGGCCCGCCTCCCGGGGGTCCGGGCCTGGGTCAACCGCAGGCTCAAGGAGGTGCCTCCGCCCTTCGTGGCCGAGGGGAGGGACATGGGCACGGCGGTCTTCCCCGAGGCGGCCCACAAGTTCTACCTCACGGCGAGCCCCGAGGTGCGGGCGTGGCGGCGCGCCCGGGAAAGGCCCCAGGCCTACGAGGAGGTGCTCCGGGACCTCCTCCGGAGGGACGAGCGGGACAAGGCGCAAAGCGCCCCCGCTCCCGACGCCCTCGTCCTGGACACCGGGGGGATGACCCTGGACGAGGTGGTGGCCTGGGTCCTGGCCCACATCCGGAGGTAGGCCGTGGTCCCGGGGGCCAAGGAGAGGCCGGTCCAGGAGTTCCTCAACGCCCTCCTTTTCCGCCCCCTGGCGCACCTCGTCGTCCTCCTCCTCCTGCGTACGCCCGTGAGGCCCCACCACCTGGTCCTCTTCCACACGGGCCTGGTCCTTGGGGCCGCCTGGCTGCTCCTTAGGGGGGAGGACCTCGGGGCCGCCCTCCTCCTCCAGCTCAAAACCGTCTTGGACAACGCCGACGGGCAGCTCGCCCGCCTTAGGGGAGAGGTGACGGAGTTTGGGCGCTACCTGGACACGGGGATGGACTTCCTCGGGAACCTGGCCCTCTTCCTGGCCCTGGGCCTGCGCACCGGTTTCCTGGAGAAGGCCCTCCTCGCTTTTTTGGTTTTCACCCTGGTCCAGTCCTACGACTTCAACCTGGAAAGGCTTTACCGCCTTTCCCGGGGGCTTCCCTTGCCCGAGGGGCCTCGGGACCCGGAAACCCCCTGGCTTCGCCTCTTCCGGGGGCTTTACGCCCTCCTCTTCGCCCCCCAGGACCGGGCCATCGTCGCCTTGGAGCGCTTTCTCCAGGGGCGGTTGCGGCTTGACCCCTCGCGTTTCTGGGACGAGGGGGCCTTGGCGGGGGTGGTGAACCTGGGCCTCACCACGCAGCTTTTCTTCCTGGGGGTTTTCCTCCTCTTCCACGAGCCTGGCGCCTACCTCACCTTTGTCCTCCTTCAGGCCGTGTATCTTGGCCTTTGGTACCTATGGAGGATCGCCCGCAGTATCCCATCCCCACGGTAGGGGCCTTGGCGGAGAAGGAAGGCCTTGTGCTCTTGGTGCGCACGGCCAAGTGGCGGGGGCTTTGGGGGGTGCCCGGGGGGAAGGTGGCCTGGGGGGAGGCCCTGGAGGAGGCCTTGCGGCGGGAGTTCCGGGAGGAGGTGGGCCTCGCCCTTTCCCAGGTCCGCTTCGCCCTGGTCCAGGAGGCCATCTTCAGCCCCGAGTTTTACAAGCCCACCCACATGCTCCTCTTCAACTACTTCGCCCGGGCGGAGGGGGAGGTGCGCCCGAACGAGGAGATCCTGGAGTGGGCCTGGGTGGAGCCCGAGAAGGGGCTCGCCTACCCTTTGAACGCCTTTACCCGGGCCCTCTTGGTGCGCTATCTGGAGGGGAGATGAGGACCGCGTTGGTGACGGGGAGCGCCAAGGGCATCGGCCGGGCCATCCTCTTGGCCCTCGCCCGGGAGGGCTACGCCGTGGCCGTCCACTACCGCACCTCCGAGGCCTTGGCCGAGGCCACCCGTCAAGAGGCGGAGGCCCTGGGCGTCAAGGCCATCAAGGTCCGGGCCGACCTCACCCGGGAGGAGGAGGTGGACCGGCTGGTGGAGGAGGTCCGCTACCACCTGGGGGGGGTGGGCGTCCTGGTGAACAACGTGGGGGACTACCTCTACAAGCCCATAGAGGAGGTGAGCCTCGAGGAGTGGCGCTGGATCCTGGACACCAACCTCACGGCCACCTTCCTCCTCACCCAAAGGGTCCTCCCCCTCATGGTGGCCCAGGGCTTTGGCCGCATCGTGAACCTGGGCTACGCCGGGGCGGGGAACCTCCTCGCCCGGACCCACATCACCCCCTACGTCATCGCCAAGACGGGGGTCATCCTCTACACCAAGGCCATCGCCAAACGCTTCGCCGCAAGCGGCATCACCGCCAACGTGGTGGCCCCGGGGGTGGCGGAAAACTCCGTCTCCAAGCCCCTCCACGAGATCCCCATGGGGAGGCTCGCCCTCCTTCAGGAGATCGCCCAGGCGGTGCTCTTCTTCGTCCGCGAGCCCTACCTCACGGGGCAGGTGCTGGAGGTGGCCGGGGGGTGGAACCTCTAGGGGCCCCACCGCGGCGTTCGCCAGGGGCTTGGGCGCAAAAAGCCCCGGCTCGAGGCCGGGGCGGGTGGTGGGCCGTGCAGGATTCGAACCTGCAACCTACCGGTTATGAGCCGGCTGCTCTGACCGTTGAGCTAACGGCCCCCGTCCGGGAACGATAGTAGCACAGCCCGGCCCCTTTTGCTGTACTCTTGGATTGAAGGAGGTGAGCCTATGCCGGTGAACGAGAGCACCACCGACCGGGTCATCCGGTTCCTCCTTTCCCTCGTCCTCTTCTACTTCGCCTTCCAGTCCGCCGCGCCCTGGAACTGGATCCTGGGGATCGTGGCCGCTGTCCTCCTCTTCACGGCGATCACGGGGTTCTGCGGCCTCTACCGCGTCCTGGGCATCAGCACCAAGCGGTGAGCCCGGCCTGGCCCCTCCGCCCGGGCCAGAAGGTCCGGGTGGAGTTCTACAAGTACCCGGAGGAAGCCCTCCACTACTTCTGGGAGGCGGAGGTGGTGGAGGTGCGCCCCGAGGGGGTCCTCACCCTCCTCCCCCAGGGCGGGGTCTTCCACCACGTGGGCAAGGGGCGCTCCTTGGTCCTGGACCACGACGCCTACGTGGCCTTCTTCCCCGGGGCCTGGTACTCCGGGGGGCCCGACGTGCGGGAGGGGAGGGTCCTGGAGTACTACTGGAACGTCCAGACCCCGGCCCTTTGGACGGGAGAGGCCTTCCGCCAGTACGACCTGGAGCTGGACGTGAAGTGCCGGGCCGACCACACCTGCGAGGTCTTTGACCGGGAGGAGTTCCTGGCCAAGCGCCCCCTGTACCCCAGGGCCTGGGTGGAGGAGGCGGAGCGGGCGGTGGAGGCCGTCTTCCGCCACATGCGCGAGGGGCGCTGGCCCGTCTTGCCCCCCGGAAAGCCCCTACCCTGGATGGAGCGGATCTAGGGGAAGAGGTGGGGTACCGGCGGGGAGGGGGCCTCGAGGCTTCCCGGGCCTAGGGGTTTAAGGGGGAGGAGGCGGCGGCCCTGGAGGGTCCAGTACCCCTCCAAGACCGCCTGGTAGAGGAGGCCCTTGAAGAAGCCGTTGAAGCTGTCGTCCCAGGTTTCCAGGTTCTGGGCCCTCAAGGGGTAGTTGTGCCAGGCAGGGCCCAGGTAGTAGAGCCACGGGTCCTCTAGGGGCCGGGTATCCTCCGGCGGGAGGGAGAGGAGGGCGTTGAAATAGCCCCGCAGGCGGCTTGCGGTGAAAAGGAGGTTGAGGTAGGGGTCCAGGAGAGCCCTGCGGGCTTCGGCTTCGGTGTGGGGAAAGGGCCTTAGGGGGTCCCAGGCGCCGAAGCGCCTTAGGCGCGCCTCCTGTTTTAGGGCGTCCTCCCAGCTCATCTGGGCCAGGCCCAGGGTGCGGGAAAAGGGGGCCTCCCCCAGGGTGAGGGCCACCCCGTCCGCCACCTCCCGCACCCCCCGGGAGAGCCCCAAGGCCTTGTCCCCGCCGTGCTGCTCGTTGTCCACGATGGCGGCCAGCACCCCGGGGGGGAGGCCGAGGGCGTGGGCCGCGGCCCGGATCTCCCGGGCGTGGGGCAGGACGTGGCGGGGGGCCATGGGGAGCCCTTCCAGGTTGACCGGGGCTTTCCGGACCGCCTGACCGATGGCCAGGAGGAAACGGTGCGCCGCTTCTAGGGCTTCCTCCGCTGTGGCGAAGGCCGAACGCTTCCCGCTTTGTTGGTTGGCGAGCTCCAGCCTGAGGAGGCGGTCGTAGGCCCGGGCCGCCTTCTCCCCGAAGAGGAGGTGCAGGCTCGCCTTGTTGGCGAGGTGGCGGGCCACCAGGGCCTCCCGCTTCTCCGGAGGGTAGGGGAGGAGGCTCCGGAGGCTGGGCGAGGGAGGGGGGCCCGGGGGAACGGGAAGGGCCCCGAGGAGCAGGGCGGCGACCCAAAGACCCAGAACCCTGGGGGCCAGGCGCACGGCGGGCTTCGGAACGGGGGCGCCGCCTCTAGGTCCCGGGGGCGGCCTTCTCCGAGGAGTGGCCGGGGTTCACCTTGAGGGCGGGGTTGGCGTAGGCGGCGGCGTGGTTGGCGGCGATGGCGGCCTCGCCGAACCCCAAGACGATGAGGGGAAGCTTCCCCGGGTAGGTGACGATGTCCCCGCAGGCGTAGACCCCGGGAATGCTGGTGGCCATGGTGGTGTCCACCTTGATCTTGTTCTTCTCCAGGGCGAGCCCCCAGTTGGCCAGGGGGCCGAGCTTGGTGATGTAGCCCGCGAGGATGAGGACGGCGTCCACCTCGAGGGCCAGCTCCTCCTGGGTCTGGTTGTGGAAGACCACCGCCCAGCGCACCCTTTCGTCCCCCTCTACCCGCCTAAGCTCGTAGGGGGTGAGGACCTCGAGGCGCCCCTCCTCGTGGGCCTTCATGAGCTCCTTCACGCTCGCCTCGTGGGCCCGGAACTGGGGGCGGCGGTGGATCAGGGTGATGCGCCGGGCGGTGTCCAGAAGGTTCAAGGCCCAGTCCACGGCGCTGTCCCCCCCGCCCACGATGAGGACCCGCTTCCCCTGGAACTCGGCCTTGCTCTTCACGGCGTAGTAGACGCCCCTCCCCTCAAACTCCCGCTCCCCCGGCGCCCCGATCCGCCTGGGCTCAAAGGCCCCCACCCCGGCGGCGATGATCACCGCCTTGGCGGTGTAGGCGTTCCCTTGGGAGGTGGTGACCTTGAAGAGGTCTCCTTCCCTTTCCAGGGTCTCGGCCCGCTCCCCGAGGCTGTAGACAGGGTTAAAGGGGGCCACCTGCTCCACCAGGCCCTTCACCAGGTCCTTGGCGTAGACCTTGGGGAAGCCGGCCACGTCGTAGATGTACTTCTCCGGGTAGAGGGCGGTAAGCTGCCCCCCGGGCTCGGGCAGGGGGTCCACGAAGCGGAAGGACAGCCCCCGCATGCCCACGTAAAACCCGGCGAAAAGCCCTGTAGGCCCCGCCCCTACGATGAGCACGTCCGTGTGGTCCGCCGCCATGCTTGTTATTTTATGCACGTGGGCGGGGTTGTCTACCCCACCTGGAGGACCACCTTCCCGAAGACCCGGCGCTCCTCCAGGAGCCGGTGCCCCTCCGCCGCCGCCTCCAGGGGCAGGACCTGGCCCACCACGGGCTTCAGCTTCCCCTCCTCCACGAAGCGCAAGATGGGGAAAAGGCGGCTTTTAGAGGCCATGGTGGAGCCCAGGATGGAGAGCTGACGGTAGAAGACGTGGGCGAAGGGCAGGGTGCCCTCGTACCCCGAGGAGGCCCCGGCGATGGCGATCCGTCCCCCGTTCGCCGTGGCCTTGATCACCCCCTCAAAGTAAAGGGCCCCGGTGTGGTCCACCACCTTGTCCGCGCCCTTGCCCCCCGTGAGGCGGCGCACTTCCTTGGGCCAGTCCGGGTGGGTGTAGTTCACCGTCTCGTCGGCCCCGAGGGCCTTCGCCCGGCGGAGTTTGTCCTCCGAGCCCGCCGTGGCGATGACCCGCGCCCCAAAGAGCTTGGCGATCTGGATGGCGGCCACGCTCACCCCGCTTCCGGCGGCCATCACCAGCACGTCGTCCCCCGGGCGCACCCCTAGCTTGTCCACCACCATCTGCCAGGCGGTGAGGAAGGTGAGGGGGATGGCGGCGGCCTCCTCAAAGGAAAGGTTCTTGGGCTTGGGGGCCAGGTTGGCCTCGGGCAGGACCACGTACTCGGCGTAGGTGCCGTGCCGGTGCTCCCCGAGGATCTGGTAACGGGGGCAGAGGTTGTCCTCCCCGGCCAGGCAGCGCTCGCACCGCCCGCAGGAGAGGCCGGGGTTGATGACCACTTCGTCCCCGGGGGCGAAGCCCTCCACCCCCGGCCCCACGGCGTCCACCACGCCGCTTCCGTCCGCACCCAGGACGTGGGGGAGGGGGAGCTTTGGGCTCGCCACCCCTTTTCGCACCCACACGTCCAGGTGGTTGAGGGCGGCCGCCTTGAGGCGTACCCGCACCTCCTTGGGGCCGGGTTCGGGGACGGGAAGGTCGGCCACCTCCAGCACCTCGGGGCCTCCCCTGGCTCGCATGACCACCGCGCGCATGCTCCCTCCTTATGGAGGGGATTTTTTCACGAAGGGCTTTAGGGGGTCAACCCTTGACGGGCTTGCCTAGTAAATCGCCTTGTACCCCGGAGGGGGCGGGAGAAGGGAGAGAAGAACCCTAAGGCCGTAGGCGATGAGCTCCAAAAGCGCCCGCGCCATGGCCGTCCAAGGCTTCCGCTCCCAAAGGTACCCCCCACCCAGCCGCGTCTTCATCCCCCCAAACACCCCCTCCACCACCCCGCGAAACCGGTACACCTCGGGGTCCCACCCCTCCCGCGCCCGCACCCGCGCCTCCTCCCTGGCCTCGCCCCCGCCCCGAAGCCGGATCACCGGCCGCACCCCCGCCTCCCCCAAAACCCCCCACACCTCCTTCCCGTCAAACCCCGCGTCCGCCAAAAGCCACCCCCGGGAAGGAGGAAACCGCCTCAGCACCTCCCCCCCAAGCCGGGGGTCCGGGGCGTAGCCCTCCCCCACCACTCCACCCCAGGGCCACAAGAGCCGCCTCTCCCTATCCCACCGCATCAGGGCCAGAAGCCGCGCGTGCCCCCGCACCCGCCGCACCTCCTTCCCCCGACGAAAGCGGAGAAGCCGGTCCTTGCTCCGGTAGGCCAGCCCCGTGGTGTCCATGAGGTAGAGGGGGGGAAAGCGCCGCCAGGTGTGCCGGCGCCTCGTCCGAAGCCGCTTCGCCTTCCGGCGAGGACTCCGGGGCGAGATGGGCCTCCAGTTCCCGGGAAAGCCTCTCCAGGAGGGCCTCAAGGAGTTTGGGGTCCAGGTGCTTGAGGGCGTAGCGGGCCAGGGACTGGTGGGAAGGGAAGGGGCCTTCCATCAGGTCCTGGAGTGAGGCCTCCGTCTCGCGGTAGGTGAGGTGGAAGAAGGCGCGGAAGAGAAGGAGGGCCAGGTAAAGGGCGTGGCTGTAGCGCCAGGGGCGGCCCCGCTTGCCTTTGGGGGTGGGAGGGGCCACCTCCCGGGCCAGGCGCAGGCAGTGTTCCAGGACCTCCTTGGGGCTTGCCTCCCTGCGAAGGAAGCCTCGCTTGCCCATCAGGAGAGAGATATACACCCGTCCTCCTGACCTTTGCAAGGCAAGCCCACCCTTGACAGGGTCTAACCCCGCCCGGTAGTGTGGGGCCGTACGCGACGCAGGGAGGTTTTGTATGAGAAAAGCGGTGTTGCTGGTGGGCATCTTGGCTTTGGCGGGCGTCGCCTCGGCCCAGACCTTCGTCTGGCCCCAGAAGTGGACGGTGGCCAAGCCCTCCGAGGCGAAGCGGGGGGGGACGCTTAGGGGTTACACCATCTCCGACTACCGCACCTTCAACCCCTTCCTCACCGCGGAGGCGAACAGCATTCCCGACCTCATCAACCCTTACGGCCTCGTCCGGCGCGACCCCACCACGGGCGACTGGATCCCCTACATGGCGGAGTCCTGGACCATAAGCCCCAACAAGCTGGAGATCACCTTCAAGATCCGCAAGGGCATGAAGTGGTCGGACGGCCGGCCCATCACCGCCGACGACTGGATCATGACCTGGCGGATCCACACCGACAAGGCGGTGGGCTCCAACAGCTACGACTCCTTCTTCATTGACGGCAAGCCCATCGTCCTCAGGAAGCTTGACGACTACACGATCCGCTTCATCTACCCCAAGACGGACGCGGAGGCCTTCGCCATCGCCAGCTTCGCCCCCTGGCCCGCCCACGTCTTCGGCCCCGTCTACCAGAAGGAGGGGGCGGAGGGCATCAAGAAGATGTGGACCCTGAACGAGGACCCGGCCAAGATCGTCTCCGCCGGGCCTTGGGTCGTGGAGAGCTACCGCCCCGGGGAACGGGTGGTCCTGAAGCGGAACCCCTCCTTCGGCGAGTGGAACAAGGACGAGGCCGGCAACCCCCTTCCCTACCTGGACCGGTACGAGATCCGGATCGTCAAGGACGTGAACGCCGCCTTGGCGGAGTTCCTGGCGGGGAACATTGACATCTTCAACCCCTCCACCGTGGACCAGATTTCCCAGATCCGCCAGGCCGTCCAGCAGGGCCGCCTGGACGCCACCATCAAGGTCAACGCCTCCCCCGTGGCCAGCAGCCAGTTCATGGTCTTCAACTGGAACAAGGCCTCCGACCCCTTCAAGCAAAGCCTCTTCCGCTCCGACAAGTTCCGCCGGGCCATGAGCCACCTGGTGAACCGCCAGGCGGTGATTGACATCGTCTACGGCGGCCTGGGCATCCCCATGTACTCCAGCGTCTACCCGGTCCTCACCCAGTGGATTAACCCCAAGGTGCCCAAGTACGAGTACGACCCCAAGCAGGCGGCCAAACTCCTCGCCGAGCTCGGCTTCACGAAGAAGGACCGGGAGGGGTACCTGGTGGACTCCAAGGGGCGGCGGATTGAGTTCAACCTCGCCACCAACGCCGGCAACACCCAGCGGGAGCAGATCGCCAAGCTCATCGTGGACGAGGCCAAGAAGGTGGGGGTGAAGGTCAACTTCCAGGCCATTGACTTCAACACCCTGGTGGGCCAGCTCCTCTCCTCGGGCCCTGACCGGCCCTTTGACGCCATCATCATCGGCCTGACGGGCGGCGGCCTGGACTGGCCCTTCGGTTCCAACGTGGTGCCCTGCAAGGGGAACCTGCACATGTGGAACAAGTCCGGCCAGTGCCTGGACCCCCGGGAGACCCTCATGGAGAAGCTCTACTACCAGGGCCGCACGGAGCTGGACTTCAAGAAGCGGGTGGAGATCGGCTACCGCATGCAGGAGGTTGAGGCGGAGCTCCTCCCCGTCATCTACATCGCCGGGCCCAACTACCACCCCGCCTGGAACAACCGCCTGGGCGGCGAGCACCCCGACGCCATCATCTCCAGCATCTGGGGCTCCCGTGAGGTGGAGCTCACCTTCATCAAGAAGTGAGCTAGCTTGACGCTCATCCCCGGGGCCGGGCCGCCCCGGGGATGTCTTGGAAAGCCATGGCGAGCTACATCCTCAAGCGCATTCTCTCCCTGATCCCCACCTTCTTCGGGGCCACCTTCCTCGCCTTCCTCATCATCCAGATGGCCCCCGGGGACTACCTGACCCAGCTGGAGCTGGACCCTAAGGTCACCCCCGAGACCATCGCCCGGCTCCGCGCCCAGTTCGGCCTGGACCGCCCCTTCCACGAGCAGTACCTCCTCTGGATGCACAACCTCCTCCACCTCAACCTGGGCTACTCCTTCGCCTACCAGGCCCCGGTGCTGGAGATCGTCTGGCCCAGGGTCCTAAACTCCATGGTTCTGGTGGTCCCCTCCACGGTCCTCCTCTTCCTCATCGCCGTGCCCGTGGGCGTCTACGGGGCTTTGCGCCAGTACTCCTTGGGGGACCGGGTGGTCTCCTTCCTCGCCTATTTGGGCCTCGCCATCCCCAACTTCTTCCTGGCCCTCATCCTCATGTACCTGGTGCTCCAGGTCTACTTCCGCACGGGGGTTATGGTCTTCCCGGTTTCGGGGATGACCTCCAGCGGGTTTGAGCAGTTCTCCTTCTGGCAAAAGGTGGTGGACGTGGCCTGGCACGCGGTTTTGCCCATCGTCGTCCTCACCACGAGCGACATCGCCGGGTTCTCCCGCATCATGCGGGGGCAGATGCTGGAGGCCCTCTCCCAGGACTACGTCCGCACCGCCCGGGCCAAGGGGCTTCCCGAGCGGGTGGTGGTGTACAAGCACGCCCTGAGGAACGCCATCATCCCCATCGTGGCCAACATCGGCGGGATCCTGCCCACCTTGATCTCGGGGGCCGGCCTCGTGGAGGTGGTCACGGCCTGGCCCGGGATCACCCCCCTTCTCCTGGACGCCATCTCCCAGCAAGACCTCTACGTGGTCGCGGGCTTCCTCACCATGGGCTTGGTGCTCCTTATGATCGGCAACCTGCTTTCGGACCTGCTTCTCGCCTGGGTGGACCCCAGGATCCGCTACGAGTAGGAGGCTTATGGACGCCCTCGCGCCGAAGTCGGAAAGCCTCTTCCAGGTGGCCTGGGCCCAGTTCCGCAGGCACCGCCTGGCGGTCTGGGGCGGGCGCATCCTCCTGGTCCTCTACTTCGTGGCCGCCTTCGCCGGCTTTTTCAGCCCCTACGACCCCAACTACTACGAGCTTTACCCCCCGAAGGGGCACCACCCGCCCACGCGGATCCACTTCGTGGACCCGGAGACGGGGAGGCTTTCCCGTCCCTTCGTCTACGCCACCCGTCGCACCATTGACCCCGTTTCCCTCCAGCCCCGCTACGAGGAGGATCCGAGCCAGGGCAAGTTCTACATCCGCTTCTTCGTCCGCACGCCGGACCAACCCTACACCATCTTCCGCGTCTTCCGCGCGGACCTGCGCCTCTTCGGCGTGGACCCGCCGGGGAGGATCTTCCTCATGGGCACGGACAACTTTGGCCGGGACCTCTTCAGCCGCCTCGTCTACGGGGCCCAGGTGTCCTTGACCATCGGCATCCTCTCCGCCCTGGTCTCCTTCGCCCTCGGCCTCCTCCTTGGGGGGATCGCGGGGTTTTACGCCGGGCGGCCCTTTGTCCTCGCCCTTCCCCTTCGGGCCTGGCGGGGGCGGGGGCTCGTGCTTGGTCCCCTTTCCTGGCTCCTTTGGGGCGGGCTTGCGGCGGGGGCCTTGTACCTCGCCTGGACCTACATCCGCCTCACAGGGTTCGGCTTCTTCCAGGCCCTGGCCCTCCTTGCCGCCCTTTGGCTTGCGGGCTTCCTCGTCCTCACCCTGCCCTTTAGGCCCATCCAAGTGGACGTGGACAACCTCATCATGCGGCTCGTGGAGGTGATCGCCGCCATCCCCACCCTCTTCCTCCTCATCTCCTTGCGGGCCGTCTTCCCCGCCAACGTGGACCCTCTCACCACCTTCTACCTGGTGGTGGGGCTTCTCGGCTTCATCGGCTGGGGTGGGCTCGCCCGGGTGGTGCGGGGGGTGGTGCTTTCGGTGCGGGAGCAGGACTACGTGCAGGCGGCTAGGGCCCTTGGGGCCTCGGACGGCAGGATCCTGGCCCGGCACGTCCTCCCGGCCACGGCGAGCTACGTCATCGT
Organism: Thermus thermophilus HB8; assembly: GCF_000091545.1. GTDB lineage: Bacteria > Deinococcota > Deinococci > Deinococcales > Thermaceae > Thermus > Thermus thermophilus. Next base: position 441,264 of record NC_006461.1, read on the forward strand.
GAGCCTCTCCCTCACCATCCCCGGCTTCATCCTGGCTGAGTCGGGCCTGTCCTTCCTGGGCCTTGGGGTCACGGAGCCCTACACCAGCTGGGGCCTCCTCCTCCAGGCGGCGCAGCAGGGGGGGTTCGCCAGCTTCGTGGACCGCCCCTGGGTGCTTTGGCCGGGCTTCTTCATCTTCGTCTCCATCATGGCCTGGAACTTCGTGGGCGATGGCCTGAGGGACGCCTTTGACCCGAGGCGGCGGCAGTGAGGGTGTTTTCTTTCGGAGGGGCATGGCGTATAACGGATGAGGTGGACTCAGGGCACCGCCCGGAGGAAACGGCATGGACGAAAAGCGCCTTCTAGAGGTGAAAGACCTAAAGGTCCACTTCTTCACCGACGACGGCGTGGTGAAGGCGGTGGACGGCGTTTCTTTTCACGTGAACAAGGGGGAGACCCTGGCGGTTGTGGGGGAGTCGGGGAGCGGGAAGAGCGTGACCTCGTTGGCGATCATGCGGCTCATTCCCTCGCCGCCTGGGAGGATCGTGGGTGGGGAGATCTTGTTCCGCGGGAAGGACGGGAAGGTCCGGGACCTCACCAAGCTTTCCGAGGCGGAGATGCGGCGGATTCGGGGGAACGACATCGCCATGATCTTCCAGGAGCCCATGACCTCCTTGAACCCGGTGTACACGGTGGGGGACCAGATCGCGGAGGCGATCATGCTCCACCAGGGGAAGAGCCGCAAGGAGGCCATGGAGCTTGCCGCCCACATGCTGGAGTTGGTGGGGATTCCGGAGCCCAAGAAGCGGCTTAGCAACTATCCTCACCAGATGTCCGGGGGGATGCGCCAAAGGGTGATGATCGCCATGGCCCTTTCCTGCAACCCCTCGCTTCTCATCGCGGACGAGCCCACCACGGCCTTGGACGTGACCATCCAGGCGCAGATCCTGGAGCTGATGAAGAAGCTCCAGGAGGAGATTGGGATGAGCATTCTCTTCATCACCCACAACCTTGGGGTGGTGGCGGAGATGGCGGACCGGGTGGTGGTGATGTACGCGGGGCGGGCGGTGGAGGAGTCGGACGTGGTGCCGCTTTTCCAGAACCCGCTGCACCCGTACACGGAGGGGCTTTTGCACTCGGTGCCGCGGCTGGACCTGGCGGCGGAGCACCGGCAGCGGCTTGAGGCGATACCTGGGAACGTGCCGAACCCCTTGTACCTGCCGCCTGGGTGCGCCTTCCACCCGCGGTGCAAGTACTACGTGGAGGGGGTGTGCGACCGGGAGGTGCCGCCCTTGGAGGAGGCGGGGGAGGGCCGCCGGGTGAGGTGCGTGCGCTGGCGGGAGATCCGCAAGGGGGTAGGGGCGTGAGCACGAACGGCGTCCTCGTGGAGGTGCGGGACCTGAAGAAGCACTTCCCCATCCGGGGCGGGGTGCTTTCCCGGGTGGTGGCGAGCGTGAAGGCGGTGGACGGGGTGTCCTTCGCCATCCGGAGGGGGGAGGTGCTTGGGCTTGTGGGGGAGTCGGGGAGCGGGAAGACCACGGTGGGGCGCACGCTCCTCCGGCTGATTGAGCCCACGGGGGGTAGGATTTTCTTTGACGGGCAGGACATCACGGAGCTTCCCCGGGAGAAGCTCAGGCCCTTCCGGCGCCGGATGCAGATCATCTTCCAGGACCCCTTCAGCTCGTTGAACCCGCGGATGACCGTGGGGGACATTATCGCCGAGCCCCTCCTCATCCACGGGATTGGGAAGACGCCGAAGGAACGCACGGAGAGGGTGGCGGAGCTTTTGAAGCTCGTGGGGCTTTCCCCGGACCACATGCGCCGCTACCCCCACGAGTTCTCCGGGGGGCAGAGGCAGCGGATCGGGATCGCCCGCGCCCTGGCGGTGGCCCCGGAGTTCATCGTGGCCGACGAGCCGGTTTCCGCCCTGGACGTGTCCATCCAGGCGCAGGTGGTGAACCTTCTGCAGGACCTGAAGGAGGAGCTTGGGCTCACCCTGCTCTTCATCGCCCACGACCTGGCGGTGGTGGAGTACATCTCGGACCGGGTGGCGGTGATGTACCTGGGGAAGGTGATGGAGCTTGCGCCTGCCCGGGAGCTTTACCGCAACCCCAAGCACCCCTACACGGAGGCGCTGCTTTCGGCGGTGCCCATCCCCGACCCCACGGTGAAGCGGGAAAGGATCGTGCTCCAGGGGGACATTCCCTCGCCCATCAACCCGCCCTCGGGGTGTGTCTTCCGCACGCGGTGCCGCTACGCCCTGCCCGAGTGCGCCCAGGTGGTGCCCGAGCTCAAGGAGGTCGCCCCGGGCCACTACAAGGCCTGCATCCGGGACGACATCCTCTAAGGCCACCCCAGCTAGAGGGGCCCCGGCTTCCGGGGCCCGCTCGTCGTATACTGGGCCCATGCTGGTCAGGGACGTGATGAAAAGCCCCGTCCTCACCGTGGGGCCTGAGGCGACCCTCGAGGAGGCCTACAAGCTCCTCCTGGAAAGGGGGATCCGGCACCTCCCCGTGGTGGAGGAGGGGAGGCTCGTGGGCATCGTCACCGACCGGGACATCCGCCTCGCCACGAGCCACCTGAACCCCAAGGGGCCCTGCCCCGGGTGCACGCGGGTGGGGGAGGTGATGACCCGGGAGGTGGTCACCGCCCACCCCCTAGACCCCGTGGAGGAGGCGGCCCGGGTGATGCGGGAGCGGAAGATCGGGTGCCTTCCCGTCCTCGAGGACGAGGCCCTGGTGGGCATCGTCACGGGGATTGACCTTCTGGATGCCCTCCTCAGGCTCACCGGGGTCACGGAGCCCTCGGGCCGCCTCGAGGTGCGCCTCCCTGACCGCCCTGGGGAGCTCGCCCGCCTCACGGGGTTCTTGGCGGGGCGGGGGGTGAACATCCACTCCCTCCTCTCCTACCCGGAGGGGAGGGAGTTCGTGCGGGCGGTGGTGCGGGTGAACACCCTGGAGACCCACCTCCTGGCGGAGGCCCTCCGCCGGGAGGGGTTTGACGTCCTCTGGCCCCCCAAAAAGCCATGGTGATCTACCGGGAGGAGTACCGCCTCTACAACTTCGGGCCCGACCACCCCTTTAGCCCCGTCCGCCTGGAAATGCTCACCTCCCTCCTCCAGGCCCTCGGGGTGTGGCGGGCGCCCCTTAGCCCCCCTGAGGCCTCGAGGGAGGAGGTGCTTTCGGTCCACTCCGAGCGCCTGGTAAAGCGGGTGGAGGCGGCGAGCCGGGGAGAGCTTTACCCCGACCTGGAGCACTACCTGGGCACGGGGGACACCCCCGTCTTCCCCGGCATGGACCGGGCGGCCCGGATCCTGGTGGGGGGGACCCTGGAGGGGGCGAGAAGGATTATGGCCGGGGAAAAGCGGGTCTTGCAGCTGGGCGGGGGTCTCCACCACGCCCAGTACGACCGCGCCTCGGGGTTTTGCGTCTACAACGACCTCTCCGTGGCTATCCGCCACATGACCCAGGTTGGGCTTCGCGTGGCCTACGTGGACATTGACGTCCACCACGGGGACGGGGTGCAGTGGATCCACTACGAGGAGGGGGAGGTCCTCACCCTAAGCCTCCACGAGTCGGGACGCTACCTCTTCCCGGGGACGGGGCACGTCTACGAGATCGGCCGGGGGGCGGGCCTGGGGAAGAAGCTCAACCTCCCCCTGGAGCCCTTCACCGAGGACGAAAGCTACCTCGAGGTCTTTGAGGCCCTGGTGCCCTGGGCCCTTAAGGCCTTCCGCCCCGACGTCCTCGTGGTCCAGGCGGGGGCGGACGCCCACTACCTGGACCCCTTGGCCGACCTCCTCCTCACCGCCCGGGCCTACGAGAGGCTTTTCCGCCTCCTCCTGGAGTACGCCGAGGCCTACGCCGGGGGAAGGGTCCTCTTCACCTTGGGGGGCGGGTACAGCCTGGACGGGACGGTGAGGGTCTGGGCCCTCCTCTACCACCTCTTCCACGGCCTTCCCCTGCCCGAGCGCCTTCCCGAGGGGTGGCTTAGGACCTGGGAGGCGCGGCTCGGCAGGCCCCTCACCCCCACCCTCCACGACCCCGAAGGGGCCTACCCGGAGATCCCCAGGCGGGAGGAGATCGCGAAGCGGAACCGCCTGACCTTGCAGCGGCTCACGGAGCTCGTGGCCCCCCACCTGCTACACTAGCGGGGTGAGGGTCGTTCTGCGCCTGCCCGAGCGCAAGGAGGTGGAGGTCAAGGGGAACCGGCCCTTAAGGGAGGTTCTGGAGGAGCTTGGCCTGAACCCGGAGACCGTGGTGGCGGTGCGGGGCGAGGAGCTCCTCACCCTGGAGGATGAGGTGCGCGAGGAGGACACCCTAGAGGTCCTCTCCGCCATCTCGGGAGGGTAGCGTGGTCTGCAAGGTCTGCGGGCAAAAGGCCCAGGTGGAGATGAGATCCCGGGGGCTTGCCCTCTGCCGGGAGCACTACCTGGACTGGTTCGTCAAGGAGACGGAGAGGGCCATCCGCCGCCACCGGATGCTCCTCCCCGGGGAGAGGGTTCTGGTGGCGGTCTCGGGGGGGAAGGACTCCCTGGCCCTTTGGGACGTGCTAAGCCGCCTGGGCTACCAGGCCGTGGGGCTCCACATTGAGCTCGGCATCGGGGAGTACTCCAAGAGGAGCCTCGAGGTCACCCAGGCCTTCGCCCGGGAAAGGGGCCTGGAGCTTTTGGTGGTGGACCTGAAGGAGGCCTACGGCTTCGGGGTCCCCGAGCTCGCCCGGCTTTCCGGGCGGGTGGCCTGCTCCGCCTGCGGCCTCTCCAAGCGCTACATCATCAACCAGGTGGCGGTGGAGGAGGGCTTCCGCGTGGTGGCCACGGGGCACAACCTGGACGACGAGGCCGCCGTCCTCTTCGGGAACCTCCTGAACCCTCAGGAGGAGACCCTTTCCCGCCAGGGGCCCGTCCTGCCGGAAAAGCCCGGCCTCGCCGCCCGGGTCAAGCCCTTCTACCGCTTTAGCGAGAGGGAGGTCCTCTCCTACACCCTCCTTAGGGGGATCCGCTACCTCCACGAGGAGTGCCCGAACGCCAAGGGGGCGAAAAGCCTCCTCTACAAGGAGGCCCTGAACCTGGTGGAGCGGTCCATGCCCGGGGCCAAGCTCCGCTTCCTCGAGGGCTTCCTGGAGAAGATCCGGCCCCGCCTGGACGTGGGAGAGGAGGTGGCCCTGAGGGAGTGCGAGCGGTGCGGCTACCCCACCACGGGGGCGGTGTGCGCCTTCTGCCGCATGTGGGACGCCGTCTACCGCCGGGCCAAGAAGCGCCGCCTCCTCCCCGAGGAGGCCGTCTTCCACCCCAAGGCCCCCGTGGCCCGGGGCTGAAGGGCTACCGGGCGCCTAGGCTTTTCCGGCCTTGGCCTGCCAGCGCTCGTGGATGCGCTTGCGGGCGGGCCTTTCCTCCCGGTGGAGGTGCTCCGCCGCCACCTCGGCCATGTGCCGCGTCCAGCCCGCCTCCTCCAGGGCCTCCTCGGGGAGGGCGGAGCGGTAGGCTTGGAGGAAGGCGGCGTGGAGGTAGTCGGCCACCTCCTCGGCAAAGGCCCAAAGCTCCGCCTCCAGGGCCTCGAGGGCGAGGTGCACGGCCCGCTCCACGTCGTAGGCCAGGCGGGCCAGGTCCTCCTCCACCGTGCCCCGCTTTTCCGCGCCCAGGGCCACGAGGTACACCTCCCCCTCCAGCTCCAGGAAGGCCCCGAGGCCGCGGCCTAGGAGGGGGTGGCCCCCCTCCACCCCCTCCACCTCCCCAAGGGCCCGGTGGAGGAGGGCGAGGCGCACCCCGAGGAGGCGGACCAGGGCTTCGGTCTCGTGCAGGGCCCCGGGAAGGAGGCCTGGGGTCCCGGGGGCGTGCCCCCGGAGGCGGGGAAGGCTTTCCAGGAGCCGGACCTCCAGGGCGGCGAAGAGGTCCTGGGGGCGGCCCGGGGGGAGGCTTCCCGTGAGGGCGAGGACCCTTCTGGAGGCGCCCCGCTCCCAGAAGAGGCCCCCTTCGGGCCGGAGGACCCAGGGGAGGTCCAGGCGGGGGAGGACCCGCTCCGTGCGGTCCAGGCCCCCGTCTTGGACGAGGCCGAGCTGGACCCAGACCCCCTCCCCCGCCGCGAGTCCCGGCCGGAGGAGGTCCACGGCCTCGGGCACGGGGCCCGGGTGGCGGCCGCGGTAGTAGGCCCGGAGGCTCCGCCCCTCAAACCCCTCCTTGAGGCGGGCGAGGAGGAGGCGGTAGAAGCCCGGGTCCAAGGAGAGCTCGTAGAAGTGGCCGGGCTGGCCGTGGGTGCGGGCGAAGAGGCCGGGGCCTTCCCGCCTCTGGGGGGACCAGAGGAGGGGGAGGAAGACCTGGAGGGTCCTGTGGTTCTCCAGCTGGAGCAGGGTGAGGTAAAGGGGCGGGTCCTTCTGGAAGCGGAGGGCGTCCAGGAGGGCCACCTTCTGCGGCTTGAGGGCGAGCCAGCTCTTCTCCTTCAGGGTCTGGGCGAGGGCGTTTAGGAGCTCCTCCCGCCCCCTTTCGTGGACCAGGGTGTCCACCAGGAGGACCTCCGGCCCCCCGGGCATGTGGACCCGGGGCAGATCGGCCTCCTCGGGGGCGGGCTCCTCGGCCCAGTCGGGGGAGGGGAGGTGGAGCACCGCCTCCACGGGCTTCAGGGCGAAGAGGGCGAAGCCGTGGGGGCCCAGGGTCAGGCGGTAGCGCCCCTCCACCGGGGGGAAGGGTTGCTGCGAGAAGAGTTCCACGGGGACGAGGCCTTGGTAGGCCTCCAAGGGGAGGTCAAAGGCCTGGGTGTAGCGGGAGAGGTTGGCCACCACCAGGACCCGCTCCCCCTCGTGCTCCCTCAGGTAGGCGAGGACGCGCCGGTTCTCCACGGGGAGAAGGGTGAGGCTCCCCCGGCCGAAGATCTTGGCGTGCTGGTTCCTCAGGGCGAGAAAGCGGCGGTTGAAGCTCAGGAGGGAGTGGGGGTTTTCCCGCTGGGCCTCCACGTTGACGAAGTGGTAGCTGTAGGGCCCCTCGCTCACGGGGGGAAGGAAGAGGGCGTGGTAGGGGGCGCGGGAGAAGCCGGCGTTGCGGTCTTGGGACCACTGCATGGGGGTCCTGACCCCGTTCCGGTCCCCGAGGAAGGGGTTGTCCCCCATGCCGATCTCGTCCCCGTAGTAGACGATGGGCGTGCCCTTTAGGGTGAGGAGGAGGGCGGTGAGGAGCTCGTACCGCCTGCGGTCGCCCCCGAGGAGGGGCATGAGGCGGCGGCGGATCCCCAGGTTGATGCGGAACTTGGGGTCGGGGGCGTAGGCCTCGTACATGAACTCCCGCTCCTCCTCCGTGACCTTCTCCAGGGTGAGCTCGTCGTGGTTGCGGAGGAAGAGGGCCCACTGGGCGGTCTCGGGGATCCCTTCCGTCTCCTTGAGCATGGTTTCAATGGGCCCCCGGTCCTCCCGCCTTAGGGCCATGAAGATCCGGGGCATCAGGGGGAAGTTGTAGGCCATGTGGACCCCGTCCCCGTCCCCGAAGTAGGGGAGGGTCTCCTCCGGCCACATGTTGGCCTCGGCGAGGAGGATCTTCCCGGGGCCGTAGCGCTCCTCCAGGGCCTTCCTCAGGCGCTTCACCGCCTCAATGGTCTCGGGGAGGTTCTCGCAGGAGGTCCCCTCCCGCTCGTAGAGGTAGGGGATGGCGTCCAGGCGGAAGCCGTCCACCCCCAGGTCGGCCCAGAAGAACATGACCTGGTGGATGGCCTTCTCCACCTCGGGGTTGTCCCAGTTGAGGTCGGGCTGGTGCCAGTAGAAGCGGTGCCAGTAGTAGGCCTTGGCCACGGGGTCAAAGGTCCAGTTGGAGGTTTCAAAGTCCTTGAAGATGACCCGGACCCCCTTGTACTTCTCCGGGGTGTCGCTCCACACGTACCAGTCCCGCATGGGGCTATTCGGCTTCCTCGCCTCCTGGAACCAAGGGTGGTCAATGGAGGTGTGGTTCAGGACGAGCTCAATGATCACCTTCATCCCCCGGCCGTGGGCCTCGTCCAGGAAGCGCTTGAAGTCCTCCAGGGTCCCGTGGACGGGGAGGATCTGGTAGTAGTCGGAGATATCGTACCCGTCGTCCCTCAAGGGGGACTGGAAGAAGGGCATGAGCCAGAGGGTGTTGACCCCGAGCTCCTCCAAGTAGGGAAGCTTCCGCCTCAGGCCCTCAAAGTCCCCGTAGCCGTCGTTGTTGGCGTCAAAGAAGGAGCGGACGTGGAGCTGGTAGATCACCGCGTCCTTGTACCAGAGGGGGTCCACGGCCTAAAGGCTAGTGGGTCGGAGGTAGGTTTGCAAGTAGGCCAGGACCTCCTCCACGTCCTTGAGCCGGCCTTGGGCCGCCGTGGGGCCTTCCCCCACCTTGAAGGTGAGGCCCCGGCCCCTTAAGGCGAGGAAGGCGGCCTCGTCGGTGGTGTCGTCCCCGATGTAAACGGGGGTGTGGTCCGGGTGGCGTCCGAGGAGCCTGAGGACCGCTTGGCCCTTGTCCACCCCCTTGGGCTTGAGCTCCAGGACCTTCTTGCCGGGGAGGGCCTCGAGGCCCAAGGCTTCCAGGAGCCCCTCCACCGCCTTAAGCCAGGCCTCGAGGCAGGCCCGGGCCTTCTCCTCGTCCTCCGCCCCCCGGTAGTGCAGGGCCAGGGCGAAGCCCTTGTCCTCCACCCGCACCCCGGGGCAGGAGGGAAGCCTTGCCCGCAAGGGGCCAAGGTCCACGGGGAAGAGGGGCCGCACCTCCCCGAAGAGCACCCCTTCCTCCAGGCCGTGCCCCCCCACCACGGGAAGGCCCGGGAGGGGGAGGAGGGGCTCGAGGTCCCTCACCCTTCTTCCCGTGACCACGTAGACGGGGTGGCGCTCCATGAGGGCCCGGAGGACCCGGGGGGCCTCGGGGTGGGGGAAGGCCTCCTCGGGCCTTTGGGCGATGGGGGCCAGGGTGCCGTCGTAGTCCAGAAAGAAGACGGGGTTTTCCGCCCTCATCCCTCCTCCAAGGAGGCGAGGAAGCGCTCCGCCCAGCCCTGCACGTCCAAGGCCTCAATGCGGGCCTTCAAGGCGGCAAGCCGTTCCCGCCGCTCCCCCCCGGGCATGCGTAAGGCCCGGTCCAAGGCCTGGGCCATCCCGTCCAGGTCGTAGGGGTTGACCAAAAGGGCCTCCTTCAGGTACTCCGCCGCCCCCGCCAGGTTGGAGAGGACCCTGCCCTTCTTCAGCGAGACCCCCCTGCCCCTCCCCGTGGTGGACGGGGAAGGGAGGCTCCTCGGCATCGTGACCCGGGGGAGGCTGCTCGCCGCCCTGGCGGGCCGCTATACGCCGGAGGTGCCCCAAAGCGGTGTAGACTCCGGGCCACAAAGCGGTGTAGACTCCGGGTCATGAGCTGGTGGCAAAGGGCGGTCATCTACCAGGTCTACCCCCGGAGCTTCCAGGACACGAACGGGGACGGGGTGGGGGACCTCGAGGGCATCCGCAGGCGGCTTCCCTACCTCAAGTCCTTGGGGGTGGACGCCCTCTGGCTTTCCCCCTTCTACAAAAGCCCCATGAAGGACTTCGGCTACGACGTGGCCGACTACTGCGACGTGGACCCCGTCTTCGGGACCCTTCAGGACTTTGACCGCCTCCTAGAGGAGGCCCACGCCCTGGGGCTTAAGGTCCTCGTGGACCTGGTGCCGAACCACACCTCCAGCGAGCACCCCTGGTTCCTGGAGTCCCGCGCCTCCCGGAATAGCCCCAAGCGGGACTGGTACATCTGGAAAGACCCTGCCCCGGACGGCGGCCCCCCCAACAACTGGCAGAGCTTCTTCGGCGGCCCCGCCTGGACCCTGGACGAGGCCACGGGCCAGTACTACCTCCACCTTTTCCTCCCCGAGCAGCCCGACCTCAACTGGCGCAATCCCGAGGTGCGGGAGGCGATCAAGGAGGTCATGCGCTTCTGGCTCAGGAGGGGGGTGGACGGCTTCCGGGTGGACGTGCTCTGGCTTCTGGGCAAGGACCCGCTCTTCCGGGACGAGCCGGGAAGCCCCCTTTGGCGGCCCGGCCTTCCTGACCGGGCCCGGCACGAGCACCTCTACACCGAGGACCAGCCGGAGACCTACGCCTACGTGCGGGAGATGCGCCAGGTCCTGGACGAGTTCTCCGAGCCGGGGAGGGAGCGGGTGATGGTGGGGGAGATCTACCTGCCCTTGCCCCGCCTGGTGCGCTACTACGCCGCCGGGTGCCACCTGCCCTTCAACTTCAGCCTCGTCACCGAGGGGCTTTCCGACTGGCGGCCCGAGAACCTGGCCCGGATCGTGGAGACCTACGAGGGCCTCCTCTCCCGCTGGGACTGGCCCAACTGGGTCCTGGGCAACCACGACCAGCCCCGCCTCGCCTCCCGCCTGGGGGAGCCCCAGGCCCGGGTCGCGGCCATGCTCCTCTTCACCTTGAGGGGCACCCCCACCTGGTACTACGGGGACGAGCTCGCCCTGCCCAACGGCCTCATCCCCCCGGAGAAGGTGCAAGACCCCGCGGCCCTAAGGCAGAGGGACCGGGAGCCCACCGCCTACCACACCCTGGGCCGGGACCCCGAGCGGACGCCCATGCCCTGGGACGCCTCCCCCTACGGGGGGTTTTCCACGGTGGAGCCCTGGCTTCCCCTGAACCCCGACTACAGGACGCGGAACGTGGCCGCCCAGGAGAAGGATCCCCGCTCCATGCTCCACCTGGTTAAGCGCCTCATCGCCTTGAGGAAGGACCCCGACCTTCTCTACGGGGCCTACCGCACCTACCGGGCGAGGGAGGGGGTCTACGCCTACCTCCGGGGGGAGGGGTGGCTTGTGGCCCTGAACCTCACGGAGAAGGAAAAGGCCCTGGAGCTTCCCCGCGGGGGGAGGGTGGTCCTTTCCACCCACCTGGACCGGGAGGAAAGGGTGGGGGAGAGGCTCTTCTTGCGGCCCGACGAGGGCGTGGCGGTGCGGCTAGACTAGGGGCGTGGACCCCTTCGCTTCTCTAGCCGAGGCCTACGAGGCCTGGTACGGGACCCCCTTGGGGGCCTACGTCATCGCCGAGGAGGAGAGGGCCCTGAAGGGGCTCCTTCCCCCCGGGGAAAGCCTCCTCGAGGTGGGCGCGGGGACCGGGTACTGGCTTAGGCGCCTTCCCTATCCCCAAAAGGTGGGGGTGGAGCCTTCCGAGGCCATGCTCGCCGTGGGGAGGAGGCGGGCGCCCGAGGCCACCTGGGTGCGGGCTTGGGGCGAGGCCCTGCCCTTCCCCGGGGAAAGCTTTGACGTGGTCCTCCTCTTCACCACCCTGGAGTTCGTGGAGGACGTGGAGCGGGTCCTCCTCGAGGCCCGGCGCGTCCTCCGTCCGGGCGGGGCCCTTGTGGTGGGGGTCCTCGAGGCCCTCTCCCCCTGGGCCGCCCTCTACCGGAGGCTTGGGGAAAAGGGCGTCCTCCCCTGGGCCCAGGCCCGCTTCCTCGCCCGGGAGGACCTGAAGGCCCTCTTGGGGCCTCCTGAGGCGGAAGGGGAAGCGGTGTTTCTCGCCCCCGAGGCCCATCCCCCCTACGAGGAGGCGGACCTTGCGGGAAGGCGCGCGGGGAACCGCCCCGCCCTATACTTGGGGAGATGGCGGTGAAGGCCCTCTTCGCCCTTTACCCCCTCCTCCAGGGGGACTACAGGGCGGTGGAGAAAGCCCTCCTGGCCCTGGAGGAAAGCGGGGCGAGCTACCGCGTCTTCCCCACCCACTCGGAGGTTTCCGGAAAGGAGGAGGAGGTCTTCCTCACCCTGCAAAGGGCCTTCCAGAAGGCGGCGGAGGAGGGGGCCTTGGTGATGTGGGCCCTCCTTACCAACGCCTGCGAGGCAGGGGACCCCTTCCGCAAGGAGGAAAGGCTTAGGCGCTTTCCTCCGGGGGAGATCGCTAGGAAGGCCCTGGAGGGCCTAAAGGCGAAAAGCGTCTTGGACATCGGCACCGGCACCGGGGTCTTCGCCGAGGCCTTCGCCGCCTTGGGCCTCTTCGTCGTGGGCCTGGACCCCAGGGCGGACCGCCTGGAGGTGGCCCGGGCCAAGGTGAAGGGGGCCCGGTTCGTGGAGGGGCGGGCCGAGGCCCTGCCCTTCCCCGACGGGAGCTTTGACCTCGCCTTCTTCGGCCTCGCCCTCCACCACCTGGACCCCGTTCCCGCCCTCCGGGAGGCCTCCCGGGTGGCCCGGCGCGTGGCCGTCTTGGAGTGGCCTTACCGGGAGGAGGAGGTGGGGCCGCCCCTGGGGCGGAGGTTCTCCTTGGAGGCCCTGGAAGGCCTCTTCCGGGAGGCTTTGGGAAGCCCGCCCCGCTTCTTGGTGGCGGAAGGCTACGTCCTCGCCCTTTGGGACAAGGGATAGCGCGGAAACCCCCAGACTGGCGCAAGCCAGCCTGGAATGAAACAAGGCCCCTTTCGGGGCCCCTTGGTGCCGGGGGCGGGACTCGAACCCGCACGTCCTTGCGGACAGCAGATTTTGAGTCTGCCGCGTCTACCGGTTCCGCCACCCCGGCGGACGCACCCTAAGGATAAGGCCAAGGAGGAAGATGGTCAACGCCAGGCCCACCGCCCAGTCCCCGAAGCGGGCGTAAGGGGTGAGGCCCGTCCTTAGGGCGTAAGGGGCGAGGAGGAAGCCCTCTTGGTGCGGGGGGATTTCCGCCACCACCCGGCCGAAGGGGTCAACGCTTGCGGTGATCCCGTCGTTCCCGGCCCTGAGGAGCCACCGCCCCGTCTCCACCGCCCTTAGGCGTCCCAGGGCGAAGTGTTGCCTGCCCCCGAAGGAGGGGCCGAACCAGGCGTCGTTGGTGAGGAGGACGAGGACCCTGGCCCCTTCCCGCGCCAGGCCCCGGGCCACGGAGGGAAAGACGGACTCGTAGCAGATGAGGACGCCGTAGGGCCCGATGGGGGCCACCTTCTCGCCAGGGGTGCGGTCTTGGAGGTCCCCAAGCCCCATGGCCCGGAAGAAGAAGGCGTAGACCCCTCCCAGGGCCTCCCGGAAGGGAAAGCGCTCCCCGAAGGGGACGAGGCGGGTCTTGTCGTAGTGGCCGAGGAGCTTGCCCTCCCGGTAGAGCACCGCCCGGTTGGGGCCGAGGAGGTTGAGGCCGGTGAGGAGGGGGCGGCCTTGGAGGAGGGCCTCCGCCTCCTGGGGGATCCGCCAGACCGCGGTCTCGGGCCAGACCACGAGGTCCGCCTCGGGGTGGGCCCGAAGCCCCGCCTCGGTGAGCCTCAGGTAGACCGCCTCGTCCAGCTCCCCCTGGAACTTCCTTAAGGGGTTGATGTTCCCCTGGACCAAAAGGGCCTTGCCCTCGGGGTGCGCCTCGGGGAGGGGAAGGAGCCAGAGGAGGGCCCAAAGGAGGAGGACCCAAGGCCGCCTCGCCCGAAGGCCATAGGCCACGAGGAGGACGAGGAGGGAGAGGAGGTAGACCCCGCCCCAGGCGGCGAGGATGCGGCCCGGGGCCTCCACCAGGGCGTAGCCCAGAAACCCCCAGGGGAAGGCGAGTTCTCCTTGCTCCGTGAGCCACTCCAGGAGAACCCACCCCCCGAGGCGCATGGGGGCGTTGGGGGTGAGGGCGAAGAGGAGGCCGAAGGAGAGGGCCTTGACGAGGACGAGGGGCAGAAAGGGCACCGCCCCCCAGGGGCCGAAGTTCTGGGCGAAGCTTTGCGGGAGCCAGACCAGGTGGAGCCCCCAAAACCCCAGGCCCGCCCAGAACCCTTCCCGGAAGCCCCCCTTGAGGAGGAAGGCGAGGACGAAGGGGGCGAGGAAGCCCAGGGGAAAGGGGGGGAGGGTGAGGGCGAGGAGGAGGCCCAAGGCCAAGGCCTTCACCCTTCCACCATACGGGCTTCCCGGTTCCTTTTCACCGGGTTTTGACGGCGGAGGTGGGAGAATGGGGCCATGCGCCTTGGGGTCCTCTCGGACCTTCACGCCAACCTCCCCGCCCTCGAGGCCGCCCTGGAGGCCCTACGGGCCGAGGGGGTGGACGAGGTTCTGGTCCTCGGGGACCTGGTGGGCTACGGGCCCCACCCCAGGCAGGTGATCCACCGGATCTGGGAGGAAGGGCTTGCCGCCATCGCCGGGGCCTGGGACCTAAGGGTGGCCTACCCCCTCCCCGGGCCCCTGCCCGAGGGGGTGGGCAAGGCCACCCTGGAGTGGACCCGGGCGCAGCTCGGGGAGAAGGAGCTCGCCTACCTCCGCAGCCTCAGGCTTTCCCACCGCAAGTCCTACGGGGGGATGCGCCTCGTGGCCTTCCACGGGAAGCCGGGGGACCCCGAGGGGCGGGTGGACCTTCTGGGCCCCGCGCGGGACCTCGCTTTCTTTCTGGAGCGGTACGGGGCCGAGGCCTTGCTCCTCGGGGGAAGCCACCTTCCCCTGGCGCGGCGGGTGGGGAGGGGGCTTGTCGCCGACCCGGGGAGCGTGGGCCTAAGCCTCACCGGGGAGCACGGGGCGGACGCCATGGTGCTGGACACAGAGACCCTCGGGGCCCGCTTCCTCAAAGTGCCCTACGACCTAGGCCCCCTGCTCTTTGACCTCAGGGCCTGGGGCCTCCCTCCCGTCCTGGAGCAGGTGTACCGCTTCGGGCGCTTCCCCAAGAAGGGCTAGGGCCTCCTCGCGGAGCCCGGGGTCCTGGAGGAAGGGGTCCAGGGGCTTTCCCATGAGGTGGAGGGCCCTTAGGGCGGTGCGCCGCACCAGGGGGTTCGGGTCCCGGGTCGCCTCCAGGAAGAGGGCCTCCCCCAGGCCCAGGTTGAAGAGGACGATGAGGGCGTTCCGGGCCATGCGGGCCCTTCCCGCCCGGAGGAAGGCGGTGCCCGCGTACTTCCTCCCGAAGGCCCGCCCCGAGAGGCGGAAGAAGTCCAGGAGGTCCGGGTGGGCGAGCTCGGGCTCGGGCCTTAAGGCCTTCCAGACCTTGCCGAACCTCTCCCAGGGGCAGGCTTCCCCGCAGAGGTCGCAGCCGAAAAGCCAGTCCCCGATTCCCGGCCAGAGGGAGGGGGGGATGGGGCCCTTGTGCTCAATGGTGAGGTAGCTCACGCAGGCACGGGCGTCCAGGGTGCCGTCCCCGAGGAGGGCTTCCGTGGGGCAGGCGGAAAGGCAGCGGGCGCAGCGGCCGCAGCGGCTAGGGTGGAGGGGGGCGGCCTCCACCTCCAGGGGGGTGAGGAGGACGCCGATAAAGGCGTGGACCCCGAAGGCTTGGGAGAGGAAGTAGCCGCTTTTCCCGATCCAGCCCGCCCCGGAGAGGGCGGCGAGGGTGCGCTCGGGCAGGGGCCCGTGGTCCACGTAGCCCTTGGCCTTTAGGCCCAGGCCCCGCGCCGTCTCCTCCAGGGCCTTCAGCGCCTCCCCCAGGACCAGGTGGTAGTCCCGCGTCCAAGCGTAGCGGGCGACCCGGCCCACCCGGAGGCCCCCAGGGGGGGTCCCGGGGTCGGGGTAGGCGTAGGGGGCGAAGAGGAGGAGGGCGCTTTTTGCCCAGGGGAAGCGCTTTCTCGGGTGGAAGCGCTCCGGGGCCTCGAGGTAGGCCATCCCCCCGTGGCGGCCCGCTTCCAGCCACGCCCGGTGGCGGGCCTCGGCCTCTTGGGGCAGGTCCAGGGGGGCCCAGGCGAAGAGGAGGCCGAGCTCCCGCGCCCGTTCCTCCAGGAGGTCCTTCACCACAGGGTCTCCACGCCGAAACTGGGGAAGGCGCGGTCGGTGGTGAGGAGGACGAGGCCTTCCACCAGGCTCTGGGCGGCCAGGATGCGGTCAAAGGGGTCCCGCTGCTCCCCGGGAAGCCTTCCCGCCAGGAGGGCGTGGGCAAGCCTTATGGGAAGCTCCTCGGCCCCCAGACGGGAGAGGTGGCCTTCCAGGCCCTCCAAGACCGCCTCGGCGCCGGAAAGCTTCCCTAGGCGGTGCTTGGTGGCCATCTCCCAGGCGCTGGCTGAGGAGACGAGAAGAGGGGTGTCGGGGTCCTCCAAAAGCGCCCGGACCCTAGGGCTCAGCCGCTCGGGTTCCGTGAGGGCCCAGATGAGGACGTGGGTGTCTAGGAGGTAGCGCCTTCCCACAGGGCGAGCTCCTCCTCGGGAAGGGGTTCAAAGAAGCTCTCAGGGAGCTTCCCCGGGACAAACCCCAGGGGGCGCTTCCCCTTGCGGTAGGGGACGAGCCTGGCCACGGGGGTTTTGCCCCTCAGGATCACCACCTCTTCCCCCTCCTCCACGGCTTTTAGGAGGCGGGAGAGGTGGGTCTTGGCCTGGTGCACGGTGAAGGCCTTCACGGACTTAGCTTAGCGAGCTTAGCTAACAAAGCGCAAGGGGTATAATCCCCCCATGGAGGCCTTAAAGATCGCCCTCTTGGGGGGCGGCACCGTGGGGAGCGCCTTCTACAACCTCGTGTTGGAGCGGGCGGAGGAGCTTTCCGCCTTCGGGGTCGTCCCCCGTTTCCTCGGCGTCTTGGTGCGGGACCCGAGGAAGCCCAGGGCCATCCCCCAGGAACTTCTTCGCGCCGAGCCCTTTGACCTCCTGGAGGCCGACCTGGTGGTGGAGGCCATGGGGGGGGTGGAGGCCCCCCTTAGGCTCGTCCTCCCCGCCCTCGAGGCCGGCATCCCCCTCATCACCGCCAACAA
Source organism: Thermus thermophilus HB8 (assembly GCF_000091545.1). Classification (GTDB taxonomy): domain Bacteria; phylum Deinococcota; class Deinococci; order Deinococcales; family Thermaceae; genus Thermus; species Thermus thermophilus. The sequence continues at coordinate 457,758 of NC_006461.1, forward strand.
GGCCCTCCTCGCCGAGGCCTGGGAGTCCTTAAGGCCCTTCGCCGAGGAGGGGCTCATCTACCACGAGGCGAGCGTCATGGCGGGCACCCCCGCCCTCTCCTTCCTGGAGACCCTGAGGGGAAGCGAGCTTCTGGAGCTCCACGGCATCCTGAACGGCACCACCCTCTACATCCTCCAGGAGATGGAGAAGGGCCGGACCTACGCCGAGGCGCTTCTTGAGGCCCAGCGCCTGGGCTACGCCGAGGCCGACCCCACCTTGGACGTGGAGGGGATAGACGCCGCCCACAAGCTCACCCTCCTCGCCCGGCTCCTCGTGGACCCCGGCTTCCCCTTCGCCGAGGTGGAGGCCCAAGGCATCGCCCGCCTCACCCCAGAGGTCCTGCAAAAGGCCGAGGCCCGGGGGGAGCGGGTGCGCCTCGTGGCGAGCCTCTTCGGGGAAGGGGGGAGGTGGCGGGCGGCGGTGGCCCCAAGGCGCCTTCCCCAGGACCACCCCTTGGCGAGGGCCCGGGGAAACGCCCTCTGGGTCCGGGCCAGGCCTTTGGGGGAGGCCTTCGTCACGGGGCCTGGGGCGGGGGGCGGGGCCACGGCGAGCGGGCTTTTCGCCGACCTCCTCCGCTTCCTCTCCGGGGCCCCGGGGCACCTCCCTGCCCCCCGGGCGAGGCCCCCTTTGGAGGAGGGAAGCCCCTGGCCGGGGGTAGAATGAGGGCGTGCCCCTTCTGGACCTTCTGCGCCCCGTGAGCGATGAGGAGCTCCGCGTCCTTTCCGAGAGAAACCCGGGCTGGCAGTTTGAGCGCTTGGCCGACGGGAGGCTCATCGTGTCCCCCACGGGCGGGGAAAGCGGGCGGATCCGCGCCGCCGTCCTAGGACCGCTTTACCGGTGGAACGAGGCGCGGGGCCTGGGGGTGGTCTTTGACGCCTCCACAGGGTTCAAACTCCCCGACGGCTCGGTCCTCGCCCCGGACGCCGCTTTCCTCCTGGGCAAGAGGTGGCAGGCCCTCTCCCAAGAGGCGCGGGAAGGGTTTCCTCCCCTGGCCCCGGACGCGGTGTTTGAGGTGCGCTCTAGAAGCCAGGGCCTCGAGGAGCTCCGGGAGAAGGCGGCCTGGTACCTGGCGAACGGGGTGCGCCTCGTGGTCCTCCTGGACCCTTACCTCCACCGGGTGGAGGTCTTCCGCCCGGGAGGGGTGGAGGGCCACCAGGGGCCGGAACGGGTGCCCTTAGACCCCGGGCTTCCCGGCTTCGCCCTGGAAACCCGGGGCCTTTTCCTCCCTTGACGGCGAGGCCTTAAGGCCGGAGCATGGGGCCATGCGGCCGCCCCTCATAGAGCGCTACCGGAACCTCCTCCCGGTCTCGGAGAAGACGCCGGTGATAAGCCTCCTGGAGGGCTCCACCCCCCTCATCCCCCTTAAGGGCCCGGAGGAGGCGAGGAAGAAGGGCATCCGCCTCTACGCCAAGTACGAGGGCTTAAACCCCACGGGAAGCTTCAAGGACCGGGGGATGACCCTCGCCGTCTCCAAGGCGGTGGAAGGGGGGGCCCAGGCCGTCGCCTGCGCCAGCACCGGGAACACCGCCGCCTCCGCCGCCGCCTACGCCGCAAGGGCCGGGATTTTGGCCATCGTGGTCCTCCCCGCGGGGTACGTGGCCTTGGGCAAGGTGGCCCAGAGCCTGGTGCACGGGGCGAGGATCGTCCAGGTGGAGGGGAACTTTGACGACGCCCTGCGCCTCACCCAAAAGCTGACGGAGGCCTTCCCCGTGGCCCTGGTGAACTCCGTGAACCCCCACCGCCTGGAGGGCCAGAAGACCCTGGCCTTTGAGGTGGTGGACGAGCTCGGCGACGCCCCCCACTACCACGCCCTCCCCGTGGGGAACGCGGGGAACATCACCGCCCACTGGATGGGCTACAAAGCGTACCACGCCCTGGGCAAGGCCAAAAGGCTTCCCAGAATGCTCGGCTTCCAGGCGGCGGGGGCGGCCCCCTTGGTCCTGGGCCGCCCGGTGGAGCGCCCCGAGACCCTGGCCACCGCCATCCGCATCGGCAACCCGGCGAGCTGGCAAGGGGCCGTGCGGGCCAAGGAGGAGTCGGGGGGGGTCATAGAGGCGGTGACGGACGAGGAGATCCTCTTCGCCTACCGCTACCTGGCCCGGGAGGAAGGGATCTTCTGCGAGCCCGCAAGCGCCGCCGCCATGGCGGGGGTCTTCAAGCTGTTGCGGGAGGGTAGGCTTGAGCCGGAGAGCACCGTGGTCCTCACCCTCACGGGCCACGGCCTCAAGGACCCGGCCACCGCCGAGAGGGTGGCCGAGCTTCCCCCGCCCGTGCCCGCCCGCCTCGAGGCGGTGGCCGCGGCCGCGGGGCTTTTGTGATAGCCTTGGGGCATGGCCGAGCGCGCCCGCAAGAAAGTCCCCGAGCCTTTTCCCGGGGCCTACTACCTGGCCGGGGCCATCACCGTCGCTCTGATGCTCCTCTTCCTGGCCCTGGGGGCGAGCCTGCCCCCGGGGGTGGCGGGGTTTCTCGTGGCCTTCGTCCTGGGCCTCACCGTGAGCCCCAGGTACGTGCCCTTCTTCCTCCTGGCCGGGGTCTTCTCGGCGGTCATGGGCTTTTTGGGGCGCGAGCCCCAGGTGGCCTGGGGGGGTGTGGCCCTCGTCCTCTCCCAGCTTGTGGTGCGCCGCTTCGTGAAGGACTGAGGATGGGTCCAGACCGCCTCTCCCAGGCCCTCTCCCTCCTCGGGATCGCGGGCTACGTCTACTTCCTCTGGTTCCGCCCGAACCAGGAAGGCCTCGCCCTCGCCCTGGGCCTCGCCCTCGGGGGGGCGGCGGTGGCCTACGGGGAAAGGCCCTTCCTCGTTCCCCTCTTCGCCGTGCTTTACGGGGGGATCCTCTTCCTCCAGCTCTTCTACGGCCACCCCTGGGCCTTCCTCCTCGGGGGGCTTTTGGGCGCCGGGCTTCCCTACGCCTTTTACCGCTTGCGGAAACCCAGGAGGTAGAGGAGGAGGCCGAGGCCGAGCCCCTCGGTGAGGCCGGGGAGGTAGGGGAGGAGTTCGCGCACCTGGAGCTTGGCGTAGAGGAGAAGGGGCCAGGGGAGGAGGCTCCAGGCGAGGAGGGGCTCCCCGTAGCCCGCGGCGAGGAAGAGGCCCGCCCCGAGGCCCCGGAGGTAGGTGAGCCAGCCCGAGCCCCACTCGTTCTGGTAGACGAACCAGAGGAGGTTGGCCCAAAACCCTAGGGCGAAGAGGGGGGCGAGCCGCCTCAGGCGGAAGGCCACGGCGAGGAGGAGGGGGAAGAGGAGGGGTTCAAGCATGGGCCTCCTCCAGCCTCTGCCCCTGGGCCTCGAGGTAGGCCACCAGGACCTCCAAGGCCTTCTCAATCCCCTCGTCCAGGTCCTCCCCCGGGATCACGGGGATCCCCTCCTCCCGGGCCCAACGCAGGAGGTGGTTTTGGATGAGGCGGATCTCCTCAAAGTGCTGGAGGTAGCGCTCCTTGGGCCGGGCGTGCCCCGTCTCCCGGTCGCGGAGGAGGAAGCGGTCCCGGTGCAGGTTCTCGTCCTGCACCGCCACGAGCATGGGGATGGTGAAGACCCGGTCCTGGTAGGGGTGCTGCAGGAAGCGGGGCACCACGTGGACCCCTTCCAAGACGATGGAGGTGCCCTCCAGGGCGCTCCTCTCCTGGATGGCCTTGAGGCCCACGGCCACCTTGGCCACCTGGTCTAAAAACCCCCGCATCACCTGGACCTCGTAGCTTTCCCCCTCGAGGCCGAGCCCGGGGGAGAGGGCGCGCCAGGCCTCAAAGGTGGAGAGGTGGAGGGTGGGGAGGAGGTCCTTGGAGAGGGAGACGCGGAAGACCTCCCTGACGGCGTCCGAGGGGACGATGTGGGTGATGCCCAGGCGGTAGGCCAAGGCCGAGGCGAGGACGCTCTTGCCCACCCCCGTGACCCCCCCGATGAGGATGTGGACGGGCCGGGGTTGCTTGCGCAGGCTCCGCAGGATCAGGTAGCGGCGGGCCATCTCCTCCCCCGCCTCCCGGAGGAGGGCCTGGTGCACCCGCCGCCTCAGCTCGTCCCGGCGGATGACCTGGACGCCTTCCCGGTGGAGGGCCACCTCCATCTCCCGCGCGAGCCGGAAGGCCCGGTCGGGGGAGAGGCCGATGGCCATGAGGGACTGGGCCAGGATGCCTTTGGAAAAGGGGACCCTGGGCGCCCCCGGGGCCTCCTCCACGAAGAGCTCCCCGGCGTAGAGGAGGCGGGCCCGGTAGCGCTCCCCCGCCTCGGGGCCGTAGAGGCGCCGGGCCTCCTCGGCCACCACTTTTTCCAGCCGCTTGGCGGGGATACGGCGGACGCCCTCCAGGCGGAGCCGCCTTTCCACGGCCTTGGCCAGCTCGTGCGCCTCCCTGAGGGAGAAGCCCGCGTCCTCGAGGCTCCGGGTGAGGAGGCCCTTGGAGAAGGGGCGTTGCTTTCTGCCCTCCACCACGAAGATCTCCTCAAAGGGGAGGGTCTGCTTGGCGAGGAGGCGGGCCTTCTCCGGCCCAAGCTCCCGCTCCACCTCCTCCAGGAAGATCCGCCTCAGGGTCCGGGGCGTCACCCCGCCCTTGCGCCTGAGGCGCTTGAGCCGCTCCTCCACCGTGTGGGCCAGGGCGTGGGCCACCTCCGTGGGGACCCCCAGGGGAAGGAGGGCCTCCACCAAAAGCCCCTTGGAAAGGGGCCAGCGTCCGCGGCGCAGGCGCACGAAAACCTCGTCCACTAGAGGGCATGATACCACTTTTCCCGCTGGCAACGGGTTTTTCTTGACACCCTTTGGGGCTTCGTGCTACCATACCTTACGGCTTGGCGCCGTAGCCAAGTGGTAAGGCAGAGGTCTGCAAAACCTCCATTCGCCGGTTCGAATCCGGCCGGCGCCTCCAGAAAACGCGGGCGCGTAGCTCAGGTGGCTAGAGCACTACCTTGACACGGTAGGGGTCGGTGGTTCAAGTCCACTCGCGCCCACCAAGGTGCCCCGGGGACCGCCCCGGGGCCTTATACTTGAGCCATGAGCGCGTCTTCCGAGCGCGAACTCTACGAGGCCTGGGTGGAGCTCCTCTCCTGGATGCGGGAGTACGCTCAAGCGAAGGGCGTGCGTTTTGAGAAGGAGGCGGACTTCCCCGACTTCATCTACCGCATGGAGCGTCCCTACGACCTCCCCACCACCATCATGACCGCCTCCCTCTCCGACGGGCTTGGGGAACCCTTCCTCCTCGCCGACGTCTCCCCGAGGCACGCCAAGCTCAAGCGCATCGGCCTCCGCCTTCCCCGGGCCCACATCCACCTTCACGCCCACTACGAGCCGGGAAAGGGCCTGGTCACGGGGAAGATCCCCCTCACCAAGGAGCGCTTCTTCGCCCTGGCGGACCGGGCGCGGGAGGCTTTGGCCTTCGCCTAACCCTAAAGCGCCTCCCAGAGGGCCAGGACCACCCGGTGGAGGAGGGGAAAGGCCTTCGGGGTGGGAAGAAGCCTTTTCCCCAGGACCTGGAGGAGGCCTTCTTGGGCGAGCTCCACCGCCCTCCCTTGGAGGAGGGGGAAGAGGGCGAGCCCCGTCCTCTCCTCCACGGCCCCCACGTCCACCCCTTCCCGGAGCCTTAGGCCCAGCATGAGGCTTTCCTTGGCGTGTTCCAGCGGGGAAATGGCCTCCTCCTTCGGGGCCTCCCCTCGGAGCCAGCGGGGAAGGGGCGGGGCCGTGCGCCTCAGGGCGTAGGCCCCCCCTTCCCCCGGGTACTGCCCCGTGGCCGCAGGGCCCAGGGCGAGCCAGAAGCCCGCCCGCCAGTAGACGAGGTTGTGCCGGGCCTCCTCCCCTTCCCTGGCGAAGTTGGAGACCTCGTACCGGAAAAGCCCCGTTTCTCCCAGCACCTCCTCCGCCCGCTCCATGGCCCAGGCCTCCCGCTCGGGGTCTTCCTTTAGGCCCAGGAGGGCGAAGGGGGTGCCCTTCTCCACCTGGAGGGTGTAGGCGGAGACGTGCCCCACCCCGAGGCGGGCCGCCTCCTTCAGGTCGGCTTCCACGTCCTGCATGGGAAGGCCCAGGATGAGGTCTATGGAGACGCGAAAGCCCCATTCCAGGGCCATCTCCACCGCCCTAAGCGCCCCCTTCCTCCCGTGGGCCCGCCCCAGGAACTTGAGGACCAGCTCCTGGAAGCTCTGCACCCCCAGGGAGAGGCGGTTCACCCCGAGGTCTTGGAGGAGCCGGAGGCGGCCAGGGGAGAGGGTCCCGGGGTTGGCCTCCAGGGTCACCTCGGCGCCCTCGGCGAGCGCCCAGGGAAGGCTTTGGAAGAGGGCCACAAGCTCCCGGTCCCTTAGGTAGCTCGGCGTCCCCCCGCCCAGGTAGAGGGTGCGTAGGGGTTTGGGGAAGCGCTCGTGGAGGGCTTGGGCCTCTTCCTTCAGGCGCCTTAGGTAGGCCTCCACCCACCCCGGCCCCCGGCGGACCACGTGGAAGTCGCAGTAGGGGCAGAGGGTGGGGCAGAAGGGGACGTGGACGTAGAGGCTAGCCACGGCTGCTTTTTAAGACCTCCTCCACCCAGGCCACGGCCCGCTCCGCGAGCGCGAGAGCTTCCCTCCAGTCCTCTTCCGTGGCTTCCGGGAGGTCCCCTGGGTAGCGGCTGGCGACGGCAAAGGGGTTGAGCCGGACAAGGGCTTCCAGCTCTAGGGGCACGGGGATACGGGGGCGGATCAGCTCCAGGAGCCTTTCCAGGTCGTGGGTCTTGGGAAAAGGTATGCCTAAGGCAACCAGAAGAGCTTTGAGGGCCTTTTCTGCAGCCTGTTGCGCGTCAAAGCAAGGTTCTTCCCAAAGGACTTCAGGGCTTATTCGCCCGGCTCGGGCCCGGGCCAGACTGCTCTTGGCCCGGACGAGCCAAGCCAAGGGATCTGTGGCTTCACGGGGCATAGAGCACCCGGCCTTCCCTCAGGACCTTGGGGTAAAGGGTGGCCCAGGCATCCCGGTACTTTTCCAGGTCCTCCGCGGTGGCCAGCAGGAGGTCCAGACTGAAGCCCCGTTTGGCCTTGCTCACCGCCAGGTAGAGGTCCTTCCACACCCGCATGGTCTTGTACTCGGGAGGCACCACCACGAGGAGGTCGTAGTCGCTCTCTGGGCGAGCTTCCCCCCGCGCCCGGCTGCCGAAGAGGATGACCTTTTGCGCCGGGACGGTCTTGAGGATGGCCTCGAGGACCGGGGCAAGCTCCGGGTACTCCACCCCCTCAGTCTACAAGGAGGAGGCGGAAGTCGTTGAGGTTGGTCCCCGTGGGGCCGGTTTTAAGAAGGGTTCCCGCCTCCTGGAAGAAGCCGAGGCTGTCGTTTTCCTCCAGGAAGGGCCTGGGGTCTAGGCCCTTTTCCCACACCGCCGGGGTGAGGAGGGCCCCGGCGGCGCCGCTATTTCCGTCCAGGCCGTCGGAGTCTGCGGCGAGGGCGTAGAGGGGGGTTTTGAGGTGGGCGTAGAGGGCGAGGAGGAACTCCAGGTTCCGCCCGCCCCTTCCCCTTCCCACCACCCGCACCTGGGCCTCCCCTCCGGAGAGGAGGAAGAGGGGCTTCCTAAAAGGCACCCCGTGGGCGCGGATGGCCTCTATGAGCTCGGCGTGGAAGCGGGCGAGGGCCCTCGCCTCCCCCCCGAAGCGGTCGGAGAGGACCGCCGCCCGGAAACCCCGGGCCCGCAAGAACCTTTGCGCCGCCCGGAGGAGGTGGAGGTTCGTCCCCACGAGGCGCCAGGCGAGGCGCCTTAGGGCGGGGTCTTGGGGCTTTAGGGTCTCGGGGAGGCGCCCTTCCACCCCCTGCCGGAGGACGGCCCGGGCCCCGGGGAAGGCGAGGCCGTAGCGGTCCAACAGGGCGAGGGCCTCGGCGTAGGTGGTGGGGTCCGGGTGGAAGGGGCCCGAGGCGATGACCGAGGGGTCGTCCCCCGGCACGTCGGAGAGGAGGAGGACGTGGACCTTCGCCCTGGTGGCGAGGAGGGCTCTTCCCCCTTTGATCTGGGAGAGGTGCTTGCGCACGGCGTTCATCTCGTGGATGCTCGCCCCGCTTTTGAGGAGGGCCTCGGTGAGGGCCCGCTTCTCCTCCAGGGAGATCCCCAAAGGGGCGCACCACAGGGCGCTTCCCCCGCCCGAGAGGAGGGCCAAGACCCGTGCCCTCGGGGAAAGGCCCTGGAGGAGGCCGAGGACCTCCTCGGCCGCCCGGACGCTCTCCTCGTCGGGGACGGGGTGGCGGGCGAAGACCGCCTTGAGCCCAGGGGCCTTTTGCCCCTTGGGCAGGGTGAGGTGGTAGGGGACCTCTCCGTAGCGGTCCAGGGCGGCCTGGAGCATGGGGGCCGCCGCCTTCCCCACCGCCAGGACGAGGTCCGGCCGCCAAGGGGGGAGGTGTTTTGCCGTGAGGCGGTAGGGGTCCGTGGCCTTCAGGGCCTCGAGGAAGGCTTCCTTCAGGAGGGCTTCCACGCCAGGTCCGTCCGGTCAAAGCCCTGGCCCTTGTAGAGGAGGGGTTCCCCCTCCACCCGGGCCAGGGCGTAGCTCAGGCAGTCCCCAAAGTTGAGCCCGGCGGGGTGCTTGCCCCGCCCGTAGCGCCGGTAAGCGGAGATGGCCTCCCGGGCATGCCTTTCGGTGAAGGGCACGATCTCGGCCTGGAGCTCGGTTAGGAGTTCAAAGAGAAGATGCACCCGCTCAAAGCCCAGCCGGGCGCCCAGGACGATCCCCGCTTCGGCCAGGGTGGGCGCGGCCACCTTGTGGGGGCGGGTGCGCCGGAGTTGCTCCAGAAGCTCCTCGTACCCTTCTTCCCGGAAGAGAATGCCCAGGAGGGCGGAGGTGTCCAGCACCATCAGTACCCCTCCTTGCCGTACCCCAGGATTTCTTCCTCCTCTTCCTTGGAGAGCCCCTTCCCCAAAAGCTCCGGCGGGATCTGGGGCCAGACCTCCTCCTCCAGGAAGCGGATCACCCGGTCAAAGCTCCGCTTCCTCTGGAGTTCCCTAAGGCGCATCTCCAGGGCCTTCCTTACGGCCTCCGTCTTGGTTTCTCCGGCGAGGCGGGCCACCTCCTCCGCCAGGCGCTCCACCTCCTTGTTGCGAATGGTGAGGGCCATGCTTTAAGCATGGCTGCAGGAAGATATGCACGTCAAGCCAGAGGGTCCTTTCCCTCGTAGAGGAGGGCCAGAAGCTCGGCGGTGTGAAGCACGGGGAGGTCCAGGTAGGCCTGGATCTGGGTGAGGCAGCCGATGTTCCCCGTGGCCACGAGGTCCGCCCCCGTGGCCTTGAGGTTTTCCGCCTTCCTCCTTCCCAGGGCCTCGGCGATCTCCGGCTGGAAGAGGTTGTAGGTCCCGGCGGAGCCGCAGCAGAGCTCCCACTCCCTGGGTTCCAAGACCTCGAGGCCCGCCGCCTGGAGAAGCCTTCTTGGGGCCTCCCTCACCCCCTGGGCGTGGGCCAGGTGGCAGGCGTCGTGGTAGGCCACCCGCAAGGGGCGCCTGGGGGGTGGGGGCGGGGTGAAGCCCAGCTCGTCCAGGAGGACGCTCAAGTCCTTCACCTTGGCGGCGAGGGCCCGGGCCTCCTCCTCCTCGGGCTCCCCCCGGAAGAGGAGGGGGTACTCCTTCATCCCCGAGCCGCACCCGGCGGCGTTGGTGACCACGTAGTCCACGTCCCGGAAGGCCTTCAGGTTCTTCCGGGCGAGGGCCCGCGCCCCCTCCTTGTCCCCGGCGTGGAGGTTGAGGGCGCCGCAGCAGGCCTGCTCCGGCACCGCCACCACCTCCACCCCGTTTTCCTGGAGGACCCGGATGGTGGCCTGGTTGATGGAAGGCCTCAAGACCCTCTGGGCGCACCCCAGAAGGAGCCCCACCCGCGCCCGCCTCTCCCCCTTGGCGGGGTAGACCTCCCCGTAGGGGGCCTCCTCGGGAAGGCGGTCCGGGAGGAGGGCGAGGGGGGCCTTCAGGGGCTTGGGAAGGGGAAGGGGCCTGAGGAGGGGCTTCAGGCCCGCGCCGAGCTTCGCCAGGGGCCGGAAGCGCTCCGGGTAGGGGAGGGTGCGGAGGAGGCCCAGGCGGAAGACCCTTTCCAAGGGGAAGCGGTGCCGCTTTTCCTCGCTCCACAGGCGGAAGGTGGCGATGAGCTCGCCGTAGGGGACGCCGCTTGGGCAGGCGGTGACGCAGGCCTGGCAGGCGAGGCAGCGGTCCAGGTAGGGGAGGGCTTCTTCCAACCCCAGGTTCCCCTCCAAGACCTCCTTCATGAGGAAGATCCGTCCCCTGGGGGAGTCCATCTCCTCCTGGAGGACCACGTAGGTGGGGCAGGTGGGGAGGCAGAAGCCGCAGTGGACGCAGGCCTCAACGGCGTGGGCCATCACCTCCCCCTCCTTGCCCAGCTTTTCTACGGGGATTTGGTGTTGCATGCTCTCACCCTAAGGGAAAGCGGCCTTTGGGGTCCAGGGCCTTCTTGACCCCGGCGAAGAAGGCCCCTTGGGGCTCGGGGAAGAGGGGCGCTTCCGCCCCCCTTAGCACCAGGTGGGGAAGCCCCGCCTCCCTTAGCGCCTTTAGGCCCTCCTCCGTGGTTCCGGCGTAGAGCACCTCCCCGCCGTCCAGGTAGCGCCTTGGGCCCAGGGGGAGGGCCTCGAGGCGGGGGATGAGGTGGGGCTTGGCGGGAACCTTGACCCAGACGGGGCTTCCCTCCAAAAAGCCGAGGTCCCGCACCGCCTCCCAGTGGGCCTCGTCCTCCGCCAGAACCTCCCCCTCCCCGAGGAGGTCTTGGAGGCGCTTGAGGCGGGCCTCCACGCTTCTTTCAAACCCTCCGAGGCGAAGCTCCAAGGTGGCGGGGGGAATGAAGTCCAGGGCGAGGAGGTCTAAGGGGAGAAGCCTAAGCCTTTCCAGGTCGGCGAGGGCCTCCTCCAGGCCTTCCCGCCGCACCCTGAGGGTGCGCGTGGTCCGGGGCCTGGGGAAGACCTTGAAGGAAAGCTCCACCATGACCCCGAAGGCCCCCAGGGCGCCCACCATGAGGCGGTGGAAGGGGAAGCCCGCGGCGTTCTTCACCACCTTGCCCCCGCCCCGCACCACCTTCCCCTCCCCGTCCACGAAGCGCACCCCGAGGAGGAAGTCCCTCAGGCCCCCATAGCGGTGGCGCAAGGGGCCGGATAGCCCCGCCGCCACCGTTCCCCCCAGGGTGGCCCCCTTCCCCGCGAGGGGCGGGTCAAAGGGCAGGTACTGGCCGTGGGCCCTTAGGGCCTCCTCCACCTCGGCGATGGGCGTCCCGGCGAAGGCGGTGAAGACGAACTCCTCGGGCTCGTACGCCAAAAGGCCCCGGAGGCGGGAGAGGTCCAAAAGGACCTCCCCCTCTTTGGGGGTGGAGAGGGCGGGCTTCGTCCCCCCGCCTTGCGCCCGGAGCCGGGGGTAGGCCCGCACCGCCTCCTGGACCTCTTCCGGGCTTTCCGGCCTAAGCGTGGGCACCGGCCACCTCCGGCAGGACCTTGCCCCGGTTGGCGAGGCCCTTGGGGTCCAGGGCCCGCTTCACCTCCTCCATGGCCAGGAGGTCCTCCGGGGCGAACATCTCCGGCATGTAGCCCTTCTTCTCCACCCCGATGCCGTGCTCCCCCGTGAGGGACCCTCCCAGGCGCACGCAAAGCCTCAGGATCTCCCCGGCCAGGGCCTCGGCCCGTTCCAGCTCCCCGGGCTTCTTCCCGTCGTAGAGGACCAGGGGGTGGAGGTTCCCGTCCCCGGCGTGGAAGACGTTGGCCACCCTCAGGCCGTACTCCCGGGAGAGGCGCTGGATCTCCTTCAAGGCCTCCCCGAGCCGGGAGCGGGGCACCACCCCGTCTTGGACCAGGTAGTCGGGGGAAAGCCTCCCCACGGCGCTGAAGGCGGCCTTGCGGCCCTTCCAGATGGCCTGGCGCTCGGCCTCGCTGCCCGCCACCCTGAGCTCCAGGGCGCCGCTTTCCCTGAGGACCCTTTCCAGGACCAGGGCCTCCTCGGCCACCTCCTCCTTAGGGCCCTCCAGCTCCACGATGAGGAGGCCCTCCACCAGGGGGTAGCCGGCCCTCACCGCCTTCTCCGCCGCCTCTATGCTCAGGCGGTCCATGATCTCCATGGCCCCGGGGAGAAGCCCCGCCCGGATCACCCGGCTCACCGCCTCCCCCGCCGCCTCGAGGCTCGGGTAGGCGGCGAGGACGGTGTGGTAGGCCTCGGGCCTGGGGAGAAGCCTCAAGGTGATCTCCACCGCCACCCCCAAAAGCCCCTCCGTCCCCACGAAGAAGCCGTGGAGGTCCGGGCCCACGCCCTCCAGGCTTTCCCCCCCTAAGCGCACCACCTCCCCCGTGGGGGTGACGACCTCGAGGCCCAGGACGTGGTTCGCCGTCATCCCGTACTTCAGGCAGTGGGCCCCCCCGGAGTTGAAGGCCACGTTTCCCCCGATGGTGCTTACGGGCTGGCTGGAGGGGTCCGGGGCGTAGTAGAGGCCGAAGGGGGCGGCCTCCTGGGAGACCTTGAGGTTCACCACCCCGGGCTCCACCACGGCGATCCTGGCCTTGGGGTCCAGCCTCAGGATCCGGTTCATCCGGTTCAGGGCGATCACCACCCCGCCCTCCACGGGGAGGGAGCCCCCGGAGAGGCTTGTGCCGCTCCCCCGGGCCACGAAGGGGACGCCGTATTGGTGGCAAAGCCGCACCACCCCGATGACCTCCTCCTTCCTCTCCGGGAGGGCCACCGCCAAGGGCCTTTTGCGGTAGGCGGTGAGGGCGTCGGACTCGTAGGGGGCGAGCTCCGCCTCCCTCGTGAGGACCCGGCCGGGAAGCAGGGCCTTGAGTTCCTCCAAGAAGCCCACCCTTGACCTCCTTTCCCCTCCACTTTAGGGCAAAAGGGGGGCCCCCACCGCGGCGAGGGGCTCAGTCAATGTAGTCGTAGGCCACCAGGGTCAGGAACTCCACGAACTCCTCGGAGAGGACGAGCTTGTCCAGGATCTCCTCGGCCTCCCGGTAGCGCTCCTTGTCCCGGCCGCCGAGCTTGGCGAGCTCCTCCTCCTTGACCTTTTGGTAAAGCTCCGGGGTAATGGTGCGGCCGTCCTCCAGCTGGGCCCCCCGGTGCACCCACTGCCAGAGCTGGGCCCGGCTGATCTCGGCGGTGGCGGCGTCCTCCATGAGGTTGAAGATGGCCGCGGCCCCGTTGCCCAAGAGCCACTGGTTCAGGTACTGGAGGGCCACGGAGATGTTGTTGCGAAGCCCCGCCTCCGTCACCCTCCCCTCGGGGACGTGGAAGTTCAGGAGGTCCGCCGCGGTCACGTGGACGTCCTCCCGCTTCACGTGCTTCTGGTGGGGCTTGTCGCCCAGGTAGCGGTCAAAGACCTCCATGGCCACGGGCACCAGGTCGGGGTGGGCCACCCAGGTGCCGTCAAAGCCCTGGGAGGCCTCCCGTTCCTTGTCCGCGCGCACCTGCTGGAAGGCGCGCTCGTTCACCTGGGGGTCCTTGCGGCTTGGGATGAAGGCCGCCATCCCGCCGATGGCGTGGGCCTCGTGGATGTGGCAGGACTTGACCAAAAGCTCGGTGTAGGCCTTCATGAAGGGCACGGTCATCGTCACCTGGGCCCGGTCGGGGAAGATGGGGGCGGTGGTGGCGAACTTCTTGATGCAGCTGAAGATGTAGTCCCAGCGCCCCGCGTTGAGCCCGGCGGCGTGCTCCTTGAGCTCGTAGAGGATCTCCTCCATCTCAAAGGCCGCCAGGATGGTCTCAATGAGGACCGTGGCCCGGATGGTGCCCCGGGGGATCTTCAGGTAGTCCTGGGCGAAGTTGAAGACCTCGTTCCAGAGGCGGGCCTCGAGGTGGCTTTCCAGCTTGGGCAGGTAGAAGTAGGGCCCGCTTCCCCGCCTTAAGAGCTCGTGGGCGTTGTGGAAGAAGTAGAGGCCAAAGTCAAAGAGGCTCGCCGAGATGGGCTCCCCGTCCACGTAGACGTGCTTTTCCACAAGGTGCCAGCCCCTTGGGCGCACCACCAGGGTGGCCGTCTTTTCCTTGAGCTTGTACTCCTTGCCCTCGGGGGAGACGAAGTCAATCTGGCGGCGCACGGCGTCATAGAGGTTCTTCTGGCCCCGGATGACGTTGTCCCAGGTGGGGGAGAGGGCGTCCTCAAAGTCCGCCATGAAGACCTTGGCCCCCGAGTTCAAGGCGTTGATGATCATCTTGCGGTCCACGGGGCCCGTGATCTCCACCCGGCGGTCCAGGAGGTCAGGCGGGGCCTCGGCCACCCGCCACGCCCCGCCCCGGACGAAGGCGGTCTCCTGGAGGAAGTCCGGCTTCTCCCCGGCCTTGTACCGCTCCCAAAGCGCTTGACGCCGCTCCAGGAGGGCCTTGCGCACCGGGTTGAACTCCCGGTGCAGCGCCACCACGAACCTCAGGGCCTCCTCCGTCAGGACCTCCTTCAGGAGGGGGTGGTCTTTCCGGATCTCCACGCCCTTCATGGTGGTCCGAGCTTACGGGAGGCGGGGCGGGATTGTCAAGAAGCAAAAAGATTTTTTGTATCTTGAAAAACAGGGCCGCCCCCGTTACCCTAAGCGGCATGGCGCGTCCTCGGGAGAAGCCGCCCCAGGCGGTGAAGACCCTGGAGAGGGGGCTTCGGGTCCTCGAGGCCCTGGCCCAGGCGGGGGAAAGCCCCTTGGGCCCCTTGGCCGAACGGGTGGGCCTCGCCAAGAGCACCCTCTACCGCCTCCTCAGGGCCCTGGCCCAGGCGGGCTTCGTGGAGGAGGAGGGCGGGGTCTACCGGGTGGGGCCCAAGGCCTTCGCCGTGGGCCAGGCCTACCCCAAGCGTTCGCTTTCCCAGGCGGTCCGCCCCGAGATGGAGGCCTTGGCGAGGGAGACGGGGGAGAGCGTAAACCTGGCGGTGCCCCTGGGGCGGGAGGCGTTGTACCTGGACCAGGTGGAGGGGACGAAGCTCGTCCGCCTCTTCACCGCCCCCGGCTCCCGGGCCCCCCTCCACGCCACCGGGGTGGGCAAGGTCTTCCTGGCCTATCTGGGGGTGCCCGAGGGGCTTAGCCTCACGCCTTACACCCCCCACACCCTCACCCGGCTTCCCGACCTCCTCCGGGAGCTTGAGGCGGTGCGCGGGCGGGGCTACGCCCTGGACAACGAGGAGAAGGAGCTCGGGGTGCGGTGCGTGGCCGCCCCCGTCTTCGGGGCCTCAGGGGGCGTGGTGGCCGCCCTCTCCCTCTCCGCCCCCGCAAGCCGCCTCTCCCTGGAGGAGGCCCACCGCCTCGCCCCCCGGGTGGTGGAGGCGGCCCGGAGAGCTTCCCTGCGCCTCGGGTACACAGGCGAGGTATAGTGTTTAAGGATAGAGGGGCTTAGCGGGAGGAGCTAAGGGCTTATGGACAAGGTGGTGGACAAGGACCGCCCCGTGTACGTGATCTCGGTGGCGGCGGAGCTTGTGGAGATGCACCCGCAGACGCTTCGGCTTTACGAGCGGAAGGGTTTGATCAAGCCGAAGCGGTCCAGTGGGAAGACGCGGCTTTACTCGGAGCGGGACATTGAGAAGCTCCGGGAGATCCGCCGCCTGACGCAGGAGCTTGGGGTGAACCTGGCGGGGGTGGAGGAGATCATGCGGCTTCGGGCGGAGCTCGAGGCCCTGCAGGCCCGCTTTGAGGCCGAGGTGGCCAGGCTCAAGGCGGAGATCGGGGACCGCTTCCAGGAGCTGGAGCGGAGGGCCCTGCCCCCGCCCGGGCAGACGGAGAAGCCCTCCCCCAAGGACCGCCCCGTGTACGTGATCTCGGTGGCGGCGGAGCTTGTGGAGATGCACCCGCAGACGCTTCGGCTTTACGAGCGGAAGGGTTTGATCAAGCCGAAGCGGTCCAGTGGGAAGACGCGGCTTTACTCGGAGCGGGACATTGAGAAGCTCCGGGAGATCCGCCGCCTGACGCAGGAGCTTGGGGTGAACCTGGCGGGGGTGGAGGAGATCATGCGGCTTCGGGCGGAGCTCGAGGCCCTGCAGGCCCGCTTTGAGGCCGAGGTGGCCAGGCTCAAGCTCCTCCTCTTGGAGAAGGAGAAGGAGGAGGCCTTGGGCGGGGGCTGAGGGCCCCCCTCTGCGCTCCCCGGTTGCGGGAACGCGGTGCGGGCGTTTAGGGTGTCCTCGTGGACCTCACCGAGCTTTTTGCCTTTCTCTCCATCCCCTCCGTCTCCACCGACCCGGCCCGGCGGGAGGACGTGCGCCGGGCGGCCCTTTGGCTTGAGGAGAGGCTTAAGGCCCGGGGCTTCCGCACCGAGCTCCACGAGACCCCCCTCCACCCCATCCTCTACGCCGAGCGGTTCGTGGACGAGAAGGCCCCCACCGTCCTGGTCTACGGCCACTACGACGTCCAGCCCCCGGATCCCCTGGAGCTTTGGGAGAGCCCGCCCTTCTCCCCGGTGGTGCGGGAGGGCCGGATCTACGCCCGGGGGGCCTCCGACGACAAGGGGCAGCTTTTCGCCCACGTCCTCGCGGCGGAGGAGGCCCCGGTCAACCTGAAGTTCCTGGTGGAGGGGGAGGAGGAGATCGGAAGCCCCCACCTCCCCCCCTTCGTGCGGGCGAACCGGGAGAAGCTCCGGGCGGACGTGGTGCTCGTCTCCGACGGGGCCATGTTCGCCCCCCACACCCCGACCCTCACCTACGGCCTCCGGGGGCTTTGCTACCTGGAGGTGCGGCTTAGGGGGGCGAGGCGGGACCTCCACTCGGGGGCCTTCGGGGGCGTGGCCCCGAACCCCATCCAGGCCCTGGGGTGGCTCCTCGCCCGGCTGAAGGACGAGGGGACGGGGAGGGTCCTGATCCCGGGCTTCTACGAGAGGGTGCGCCCCGTCCCCGAGGAGGAAAAGGCCCTCTGGCCCTCCCTGGACGAGGAGGCCCTGAAGCGGGAGCTTGGGGTGGAGATCCTCCCCGGGGAGGAGGGCTACGCCCCCCTGGAACGGCTTTGGGCCCGGCCCACCCTGGACCCGAACGGCATCTGGGGCGGCTACCAGGGAGAGGGCTCCAAGACGGTGATCCCCGCCGAGGCGGGGATGAAGCTCTCCATGCGCCTGGTGCCGGACCAGGACCCGGAGGAGGTGGCGGACCAGGCCGAGGCCTACCTGAAGGCCGTCTGCCCCCCCGGCTACGCCCTGGAGGTGCGGAGGCTCCACGGGGGCAGGCCCGTCCTCACCGACCCCTTTAGCCCGCCCATGCGCCTCATGGCCCGGGCCCTGGAGGAGGTCTGGGGAAGGCCCCCCGTCTACACCCGGGAGGGCGGGACGATCCCCGTGGTGGCCGAGCTCAAGGAAACCCTGGGGGCGCCCATCGTCCTTCTGGGCCTGGGGCTTCCCGACGACAACCTCCACGCCCCCAACGAGAAGCTGGACCTGGTGAACCTGGAGAAGGGGGTGGAGGTCATAAGGCGCTTCCACCGCCTCCTTGCGGGGTAGGCGCCCCGCCGCGGGGGGGTCTTTAGAACACCTTCCCCCCCAGGGGCACCTCCCGGTCCGGGGCGAGGAGGACCACCCGCCCCGCCTCGTCGGGGACCCCGAGGACCAGGACCTCGGAGAGGAAGCCCGCCACCCGCTTGGCCCCAAGGTTCACGGCGCAGACCACGAGCCGGCCCACCAGGTCCTCGGGGCGGTAGAGCTCCGTGATCTGGGCCGAGCTCTGCTTCACCCCGAGGGGCCCGAGGTCCACCCAGAGCTTGTAGCTGGGCTTGCGCGCCTTCTCGTGGGGCTCCGCCCGGAGGACCCGCCCCACCCGCAGATCAAGGATCTGGAAAGCTTCCAGAGGGGTCATGTCCGCTTTCCCCGCCGCCTTCGGGAGCCCCCGGGGCCCTTCAGAAGCGGCGGTCCACCAGGAGGCCCCCTTCCAGGGTTTCCACCAGCTCCACCTCGTCCACCTTGAGCCCCGTGGCCTTCTGGATGGCCTCAAAGAGGCCGGGGGGGACCTTTTCCGCCTTGAGGCGGAGGACGAGCTTGTCGGTGCCTTCCAGCTTCCTCTCCACCACCACCTGGAAGCCCTTGGGGTCCAGGCCAAACCCCGCCAGGACGGGGGCGAGCTCCGTGGGGTAGAGCTTGACCCCCTTCACCTTCACCATCTGGTCCGTGCGGCCGAAGACCCCGCGGGGAAGCACCGTGAGGCCCTCCCGCCTTTCCGCCACCGCCAGGTCCCCGGTGCGGAAGCGCACCATGGGCATGAGGGTGCGGCTTAAGGCGGTGACCACGAGCTCCCCCTTTTCCCCGTCCGCCACGGGCCTTAAGGTCTCGGGGTCCAGGACCTCGAGGACGGCCATCTCCGGGATCTCCCAGAGCCCGTCCTTTTCGGGCCGCTCCCCGGCCACGATGCCGAGCTCGCTGGTGCCGTAGGCGTCCAGGGCCACGCCCCCCAGGGCCTCCTCCACCCGCTCCCTGAAGCCCGGCACGGAGGTGAAGGGCTCCCCCCCGGCAAGGAGCAAGGGGAAGCGCCCTCCCGCCTGGGCCACCTTCAGGGCGAAGGAGGGGTTGGTGACGAGGACGTCAAAGCCGTAGCGCTCCCCGAGCTCCGCCACCCGCTTCGCCTCCCCGGGCCCGTGGGGAAAGACCAGGTTCCCCGCCCGCCAAAGGGCCTGGTGGAAGAGCCACCCCCCCGCGAAGACGTGGTAGCTGAAGGCCACAAGCACCTTCTTGCCCACGAGGCCGAGCCTTCTGTAGTGCGCCGCCAGGGCCTCGGCCTGGTAGTGGAGGTCCTCCTGGGAGAGGTACTCGGGCATCCAGCCCAGGACGGGGCTTGGGGTGAGGTGCATGAGGCTCGCCCCTTCCGGGGGCTTGGGGTTTTCCCCGAGGTAGGCGAGCCACTCCTCCCGGGTGGTGGGGGGGAGGGAGGAGAGGTCCTTTAGGGTGAGCTTCTCCGGGTCCACGTCGCGGAGCTTCTCCCGGTAGACGGGGTGGGCCTTCGCCTTGGCCACCACTTCTCTGAACCTCGCAAGCCGGTCCACATCCACCTCCTTCGGCTTGGGTGGGATTATACCCTTCGGGCGGGGGCTTGGCGTTAGAGGGGCACCACCCGCTTCAGGACCTCCTCCAGGGGCGCGGTGAAGACCCCGATGGCGTAGTCCCCCACGCCCCCCACGAAGACGAGCTCCTCCCCGTGGAGGAGGAGGCCGTTGCCGTAGAGGGTGAGGGGGCGGTCCCCGTAGCACTCCGCTAGGCCCTGGGGGGCGAGGAGGTAGTGGGAAAGCCCCAAAGGCCGCCCTTCCGGGCTTAGGCGCATGAAGCCGTGGCGGTAGGAAAGGTCGTGGCGGAGGATCCCGTGGTAGGCCACGAGGTAGGTGCCGTCGGGGAGCCTCAGGGCGTTGGTGGACCAGCCCACCTTGTACTCAAAGGCCTCCGGAGCGAGGACGGGCCGGAGGTCGTAGGCCTTGAGGGTCTTGGGGTCCAGCCTGCCCCGCCAGCAGAGGTCGGGAAGGCCCGAGAGGCTGGGCCTGAGGAGGACGTGGTCCCCCTCGAGGAAGGTGGCGTTCTTGGTGGGGAGGTAGAGGGCAAGCCCCGTCTCCTCCCCGGAGAGGCCGATGCGGATGGGGGCCTTCCGCTTGAGCTGGAAGGCCTCGTCAAACTCCGCCAGGGAGAGGATGGCGGTGAAGACCTCCTTGCTGTCGGTGTTGCGGGCGTCCCCCAGCTTCCCCACCCCCGTGTAGAAGAGGGCGTACCCCTCCTCCCGGCGGTGGGCCCGGGCGTCCTCGCACCCCCGCACCGCCTCAAAGAGCTCCGTGGGGTAGAGGAGGATGCGCACGGGGAGGGGCTTGGGGATCCGCCCCGCGAGGAGGTCCTTTAGGGGCAAGGTGGCGTGGCCGATGGCGGAGGCGTAGCTGTAGTACTCAAAGACGAGGCGGGGGAAGAGGTGGACCACCTCCCCCTCCAGCACCGCCCCGGGGTTGAAGACCGCCAGCGGGCGGCGGGGGTAGTTCTCCACGTGCACGTCCTCGGGGCCGATGTACACCCTGCGGGCGAAGAGGTCCTCCGTGTGGGGGCCCCTAAGCCCCCGGGCCCGGCTGAGGAAGAGCCGGGCCTCCTCCTTAAGGGTTTCCTCCAGCTCGGAGATGGTCATACGCGTCCCTCCCAGGGAAGCTCGGAGACCAGGCGCGAAAGCCGCGCGAGGCCTTCCTCCAGGGCCTTTAGGCCGTCCCGCCTCAGGGTGATGTGCCCCACCTTGCGCCCGGGGCGCACCGCCTTGCCGTACCAGTGGAGGTGGGCCCCCTCTACCTTTAGGACCTCGGCGAAGGGGGGCTTTTCCCCGATGAGGTTCACCATGGCGCTTTGGCCCCTGGGGGCGGTGCTCCCCAGGGGAAGGCCCAGGACGGCCCGGAGGTGGTTCTCAAACTGGCTCGTCTCCGCTCCTTCTATCGTCCAGTGGCCGGAGTTGTGCACCCGGGGGGCCATCTCGTTGAAGAGGAGTTCCTCCCCCACCTGGAAGAACTCCAGGGCGAGGACGCCCACGTAGTCCAGGGCCTCCATGGCCCTCAAGGCGTAGGCCTCCGCCTTCTTCTGCAGGGCCTCCGAGGCCCCGGGGGCCGGGGCCAGGGAGAGCCTGAGGATCCCTCCCCAGTGGCGGTTTTCCACCAGGGGATAGAAGGCCACCTCCCCCGTCCGGCCCCGGACGGCGAGCAGGGAGACTTCCCGGTCAAAGGGGACGAAGCCCTCCAGAATAAGCCCCCTGCCCCCCAGGGCCTTCAGAGCCTCTAGGGCCTCTTCCTCCGTGCGCACCAGGGCCTGCCCCTTGCCGTCGTAGCCGCCCCGCCTCGTCTTGAGGAGGGCGGGAAGGCCTACCCGCTTTAGGCCCTCCTCCAGGTCCTCGGGGCCGTCCACGGGGTGGAAGGGAGGGGTGGGCACGCCGAGGCCCTGGAAGAAGGTCTTTTCCCGGAGGCGGTCCTGGGCCACCTCGAGGGCCTTCGCCGGGGGGTAGAGGGGAAGCCTCCCTTCCAGGCGCCTCGCCGCCTCCACGGGGACGTTCTCAAACTCGTAGGTGACGAGGGCAAGCCCCTCGGCGAAGCGCAAAAGGGCCCCTTCGTCCAGAAACTCCCCCACCACGAGCTCCCCCACCTGCCCGGCGCAGGCCTCGGGGGAAGGGTCCAGGAAGCGGAAGGAAAGCCCCAAGGGGTAGCCGGCAAGGGCCAGCATCCGCCCGAGTTGCCCCCCGCCCAGGATCCCGATCACGCCTCCTCCCTGGGGTCGGGGTGGGCGAGGACGGCCTCCGTCTGGGCCTTGCGGTAGGCCTTGAGGCGCTTTAGGATCTCGGGGTGCTTGAGGCCCAGGATGCTTGCGGCAAGCAAAGCGGCGTTCACCGCCCCTGCTTTCCCGATGGCCAGGGTGCCCACGGGGACGCCCGCGGGCATCTGCACGATGGAAAGGAGGGAGTCTAAGCCCCCTAGGGCCCGGCTTTCCACCGGCACCCCGAGGACGGGGAGGGCGGTGTGGGCCGCGGTCATGCCGGGGAGGTGGGCCGCCCCCCCGGCCCCGGCGATGATCACCTGGATCCCCCGTTCCTCGGCGGTCTTGGCGTACTCCGCCATGAGGTCTGGGGTGCGGTGGGCGGAGACCACGCGCACCTCGTAGGGGATGCCCAGGGCCTCGAGGGTCTCCGCCGCGTGGCGCATGGTCTCCCAGTCGGAGCGGGAACCCATGATCAGGCCTACCAACGGCGCCATCGTACCGGATTGTAAAAGCCCTTCCCCCTTTGGTAAAGCGGTGGGGGTATGGACGCGCTGGAGCTTTTGCGCCTCAACCTCCTCTCCCCCATGGTCCTCGCCTACTTCTTGGGGGTCGCGGCCCGGCTTTTAAAGAGCGACCTCGCCTTCCCCGAGGCCCTCTACACCGCCCTTTCCATCTACCTCCTCTTTGCCATCGGCTTCAAGGGCGGGGTGGAGCTTTCCCACACGCCCTTGGCTGTGGTGCTCCTTCCCGCCCTCCTCACCCTGGCCCTGGGGCTTTTCCGCCCCTTCCCCGCCTACCTCCTCGCCCGGCGGTTCCTCCGGGTGGGGCGGGAGGACGCGGCCGCCCTCGCGGCCCACTACGGCTCCGTCTCCGCCGTCACCTTCCTCGCCGCCCTCACCTTCGTCCAGGCCGTGGGGGACGCCGCCCCGGGGTTCATGCCCACCCTGGTGGCCCTCCTGGAGGTTCCGGGGATCGTGGTGGCCCTCCTCCTCGCCAAGCGAAGGGAAGGGCGCCTGGGGGAGGCGTTGCACGAGGTCCTCACCGGCAAGAGCGTGGTCCTCCTCCTCGGGGGGCTTCTCGTGGGCCTCCTTTCCGGCGAGGAGGGGATGAAGAAGGTGGAGGCCTTCTTCGTGGAGCCCTTCCAGGGCGCCCTCACCCTCTTCCTCCTGGACCTCGGGATGGTGGCGGCCTCGAGGCTTTCCGTCCTGCGGCAGGTGGGCCTTCGCCTCGTCCTCTTCGGCGTGGGCCTCGCCCTCTTCCACGGGGCCTTGGGGGTGTACCTGGGCCTCCTTGTGGGCCTCGGGGTAGGGGGGGCGGCGGTGCTTGGGGCCATGGCGGCCAGCGCCTCCTACATCGCCGCCCCCGCCGCCGTGAGGATCGCCCTTCCCGAGGCGAACCCCAGTTTGTACCTCACGGCGAGCCTCGCCGTCACCTTTCCCTTTAACCTGGTCCTGGGGATTCCCCTCTACCGCGCCTTGGCGGTCCTTTGGGGAGGTTAGGCCATGGACCTGGTGCCCTTGAAGCTCGTGACCATCGTGGCGGAAAGCCTTCTGGAAAAGCGGCTCGTGGAGGAGGTCAAGCGCCTGGGGGCCAAGGGCTACACCATCACCCCGGCGAGGGGGGAGGGCTCCCGGGGGATAAGGAGCGTGGACTGGGAGGGGCAGAACATCCGCCTGGAAACCATCGTGAGCGAGGAGGTGGCCCTGAGGATTTTGCAAAGGCTTCAGGAGGAGTACTTCCCCCACTACGCCGTCATCGCCTACGTGGAAAACGTCTGGGTCGTCCGTGGGGAGAAGTACGTGTAGGGCCACCCCGAGCCGGCGTGGGGCCCTACCCGGCGCTGTAGGGGCGCCGGGAGAGGAGAAGCCCAATCCCCCCGAGGAGGAGAAGCCCTAAGAGGATGGCCCAAAGGGGGAGGTGCTGCCCCAGGAAGTAGCCCAGAAGGAAAAGCCCCTGGGTCCAGAGGAGGCTTCCCAGGGCCACCAAGGGGAGGAAGCGGGAGAAGGGGAAGCCCCAGGCCCCGAAGAGGAAGGGCGTGAGGGTGCGCACCCCCCCGATGAAGGGGGCGAGGAGGAGGAGGAGGGGGCCATAGCGGAGGGCGAGGCGCTCGCCCTTTTTCCAGAGGTCCTCGGGGAAGCGGCGCCTGAGGGCCTTGCCCCCGTAGCGCCCCAGGGCGTAGCCCAGGAGGTGGCCGAGGAAGCTTCCCAGGAAGAGGAGGGGGAGGAGGGGAAAGGCCTCAAGGCCGCCCTCGGCGGCCAGGGCGCCCAGGGCGAGGAGGAGGGTGTCCCCCCCGGGCACGAAGAGGCCGATGGGAAGGCCCGTCTCCAGGAAGAGGGAGAGGGGGGCGAGGAGGAGGAGGGCGTTCATGCGGGGGCGGGCTTGCGGGTGGCCCAGAGGCTCCCCAGGAGGAGGACGGCGAGGATGAAGAGGCTGAAGGCCTCCTTATCTAGCCCCAGGGCGAGCTCGGGGCGGTGGAGGACCTCCTTGGCGAACTTGTCCCACCCGGCCACGGCGAGCTTCGCCCCGGCGAGGCCCACCACCAGGTAGGCCAGGTGCTTGAACCGGGGGTAGCGGTCCAGGAGGGAGACCACGAAGCTCGCCAGCATCCTGAGGGCGAGGATCCCCAGGAAGACCCCGGTGTAGATGACCCAGAGCTCGTCGGAGATGGCCACGGCCACCAGCACGGAGTCCACGGCGAAGGCCAGGTCCATGAGCTCCACCTGGGCGACCACCTTCCAAAACTGGGCCGCGCTCACCTCCAAGGGCGGGGGGGCGTGGGCCTCCTCGGGCTTCAGGAAGTGCTTGAGGGCGATGTAGAGGAGGTAGGCCGCCCCCAGGGCCTGGGCCCACCAGAGCTGGATGACGAGGCTCGCGAAGAGGAGGGCGAGGCCCCTTAGGATGTACGCCCCGAGGATCCCGTAGAAGAGGGCCTTCCGCCTGAGGTGCACGGGAAGCCGCTGTACGAGGACCCCGAGGATGAGGGCGTTGTCCGCCGAGAGGATCACCTCCAGGACGATGAGCGTGAAGATGGCCGAAAGGGCGCCCGTGAGTTCCACACTCCCACCTCCCAAAAAGAAAGCACCACCGCCAAGCGCGGTGGTCTCGCCCGAGGGCTTTCGCCCTCCCGGCCCCCGGGGCCTTTAGGCCCGTCCTGACGGGGTACCGGCCTTGGGGCTACTCCCCAACCGGACCCAGTATACAAAGGTGAGGCCGTGGGGGGAAGGGGGGCGGGGCTTGGGGCTATACTCAAAGCCATGGACGAGGCCCGGAAGGAGCTTCCCACGAAGGAGCAGGTCCTCGAGGCCCTGAAGGTGGTCTACGACCCGGAGATCCCGGTGAACATCGTGGACCTGGGCCTGGTCTACGACGTGGAGGTCCACGAGAACGGGGTCGTGGACGTCACCATGACCCTCACCGCCATCGGCTGCCCCGCCCAGGACGTGGTCAAGGCCGACGCCGAGATGGCCGTCATGCGCCTTCCCGGGGTGCAGGGGGTGAACGTGGAGTTCGTCTGGACCCCGCCCTGGACCCCCGCCCGCATGACGGAGGAGGGCAAGCGCATGATGCGCATGTTCGGCTTCAACGTCTAGGCGTGGGAGCGTGGCCCCATGCCCATAAGCCGCTACTACGACGTCAAGCGGGACGAGAAAGGCGAGCGCTACCTGGAGCCCTACGTCACGGGTTTTTTGCTCCTTAGGCTTCCCCTCCTCAACAAGGGCACGGCCTTCACCGAGGAGGAGCGCCGCCTCTTGGGCCTCGAGGGCCTCCTCCCCCCCCACGTCCACACCCTGGAGGAGCAGAAGGAAAGGGTCTACCGCCGCTACCGCCTGATCCAAAGTCCCTTGGAGAAGCACATCTACCTGCGCCACCTCCAGGACCGGAACGAGGTCCTCTTCTACGCCCTTGTGGTGGACCACCTGGAGGAGATGCTCCCCATCCTCTACACCCCCACGGTGGGGGAGGCGGTGCGGGAGTTCTCCCACATCTACCGCTACCCCCGGGGCTTCACCGCGAGCACCAAAAACATTGACCGGATAGACGAGGCCCTCCAGAACGTCCCCTTGGAGGACGTGCGCCTCATCGTGGCCACGGACTCCTCCGCCATCCTGGGGATCGGGGACCAGGGCTACGGGGGGATGGCCATCAGCATCGGCAAGCTCACCCTCTACACCGCCGCGGGCGGGGTGGGCCCCGACAAGACCCTCCCCGTGGAGCTGGACGTGGGCACGGACCGGGAGGACCTCCTCAAGGACCCCCTCTACCTCGGGGTGCGGCACCGGCGCTTGCGGGGGGAGGAGTACTTCCGCTTCCTGGACCGCTTCGTGGAGGCGGTGAGGCGGCGCTACCCCAAGGCCCTCATCCAGTGGGAGGACTTCGCCAAGGAGACGGCCTTCCAGGTGTTGGAGCGCTACCGCAAGGTCATCCCCTCCTTCAACGACGACATCCAGGGCACGGGGGCCGTGGCCCTGGCCGGGGTGCTCTCCGCCTGCCGCTTAAAGGGGGAGAGGCTTTCGGACCAGGTGGTGGTGGTCTATGGGGCGGGGGCCGGGGGGATCGGGGTGGCCTGGGCCTTGGTGGAGGGGATGAAGCGGGAGGGCCTCTCCGAGGAGGAGGCCAAGGCCCGGGTCCTCGTCCTGGACTCCAAGGGCCTCCTCGTGGAGGGGCGGAGCATGGAGGACTACAAGAGGCCCTACGCCCAGAGGCCCGAGCGCCTATGGGGTTGGCGCTTTGCCGGGGAGTACCCCAACCTCCTGGAGACCATCACGAACGCCCGAGCCACGGTCCTCCTCGGCCTTTCCGGCCAGGCGGGAAGCTTCACCGAGCCCGTGGTGCGGGCCATGCTGGCGAACACGCCCCGCCCCGTGATCTTCCCCCTCTCCAACCCCACCTCGGCCACGGAGGCCCTTCCGGACGACCTCGTCTACTGGACGGAGGGGCGGGCCCTGGTGGCCGCGGGAAGCCCCTTCCCCCCGGTGGGCTTCAAGGGGCGCACCGTCCCCATCGGCCAGGGGAACAACGCCTTCGTCTTCCCCGGGCTCGGCCTCGGGGCGGTGCTCTCCCGGGCCCGGGAGGTGACGGACGGGATGGTCCTCGAGGCCGCCTACGCCCTTTACGACTACACCCGGGAGCACTTCCCCGAGCGGATCTACCCCCCGGTGGGGCGGTTGCGGGAGGTCTCCCCCTACGTGGCCGCCCGGGTGATGCAGAGGGCCCTGGAGGAAGGGGTGGCGGAGGAGGCTAGGGTCCAGGGGCTTACCCTCGAGGCCCTCCTGGACTTCGTCAAAAGCCGCTTCTGGGAGCCCCGGTACCTCCCCTACCGCCCCGCCCCGGTAATCTAGGGGCATGGCCTGGCGCCTCTTGCGCCTCGAGCCCCTGGGGCTCCAAGAAGGCCCCGCCTCCCCCCCGGAGCCCGGGGCCTTCCGGCTCCTGGAGGAGCCCTGGGAGGCCAAGCGGGGAGGGCAGGCCCCCTGGCCCGAGCCCCTCTACTTCGTGGACGGGAGGGAGCGGGCCGAGGCCCTGGTGGCCCAGGGGCCCCGCCTGGCCCTCCTGGGGTGCGTGGCCGCGGGGGCCGTGGCCCTAAAGGGGGGAAGGGTGGAGGTCCTGGGCCTGAGGGTCCGCCGCGTGGGGGTGGGGCTGGAGGAGGCCCTTTGGGCGGGGGAGCTCGTCTACGAGCCCGCCCCCACTTTGGGCGAGGGGCTTGAGGGGCTACAGGCGGGGCTTCGCGCCGCCCGGGAGGCCCTGGAGAAGGAGGTGGCCGAGGGGCTTGAGGGGGGGCTTCTCGTGGTGGACGGCCCCGTGCGCCTCCTCCGGAAAGGCCCCCTCCTCGGCTACATCAAGACCCACTGGGTCCGCTACCTCCCCAAGGAGCGGGAGGCCCTCCTCGAGGCCCTGGCCCCGGGGGAGCGCACCCCCGCCTTCCGCGTCCACCGGAAGGGGCTGGAGCTCGCGAGCTGGTATGTGCGCCTGCCCCTGCCCCCGGAGGGGCTCCGCCCCCCCTTGGCGGGGCTTTTGCGGGTGGAGACGCCCCTTGCGGGCCCCTTCCTGGAGCTCGCCGACCTCTCCTTGGGGCTTTTCCCCGCCTTGGCCTCCCACCCGGTGAAGGACCCCAGGGCCCCCCAGAACCTCCTGCCCGTGGGGGGGCTGGAGCGGGAGCTTTCCCGCAGGATGGGCAGGCCCGAGGTGGTGGGCCGCATGCTGGCGAGGTACTTAGGAGGTGCGAGGTGAAGCGTATCGGCGTGGTCTTGGGCCGGCGGGAGGCCACCCCCTTGGAGTTCTGGGTGGGGGTGGAGGGGGACGGGCTTTTGCGCCTGGACGACCTGGTGGTGGTGGAGGGCTTCCACCCCCAGGTGGGCCAGGTGCGCTTCTTCGGCATGGTGGACCACGTGGCCAAGGTCCACGAGGGGGAAAGCTTTGACACCGACACCTTCCTCGCGGTGGAGGGCAAGATCCCCGTGAGCCTGGCCTACGTGGCCCACGTGAGCGTGACCCGCATCCTCCCCGAGGAGTTCTTCCCCCCGGACCCGGGCTCCCCCGTGTACCTGGCCCAGGAGGAGGACCTGGAGCTCGCCCTCTACTACGACGCCATGCGCAACCAACGGGGAAGCACCAAGCTCCCCGCCGGGCTCCTTAAGAACGGGGAGGTGGCCTACCTCAACCTGGAGTTCTTAAACGGCGTCAAGGGCGGGCACGTGAACATCTCCGGCATCAGCGGGGTGGCGGCCAAGACGAGCTACGCCACCTTCCTCCTCAAGAGCCTTCTGGAAAGCGGGGTCCTGGAGGACGCCCACCAGGCCAGGGTCCTCCTCTTCAACGTCAAGGGGGAGGACCTCTTCTTCCTGGACAAGCCCAACGCCCGCCTCACCGAGGAGGCGCGGAAGGCCTACGCGCGGCTTGGCCTCCCCGCGACCCCCTTCCAGAGCGTGGCCTTCCTCGCCCCGCCCAAGAAGGCGGGCTACCTCCCGGACGTGGACACCCGGCTGGAGGGGGTGGAGGCCTACCACTGGGACCTGGTCCAGTTCTGCCAGAGGGGCCTCCTCCCCTTCCTCTTCGCCGACCGCGCCGCCATGACCAACCTGGGCTTCCTGGTGGCCCACGTGACGGAGAAGCTCAAGCGCCTCGCCGAGGGGCAGAAGGGCCCCCACCTCCAGGTGGAGGACTGGCCCGGGGGGGAGGCTTCCGAGGGGATGAGCTTTGACCAGCTGGGAAAGGCGCGCCTCAAGAGCTTCTCCGACCTCGTGCGCTACCTGGAGTACAAGCTCCTGGGCCCCGAGACCGGGGAAGGGGAGGGGGACCGGGGCTGGACCGCAAGGCAGGCCAAGGGGACCCTGGAGGCCTTCGTCCGCCGCCTCCGCTCCAGCGTGGAGAACGTGGCCCACCTCGTCCGGGGGGACCGGCCCGGAAGCCCCCCGGACCCCCTTTCGGGGAAGGCCCAGGTGCACGTGGTGGACCTGGCCAAGCTCTCCCCCCAGGCGCAGATGTTCGTGGTGGGAAGCCTCCTCAAGGACCTCTTTGAAAGGAAGGAGCGGGGGCAGTACCGGGGGAGGGTCTTCATCGTCCTGGACGAGCTCAACAAGTACGCCCCCAGGGAGGAGGAAAGCCCCATCAAGGACGTGCTCCTGGACATCGCCGAGAGGGGCCGCTCCCTCGGGGTGATCCTCATCGGGGCCCAGCAGACGGCGAGCGAGGTGGAAAGGCGCGTGGTGGGGAATGCGGCCATAAGGGTGGTGGGCCGCCTGGACGCCGCCGAGGCGGAGCGCCCCGAGTACCGCTACCTTCCCACCTCCTTCCGCCAAAGGGCCCTCATCCTTCCCCAGGGGGCGGTGATCCTCCACCAGCCCGAGATCCCCGTGCCCCTCCTTGTCCACTTCCCTTTCCCCGCCTGGGCCACCAAGAGGGAGGAGGTCCTGGAGGACAACTCCGCCGAGGCCCTGCGCCGGGAGTTCTTCAGGTAGGATGGCCTCGCCATGAAGAAGACCCCCCTTTACGAGGCCCACCTTCGCCTGGGCGCCCGGATGGTGGACTTCGCCGGGTACCTCCTCCCCCTCCAGTACACCTCCATCGTGGAGGAGCACCTGGCCGTGCGCCGGGCGGTCGGGGTTTTTGACGTGAGCCACATGGGGGAGTTTCTGGTCCGGGGCAAGGAGGCCCTGGCCTTCCTCCAGTGGGCCACGGCGAACGACGCAGGCAAGCTCAAGGTGGGAAGGGCCCAGTACTCCATGCTCCCCAACGAGCGGGGCGGGGTGGTGGACGACATCTACCTCTACCGCCTGGGGGAAGAGGAGTACCTCATGGTGGTGAACGCCGCCAACATCGCCAAGGACCTCGCCCACCTCCAGGCCTTGGCCAAGGGGTTCAGGGTGGAGCTTGAGGACGCCTCCGAAAGGACCGCCCTCCTCGCCCTCCAGGGCCCGAAGGCGGCCTCCCTCCTCCAGGGGCTTACCGATCTGGACCTTTCCCAGAAGCGCAAGAACGACGTCTTCCCCGCCCGGGTGGCGGGCCGGCCCGCCCGCCTCGCCCGCACGGGGTACACGGGGGAGGACGGGTTTGAGCTCTTCCTCGCCCCGGAGGACGCCGAGCCCGTCTTTCTGGCCCTGGTGGAGGCCGGGGCCAAGCCCGCGGGCCTCGGGGCCCGGGACTCCTTGAGGCTCGAGGCGGGCTTCCCCCTCTACGGCCACGAGCTCACCGAGGAGACCAACCCCCTCTGCACCCCCTGGGCCTGGGTGGTGAAGAAGGAAAAGGCGTTTTTGGGCAAGGAGGCCATGCTGGCCCAGGCCTGCCGGGAGCGCCTCGTGGGCCTCGTTCTGGAAGGGGGCATCCCCCGGGAGGGCTACCGGGTGCTCTCTGGGGGCCGCCCCGTGGGCCGGGTGACGAGCGGCGGGTATTCGCCCCTGCTGCAGAGGGGCATCGCCCTCGCCTACGTGGAGGAAGGGGCGGAGGGGCCTTTCCAGGTGGAGGTCCGGGGCCGGGCGGTCCCCGCCGCCCTTAGCCCCCTCCCCTTTGTGCCGCTAAAATAGCGGGGGTTGGGAGGCGCTATGGACATACCCAAGGACCGCTTCTATACCAAGACCCACGAGTGGGCCCTGCCCGAAGGCGACACGGTGCTCGTCGGCATCACCGACTACGCCCAGGACGCCCTCGGCGACGTGGTTTACGTGGAGCTACCCGAGGTGGGCCGGGTGGTGGAGAAGGGCGAGGCGGTGGCCGTGGTGGAGAGCGTGAAGACCGCTTCCGACATCTACGCCCCCGTGGCCGGGGAGATCGTGGAGGTCAACCTCGCCCTGGAGAAGACCCCTGAGCTCGTCAACCAGGACCCCTACGGGGAGGGCTGGATCTTCCGCCTGAAGCCCAGAGACATGGGCGACCTGGACGAGCTCTTGGACGCCGGGGGCTACCAGGAGGTCCTGGAAAGCGAAGCCTAGGGGAAAGGATGCGTCCCGAAGACCCTTCCCTCGCCCGCGCCTTAGGGCGGGAAGGGCGCTTTGTGGCCCCGGGGCAAATGGCCCTGGGGTTTTGCTTGAGGATGGAGACATGGACTACACGCCCCACACGGAGGAGGAGATCCGGGAGATGCTCAGGCGGGTGGGGGCGGCCTCCCTGGAGGACCTCTTCGCCCACCTGCCCAAGGAGATCCTGAGCCCTCCCATAGACCTTCCCGAGCCCCTGCCCGAGTGGAAGGTCCTGGAGGAGCTGAGGCGCCTCGCCGCCCAAAACCTCCCCGCCCACAAGGCCTTCCTGGGCGGGGGGGTGAGGAGCCACCACGTCCCCCCCGTGGTCCAGGCCCTGGCCGCACGGGGCGAGTTCCTCACCGCCTACACCCCCTACCAGCCCGAGGTGAGCCAGGGGGTTCTGCAGGCCACCTTTGAGTACCAGACCATGATCGCCGAGCTCGCGGGGCTGGAGATCGCCAACGCCTCCATGTACGACGGGGCCACGGCCCTGGCCGAGGGGGTCCTCCTCGCCCTCAGGGAGACGGGGAGGATGGGGGTTTTGGTCTCCCAGGGGGTCCACCCCGAGTACCGCGCGGTGCTTCGGGCCTACCTCGAGGCCGTGGGGGCCAAGCTCTTGACCCTCCCCCTGGAGGGGGGAAGGACCCCCCTCCCTGAGGTGGGGGAGGAGGTGGGGGCGGTGGTGGTCCAGAACCCCAACTTCCTGGGCGCCCTGGAGGACCTCGGGCCCTTCGCCGAGGCGGCCCACGGCGCGGGGGCGCTTTTCGTGGCCGTGGCCGACCCCCTCTCCTTGGGGGTGCTCAAGCCCCCGGGGGCCTATGGAGCGGACATCGCCGTGGGGGACGGGCAGAGCCTCGGCCTCCCCATGGGCTTCGGCGGCCCCCACTTCGGCTTTCTCGCCACCAAAAAGGCCTTCGTGCGCCAGCTTCCGGGTAGGCTCGTCTCCGAGACCGTGGACGTGGAGGGAAGGCGGGGCTTCATCCTCACCCTCCAGGCCCGGGAGCAGTACATCAGGCGGGCCAAGGCCAAGAGCAACATCACCACCAACGCCCAGCTCACCGCCCTCATGGGGGCCATGTACCTCGCGGCCTTGGGGCCTGAGGGGCTTAGGGAGGTGGCCCTGAAGAGCGTGGAGATGGCCCACAAGCTCCACGCCCTCCTCCTGGAGGTTCCGGGGGTCAGGCCCTTCACCCCCAAGCCCTTCTTCAACGAGTTCGCCCTGGCCCTCCCCAAGGACCCCGAGGCGGTGCGGCGGGCCCTTGCGGAGCGGGGCTTCCACGGGGCCACCCCGGTGCCCAGGGAGTACGGGGAGAACCTCGCCCTCTTCGCCGCCACCGAGCTCCACGAGGAGGAGGACCTCCTGGCCCTGCGGGAGGCCCTTAAGGAGGTTTTGGCATGAGCTTTCCCCTGATCTTTGAACGGAGCCGGAAGGGAAGGCGCGGCCTCAAGCTGGTGAAGGCGGTGCCCAAGGCGGAGGACCTGATCCCCAAGGAACACCTGCGGGAGGTCCCGCCCCGCCTCCCCGAGGTGGACGAGCTCACCCTGGTGCGCCACTATACCGGGCTTTCCCGCCGCCAGGTGGGGGTGGACACCACCTTCTACCCCTTGGGGTCTTGCACCATGAAGTACAACCCCAAGCTCCACGAGGAGGCGGCGCGGCTTTTTGCCGACCTCCACCCCTACCAGGACCCAAGGACGGCCCAGGGGGCCTTAAGGCTCATGTGGGAGCTCGGGGAGTACCTCAAGGCCCTCACGGGCATGGACGCCATCACCCTGGAGCCCGCCGCCGGGGCCCACGGGGAGCTCACGGGGATCCTGATCATCCGCGCCTACCACGAGGACCGGGGGGAGGGGAGGACGCGGCGGGTGGTCCTGGTCCCCGACTCGGCCCACGGCTCCAACCCCGCCACCGCCAGCATGGCGGGCTACCAGGTGCGGGAGATCCCCTCGGGGCCCGAGGGGGAGGTGGACCTCGAGGCCCTGAAGCGCGAGCTCGGCCCCCACGTGGCCGCCCTCATGCTCACGAACCCCAACACCTTGGGCCTCTTTGAACGGCGCATCCTGGAGATCTCCCGGCTCTGCAAGGAGGCGGGGGTGCAGCTCTACTACGACGGGGCCAACCTGAACGCCATCATGGGCTGGGCGAGGCCCGGGGACATGGGCTTTGACGTGGTCCACCTGAACCTCCACAAGACCTTCACCGTGCCCCACGGCGGGGGCGGGCCTGGCTCGGGCCCGGTGGGGGTGAAGGCCCACCTCGCCCCCTACCTCCCCGTGCCCTTGGTGGAGAGGGGAGAGGAGGGCTTCTACCTGGACTTTGACCGGCCCAAGAGCATCGGCCGGGTGCGGAGCTTCTACGGGAACTTCCTGGCCTTGGTCCGGGCCTGGGCCTACATCCGCACCCTGGGGCTAGAGGGCCTTAAGAAGGCCGCGGCCCTCGCCGTCCTCAACGCCCGCTACCTGAAGGAGCTCCTCAAGGAGAAGGGCTACCGGGTGCCCTACGACGGGCCCTCCATGCACGAGTTCGTGGCCCAGCCCCCCGAGGGCTTCCGCGCTTTGGACCTCGCCAAGGGGCTTTTGGAGCTCGGCTTCCACCCCCCCACGGTCTACTTCCCCTTGATCGTCAAGGAGGCCCTCATGGTGGAGCCCACGGAGACCGAGGCCAAGGAGACCCTCGAGGCCTTCGCCGAGGCCATGGGGGCGCTTTTAAAGAAGCCCAAGGAGTGGCTGGAAAACGCCCCCTACTCCACCCCGGTCCGCCGCCTGGACGAGCTTCGGGCCAACAAGCATCCCAAGCTCACCTACTTTGACGAGGGCTAAACCCCTTGCCGGGGCCCCCATGCCGGCTTGGGCCGGCATGGGGTGGGGTTAAAGCCCGAAGTAGGCCCGGGCCTCGGCCACGTCCTCTGCGATCTGGGCCCTTAGGGCCTCGAGGGAGGGGAAGCGCCTTTCCTCCCGGAGACGCTTGAGGAAGCGCACCCGCACCTCCTCCCCGTAAAGCTCCCCGGCGAAGCCCAAAAGGTGCACCTCCAAGCGCCTTTCCTCCCCCCCCAGGGTGGGCCGCGTCCCCACGTTGGCCACCCCCTTGTAGCGCCCGAAGGCCCCTTCCGCCTCCACGGCGAAGACCCCGGGGGGAAGGACCTTCAAGGGGTGGACGGCGAGGTTGGCCGTGGGGAAGCCGAGCCGCCTTCCCATCCGGTCCCCCTCCACCACCACCCCGTAGGCCCCGTAGAGGCGGCCCAGGAGATGGCGGGCCTCCTCCACCCGGCCTTCCCGCAACAGGGCGCGGATGCGGCTACTCTTCACCGCCTCCCCCCCAAGGCTCAAGAGGGGGACGACCCGGGTGGGGGCCACCCGCTCCAGGGCCTCCGGGCCCCCCGCCCGGCCTTGTCCGAAGCGGAAGTCCTCCCCCACGTAGATCCGGCTCGCCTGAAGGGCCCTTAGGTCCTCCAAGAAGGCCTCGGGGGGTCTTCTGGCGAACTCCTCGTTGAAGGGCACGGCCAGGATGAGTTCCACCCCCACCTCCCTCAGGGCCTCCACCTTCTCCTGAAGGTCCATGAGGAACCCTTCCCCCCGGGTGAAGACCTTGGTGGGGGGGTCAAAGGTGTAGACGAGGAGGGGCGCCTTCAGGGTTTTGGCCTCGGAGAGGGCCTGGCGCAGGAGGTACTGGTGGCCCAGGTGCACCCCGTCAAAGGAGCCCACGGCCACCACCTTGGGGCCTTTGGGGACGTCAGCGACCTCGGAGAAAAGCATGGTAGTAGAGGACCCCCACGAGCCCCGTGGCCGAGAACTCCACCTCCCCCCTCTGGTGCCTCTCTAGGGCCTCCTCCGGGCGCATCCAGACCACCTCTATGGCCTCGTCCTCGTCGGGGTGGGCCTCCACCTCCTTTAGGTTTTCCGCGAGGAAGACGTGGGTCTTCTCGTCGGTGAAGCCGGGGGAGACGAAGTAACTGAAGAGGTAGGTGAGGTCCCCGCTAAGGCCCGTCTCCTCGGCGAGCTCCCTCCTCGCCGCCTCCAAGGGGTCCTCCCCGGGCTCTATGAGGCCCGCCGGGATCTCCAGGGGGGCGAGGCCCACGGCGGGGCGCATCTGGCGCACGAAGAGCATCCTCCCTTCCCGCAGGGCGATCACCGCCACGGCGGGCTTGTGTTCCACGATCTCGTAACGGCCTTCCAGGGCCAGGTTCAGGATGCGGCCCCGGTAGAGGTAGGTGCGTTCCACGCCCCCATAATAGACTCTTCCCATGTGGCTCACCGACGGCCGCCGGAGCCTCCTCCTCCAGGGGGAGCGGATCGCCCGGGTGGAGGCGGGGAAGCGGGGCCTCTTCGTGGAGGTCCTTCCAGGACGCCCACGCCCACCCCCTCTACTGGGGGGTGGCCTTGCGGGGTATGGACCTTTCCGGGCTTAAGGACCCGGAGGCCGTGGCCCGGGAGGTCCTTTGGGCCCACACCCTCGGGGCCTCCCTGGCGGCGGGGTGGGCGGACTACGGGCGCATCGCCCCCGGGGCGCGCGCGGACCTCACCCTGTGGGAGGGGAAGAGGCCCGTGGGCCGGGTGTACCGGGGAAACCTGGAGATTTTTTAGGGGGCGGTTGAGGTATACTGCGCCCCATGTACGGGGTCCTGGTTTGGCCCCCCGAGGACCTCCGCCGCTTTATGGAGGAACTCCAGGCGGCCAGGGGCGTCCGGGGCTTCGGCCCGCCCCACCTCAACCTCCGCCAGCCCTTTGACTGGCCCTACGAGGAGGAGGCCTTGCGCATCGCCCTGGCGGGGATCCTGCGGGGCCACCCCCCCTTTCGCGTCCGCCTGGGGGACTGGCGCTTCTTTCCCCAGGGGGTGGTCTACCTCCGGGCCTACGGGGGCGGGGCCTTCCGGCGCCTCTACCACGCCCTGGAGCCCCTGGCCCCGCCCCTCAAGGAGATTGAGGGGCCGAGCTACATCCCCCACCTGACCCTGGCCCTGGGCCTCTCCCCGGAGGAGGCGAAGGCCTTGGCGCAAAGCCTCCCGCCCCCGCCCCGCCGCTCCTTCCTGGTGCGGGAGGCGGCCTTGGTGCGGGACGAAGGGGAGGGCCTGGTGGAGGTGGCCCGCTTTCCGTTAGGCCCTAGCCCAGAGCGATGAGGGCCATGGCCAGGAGGCTCAGGCCCACCCCCGTAAGCCGCCTCCGGGAGAGCCTTTCCTTCAGGACGAGCCAGGCCAGGAGAACCGTGAAAACCGGGTAGAAGGAGGAGAGGACCGCCGCCACGTCCAGCCGCCCGGCCTGGGCCGCGAGGAGGAAGAAGAGGTTTCCCCCGGCGTCCCCGAGGCCGGCGAGGAGGACCCATGGGGCCTCGCGTCCTCCGGGCCAGGGCCTGGCCCGGAGGGCGGCGGGGAGGACCAGGAGGAAGGCGGTGAGCTTGGCCCAGGCGGCGGGGTAGAAGAGCCCCTCCACCCGGTCCATGAAGGCGTAGAACCCGCCGAAGCCGAGGCCGGCGAGGAGGGCGAGGCCCAGGTTCCCCGGGCGCGCCCGGCCTTCGGGCCGGGAGACGAGCCAGACCGCGAGGAGGCCCAGCCCCATGCCCAGGGCGGGGAAAAGGCCCGGCCACCCCTCGAGGAGGGCCCCCAGGGCCACGGGGAGGGCCGCCCCCACCACCCCGGCCACGGGGGCGGCGAGGCCCATCTCCCCTTGGGCCAGGGCCCGGTAAAAGGCGAGGAGGCCGAGGGCCCCGGAGGCCCCGCCCAAAAGGGCATAGGGAAGGTCCCGCCCTTGGGGCGCCTCCCCGAAGACCTGGGCCAGGAGGAGGAAGAGGAGGAGGCCGATGCCGGAGGCCCAGAGGACCACGGCCTGGGCGTGGGCCCGGCGGGAGGCCATCCCGCCGCCGAAGTCCCCGGCCCCCCAGGTGAGGGCGGAGAGGAGGCCGAAGCCTAAAGGGAGGAGAAGGCTAGCGTCCATGGGAAGCGTGGGGGGGCGTCTTCGGGGCCCCCCTCTGGCGAGGGCGACTTAGTCCAGGAAGTCCCTGAGCTTCCGCGTGCGGGACTCGTGGTACTTGAGCTTGCGGAGGGCCTTGTTCTCAATCTGCCGGATCCTTTCCCGGGTGACGCCGAAGAAGGCCCCCACCTCCTCCAGGGTGTGCTCCCGCCCGTCAATGAGCCCTTTCCGGAGCTTCAGGACCATGGCCTCGCGCTCGGAGAGCTTGGACAGGGCCTTCTCCAGCTCCTCGGAGAGGAGGCTCTGGGTGGCGGCGTCCACCGGGGAGGGGAGGTGCTCGTCGGGGATGAAGTCCCCGTAGAAGCTGTCCTTCTCGTCGCCGATGGGGGTCTCCAGGGAGACGGGCTCCTGGGCGATCTTGAGGGTTTCCTCCACCCGCTTGGCGTCCCAGCCCGGCCCCATGGCCTCGGCGATCTCCTCGTAGGTGGGTTCCCGGCCGAGCTCCTGCTGCAGCTGCCTTGCGGTGCGGGAGAGCTTGTTGATGGTCTCCACCATGTGGACCGGGATGCGGATGGTGCGGGCCTGGTCGGCGATGGCCCGGTTGATGGCCTGCCGGATCCACCAGGTGGCGTAGGTGGAGAACTTGAAGCGCCGCTTGTACTCAAACTTCTCCACCGCCCGGATCAGGCCCTGGTTTCCCTCCTGGATGAGGTCCAGGAAGGAGAGGCCCCGCCCCGTGTACTTCTTGGCGATGGAGACCACGAGCCGGAGGTTGGCCTCAATGAGGTGCTGCCGGGCCGCCTCCCCTTCCCGGGCGATGTGGAGGTAGCGCTTGTGCTCCTTGGGGAGGCTTTTGAGCTTCTGGTCAATCTCCTCCACGGTCTTGGGGTCCAGGGTCTCCTTGAGGCCGGGGATG
The DNA here is from genome assembly GCF_000091545.1 of Thermus thermophilus HB8. Lineage (GTDB taxonomy): Bacteria > Deinococcota > Deinococci > Deinococcales > Thermaceae > Thermus > Thermus thermophilus. Next base: position 495,110 of record NC_006461.1, read on the forward strand.
TGCCGCACCCGGGCCGAGCCCAGAATCTTGGCCCGGACCACCTCCCGGATGAGGTCGGGGTCAAGGCCGGTGATCTCGGAGAGCTTCTTGATGGCCTCCATCCCCTCCTCCACCTTCCGGGCGAGCTCCACCTCCTCCTCCAGGGTGAGGAGGGGGACCTGGCCGATCTCGTGCAGGTACTGGCGCACGGGGTCGGAGGTGGAGATCTTGGGGATGGGGAGGTCTTCTTCCTCCTCCTCCAGGTCCAGCCCCTCGCCCTCCTCGGGCAGGTCCAGGAGGTCGTCCTCCAGGGTGAGGTCCGGGTCCTCGAGGTCGGGGTCGGGCTCCCCCTCGGGGAACTCGGGGAGTTCCTCCGCCTCCTCCTGGACCAGGACCTCGGTCTCCTGGGCCTCCTGGGCCTGGGCGTTCTTGCGCTTGCTCTTCTTCAAGGCTCACCTCCCTCGCTTTTCCGCGAACAGGACCTTGTATTCGGCCACCTTGAGGGTCTGGAAGGCGCCGAACTTCTCCTCCAGCAAAGGCTCGTACTTCAGGAACGGGTTGGACACGAGGAAAAACACGCCACCCGGCCTGAGCCGGGCCGCCGCCACGTTCACGAACGCCTGGGCCACATCCAGAATGACCGCACCCCCCACGTGAAAGGGGGGGTTCGTAACTATGATGTCAAACCGGGCCTCTTCTGTCAAGGCCTCGTCCACGTCGGAGTGGAGGGCCTGGGCCTTCAGGGCGTTGGCCTCGAGGCCCTTTTGCAGGGAGAGGACGGAGGCCAGGTCGTCCTCCACCCCCACCACCTCCGCCCCCATCCGGGCGAGGGGCAGGGTCAGGGCCCCATAGCCCGCCCCCAGGTCCAGGACCTGCCGGCCGCGGACCCCCTCGGGCCCCAGGCGTTCCTGCAGGGCCTCGAGGAGGAGCAGGGAGGCCGGGTCCACCTTCCCCGCCGAGAAGACCCCGGGGAGGTGGTGGAAGGTGTACTCCGCCCCCAGGATGCGGGCGGAAAAGGCCCGCCAGAGGGAGGGGAGGGGCGGGGCCTCCTTCTCCTTCTCCAGGAGGGCCACCCGGTAGGGCCCCTCCCGCCGCACCACCACGCCGTAGCCCAGAAGGGCCCGGGCCTCCTTGAAGTAGCGCTCAAACCCCTTGTTCTTGTCCCCGGCGAGGTAGAGCCGTCCTCCCATCCGGAGGGCCCGGGCCGCGGCCACGAGGCTCGCCTGGACATAGGCCGTCCCTCTCCCGGCGGGGAGGGCCAGGACCACGAGGTCGTATGCTCCCGCCGCCGCCTCCCAGGGAAGGGCGAGCCGGGCCTGGAGGCCGCTCGCCGTGAGGCAGCGGAAGGCGGCCCGGGAGGTCTCCAGCCGCTCCACCGCCATCCTCCCCTCCAAGGGGAGGCTTCCCCAGCCCACCCCGGGGTTCAGGTCCAGGGCCCGCTCGCCGAAGGGCTCCACCGTCTTCTGCAGGAGGTCGTGGACCGGGTCCCGGTACCCCCGGGCCCCGGGCTTGATGAAGAGCCGGCCCCCGGGGTGGGGAAGGGGGGTGAGGCGGTGGTAGGCTTCCCGCGTCAGGCTCACGTCCTCCCAGGATAAGGGCCTTGGGCGGAGGGGGCAAATGTGCTAACATTCTCTTTCAAACCGCCCGGGGGGGCGGGGAAGGAGGGAAGCGTGGCCCTGGTGGTTCAGAAGTACGGCGGCACCTCCGTGGGCGACCTGGAGCGCATCCACAAGGTGGCCCAGCGCATCGCCCACTACCGCGAGAAGGGGCATCGGCTTGCGGTGGTGGTCTCGGCCATGGGGCACACCACCGACGAGCTCATCGCCTTGGCCAAGCGGGTGAACCCGAGACCTCCCTTTCGCGAGCTGGACCTCCTCACCACCACCGGGGAGCAGGTCTCCGTGGCCCTCCTCTCCATGCAGCTTTGGGCCATGGGGATCCCCGCCAAGGGCTTCGTCCAGCACCAGATCGGCATCACCACCGACGGGCGCTACGGGGACGCCCGGATCCTCGAGGTGAACCCGGCCCGCATCCGGGAGGCCCTGGAGCAGGGCTTTGTGGCGGTGATCGCGGGCTTCATGGGCACCACCCCGGAAGGGGAGATCACCACCTTGGGCCGGGGAGGGTCGGACACCACCGCCGTGGCCATCGCCGCCGCCCTCGGGGCCAAGGAGTGCGAGATCTACACGGACACGGAGGGGGTCTACACCACGGACCCCCACCTGATCCCCGAGGCGAGGAAGCTTTCCGTCATCGGCTACGACCAGATGCTGGAGATGGCCGCTTTGGGGGCCAGGGTCCTCCACCCCCGGGCGGTCTACTACGCCAAGCGCTACGGGGTGGTCCTCCACGTGCGCTCTAGCTTCTCCTACAACCCCGGTACCCTGGTGAAGGAGGTCGCCATGGAGATGGACAAGGCGGTGACGGGCGTGGCCTTGGACCTGGACCACGCCCAGATCGGGCTTATCGGCATCCCGGACCAGCCGGGCATCGCGGCCAAGGTCTTCCAGGCCCTGGCCGAGCGGGGCATCGCCGTGGACATGATCATCCAGGGGGTTCCCGGCCACGACCCCTCGAGGCAGCAGATGGCCTTCACGGTGAAGAAGGACTTCGCCCAGGAGGCCCTGGAGGCTTTGGAGCCCGTCCTCGCCGAGATCGGGGGCGAGGCCATCTTGAGGCCGGACATCGCCAAGGTCTCCATCGTGGGCGTGGGCCTCGCCTCCACCCCGGAGGTCCCCGCCAAGATGTTCCAGGCGGTGGCCTCCACCGGGGCCAACATTGAGATGATCGCCACCAGCGAGGTGCGCATCTCCGTGATCATCCCCGCCGAGTACGCCGAGGCGGCGCTTAGGGCCGTCCACCAGGCTTTTGAGCTGGACAAGGCCTGATGGAGCGCCTCCACCTTTCCTGGGAGGACCTCCTCCGGCTGGTCCGCCGCCTGGCGGAGGCCCTTTCTGGGGAGCCTTTTGACCTCGTCCTGGGGGTGGCGCGGGGAGGCCTCATCCCCACCGCCCTTCTGGCCCAGGCCCTCGGCGCGCGGAACATCCTCACCGCCGCCGTCATGTTCTACGAGGGGGAGGAGGCTTTGCCCGAGCCGGTATTCCTGCAGTTTCCCCCCGATGTCCTCCTTTTCGGCAAGCGGGTCCTGGTGGTGGACGACGTTTGGGACTCGGGGCGCACGGCCTTTGCCGTGAAGGCCCGGGTGCGCCGAGCGGGCGGGGTGCCTGTGGTGGCCACCCTCCACTTCAAGCCGGGGCGGAACCGGGTGCCGGACCGCCCCGACTTCTACGCCGAGGAGACGGCGGCCTGGGTGGTCTACCCTTGGGCCCTCGAGGCCTGGCCCAAAGGCTAATACCCTTCCGGTTGCCTTCGCCCGACGGGCCCGGGGAAGCTCCCCAGGGAGCTTTTGCCGGGGCCCCCATGCTGGCTTGCGCCAGCATGGGGTGGTATAAAGCCCCCACCGCAGGGCGCGGTGGGGGCTCTGAGGCCGGCCTCTCAGATGAGGCCCAGGGCCTTCACCTGCTCCATCTCGTCCAGGAGTTCCTGGGCCGTGATCTCCATGCGCTTGCGGGCGAACTCGTTGATCTCCAGGCCTTCCACGACCCGGTACGCTCCGTCCTTGGCTGTCACCGGGAAGGAGTAGACGATGCCTTCGGGGATGCCGTACTCCCCTTGGGAGGGGACGGCCATGGAGACCCAGTCCCCCTCCGGGGTGCCCAGGGCCCAGTCGCGGATATGCTCTATGGCGGCGTTCGCGGCGCTGGCGGCGCTGCTGGCCCCCCGGGCCTGGATGATGGCCGCCCCCCGCTGGGCCACGGTGGGGATGAAGACCTTCTCGTACCACTCCATGTCCACGAGCTCCAGGGCGGGCCTGCCGTCCACCTCGGCGTGGAAGAGGTCGGGGAACATGGTGGAGGAGTGGTTGCCCCACACCGTCATGCGGCGGATGCGGTCCACGCCCGTCCCGGTCTTCTTGGCGAGCTGGGCCTTGGCCCGGTTGTGGTCCAGCCGGGTCATGGCGGTGAAGTTCCGGGGGTTGAGGCCGGGGGCGTTCTTGTAGGCGATGAGGGCGTTGGTGTTGGCGGGGTTGCCCACCACCAGCACCTTGACGTCCTTCTTGGCCACCTCGGCCAGGGCCCGGCCCTGCTCGGTGAAGATCTTGCCGTTCACCTGCAGAAGGTCCCGGCGCTCCATCCCCGCCTTGCGGGGGGCCGCCCCCACCAGGAGGGCGTAGTCGGCGTCCTTGAAGGCCACCTTGGGGTCGTCGGTGGCCTCGAGGCCCGCAAGCAGGGGGAAGGCGCAGTCCTCCAGCTCCATGACCACGCCCTCCAGGGCCTTCATGGCCTGGGGGATCTCCAAAAGCTGGAGGATCACCGGCTGGTCCTTGCCCAGCATCTCCCCCGCGGCGATGCGGAAGAGGAGGCTGTAGCCGATCTGTCCCGCGGCTCCGGTAACCGCCACGCGTACGGGTGCCTTCACCGTCCACCTCCTTTTTAGCCCAGGGCCTTCTTGACCAGCTCCACGATCTCGTCAATGGTGTCGGCCACGGGGATGCCCGCCTCGGCGAAGGCCCGGAGCTTGGACTCCGGGGTGCCCACGTTGCCCATGATGATGGCCCCGGCGTGGCCCATGCGCTTGCCCTTGGGGGCGGAGCGGCCCCCGATGAAGCCCACCACCGGCTTCTTCATGTGGTCCTTCACCCAAGCCGCCGCCTCCTCCTCGTCGGAGCCGCCGATCTCCCCGATGAGGACCACGGCCTCCGTCTCCGGGTCCTCGTTGAAGAGGGGGAGGAGGTCCTTGAAGGTGGTGCCGATGACGGGGTCGCCCCCGATCCCCACCGTGGTGGTGGTGCCGAGCCCCGCCTGGGAAAGGGCGGCTGCGGCCTCGTAGGTGAGGGTGCCGGAGCGGCTGATGATCCCCACCCGGCCCCGCTTGAAGACGTGGCCGGGCATGATCCCGATCTTGGTCTCCTCGGCGCTGATGATCCCCGGGCAGTTCCCCCCGATGAGGCGGCTTCCCAGGGCCTTGATCTCCTCCACCGCCCGCACCATGTCCAGGGTAGGGATGCCCTCGGTGATGAGAACGATGAGGGGGATCCCGGCGTGGGCCGCTTCCAGGGCGGCGTCCGCCGCGGCCGGGGCGGGCACGAAGATGATGGAGGCGTCCACCTCGTGGTGGGCCACCGCCTCCTTCACCGTGTCGTAGACGGGGACCCCTAGGACCTCCATTCCCCCTTTGCCCGGGGTGACCCCGGCGACGATCTTGGTGCCGTAGGAAAGCATCTGCTTGGTGTGGAACTGCCCCTCCCGGCCGGTGATGCCCTGGACCAGGACGCGGGTCTCGCGGTTCACCAGGATCACGCCGCACCTCCCACCATGGCCACGATGACCTTGGCCGCCTCAATGGACGTGGGGTACATGTAGACGGGCTTCCCCTCCAAAAGCTTCTTGGCCTCCTCCTCGGCGGTGCCCGCCACCCGCATCACCACGGGCTTGGTGAGGAGGCCCTCCTCCAGGGCGCGGATCACCCCCTTGGCCACCTCGTCCGCCCGGGTGATGCCGCCGAAGATGTTGATGAAGACCCCCTTGACGTCGGGGTCCTTGAGGACCACCTTGAGGGCGTTGTAGACCACATCCGCCTTGGCCCCGCCCCCGATGTCCAGGAAGTTGGCGGGCTTGCCCCCTACCCGGTTCACCAGATCCAGGGTGTACATCACGAGGCCCGCCCCGTTTCCGATGATGCCGATGTTGCCATCAAGCTTCACGTAGGCGAAGCCGTAGTTGCTGGCCTCCACCTCCAAGGGGTGCTCGGCCTCCACCTCCCTGAGCTCGGCGAGGTCGGGGTGGCGGAAGAGGGCGTTGTCGTCCAGGACGATCTTGGCGTCGGCGGCGACGATCCCGCCGTCCGTGGTCACCACCAGGGGGTTGATCTCGGCGATGGAGGCGTCCACGCCCTCGTAGGCCCGGTAGAGGGCCACCAGGACCTGGGCGAGCTTGTTGAGGTTGCCCTCGAGCCCCGCCCGCTTCACCATCTCCCGGGCCTCAAAGGGGCGGAACCCCTTGTGGGGGTCAATCCAGAACTTGTGGATGGCCTCGGGGCGCTCCGCGGCCACCTCTTCAATGTCCACGCCCCCCTCCTTGGAGAGCATCAGGACCACCCGCTTCTTGGCCCGGTCCAGGATGAGGCCCGCGTAGTACTCCTTGGCGATGTCCACCGCCTCGGCCACCAGGACCTTCTTCACGGTAAGGCCCTTGATGTTCATGCCCAGGATGGCCTGGGCCTTCTCGTAGGCCTCCTGGGGGGTGTCGGCGAGCTTGACGCCCCCCGCCTTTCCTCTCCCTCCCACGTGCACCTGGGCCTTGATGACCACCCGCTTGCCGAACTCCTCGGCGATCCGTTTGGCCTCCTCGGGGGTGTAGGCCACCTTTCCCGGCGGCACGGGCACCCCATAGCGGGCCAGGATCTCCTTCGCTTGATACTCGTGCAGGTTCAAGACCCACCTCCCTTGCCGGGCGACCCCGGTCAAGGGCATTATATAGGCCTTGGGCCGTGGAAACGGCCGGAAAGGGGGTGAGCGTGAACAAGGAAGCGCTGGTCCAGGTGGCGGAAGAGGTGCGCCGGGCCACGGGCCTTCCCGTGGGCTGGCGGGACGTGGAGAGGACCCTTGGGGCGCTCCGGGCAACCCGGGACCTTTGGGAGGCCGTGCGGCTTTCCCGCGTGCCCTTACGCTTCCTCGTGCCCATCTGGGAGGGCCTCGCCCGGCGGGGGCTTCTCCGGGTGGAGGAGGGGCTGGACCTCCTGGCGGAGGTCCCGGCGCCCCGCCCTGGGGAGGCGGCCTGCCCCGCCTGCGAGGGCCGGGGGCTTGTGGGGGAGAGGCTTCCGGGGCGGGCGGCGGAGCGGTTTTTGGCCTGGGCCAAGGAGCGGCCCGAGGCCATCCAGGACTTTGATCAGGGGTACGTGACCCCGGAGTCCACCCTGGCCCGGGTGGCCTTGGCCTGGAACTGGGGCGACCTCGAGGGCAAGGAGGTCCTGGTCCTGGGGGACGACGACCTCACGGGCCTCGCCGCCGCCCTCACGGGCCTGCCCAAGCGGGTGGTGGTCCTGGACGCCGACCCCAGGATCGTCCGCTTCCTGGAGCGGGCGGCCAAGGCCGAGGGGCTTCCCCTCGAGGCCCACGTCCACGACCTCCGGGAGCCTCTGCCCGAGGCCTGGGTCCACGCCTTCCACACCTTCTTCACCGACCCGGTGGAGGGGCCTTTGGGCCTCCAGGCCTTCGTGGGCCGGGGGCTTCTGGCCCTTGAGGGGGAGGGGTGCGCCGGCTACGTGGGCCTGACCCACGTGGAGGCGAGCCTCGCCAAGTGGGCCGACTTCCAGCGCTTCCTCCTGGAAAACGGGGCCGTGATCACCGAGCTTCGGGACGGGTTCCACGTCTACGAGAACTGGGGGTACATTGAGCAGATGCGGGCCTGGCCCTGGCTTCCCGTCAAGCGCCGCCCCGAGAAGCCCTGGTACACCTCGGCCCTGATCCGGCTGGAGCTCCTCCGCCGGGCGGACCTGGAGAACGCGCGGGTGGAGGGGGACCTCCAGGACGAGGAGGCCACCACCTACTGAGCCCCTTGGGCGGGGCGGGCGAAGAAGAGGCGGCCCACCTGGGTCTGGATGGCCTGGGTGACCACCACCTCAATCTCCTGCCCCCGGTAGCGGCTCCCCCCGTCCACCACCACCATGGAGCCGTCCTCCAGGTAGCCCACCCCCTGGTGGGGCTCCTTCCCCTCCTTGAGGATGAGAAGCTTCAGGGTGTCCCCCACCTGGAGCTGGGGCCTTAGGGCCTGGGCCAGGGCCTGGATGGAGAGGGCCTTCACCCCGTAGATCCGGGCCATCTGCAGGAGGGCGTGGTCGTTGGTGACCAGGGCGGCCTCGAGGTCCCGGGCCAGGAAGAGGAGCTTCTCGTCCACGGACTCCCCCTTGGGGGTCGTCTCCAGGACCTCGAGGGGGGCGGCCTCCCTGAGGCGCTCCAGGGTTTCCAGCCCCCGCCTCCCCTTGGCCCGCCTTAAGGGGTCTTGGCTGTCGGCGAAGTGCTGGAGCTCCTTCAGGACGAAGTGGGGCACCCACAGGGGCCCCTCCAGAAACCCCACGGCCGCCACCTCGGCCACGCGGCCGTCCACCAGGACGCTGGTGTCCAGCACCTTCCCCCCCCGGGGGGCGGGCTTGGGCTCGGGCAGCCGGAAGTAGGCGCGGTAGCCCAAAGCCAGGTAGACGAAGAGGGCCACGAGCCCGAGGGCGAGGAGGAGGCTGTGGACAGGGGAGAAGCCCGGCACCTGGGCGAGGAGGGTGGTGAGGAGGACGGCGAGGAGGAGGCCTATGGTGGAGCCCAGGGTGGTGGCCACGACCACCTCGGGGGGGAGGCTTCGGAGGCGCTTCAGGCGGGCTTCCAGCGCCCCCTCCAGCCTTGGCCCCAAGAGGAGGCCGGTGAGGAGGCCCGCCAGGGCCAGGTAGAGCCGGTTGAGGGAGAGGAGGGAGGGGCTTTGGGGAAGGAGCCCCCAGTCCTCCAGAAGCCCCGCGAGGCCCAGCCCGAGCAGGGCGAAGGCGAGGTAGACGAGGTGCCGCGTCTTCATGCCAGGTACGCCTCCACAGCCTCCTGAAGGCGCTTAAGGTTCCCCGGGTGGAGGAAGCGGCCGAACCCCGCCCGCTCCCCCTCCCTAAGCCTCCGCTCCAGCCCCGCCACCCGCCGCACCTCCCCGGCCAGGCCCACCTCCCCCACCAGGGCGAGGTCGGCGGGCAGGGGGCGGCCCACCACGGCGGAGTACACCGCCAGGGCCACGGCCAGGTCCAGCCCCGGGTCCTGGACCTTGAGCCCCCCGGCGAGGTTCACGTAGACGTCCAGGTTGGCGAGGGGCAGGCCGAGCCTCCGCTCCAGGACCGCGAGGACCACGTCCACGCGCCTTCCGTCCAGCCCCTGGACCACCCTGCGGGGGGCGGGGAAGGGGGTTTTGGCCGCCAGGGCCTGGACCTCCAGGGCCAAGGCCCGCTCCCCGGCCAGGGCCAGGGCCACGGCGCTTCCCGGCACCCCCAGGGGGCGCTCCTTGAGGAAGGCCTCGGAGGGGTTCTCCACCTCCAGAAGCCCCGCCTCCTCCATGCGGAAGACCCCGATCTCCCCCACGGGGCCGAAGCGGTTCTTGGCGCTCCGCAGGACCCGGTAGGGCCCTGCGGTCTCCAGGTAGAGGGTGGCGTCCACGGCGTGCTCCACGCTCTTGGGGCCGGCCACCACCCCCTCCTTGGTCACGTGGCCCACGAGGACCACGGCCACGCCCCGTTCCTTGGCGAAGCGCACCAGGGCCGAGGTCGCCTCCCGGACGGCCACCAAGCTCCCCGGGCTCCCCCCGGCCTCGAGGGTCTGCACGGAGTCCACGAAGAGGACCTCCGGGGGGTCCTCCTCCAGGAGGGCGAGGAGGGGCTCGAGGCGGGTCTCCCGCACGAGGAGGAGGTCCTTCACCCCGAGGCGCTGCGCCCGGAGCTTGATCTGGGCGGGGGACTCCTCCCCGGCCACGTAGTAGACCCTTTGGGGCATCCGCTTGGCCATCTCCAGGAGGAGGGTGCTCTTGCCCACCCCGGGCTCCCCTCCCAATAGAACCACCTCCCCCGTCACGAACCCCCCGCCCAGGACCCGGTCCACCTCGGAAAGCCCCGAGGAGAAGCGGCGCTCCTCGGCCTCGTCCACCTGGGAGAGGGCGAGGAGGGGGAGGGGGGAGGGCTTGGCCCGCCTCGAGGCCGGGGCGGGGGCCACCTCCTGGAAGCTCTCCCAGGAACCGCAGGAGGGGCACCGCCCCAAGGGCTTGGGGGTGCGGTAGCCGCACTCCACGCAGGCGTAGGTGGCCTTGGCCATCCTCCGGGGGCTAGACGAGGAGCTCCTCCCCCTCCACCTCGTGGAAGGCCACCTGGCCTCCCTCCACGCTCACGTGGATCCGGCCCGTGGGCTTCCGCAGGAGGGCGACGGCCAAGGGGTCCTCTATGCGCTCCCTTAGGACGCTCCGCAGGGCGCGGGCGCTCCCCGTCTTGGGGGCCTGGTCCACCAGGAAGCGGGCCAATTCGGGGGCGAAGCTCACCTGGACGTCCCGGGCCTGGAGCTCCTTGCGGATGTCCTCCAGCATCATCTCGGCCACCCGCACCAGCTCCTCCTCCGTGAGGGGCCGGAAGCGGATGACCTCGTCCAGCCGGTCCAGAAACTCGGGGGTGAAGAGGGCCTTCAGGGGGGACTCCGTGTCCACCTCCTTGGAGGTGAAGCCGATGGCGGGGCCCACGTTGTAGCCGGTGTTGGAGGTCATGATGAGGATGACCCGGCGGAAGTCCACGGTGCGGCCCATGCCGTCCGTGAGGCGGCCCTCGTCCAGCACCTGGAGGAAGGTGTTGTAGATGTCGGGGTGGGCCTTCTCAATCTCGTCCAGGAGGACCACGCTGAAGGGCTGGCGGCGCACGGCCTCGGTGAGGCGGCCCCCCTGCTCGTAGCCCACATAGCCCGGCGGGGCCCCGATGAGCTTGGAGATGGAGTGGGGCTCCTGGAACTCGGACATGTCAAAGCGGATGAGGGCCCTCTCCGAGCCGAAGAGGACCTCGGCCAGGGCCTTGGCGAGCTGGGTCTTGCCCACGCCGCTTTGCCCCACGAAGAGGAAGCTCGCCGCCACCCGGGTCCTTCCCCCAAGCCCCACCCGGGCCCGGCGGAGGGCGTTCGCCAGGGCGCGGATGGCCTCCTCCTGGCCCACCACCCGCTTCCTGAGCTCCTCCTCCAGGCGCATGAGCTTCTCGTCGTCCTTGTCGTCCACGTAGACCCCGCCCCAGGAGTCCACCACCGCCTCCACGTCCTCCCGGGTGACGATGGGGGTGCCGTCCTCTTCCTCCGCCACGGGGAGGCCCAAGGAGGCGTTCAGGCGCACCCTCGAGGCCGCCTCGTCAATGAGGTCAATGGCCTTGTCGGGGAAGTTGCGCCCGGGAAGCGAGCGGATCCCGATCTTCACCGCAAGCTCCAGGATCTCGTCGGGGATGATCACCCCGTGGTGGGCCTCGTACCGGGGGCGGAGGCCCTTGAGGATCTCCAGGGTCTCCTCCGGGGAAGGCTCGAGGACGATCACCGGCTGGAAGCGCCGCTCCAGGGCCGCGTCCTTCTCTATGTAGCGGTGGTACTCCCCGGTGGTGGTGGCCCCGATCACCTGGATCTCCCCGCGGGCCAGGGCGGGCTTGAGGATGTTGGCGGCGTCCAGGGTGCCCTCGGCCCCGCCCGCCCCGATCAGGGTGTGGAGCTCGTCAATGAAGGCGATGACCTTGGCGTTCTTGAGCTCCTCAATGATCTGCCGCAGGCGCTCCTCAAACTCGCCCCGGTACTTGGTCCCCGCCACCACCCCGGCGAGGTCAATGGCCACCACCCGGGCCCCCTTGAGGATGGGGGGGACCCGGCCCTCCACGATGGCCTGGGCCAGGCCCTCCACGATGGCCGTCTTGCCCACCCCGGGGTCGCCGATGAGCACGGGATTGTTCTTGGTGCGCCGGGCGAGGATCTGGATCACCCGGTTGATCTCCTCCTGGCGGCCGATCACCGGGTCCAGCTTTCCTTCCCGGGCCTCCTTGGTGAGGTCGCGGCCGTACTCGTCCAGGAAGGGGGTGTTCACAGGCTTTTCCCGCTCGCGGCCCTCGGCCATGGCCAGGACCCTCCAGCGGATGGCGTCCACGTCCTTGGCGAAGTGGCTGAGGATGCGGTAGGCGATCCCGTCCCCCTCCCGGATGATGCCGAGGAGGATGTGCTCCGTGCCGATGACGGGGGAGCCCATGTTGCGGGCCTCGGCGCTGGCGAGCTCCATGACCCGCCTCGCCCTCGGGGTGATGGCGGGGGGCTCCCCGGTGCGCCCGCCCTCCCCCCGGCCCACCAGCTCCTCCACCATGCGGCGCATGGCCTCGAGGCTCGCGCCGTACTCCTGGAGGATGCGGGCCGCCGTCCCCCCCTCGCGCATCAGGCCCAGGAGGAGGTGCTCCGGGCCGATCATGGAGTGGCCTAAGCGGCTCCCCTCCTCTCTTGCGTAGTGAAAGACCAGCCTGGCGCGGTCGTCGTATCGGTTCATGCTCCCCTCTACCTCACATTCTAGCCTAGGGAGAGGGCGGCTTGGCGTTTGCGCCCCGGCTCACCTTAGGGGGGCCTTTGGGTAAGATGCCTGGTAATCGGGGCTTGGCCCCGGTGGGGAGGATTGGGATGCCTGCGAGCAGCCTGGACGAACTGGTGGCGCTGTGCAAGCGGCGCGGCTTCATCTTCCAAAGCTCCGAGATCTACGGGGGGCTTCAGGGCGTCTACGACTACGGGCCCTTGGGCGTGGAGCTTAAGAACAACCTCAAGCAGGCCTGGTGGCGAAGGAACGTCTACGAGCGGGACGACATGGAGGGCCTGGACGCCAGCGTCCTCACCCACCGCCTCGTCCTCCACTACTCCGGGCACGAGGCCACCTTCGCCGACCCCATGGTGGACAACCGCATCACCAAGAAGCGCTACCGCCTGGACCACCTCCTCAAGGAGCAGCCGGAGGAGGTCCTCAAGAGGCTTTACCGGGCCATGGAGGTGGAGGAGGAGAACCTTCACGCCCTGGTCCAGGCGATGATGCAGGCCCCCGAAAGGGCCGGGGGGGCGATGACGGCGGCCGGGGTTTTAGACCCCGCAAGCGGGGAGCCCGGGGACTGGACCCCGCCCCGCTACTTCAACATGATGTTCAAGACCTACGTGGGCCCCGTGGAGGACGAGGCCTCCCTGGCCTACCTGCGCCCCGAGACCGCCCAGGGCATCTTCGTCAACTTCAAGAACGTCCTGGACGCCACGAGCCGCAAGCTACCCTTCGGCATCGCCCAGATCGGCAAGGCCTTCCGCAACGAGATCACCCCCAGGAACTTCATCTTCCGGGTGCGGGAGTTTGAGCAGATGGAAATAGAGTACTTCGTCCGCCCGGGGGAGGACGAGTACTGGCACCGCTACTGGGTGGAGGAGCGCCTCAAGTGGTGGCAGGAGATGGGTTTAAGTCGGGAGAACCTGGTGCCCTACCAGCAACCCCCGGAGGAGCTCGCCCACTACGCCAAGGCCACCGTGGACATCCTCTACCGCTTCCCCCACGGCCTGGAAGAGCTCGAGGGCATCGCCAACCGCACGGACTTTGACCTGGGGAGCCACACCAAGGACCAGGAGGCCCTGGGGATCACCGCCCGGGTCCTCAGGAACGAGCACTCCACCCAGCGCCTCGCCTACCGCGACCCCGAGACGGGGAAGTGGTTCGTCCCCTACGTGATTGAACCTTCCGCCGGGGTGGACCGGGGGGTCTTGGCCCTCCTCGCCGAGGCCTTCACCCGGGAGGAGCTTCCGAACGGGGAAGAGCGCATTGTCCTCAAGCTCAAGCCCCAGCTCGCCCCCATCAAGGTGGCGGTGATCCCCCTGGTGAAGAACCGCCCGGAGATCACCGAGTACGCCAAGCGCCTCAAGGCCAGGCTCCTCGCCTTGGGCCTGGGGCGGGTGCTCTACGAGGACACCGGCAACATCGGCAAGGCCTACCGCCGCCACGACGAGGTGGGCACGCCCTTCGCCGTCACCGTGGACTACGACACCATCGGCCAGAGCAAGGACGGCACCACCCGGCTCAAGGACACGGTCACGGTGCGGGACCGGGACACCATGGAGCAGATAAGGCTCCACGTGGACGAGCTGGAGGGCTTCCTTCGGGAGAGGCTTAGGTGGTAGGCTGGAGGAACGATCAGTTCTTGAGGGACCCGAAGTGGCGCAAAACCGGAAGCACTGGAAGGAGGTTCTGGCTCAGCTGGAGGCGCGAATAGAGGAGCATTGGCGGAAGATCCGGGAAGAGGAAGCTAGACTTCAACCCAACTGGGGCGTCATCGCTCACTGGGAGCGGGAGATCCGGGCATGGGAAAAAAGAAGGGAACGCATCTTACGGCGCCTAGGCAGGAGGTCCTAGGCATTCCCGAGCCGATCTGGCGGGAGCTTTGGGAAGAGGTGGAGCGGGCGCGGGCGCTTTACCAGGAAATGCAGGTGGCCCCTTCCCGCGAGCTGGAGCGGGAACTCTTTGGCGCCTTGACCCACCTGGTGGGCCACGTGAGCGCCATGTGGGAAGAGGCCGAGTTTTTGGAGGAGGACGCATGAGGGTAGCCGTGGTGGGGGCCACGGGGGCCGTGGGGCGGGAGATCCTCAAGGTCCTCGAGGCCCGAAACTTCCCCCTTTCGGAGCTCAGGCTCTACGCCTCTCCCCGTTCCGCCGGGGTGCGCCTCGCGTTCAGGGGCGAGGAGATCCCCGTGGAGCCCCTACCCGAGGGGCCTCTCCCTGTGGACCTCGTCCTGGCGAGCGCCGGGGGGGGCATCTCCAGGGCCAAGGCCTTGGTCTGGGCGGAGGGCGGGGCCTTGGTGGTGGACAACTCCAGCGCCTGGCGCTACGAGCCCTGGGTGCCCCTGGTGGTGCCCGAGGTGAACCGGGAGAAGATCTTCCAGCACCGGGGGATCATCGCTAACCCCAACTGCACCACGGCCATTTTGGCCATGGCCCTTTGGCCCTTGCACCGGGCCTTCCAGGCCAAGCGGGTCATCGTGGCCACCTACCAGGCGGCTTCCGGGGCCGGGGCCAAGGCCATGGAGGAGCTCCTTACCGAAACCCACCGCTTCCTCCACGGGGAGGCCCCCAAGGCCGAGGCCTTCGCCCACCCCCTGCCCTTCAACGTCATCCCCCATATAGACGCCTTCCAGGAGAACGGCTACACCCGCGAGGAGATGAAGGTGGTCTGGGAGACCCACAAGATCTTCGGAGACGACACCATCCGGATCAGCGCCACGGCGGTGCGGGTGCCCACCTTAAGGGCCCACGCCGAGGCGGTGAGCGTGGAGTTTGCCCGCCCCGTGACCCCGGAGGCGGCCCGGGAGGTCCTCAAGGAGGCCCCGGGGGTGGAGGTGGTGGACGAGCCCGAGGCCAAGCGCTACCCCATGCCCCTCACCGCGAGCGGCAAGTGGGACGTGGAGGTGGGGAGGATCCGGAAAAGCCTCGCCTTTGAAAACGGCCTGGACTTCTTCGTGGTGGGGGACCAGCTCTTGAAGGGGGCCGCCTTAAACGCCGTGCAGATCGCCGAGGAGTGGCTTAAGGGCGCCTGAGCCAAAGCCAGTACTCTAGGTTCCCCTCCTTTCCCGGGAGGGGGCTTTCCTTTTCCCCCAGGACCTGGAAGCCAAGCTCTAGGGCCTTTTCCCGCACCCGCCTTAGGGCCTCCCGCCGCTTCGCCTCCTCCCGCACCACCCCCTTGTGGGCCTTTGGCCCCAGCTCAAACTGGGGCTTCACCAGGACCAGGGCCTCCCCTTGGGGCTTGAGGAGCTCCAGGACCTTGGGGAGGAGGAGGGTGGAGGAGATGAAGGAAACGTCCATCACCACGAGGTCCACGGGCTCGGGCAGGACCAGGGTGCGGGCGTCCTGTTCCTCCAGGGCCACCACCCGGGGATCTTCCCGGAGGCGGGGGTGGAGCTGGCCCTTGCCCACGTCCACGGCGTAGACCCGCCTCGCCCCCCGCTCCAAAAGGACCTGCGTGAACCCCCCGGTGCTCGCCCCGAGGTCGGCAGCGACCTTGCCCCGGGGCTCCACGGGGAAGGCCTCCAGGGCTCCGAGGAGCTTGTAGGCCCCCCGGCCCACGTAGCGCTCCTCCGCCAGGAGCTCCACCCTGGCGCCTTCGGGCACGGGGTGGGCGGGCTTTTGCACCACCTTGCCCTCCACCCGCACCTTGCCCTCCTGGATCAGGCGCTTGGCCTTCTCCCGGCTTTCCACCAGGCCCCGTTCCACCAGGTAGCGGTCCAGGCGCACGAGGGTATTATGAGCGGGTGGCGCCTGACCTTTCCGGGACCTGGTACGTTTTGGAGGGAGACCCGGGGGAGCACCTGGTGGTGGAGGCTTTGGGGGAGAGGCTTTCCGGGATCTGGACGAGCCGGGAGCTGGCCGAGGCCTTCCTGGCCCACCACCCCCACCTGGGGATGCGGGTGAGCGCCTTGGAGAGCCGGGCCCTGAAGGAGGCCTACCTCCGGGCCCTTGGGATGCTCCAGGTGGAGGCGGTCATGGTGGACTACCGCCCCGGGACCCACCGGGCGCAGGTGGCTAGGGTGAAGGACCTTCTAGAGGAGGTGCGGCGTGCGTAGGCTTTTGGCGGCGCTTCTTTTGGTCTTGGCCTTCGGCGTGGCCCAGCGGGCCGAGGTCAGCGTGGGTAGCCCCTTCGGCCTCCAAGGGGGGGTGCGCTTCCCCCTCGTCCCCCTTCTCTTGGACGGGCGGGTCTACGGGGGGGTGGGCCTCGAGGCCATGGGGGGCGGGGTGGACCTCCTCCTCAAGCTCCCCCTCACCGACCTCTACCTGGGCCTTGGGGGCTTCTACGGCACGGGGCCTACCCTCACCTTCCCCCAGGAGGGGCGGGGCCAGGGGGGCGTGCGGGGGGTCTTGGGCACCTGGCTCAACTTGCCCCTGCCCCTCTTGGGGGCTTACCTCGAGGCCCAGCCCGTCTACTACCTGACCCCGGTCCAATCCTTCGGCGTGGGCCTGGCCTTGGGCCTGAGCGTGGGGCTTTAAAGCCACCCCAGGCCGGCCAAGGCCGGCCTGGGGACCCTGGCAAAAAGCCCTGGCGGGGATGTCCGGTGACGGCCGAGTGGGCGACCGGGGTCAGACCCTATACCCCTCTTTTAGGGGCACGATGCGGTTCATCACCAGGGCCTCGGGCCTCGAGTCCACGGGGTCCCGCCAGAAGTAGCCCAGGCGCTCCAGCTGGTAGCGGGTGTCCTCGGGGTCCTGGGCCACGCTCGGCTCAATGAAGCCCCGCTTCACCACAAGGGCCTCGGGGTTGAGGTTTTGCAGGAAGTCCCCCCCCTCCTCCGGGTCCTTGGTGCGGAAGAGCCTGCCGTAGAGCCTAAACTCCACGGGGAGGGCGTGGCGGGCGGAGACCCAGTGGATCACCCCCTTGGGCCTGACCCCGTCCTCGGGGTTCGCCCCCAGGGTGCCGGGGACGATCCGGGCCTTGAGGAGCCTCACCTCGCCCCCCTCTTCCACCACGTCCTCAAGCTCTATGACGTAGGCGTGCCTCAGGCGCACCCTCTGCCCTGGGGCGAGGCGCTTCCAACCTTTAGGGGGGTTGAGGCTGAAGTCCGTGCGCTCAATGTAGAGCTCCGGGGAGAAGGGAAGGGGCCTCGTCCCCTCCTTGGGGATGTCCCGGGGCCAGTAGGGGGCCTCTATCCACTCCTCCCCCTCGTAGTTGGTGAGGACCACCTTCAGGGGGTCCACCACGCCCAAGACCCTGGGGGCGATGGGGTTCAGGTCGTCCCGCACCACCTCCTCAAAGAGGTCCATCTCTATCTGGGCCTCGTTCCTGGAGATCCCCGTCTTGCGCACGAACTCCACGATGGCCTCGGGCCTCACCCCCCTCCGCCTCAGGCCCCTCAGGGTGGGGAGCCTGGGGTCGTCCCAGCCCGAGACGTACCCCCCTTCCACCAGCTTGATGAGCTTCCTCTTGGAGAGCACGGTGTGGCTTAAGTCCAGCCGGGCGAACTCGTACTGGTGGGGCCTGGGGGAGGTGGGAAGCCCACACTTCCCCTTGAGGTTCTCAATGACCCAGTCGTAGACGGTGCGGTTGTTCTCAAACTCCAGGGTGCAGAGGGAGTGGGTGACCCCCTCGATGAAGTCCTCCAGGGGGTGGGCGAAGTCGTACATGGGGTAGATGACCCACCGGTCCCCAACGTGGTAGTGGGGGGCGTGGACGATGCGGTAGAGCACGGGGTCGCGGAGCTTGAAGTTGGGGTGGGCGGGGTCAATCTTGGCCCTTAAGACCCGGCTTCCCGTGGGGAACTCCCCCCGGCGCATCCTCTCAAAGAGCTCCAGGTTCTCCTCCACGCTCCGCTCCCGGTAGGGGCTTGGCTTTCCCTGGGCCCGAAGCTCGCTCATCTCCTCCTCCGGGAGGTCGTCCACGTAGGCCTTGCCCTCCTGGATGAGGACCAGGGCGCATTGGTACATGGTCTCAAAGTAGTCCGAGGCGTAGAGGACCCGGGTGGGCCGGAAGCCCAGCCAGCGCACGTCCTCCTCAATGGCCCGGGCGTACTCCTCCTTCTCCGTCTCGGGGTTGGTGTCGTCAAAGCGCAGGTTGCACTCCCCGCCGTAGTCCTGGGCGAGGCCGAAGTTCAAAACGATGCTCCGGGCGTGGCCGATGTGGAGGTAGCCGTTGGGCTCCGGGGGGAAGCGGGTGACGAGCTTGGCGTACTTCCCCTCCTTGAGGTCCCGCTCCACGAGCTCGGTGATGAAGCACTCGGGGACAAGGCCCATAAGGAGAGTCTACTCAGAACCTGGGGGGCCGCTTCTCAAAGAAGGCCCGGATGCCCTCCTTCAGGTCCCCGGTCTCCCGCACCCAGGCGTTGGCGAGGGCGGCGAGGCGGAAGCCGTCCTCGAGGCCCATCCCCGGAAGGGCAAGGAGGAGCTCCTTGGTGAGGCGGAGCGAGGTGGGGGCGTTCTTCGCCACCTCCTCCGCTAAGGCCTTTGCCTCCTCCAGGGCCTTTCCGGGAGGGGCGATGCGGTTGACGAGGCCCAGGGCCTTGGCCTCCCTTGCCTCCACGAGCCTTCCCGTGAGGAGGAGGTCCTTGGCGGCCTTTTCCCCCACGGCCCGCACCAGGATCACCGAGACCAAGGCGGCCACGAAGCCGATCTTCACCTCGGTGTAGCCGAGCCGCGCCTCCTCGTCCATGACCACCAGGTCGCAAGCCAGGGCGAGCCCCGCCCCCCCGGCCACCGCCGGGCCGTTCACCGCGGCCACCGTGGGCTTGGGGTAGGTGTAGACGCGGTGGAAGAGGCGCATGAGGGAGAGGGAGTGGCGGTAGTTCTCCTCGGCGCCGAGCTCCGTGACCCTTTCCAAGAAGGCGAGGTCCGCCCCGGCGCTGAAGGCCTTGCCCCTTCCCGTGAGGACCACCGCCCGCACCCCGGGGTCGGCCTCCAGGTCGTCCAGGGCCTGGAGGAGGCTTAAGGCCATCTCCGGGGAGAGGGGGTTGCGCCTTTCCGGATCGTTGAGAAAGACCACGGCCACGTGGCCCTTTTCCACCTGAACCATGGCCCCATTGTAGCCGAGGGGGTTTCTTGCTAAACTTCACCTTAGCCCGCAAACCCTTTGACCGAGGAACGGAGCGGGCTGGGAGGTGATGTAGATAAAGGAGTACCTGACCAACGAACGCATACGCGCCAAACAGGTTCGCGTCGTCGGTCCCGACGGCAAGCAGCTCGGCATCATGGACACCCGGGAGGCCCTGCGCTTGGCCCAGGAGATGGACCTGGACCTGGTCCTGGTGGGCCCCAACGCCGATCCGCCCGTGGCCCGGATCATGGACTACTCCAAGTGGCGCTACGAGCAGCAGATGGCGGAGAAGGAGGCCCGGAAGAAGGCCAAGCGCACCGAGGTCAAGTCCATCAAGTTCCGGGTAAAGATAGACGAGCACGACTATCAGACCAAGCTGGGCCATATCAAGCGCTTCCTGCAGGAGGGCCACAAGGTCAAGGTGACCATCATGTTCCGGGGACGGGAGGTGGCCCACCCCGAGCTCGGGGAGAGGATCCTCAACCGCGTGACCGAGGACCTCAAGGACCTCGCCGTGGTGGAGATGAAGCCCGAGATGCTGGGGCGGGACATGAACATGCTCCTCGCCCCGGTGAAGGTCTCCGCCTAGACCCCGCCCAGGGGCCTCTGGTATAGTGGGGGGGCTTTGGGGAGCACCCAAGACCCCCTTTGTGGGGGCGCTTCCCAGGGCGGAGGAGGCTTATGCCGAAGATGAAGACCCACAAGGGCGCCAAGAAGCGGGTCAAGATCACCGCTTCGGGCAAGGTCGTGGCCATGAAGACGGGGAAGCGGCACCTCAACTGGCAGAAGTCCGGGAAGGAGATCCGCCAGAAGGGGCGGAAGTTCGTCCTGGCCAAGCCGGAGGCGGAGCGGATCAAGCTCCTCCTCCCCTACGAGTGAGGGGGTAGAGGATGCCGCGCGCCAAGACCGGCGTCGTCCGCCGCAGGAAGCACAAGAAGATCCTGAAGCTGGCCAAGGGGTACTGGGGCCTGCGCTCCAAGAGCTTCCGCAAGGCCCGGGAGACCCTGTTCGCCGCGGGGAACTACGCCTACGCCCACCGCAAGCGGCGCAAGCGCGACTTCCGCAGGCTCTGGATCGTGCGCATCAACGCCGCTTGCCGCCAGCACGGGCTCAACTACTCCACCTTCATCCACGGGCTGAAGAAGGCGGGGATTGAGGTGGACCGGAAGAACCTGGCGGACCTCGCGGTGCGGGAACCCCAGGTCTTCGCCGAGCTGGTGGAGCGGGCCAAGGCCGCCCAGGGCTAAAGGGCCCTTAGAGGCGCCGGGGAGCCCCGGCGCCTCCCTCTCATGCCCTTCCCTCCCGAGGTCTACGTCCTTCTGGTGGCGGCCCTCCCGGTGGTGGAGCTCAGGGGGGCGATTCCCCTGGGGGTGGCCCTGGGCCTTTCCCCTTGGGAGAGCTTCCTTTGGGCCCTCTTGGGGAACCTCCTCGTGGTGCCCCTGGCCCTCGGCCTCTTTCCCTGGGCGGTGGGGCTCGCCACCCGGGTGCCCCTTTTCGCCCGGGCGTGGTGGGCCCTCGAGGCCCGGGTCCGCCTCAAGGGCGAGGCGCAGGTCCAGCGCCTGGGGGCCTTGGGCCTCTTCCTCTTCGTGGCCGTGCCCCTGCCGGGGACCGGGGCCTGGAGCGGGGCGGTGCTCGCCGTGGTCCTGGGGGTGCGCAGGCGCTACGCCTTCCCCGCCCTCGCCCTCGGGGTGGTGGCGGCGGGCCTCCTCGTCCTCCTCCTCACGGGGGGGACGGTGCACGGGCTAAACTACCTGCGATGACCGCGCTTCTCCTTTCCCTCGCCTACCTCGTGGGGGCGTTGCCTTTGGGGTACTGGCTTGCCAGGCGGCGCGGGGTGGACCTGCGCACGGCAAGCCCTTACACCCTGGGCCTGGAAAGCGCCCTCAGGCGCCTGGGCCTGGGCCTTCTCCTCCTCTCCTTCCTCCTGGACTTCCTCAAGGGCTACCTGCCCCTTCTTTTGGGGCGGGCTTTGGGGTTGGACCTCGCCGGCCTCCTCGCCCTGGGGGTGGCGGTCTACCTGGGCCACCTCTACCCCCTCTTCTTCCGGGACCCCTGGCCCCTAAGGGCCAAGGGGGCGGGGGTCCTCCTCGGGATCCTCTCCGGCCTTCCCCTCCCGCCCGCCTTAGGCCTCGTCCCCGTGGCCTTAGGCCTCGTCCTCTACGCCCTCACCGGCTACGCCTCCCTGGCCGCCTTGGGGCTTCCCCTGGGGCTTTTGGGGGCGACGCTTTTCGGGGGGTTCGGCCTTGCGGAAAGGCTTTCCGCCCTCGCCCTCTTCCTCCTCGCCCTCTGGCGCTACAAGGAGAACCTGGGGCGGGTCCTCGAGGGCACGGAACCCAAGCTCGGCGACCCCCTGCCCCTCCCCTCGGAGAAACAGGTGGTCTGCGCCTTCCTCATCCACCCCCTCACCGTGGAGGACTTCTGGCAGAGCCCCCGCTTCCGCTGGCTCAGGCCCCTGGTGCGCCTGGGCCTCCTGAAGCAGGAGTGGATAGAGCGCCTCGCCGAGCGCTTCCGCCCCATGAAGGTGGGGGAGGTGCGGGGGGTGCGGACGGCGGACGGGCGGGAGGTCCTATGCCACCTGATCTCCGCCCCCCTCCTTCCCCACCAGATCAAGGCCAAGCCGGAGCTCGCCGTGCGGCGGGCCATCCAGGGGGCGCGGCTCGCCAAGGAGCTCGGGGCCACAGTGGTGGGCCTCGGGGCCTTCTGGAGCGTGGTGGGGGAGAAGGGGAAGAGGGTGCAGGAGGCGGTGCCGGGCATTGAGGTGACGAACGGCGGCGCCTACACCGCGGGCACCGTCCGCGCGGCCATCCCCAAGATCCTCGCCCACTTCGCCCAAAGCGGCAAGGACCTGAAGGGGGCCACGGCGGCCGTGGTGGGGGCGAACGGGGTGGTGGCCTTCGGCATCGCCCGCCAGATCGCCCCCTTGGTGGGGCGGCTCATCCTGGTGGGGCGGGACTTGGAAAGGCTTAAACGGGCGGCGGAAAGCCTCCGGAAGAACCTGGAGCGCAAGGGGGAGGCCCCCGAGATCCTGGCCACCACGGAGATCGCCGCCATACGGGAGGCCGACCTGGTCTTCACCGCCACCAGCGACCCCAATCCGGTGATCTACCCCGAGCACGTGAAGCCCGGGGCCTGGATCTACGACGAGGGCGTCCCCCCTGACGTCCACCCCTCCGTCAGGGAGGTGCCGGGGGTTAGGGTCACCCCCGGGGGGGTGGTGCGGCTTCCCGGGGAGGCGAGGGCCACCCTGGACCTCCACTTCGGCGCCCCCGACCAGGTCCCCGCCTGCCTCGCCGAGACCATGATCCTGGCGGCGGAGGAGGCCTTTGACCGGAAAAGCCTCGGGGGGGAGGTCCGGGCGGAGAACGTCCAGTTCTTCGTGGAGCGTGCCGAGGCCTTGGGGTTTAGGGTGGTGGAGTAGTGTGGCTCCTCCTTTCCCCCACCCGCCTCGAGGCCCCCTTCCTGGAGGGGGAGCCCTTCGCCTTCCTGGCCTGGCGGGGCCTTAAGGGAACGGGCTTCGTCTACCTGGAGACGGGGATCGGCAAGGTGAACGCCGCCATGGCCCTTGCGGCCTACGCCGCCCGAAACCCCGTGGAAAAGGCCCTCCTCTTCGGCCTCGCCGGGGCCTACCCCGGGGGGCCTTCCTTGGGAGAGGCGGTCTTGGTGGAGGAGGAGGTGGAGGCGGATCTGGGCCTTAAGGAGGGGCTAGCGCCTTTGGGCTTTCCCGCCTTGGCCCTTGGGGAAAGGCGCTACTTCAACCGCTTCCCCTTAGACCCCGGCCTCACCGGGGAGCTCGCCCGGGGGCTTGGCCTAAAGGTGGCGGTGGGCCTCACCCGGGACCTGGTCTCGGAGACCCCCGAGGAGGCCCTGGCCCTGGCCCGGCGGTGGGGGGCCTCCCTGGAGAACATGGAGGGGGCGGCCTTCGCCCGGGCCTGCCTGGCCTTGGGGGTGAGGGGAGCGGAGCTCAGGGCCCTTTCCAACCCCGCCGGGGTGCGGGACAAGGCCCACTGGCGCACCAAAGAAGCCCTTTCCGCCCTGGCCCGGGCGGTAAGGCGGCTCCTCGCCGAAGAAGGGGGGGCCCGTAGGCCCCCCGGCTGAAGGCTATGGGGATCAGGCCTTCTTGAAGAACTCCTCGGCCACGTCCCAGTTGAGGACGTTCCAGATGGCCTGGAGGTAATCGGCCCGGCGGTTCTGGTACTTGAGGTAGTAGGCGTGCTCCCAGACGTCAATGCCCACGATGGGGGTGAAGCCCTCCATCACGGGGTTGTCTTGGTTGGGGGTGGAGAGGACGTGGAGCTTGCCGAAGGGGTCCTTCACGAGCCAGGCCCAGCCCGAGCCGAACCGGCCCATGGCCGCCTGGGTGAGCTTCTCCTTGAGGGCCTGGAAGCCCCCGAACTGCTCGTCAATGGCCTTCTTCAGCTCCCCCACGGGCTCCTTGGCCCCCCCGGGGGTGAGGAGCCTCCAGAAGAGGCTGTGGTTCAGGTGCCCGCCCCCGTTGTTGCGCACGGCGGTCTGGATGTCCTGGGGAAGGGCGGCGAGGTGCCTCAGGAGGACCTCCACCTCCACCCCGTGGAGGTAGGGGTACTTCTCCAGGGCGGCGTTGAGGTTCGTCACGTAGGCCCCGTGGTGCTTCTGGTGGTGGATCTCCATGGTCTTGGCGTCAATGTGGGGCTCGAGGGCCTCGTAGGGGTAGCCTAGGTCAGGAAGCTTGAACGGGTACGGCATACTTCACCTCCGCTTCCCACTATAAAGGAGGCCACCCCCTGGGGGGTGGCCTTCCTCACAAAGCCCCTTGCCGCCTACGCCCCCTCGTGGGGCTTGGCGAGCCTCATGGGGACCACGATGCGGTCAAACTCCTCCTCCGTGAGGTAGCCGAGCTCGAGGGCCGCCTGCTTCAGGGTCTTCTTCTCCTTGAGGGCCTTCTTAACGATCTCCGCCGCCTTGTCGTAGCCGATGGCCTTGTTGAGGGCGGTGGCCAGCATGGGGTTCTTCTGCAGGTGCTCCTCAATGCGCTCCAGGTTGGGCTCAATCCCCTGGGCCAGATGGGCGTCAAAGGAGGCCACGGCGTCCGCGAGGAGGTTGATGCTCTCCAGGGTGCTGTAGGCCATCACCGGCTTGTAGACGTTGAGCTGGAAGTTCCCCTGGCTTCCCGCGAAGGCCACGGTGTGGTCGTTGCCGTAGACCCGGACCACCACCATGGTGAGGGCCTCCACCTGGGTGGGGTTGACCTTCCCCGGCATGATGGAGGACCCGGGCTCGTTGGCGGGGATGGTGATCTCCCCAATGCCCGCGTAGGGGCCGGAGGCGAGCCAGCGGACGTCGTTGCCGATCTTCATCAGGGCCCCGGCCAGGGTGCGGATGGCCCCCATGACGTTGACCAGCTCGTCGTGGGCGGCCAGGGCGGCGAAGCGGTTCTCCGCCACCCGGAAGGGGAGCCCCGTCTCCTCCGCGAGGTACTTGGCCACGAGCTCCCCAAAGCGGGGGTGGGCGTTGAGGCCCGTGCCCACCGCCGTCCCGCCGATGGCGAGGTTGTAGAGGCCCTTTTCCATTTCCTTGACGGCGGCGAGGGTGGTCTTGAGCTGGGCGGCCCAGCTGCCGATCTCCTGTCCCAGGGTGATGGGCACGGCGTCCATCAGGTGGGTCCGCCCCACCTTGACGATCTGGTCAAAGGCCTGGGCCTTGGCCGTGAAGGTCCGGATCAGGCCTTCCACCGCGGGATAGAGCCTCTGGTGGAGCGCCAGGGCCACGGCCACGTACATGGCGGTGGGGAAGGTGTCGTTGGAGCTCTGCCCCCGGTTCACGTGGTCGTTGGGGTGGACGTACTTGCTCCCCAGAGGCTTCCCCAGGATCTCCGAGGCCCGGTTGGCGATGACCTCGTTGACGTTCATGTTGGTCTGGGTGCCGCTGCCCGTCTGGAAGACCACCAGGGGGAAGTGGTCGTCCCACTTCCCCTGGACCACCTCCTCGGCCGCCTGGATGATGGCCTTGGCGATCTCCTCGGGGAGCTCCCCGAGCTCCAGGTTGGCTCTCGCGGCCGCCTTCTTCAGCATCCCGTAGGCCCGGATGATCTCCAGGGGCATGCGGAAGCGGTCGGTCCCGATCCTGAAGTTCTCCAGGGAGCGCTGGGTCTGCGCGCCCCAGTACTTGTCCGCCGGCACCCGCACCTCGCCCATGGTGTCCCGCTCAATCCGGTATTCCACAGGGCACCTCCCAAGGGGATTCTACCCCCAAGGCTCGGCGTATGATGGGGGCATGCGCGAGGTGTACGTTGTCGCCGCGGTGAGGACCCCCATCGGCAAGTTCGGGGGGGTCTTCAAGGACGTAAGCCCCGTGGACCTCGGCGCCCACGCCATGCGGGAGGCCTTGGCCCGGGCGGGGGTGGAGGGAAAGGCCTTGGACCTCTACATCTTCGGCAACGTCCTCAGGGCCGGGCACGGGCAGCTCCTCCCCCGGCAGGCGGCCCTGAAGGCGGGCATCCCCAAGGAGGTGGACGGGTACCAGGTGGACATGGTCTGCGCCTCGGGGATGATGGCGGCGCTCAACGCCGTCCAGTTCCTCCGCACCGGGGAGGCCCACCTCGTCCTCGCCGGGGGGATGGAGTCCATGAGCCAGGCGGGCTTCTACCTCTCCCACCGGGCCCGGTGGGGGTACAAGTTCCTCCTGGGCGCCCCGGAAAACCTCCAGGACATCCTCCTGCGGGACGGGCTTTCCGACCCCTTCACCGGGGAGGCCATGGGGGAGCAGGCGGAAAGGCTCGCCCAGGACCACGGGGTGACGCGGCGGGAGATTGACGAGGCCGCCTACCTTTCCCACAAGAGGGCGGCGGAGGCCACGGAGAAGGGCCTCTTTGCCTGGGAGATCGCCCCCATGGAGGTCCAAGGGAGGAAGGGCCCGGTGGTGGTGGACCGGGACGAGGGGATCCGGCCCGAGACCACCCTGGAGTCCCTCGCCGCCCTCAGGCCCGCCTTCAAGAAGGACGGGGTCCTCACGGCGGGGAACTCCAGCCAGATTTCCGACGGGGCGGCGGCCCTCCTCCTCGCCTCCGAGGAGGCGGTCAAGGCCCACGGCCTGAAGCCCATCGCCAAGGTCCTCGGAGGGGCCTGGGCCGCCGGGGAGTCCTGGCGCTTCCCCGAGGCCCCCATCCCCGCGGCCAAAAGGCTCTTGGACCGTTTGGGGATGCGGGTTTCCGACTTCGGCCTCTTTGAGAACAACGAGGCCTTCGCCCTGAACAACGTCCTCTTCAGCCGCCTTCTGGACGTCCCCTACGAGCGGCTCAACGTCTTCGGAGGGGCGGTGGCTTTAGGCCACCCCATCGGGGCGAGCGGGGCGAGGATCCTGGTCACGCTCCTCAACGCCTTGCGGGCGAAGGGGGAGGAGCGGGGCCTCGCCGCCATCTGCCACGGGACCGGGGGCTCGGTGGCCTTTGCGGTGGAGGTGGTGTAGCGGGGCGCCCCTAGAGGAGCCCGTCCAGCTCAAAGGCCTCGAGGCGGAACTCCTCCAGGGCCACCTGGAACCCCCCCGCCTCCGCCAGGAAGCGGGCCGCGGCCCGCATCGTCTCCTCCACCCAGGCGGGGTCGTTGCCGAGGAGGGTGAAGCCCACGACCTCGTAGCCCCAGGCGTCCAGGCCGTAAAGCCTTGCCGCGGAGACGGGGAAGCGGGCCTTGAGCCTCTCCAGGGCCGGCTTGATGAGGGCCCGCTTTTCCTTGAGGCTCCGGGCCGGGGTCTCCAGCCTGGCGGTGTAAAGGCCGAGGTAGGCCTTCATGGCGGTTAAGACCAGTATGCCCCTCGAGGTCCCTTAGAACATGGGCCCGATGCGGAAGTGGATCCGCCCCGTGGGGCTTTCGGGGCTGAAGGCGTAGTCCAGCCGCAGGGAGGGGAGGAGGGCCCCGAAGACGTCCAGGTCCAGCTGGACCCCGATCCCCGCGCCCCACTTCACCCCCCCGGTGTTGTCGGCGAGGCCCAGGTCGGTGAAGAGGATGCCGTAGAGGTTGGTGCCCCCTTGGGGGGAGAGGCGGAAGTCGTAGCGGTACTCCACGCTCGCGGTGGCGAAGGAGAGGCCCCCGTACTTCCGGTCCTCGTAGCCCCTGAGGAGGAGGGCCTCGGAGCCGCCTCCGGAGAGGTAGAAGCGCTCGCTTTCCGGCGGGTAGCCCAAGAGGGTCCCCGCGGAGAGGCGGAAGGCGAGGGCCTGGCGCTTTTCCGCGTCCAGGGGCAGGTAGGTCTTGCCCGTGGCCACCAGGGGGACGAAGAAGCTCCGCCCGCCTGCGTCGGGCAGGGAGAGGCCGAGGCCGGTGGCGAGGCTCGCCTCGTACCCCTGGGTGCGGAACCGGGGGTCGTCCACGTCCAGGTAGGCCAGGGTGGTGTCCAGGCGGACGGTCCAGCCGGCGTCCGGGAGGAGGGTGCGCACGTGGGTGGGGTCCTTGTAGGTGCTGGCGCCCGGGGGGTCGCAGGGGGGGCTTGTGTCCGCGCCGGTGGCGTCGCAGGGGGCGTTGGGGTCGTAGACCTCCAGGAGGTAGGTGGAGCGCCGGAGGGAAAGCCCCAGGGAGGTCCGCAGGTTGCTGAGGTCGCGGGAGAGGGGGCGGCTTAGGGAGAGGGACGCCCCGGTGCGCCGCTCCGTGTACTCCCAGCCCGTGTCCGTGGTCCCGTCCAGGAGCTTGGTGTTGCCGATGGGGGTGCTGTAGAGGCTGAAGGCCAGGCTGGTGCGCACCTCCTTGAGGTCCAGGTAGTCCAGGTAGAGCCAGGGGACGGTGTAGGCGGCGGAGAAGGAGAGGTTGTCCCGGGCGTCGTTCTGGATGAAGGCGAGGTCCAGGCTCACCTGGTGGGCCAGGCCGAAGAGGTTGGTCTCCTTGAAGGCGAGGCTTCCCGACCAGCCCTCCAGGGAGCTCCAGCCGATGGCGGGTTGGAAGAGGCCGGTCCGCGCCTCCTTGAGGCCCAGGACCACCACGGCCTCGTCCGGCTTCTCCCCGGGGGCGAGGGAGACGCGGGGCGGCTCGGCGAGGAGTCCCGTGGCCATGAGGCGGGCGATGGCCTTCCTGAGCTCCTGGACGTTCAGGAGGCTTCCCGGCTTGGGAAGCTCCCGCAGGACGACCTCGTCCCGGGTGCGGTGGCCTCCCTGCCACTCCAGGCGGTACCCCCCGATCTTGAGCTCCACCACCTCCAGGCGGTAGACCCCGTCCTGGAAGCTGTAGCGGACGTCCGCCACCTCGTAGCCCTCCTCCCGGTAGCGCTCGGCCACGCGGGCCGCGTCCTCCTGGGCGAGGGCGGGGGTGTAGACCTCCCCGGGCTTGAGGCGGAGGAGGCCGAGGAGGGCCTCGGTGGGAAGGGCGGTGTTCCCCGAGACCTCCACCCGCTCAATCCTCCCCCCCTCCGGGCCGAGCTCCAGGCGCACCACCACCTCGTCCCCCTGGGGGAGGAGGGTGAAGTTCACCACGCGGGAGAGCTTCCGGGAGAGGTCCTGGACCCCTTCCAGGAGCTTGGCGTAGTTGAGGTAGTCCCCGGGCTTCAGGGGGAAGCCCTCGAGGTCCAGGCCCTCCCCCTCCACCCGGGCCACCTTGAGCTCCCGCACCCGCACGGTGAGGACGCCCTCCTCCAGGGTGGAGGCCTCGGGGTCGGGGCCGCTAAAGCGGTAGCCCGCTTCCTCGTACCGCTTGGCGATGGCCCTTAAGGCCTCCTGGTACTTGGCGAAGTCAAAGCTTCCCTTGAGGGCCTCGAGGCCCTTGCGGAGCTCCTCCTCGGGAAGGAGGCTTACCCCGAGGAGGCGCACCGCCTTCACCTCCGGGCCCTCCTCCACCCGGAAGGTGAGGGCGATCCCCTCCTTGTCCTCCTTGGCCTCCACCGCCACCTTGGGGGTGAAGGGGAAGCCCGCTTGCCGGTAGGCCCGGGCCAGGGCCTCCGCGGCCTCTTGGGCGCGGACGGGGTTGTAGGTCGCCCCCTTGCCGATGGCGAAGTTCTGCTCCAGGAAGGTGAGGAGCCGCTCCTCGGGGAAGGCCTCGGTCTCCACCCGGACCGCGGCGATGGGGGGGTTGGGGACGAGGACGATCTTGAGGACGTCCCCCTCCAGGGCGAGCCGGACGTCCCGGAAGTACCCCGTTTCCAGGATGGCCCGCCTCGCGGCCTCCAGGTCCTGGGGCTCCTCCCCCACCCCAAAGGGGAGGGCGGCCCGGGCCAGGGCCTGGAGGATGGGGTCCGCCCCCTCTACCACGATCTCCCGTAAGGGGGCCGCGAGGGCCGTAAGGGCCAGAAGGCCCAGGGCGAGAAGCCGCTTCATGGCCGGAAGCTTACCCAAAGGCCGTTAAGCCTGTGTGAGAGTAAAATGCCGGGTATGGAGCTCTACGACAAGATCCAGGAGGCCGTGGCCTACGTCCGCTCCAAGACGGACTTCGTCCCCGAGGTGGGCCTGGTTTTGGGCTCGGGGCTCGGCCCCTTGGCCGACGAGGTGGAGAAGGTGGCGGAGATCCCCTACGGGGAGATCCCCCACTTCCCCGTCTCCACCGCCCCGGGGCACGCCGGGAGGCTCGTCCTGGGGCGCCTCGAGGGCAAGCCCGTCTTGGTCTACAAGGGCCGGGTCCACTACTACGAGGGCTACTCCGCCGAGGAGGTGGTCTTCCCCGTGCGGGTGGGCTTCTTCCTCGGGGCCAGGACCTTCCTCCTCACCTCCGCCGCCGGGGGGCTCAACCCCCGCTTCCGGGCGGGCGGGATCATGCTCCACCTGGACTACATCAACTTCGCCGGGGCGAACCCCCTAAGGGGCCCGAACGACGAGCGCCTGGGCCCCCGCTTCCCCGTGATGTTTGAGGCCTACGACCCGGAGCTCATAGAGCTCGCCCGCAAGGTGGCGCGCAGGCAGGACCTCCACCTCTTTGAGGGGGTCTACGCCTGGTTCATGGGGCCGAGCTTCGCCAGCCGGGCGGAGCTTAAGCTTCTGCGGGAGCTCGGGGCGGACGCCATCGGCATGTCCACCGTGCCCGAGGTCATCGCCCTCCGCCATCTGGGCGCCCGGGTTCTTGGGCTATCCACCATCACCGACATGGCCGTGCCCGAACGGGAGCACCACGCCACGGAGGAGGAGGTCCTGCGCGTGGCCGCGGAGACGGGCCCCGTCTTCCGCCGGTATGTCCGGGGGATCCTCGCCGAGCTCTGAGGCCGCGCGGCGCGGGAGGCGAGGGGCGCATGGGGCTTCCCCAGGTTCTGGAGCGCATCGCGCGGGCCTGCCGCTGCGCGGGGCGCAGGCCCGAGGAGGTCCGCCTCGTGGCGGTGACCAAGGGGCGCTCGGTGGAGGAGATCCGGGAGAAGGTCCTGGCTTACGGAACCTTTCCCCTGGGGGAGAGCCGGGTCCAGGAGGCCCTGAAGAAGATGGACCTCCTCCAGGCGGAGTGGCACCTCGTCGGCCACCTGCAGCGCAACAAGGCCAAGTTCGCTCCCCGCTTCGCCCTCGTCCACTCCCTGGACTCCCTGCGCCTGGCGGAGGCCTTGGAAAAGGTGGGGGAGAAGGCGGGGGTGCGGCTTAAGGTCCTGGTGGAGGTGAACCTGGGCCGGGAGCCGCAGAAGCACGGGGTCTTGGAGGAGGAGCTCCCCGAACTCCTCCACCGCCTCCGGGAGATGCCCCACCTCGAGGTCCTGGGCCTCATGACCGTGCCCCCCATCGGCCCCGAGGCGGTGGTCCGCCCCATCTTTCGCAGGCTTTCCGAGCTTGCCGACCGCTATGGCCTGCCCGAGCGCTCCATGGGCATGTCCGACGATTACGAGTGGGCCGTGGAGGAGGGGGCCACCTTGGTGCGCGTGGGCCGGGCCCTTTTTGTAGACTAGGGGCGTTCATGGACCTTTCGCCCTTGGACGTACGCTACCAGGAGTTCCCCAGGGCCTTTCGCGGCTACCACCGGGGGGCGGTGCGGGAGTACCTGGCCCGGGTCGCCGAGGCCATGGAGGCCCTCATCCGGGAGAACGAGGTCCTGAAGGAGCGCCTTCGGGCCCTGGAGGAGGAGAACGCCCGCCTCAAGGAGGCGGAGGGGGAGCTCAAGCGGGCGGTGGTGGCCGCCGAGCGGATCGCCCGGGAGCTCAAGGCCCAGGCGGAGCGGGAGGCGGAGCTCTTGCGTAAGGAGGCCCAGGCCGCCAAGGAAAGGCTCCTCCAGGAGGCCGCCCAGGAGCTCAAGCGCCTCCGGGCGGAGATTGAGCGGGCCCGCCAGGAGAAGGCCCTCTTCCTCGGCCAGGTGAGGGCCCTCTTTGAGGGCTATCTGGAGGCGTTGAAGCGGCTGGAGAAGACGCCCTGAGGCCTTAGGCCCAGGTAGAGCCAGAGGCGGTAAAGGGCCTCCTTGGCCCAGTAGCCCAGGGGGTAGTTCCCGGGCACGGGGTACCCCTCGGCCTCCAGGCCCAAAAGCCGGGCCAGGAAGAGGGCCCGGGGAAGGTGGGGGGCGTCGGTAACGAGGAGGAGGCGCCCCTCGAGGTGGGGTTTGAGGAAGAGGAGGTTCTCGTAGGTGCTCCGGCTTCGGGTCTCGCAGAAAAGGGCCTCTTCGGGCACGCCCCGGGCCGCGAGGTAGCGGCAGCCCACCTCCCCTTCGCTATAGAGGTCCTCCGGGGCCTTGCCCCCGGCCACGGCGATCCTCCGCCCCCGGCCTTCCCGGAAGAGGTGGAGGGCGGCCTGGAGGCGGCGCTCCAGGGCGGGGGAGGGCCTGCCCCCGTACTGGGCCGCCCCCAGGACCACGATCCAGTCGTAGGTCTCCTGGGCGTAGGCCGGAAGGAGGGCGAGGAGGAGAAGCCAGAGGACCACCCGCCCCATCTTACCGGCCTTCCTGCTATAATGGGGGCGGATTGGATAAGGTTTTCGGGCGCACGCAAGGGCTCAAGAAGAGCGAACTGAAGCGGATTTCCAACCTGTACCGGAGGCGCCTCCCCAAGGACCGGGTCCTCACCCCGGAGCTCGCCCACACCCTGGCGGCCCTCTCCGCCGAGGTGGGGAGGCCCTTGAGCCTCGTCCTGGACCGGGAGGGGCGGGTGGTGCGGGTGGCCGTGGGGGACGCCAAGGACGTTCCCTTCCCCGAGGAGGGGTGGAGCGAGAGGCGGCTTTCCGGCTACCGCCTCCTCCACACCCACCTGGGCCCCGGGGGGCTTTCCCGGCCCGACCTCTCCGTCCTCTTCCTCAGGCGGCTGGACAACCTGGCCGCCTTGGAGGTGGAGGCGGACGGGCGCCCGGGCCTTTTGCACCTCGCCTTCCTCTCGCCGCCCAGGGCCCTGGAGGAGGACTGGCGGGTCCTGCCGCCCAAGCCCTTCCACCAGTACCTGGACCTGGACCTCTGGGGCGAGGTCATGGCCCTGGAGGAGGAGCTTTCCCGCCAGGCCCGGGTCCTCGAGGTCCGGGACGGGAGCGGGGAGCGGGCCCTCCTGGTGGGGGTGGACACGGGGGAGGGCCCGGAGGCGGAGGCGGTCTTGCGGGAGCTCGCCGAGCTGACCCGGACCGCGGGGGGCGTGCCGGTGAGGCAGATCCTGGTCTTCCGCAAGAGCCTGGACCCGCGGTACCTGGTGGGCCTCGGCAAGCTGGAGGAGCTCAAGAGCCTGGCCTACCACGAGAACGCCTCCACCCTCATCTTCGGCGTGGACCTCACCCCGGCCCAGGCCCGGGAGATTGAAAGGGTCACGGGCCTCAAGGTCCTGGACCGGACCCAGCTCATCCTGGACATCTTCGCCCTCCACGCCAAGACCCCCGAGGCCCAGGCCCAGGTGGAGCTGGCCCAGCTCCGTTACCTCCTCCCCCGGCTCGTGGGGAAGGGGAAGGAGATGAGCCGCCTCGGGGGCGGGATCGGGACCCGGGGCCCCGGGGAGACGAAGCTGGAGGTGGACCGGCGCCGCCTCCAGGACCGGATCGCCCACCTCTCCCGCAAGCTCCAGGACTACGCCCTCCGCCGCCAGGAGGCGAGGCAGAAGCGGAAGCGGCGGGGCGTGCCCTTGGTGGCGGTGGTGGGCTACACCAACGCCGGCAAGACCACCCTCCTCCGCGCCCTGACCCGCGCCGGGGAGGAGGGGGAGGACAAGCTCTTCGCCACCTTGCGCCCCCTCACCCGCAGGGGCTTCCTCCCCGGGGTGGGGGAGGTCCTCTTCACCGACACCGTGGGCTTCATCCGCCACATGCCGGAAGAGCTCCTCACCGCCTTCCGGGCGACCCTGGAGGAGGTGAGGGAGGCGGACGTCCTGGTCCACGTCCTGGACGCCTCGGAGGAGGGGGCGCTGGAGCGGCACCGGGTGGTGCGGGACCTGCTTTTGGACCTCGGGGTGGAGGCCCCCGTGGTCCTCGCCCTCAACAAGGCGGACCGGGCGGCCCCCTACGACCTCTACTTCCTGGGGGAGCGCCTGGGGGGCGTTCCCGTGTCCGCCCTCAAGGGGACGGGGCTTAAGGAGCTCAAGGAGGCCCTCGCCCGGGCCCTGCTGGACCTTGGGGTCCGTCCCCAGGCCTGGGCTCAGTACACGTGAAAGCCCTTTAGCCCCGCCTCCTCCCCCCACTGGACCTCCACCGCCTCCACCCGGGCGAGGCGGGGGCCTTGCTTGAGGTGGTGGAGGAAGAGCTCCAGGGCCTCCTTGGGGCCTTCGGCCACCACCTCCACCCGGCCGTCCGGGAGGTTCTCGGCGTAGCCGGAAAGGCCGAGCTCCAGGGCCTTCTTCTGGGCGAAGGCCCGGTACCCCACCCCTTGCACCCTTCCCTTCACCAAGGCCACGAGGCGCGGCATGGGGGCATTCTACCGGGGTTGCCACCCGGTTTTCATCCCCGCCCCCTATCCTGAAGGGGATGCGGTGGGGGTGGGGTCTTTTCCTCGGGCTTTTGGGTCTCGCCCTCCTCCTCGGCTTTCCGCCCCTGCTTAAGGGGGCGGTGGAGGGCGGGCTTGCCCTCCTGGGCTTCCGGGGGGAGGTGCGGGAGGTGCGGGGGCACCTCCTTTGGGGCCTGCGCCTGAAGGGGGTGCGCCTGGAGGGCCAAGGCCTCGCCCTGGAGGCGGAGGAGGTGGACCTCGCCTACGACCTCCTGGGCCTTTTCCGGCGGGAGCTCCCCCTCTCCTTGGGTCTCAGGAAGGCCGTGGTGCGCCCCACCTGGGAGGCCCTGGTGCCCGAGGGGGGAGGCCCGCCCCCCGCCTTCCGGTTCCTCTTCCAAAGCCTCCGCCTCGAGGACGTGGCCGTGGAGCTTCCCCGAGGGGAGCGCCTCTTCCTCCCTCCCCTCCGCCTCACCCTCCTCGGGGAGAACCCCTACCGCTTCCTGGCCCGGCTCCCCGGGGGGAGCTTCCAGGGGGAGGCCCGCGCCCTTTCCCCGGACCTCGCCGCCTGGGAGGTGGGCTTTTCCGGGGAGGTGCGGGGGCTTTCCTTCTTCTACGAGGGGCTTAAGGGGGGGAGGCTTTCCGGCGCCTTGCGGCTTGGGCCCCAAGGGGTCTTTGGGGAGGCCGAGGTGCGGGAGGGGGCGGTGGAGGTGGTGGGCTTCCCCCTTGAAGGGGTGGAGGGGACCCTCCGCCTGGAGGGGGGCCGGGTGGAGGCCCGCCTCCGAGGGCGGGGCCTCGAGGGGCCCGTGGCGGCCACCGCGGAGGTGGACCTTAAGGCCCCCCGCTACCGCTTCCTTGTGGAGGGAAGGCCGAGCCTGAGGGCCCTCGCCCTCCACTACGGCCTCGCCCTGCCCGTGGAGGGGGACGGCCGCCTCGTCCTGGAGGGGGAGGGGTGGGAGGCCCTGCGCCTCCAGGGGGCCTTCCAAGGGGAGGGAAGGCTTTTGGGGGAGCCCTTCCGCCACCAGGGCACCCTCTCCTTCCGCGAGGTCTTCGCCCTGGAGGCGCGGGTGGAGGGCCGGCTTTTTGACCGCACCTACACCCTGGAGGCGGGGCTTGAGGGCGGCCGCTACTGGGGCCGCTACCGGGACAGCCTGGGGAGCGCCCTCGCCCTCTTCGGGGAGGGGGGGCGGTACGAGGGGGAGGGGCGGGCGGCCTGGCCCAAGCCCCTCGAGGGCCTCGCCGCGGTGCGCTTCCAGGGGGAGGGGAGCCGCTACCGGGTGGTCGTGGAGGGCCCAGGGGCCCGCCTTCCCCTCTTCCCCCCCTTGGACCTCTCCGGGGAGGTGGTGGGGGAGGGGGAGAGGGTTTCCGGCCGGGTGGGGCCCCTGACCCTCGCCGGGACCTGGGGCGACCTCGCCCTCCGCCTCCGGCCCACGCCCCTCCTCGTGGGGCAGGTGGAGGGGGAGGGGAGGCTTGAGGGGGGGCGGCTTCTCGCCGACCTCCGCTACGCCTCCCCCTACGCCGCCTTTCCGGTCCGGGTGCGGCAGGGGGAGGGGGCCTTTTTCCTGGAAAGCCCCTACGGGGAGGGGAGCTACCGGGGAGGCGTCTTCGCCCTGAGGCTTGAGGGGCTTCCCCTCCGCCTTCTGGAAGAGGCCCGCCTTTACGGGGAGGCGGTCTACCGGGAGGGGGCGCTTTCCGGGGCCTTGCGCCTGGAGGGGCGCGCCCTCGAGGCCCGGGCCCGGCTTAGGGGCCTCGCGGCGGACCTGGAGGGGCGGCTTTCCACCCCCCTGGGAACCCTCCCCCTTTCCGGGGCCTACGACCCCGAGGCGGGCCTGCGCCTCCTCGCCGGGGGGCTACGCCTCACCTACCGGGAGGCCCTGAGGCTTGCGGGGGAGGCGGCGCTCGGGGGGTTCCGGCTCCGGGCGGACCTGGCCTACGGGGAGGGGTTCTCGGGGTGGGCCTCCCTGGAGGGCCCCCTGGGGCTTCGGGGGAGGCTCTGGGGAGAGGGGGGACGGCTTCTCCTCGCCCTCTCCGGCCCCGTGGAGGGGGAGGGGGAGGTCTTTCCGGGGCTCGCCCTCTCCGGCCGCATCCTCCCCCCTTGGCCCGAGGGGCTCGCCATCCCGCCCCTCGCCTTCCGGCTCACCCGGGAGGCCCTGGAGCTTCCCGGGGTGGGGCGGGTGGAGCTTTCGGGGCGCTACCCCTTCCTTTTGGACCTCCCCTTCCGCTACCGGGGGGTGGAGGGGCGGCTTCGGGCCCAGGGGGACCTGGAAGGAGGGTCGGTGGCCCTCTCCACCCCCTTCGGCGCCCTGCGGGGCGCGGGGGCCTGGCGGGCGCTCGCCTTGGAGGGGTCGGGGGACCTCCCGGCCCTCGGCCCCTGGACCCTTAAGGGAGAGGCGGACCTCTTCGCCCTCGCCTACCGGGGCGAGGCCGCCCTCCCCCGGGCGGGCCTCGTCCTGGAGCTCTCTGGAAAGGGGGCAGCCTTGCGCTTTACGGGAGAGGCGCCGGGCCTCGCCCTCGCCGGGGGGTACGGGGAGGGCCTCGCCCTCAGCCTCTCCGCCCGGGGGTACGACCTCGCCCCCTTCGGGCTTCCCGCAAGGCTTTGGGGGGACTGGGGCCTCGAGGGGGGGAGGCTTCGGGTGGAGACCCCTTACGGCCAGGCGGTCCTGGAGGGGACGGCCCTCCTACGGGCCCGCCTCTTCCTGAAAGGCCCCTACCTGGAGGGGGAAGGGGAGGTCTTTCCGGAGGGGCTTTCCTTGCGCTTTTCCGGCCGCTACCGGGCGAGCGGGGTGGCCGTGGAGGGGAAAGGGGAGGGGGGAGGCCCTTGGGGGGCCCTCCGCTTCCGGCTTGCGGGGGAGGCCCGGGTGCCCTACCTGGAGCCTTTGCCCTTCCGCGGCGAGGTGGAGGTGGCGGACGGGGTCCGCTACCGGCTCCAGGGTCCCCTTGCCCTCGAGGGGGAGGGGGCGGGGTACAGGGGGAGCTTCCGGCTTCCCTTCGCCTTCCTGGGGAAGGCGGGGGAGGTGCGGGGAAGCTTCCAAGGGGAGGGGCTCCGCCTGGAGGGCGCGGGGGAGGGGGTCTACGGGGAGCTTCCCTTCGCCTTCCGGGGAGGTTTTGGGGAAGGGCCTTTCCTCGAGGTCCGCTACGC
Source organism: Thermus thermophilus HB8 (assembly GCF_000091545.1). Classification (GTDB taxonomy): domain Bacteria; phylum Deinococcota; class Deinococci; order Deinococcales; family Thermaceae; genus Thermus; species Thermus thermophilus. Next base: position 532,087 of record NC_006461.1, read on the forward strand.
CGGGGGGGAGGTGGCCCTGGAGAAGGGGACGGTGCGCCTCGCCCTCGCCGAGGTGGCCCCCCTGGCCCAGGCCTTCGGCCTCCCCCTCGCCGGGGAGGCGCGGGGGAGGCTCGCCCTCTCGGGGGAGGGCGAGGGGGAGGCCAGGCTTCGCCTCCTTGGGGAGCCCCTCGAGGCCCGCTACCGGGGCACGACCCTCACCCTCCTCCTTCCGGGGCGGGAGGCGGGGCTTTCCTGGGACTGGCGGGGAGGGGACTTTAAGGGCCTCCTCGGGCTTTCCGGGGAGGGGAGGCTCCGCTTGGGGGAGGAGGTTTCGGGGCGGCTGGGCTACCGGGGCCTGGAGCTTTCCTTCGCGGGGCCCTGGAGGGAGGTGGCCCTGGAGGCCCGCTTCGCCCCGGAGGGCCTGGGGACCACCTGGGCCGAGGCCCGCCTGGACCTGGCCGCCCTCCGGGGCGAGGGCCGGGTGGCGCACGCCTCGGCCTACGCCGAGGGGGAGGGGCGCTTCCGCGTTGCGGGAAGCCGCTACGAGCTTTGGGGGCGCCTCCGAAGCCTCGCCTACCTCCGGCAGGAGGGGCCTTTCCGCCTGGTGGGAGAGGGGCTTAAGGCGGTGCTTTCCTGGGAGGCGCCCCTGGCCCTCAGGGCGGCCTACGGGGAGGGGCTTGCCCTCGCCCTCCGGGGCGAGGGGGAGGTCCTGGGCCTAAAGGTGCGGGCGGACCTGGCCTACGGCCCCGAGGGGTACCGGGGAGGGTTTTCCGCCGTTGGCCCGGGCCTCCGCCTGGAGGGGGAGGGGGCCGGGCCGTTGCGCTTGCGGCTTGTAGGGGAGGGGCTTGAGGCCGAGGCCCGGCTTTCGGGCCTCGCCCTGGAGGGGGAGGCCGCCTTCACCCGGGCCTTGGGGAAGGCCCGCCTCACGGCCTCGGCCCGCTTCCAGGGGGACCTGCCCCGGCTGGACCTCGTGGGGGGCGGGGTCCTTCGGGGCGAGGGGGCGGGGATCCCCTTCCGCTTCACCTACCGCTACCGGGGCGGGGCCCCGGACCTCGCTGGCCTCGTCCTCCGGGCGGAGGCGGAGGGGGTGGGGCTTGCCCTGGAGGGGGGACGGCTCGCCCTGGAGGTGGACCGGGACCTCACCCCCTTCGGGCTTCCCCTGCGCCTGAAGGCCCGGGGAAAGGGGCCTCTGGAGGCCCCCATCGCCCTCACCCTGGAGGGGAGGGAGGGGAGGCTTTCGGGGCAGGCCTGGCTTTGGCCCCTCCGGGCCGAGCTTCAGGGGGAGGCCTACGGGGAGCGGCTGGAGGCGCTTTGGGCGGAGGGGCTTTCCCTCCGCTTCGCCGGCCCCCACCTTTTCGGGGAGGCCCGGTACGGGGACGGGCTTTCGGGGCGGCTTGCCCTCCGCTACCCCCTTCCCGGGGGGGGGCTTAGGGGCGAGGTGGACCTGGGGGAGGGGCGCTTCCTCCTCCAAGGGGAGGGGGCCTGGGAAGCGGCGTGGACGGGGAGGTTCTGCCTCCCCGCCCCCTTGGGGGCCTGTTCCGGCCTCGCCCTGGAGGCCTCGGGAAGGCTCGCCTACGGGGGGCTGGCCTTCGCGGGAGGCTACCGGTACGCCGCGCCCGAGGGGTACCTGGGGGAGGTCGCGGGGGAGGGGCGGCTTTCCACCCCCTACGGGGAGGTGCGGCTTTCGGGGCGGGGGCTGGGCCTGGACCTGGAGGGGGAGGGCCTGCCCCTGGTGGGGCGGCTTGACCTCCATCCCTTCCGCCTCGCCTACCGGTACGCCGGGGCGCTTCCTTTGGGCCTTGGCGAGCTTAACGCGGAGGGCGTCTACCCCGGGGCTTGGCTTTCCGGGACGTACCGCTACGGGGAGGCGGTCTTGGCTTTGGAGGGGCTTCCCGGGTTCCGGGTGGGCCTTTCCGGGGGAGGGGTGAGGGGGGAGGTGGGGCCGGAAGGGGTGGCCCTGGTCCTGGAGGGGTTCCGCTACGGGCCCCTTGCCCTCTTCGGGCGGGTAGAGGGGGCCTGGGGGGAGGTTTCGGGGTCGGGGCGGGTTGCCGTCTTCGGCCGCGAGGCCCGGGTTTCGGGAAGGTTCGGCGCCGAGGGGCTCCGCCTCACCTTCTTTGGGGACCTCGAGGGGGAGGTGGCCTGGGAGGGGGCTTGGACGGGGAGGCTCGCCTTCCGGGAGGGGTGGGTGGCCCTCTCGGGGCAGGGGGTCCCGGAGCTTGAGGGGGAGGTCTTGGGGGAGGCGGTGCGCCTCCTCTGGCCCAGGCTTCAGGTGGGGGGGGTTTGGCTGGACCTTGGGGCGCGGGAGGCCGGGGGCCGGGCACGGCTCCTTTCCCGGCTGGTCCCGGAGGGGGTGGAGGCCTGGGGGGAGGGGGGGAGCCTCCGCCTCGCCTACCGCCTTCCGGGCCTCGGCCTCCCCCTGGAGGGGGAGGTGGACCTGAAGGCCCTTGCCCTCGCCCTCACGAGCCCGGAGGGGGAGGGGGCCTTGCGCTACGCCGGGGGGAAGGTGGAGGGGAGGCTCGTCCTCGGCGTCCACGGCCTCGCCCTGGCCCTCGAGGGGAAGGGGGACCGGGTGGCCGTCTCGGGGAGCCACCCCGCCTACCCCTGGTGGGCGGCGGGGGCGGGGAGGCTGGAGGGGGAGGTGGACCTCTCGGGGACCTACCGGCTCGCTTACGCCGCCGGGCCCCAGCGCCTCACCCTCACGGGACGCCTCCTGGAGGCGGTCCTCGAGGCGGAAGGGCCCTACGCCTCGGGGCGGCTCACCTACCCGGCGGGCGGGGACCTCCGGGTGGACCTTCCCCTCCCGCCCCTGGAGGGCCGCTTCCGGGGCCGGGTGGGCGGGGAGGGCTATGGGGTGGAGGGGGTCTTGGAGGCCGGGGGCGGCCGGGTCCTCGTGGAGGGGAGGCTCCTTCCCTTGCGCGGGGAGCTCGTTCTGGAGGAGGCCGCTTTGGAGGACTTCGTGGCCCGGTACGTCCCCTACCTCAAAGGGAGGGTTTCGGGGAGGCTCCACCTGGAGGGCCTGAAGGCCCAGGGCGCCCTCTTGGGGCGGGTGGAGGTGGCGGGGACCGCCCTCCCCTTCAGCTTCTCCGGCGACCTGGGAGCGGGGCTCGCCCGGGGGGAGGGTCGCCTCGGGGAGACGGCCTTCCGGGTGGACCTGGAGGGGGGAAGGCTGGACCTCTTTGCCGCCCCCCGCGCCTTTCCCCTCCACCTCCTCCTCGCCGCGGTGGCGGGGCCCTTGGAAGGGGAGGCCTACTGGACGGGGGTTTTGCGCCTGCGGCTTCCCCTCGGGGATCCCTTGCGGGGAGAGGGGGTGCTGGTGGGGGAAAGCCTCCGCTTCGTGGGGGGCGGGGACGAGCTCAAGGGCCGGGCGGCCTTCCGCCTCGAGGGGGGCCGCCTCCGGGTGGACGCCCTCCGCCTCACGGGCAAGGGCACCTGGGAGGGGAGGGGCTACTGGAGCCCCGAGGGAAGCGACCTCTACCTCGCCCTCAGGGACACGGTCTTCACCCCCGTCCTCCAGGTGGTGCCCGCCCTCAAGCCCTACAGGCCCGAGGGCTCGGGGACCCTGGTCCTCCGGCTCACCGGGCAGGGGTTCCGCCTGGAGCTTCAGGGCTTCCGCTTCCGCCTGGGGCCCGTGGCGGGCCACCTCTCCCATGGCCTCCTCGCCTTAAACGGCGGGGCGGAGGCCCAGGGGGAGGTGGTGCTGGAGGCCCCTTTTTCGGGGAGGGCGCGGCTTGGCCTCGAGGGGGACCTCCGGGCCTTCCGCGTGACCGCCAAGGGAACGGCCTCCCTCCCGGGCCTCAAAGAGGCCACCCCCCTGGAGGCGGTCCTGCGCTACCCCGGCTACGGGGTGGAGGTGCGCCTCGGGGAGGCCCTGGCCCAGGGGACCCTCTTCCCCTTGCGCCTCGCCGGCTACGGCAAGCTTCCCCTCTACTACCCCCAGTACTACCTCCAGGAGGGCCTCCTGGACGTAAAGAGCTTCTTCCTCTACGAGGAGGGCGGCACCTACCACCTCACCGGGGAGGCCCAGGTGGTGCGGGCCCGGCTCGCCTTCCCCGAGGAGGCGGTGCGCCGCCTGGGGCAAGAGGGGGTGGCGGCCCAGGAAGGGGGCGGGGCCAAGGTCCCCCTCGTCTTTGACCGGGTCCACCTCTACGCGGAGCGGGGGGTCCTGGTGCAGGAGAGCCTGGCCCAGGGGGAGCTGGCCGGGGACCTCTACCTTGGGGGCACCTACGGGGACCCCTACCTCTCCGGGGAGGTCTGGCCCCTCTGGGGGAGCTTCCGCCTTTGGGACGCCCTCTTCTCCCTGGACCCGGGGCAGAGCCGCCTCTACTTCAGCCCCGACCGGGGGATCCTGCCCCGGTTCGCCCTCGAGGCCCGGGCGGAGGTCCGGGGATACCAGGTGGGCCTTGCGGTGGAGGGGGAGTTCCTCCGGGAGAACGGGCGCGTCAAGGTGCGGCTGGAGCCCACCTTCTCCTCCACCCCCCCGCTTTCCCAGGCGGAGGTCTACGCCCTCCTCGCCCTCGGTACCCCGGACGCGAGCCGCCTGGGAGAGGTCTTCCCCCAGGTGGCCCTGGGGGCGGCGCTGGAGAACCTGGTCCTGGGCCAGCTGGAGCGGGAGCTCTCCCGGGCCTTGGGGCTGGACCGGTTCCAGGTAGAGGTGCCCGCCATCCAGGGGGGGAGCCTGGAGGAGACCCGCTTCTCCGTGGGCAAGTACCTGACCCCGGAGCTCTTTCTGGGGTACCAGGTGGACCTGCGGGGGGAGCAGACCTTCGCCGCCGAGTACCGGGCGGACGGGATCACCTTCACCCTCTCCTCCTCCTTCGGGCAGGGGGTCCTTTCCCGCCTGGCCTTCGGCCTGGGCTACGACCTCACCGACGCCCTTTCCCTGACCCTCACCCTGGAGACGGGGGACGACACCCGCTTCAGCGTGGGCGCGGCCTACCGGTGGTAGCATGGCGCCGGTATGCGCGCTTTGGCCAAGCTGGCCCCGGAGGAGGGCCTGACCCTGGTGGACCGCCCCGTGCCCGAGCCGGGCCCCGGGGAGATCCTGGTGCGGGTGGAGGCGGCGAGCATCTGCGGCACCGACCTCCACATCTGGAAGTGGGACGCCTGGGCCCGGGGCAGGATCCGCCCTCCCCTCGTCACCGGGCACGAGTTCAGCGGGGTGGTGGAGGCCGTGGGCCCCGGGGTGAGGCGACCCCAGGTGGGGGACCACGTGAGCCTGGAAAGCCACATCGTCTGCCACGCCTGCCCCGCCTGCCGCACGGGGAACTACCACGTTTGCCTCAACACCCAGATCCTCGGCGTGGACCGGGACGGCGGCTTCGCCGAGTACGTGGTGGTGCCGGCGGAGAACGCCTGGGTGAACCCCAAGGACCTTCCCTTTGAGGTGGCGGCCATCCTGGAGCCCTTCGGCAACGCCGTGCACACCGTCTACGCGGGAAGCGGGGTTTCGGGGAAGAGCGTCCTCATCACGGGGGCGGGGCCCATCGGCCTCATGGCGGCCATGGTGGTCCGGGCGAGCGGGGCGGGGCCCATCCTGGTCTCCGACCCGAACCCCTACCGCCTGGCCTTCGCCAGGCCCTACGCCGACCGGCTGGTGAACCCCTTGGAGGAGGACCTCCTGGAGGTGGTGCGCCGGGTGACGGGAAGCGGGGTGGAGGTGCTTTTGGAGTTTTCTGGGAACGAGGCCGCCATCCACCAGGGCCTCATGGCCCTCATCCCCGGGGGGGAGGCGAGGATCTTGGGGATCCCTTCCGACCCCATCCGCTTTGACCTCGCCGGGGAGCTCGTCATGCGGGGGATCACCGCCTTCGGCATCGCCGGGCGCAGGCTCTGGCAGACCTGGATGCAGGGCACCGCCTTGGTCTACTCGGGTAGGGTGGACCTAAGCCCCCTCCTCACCCACCGCCTCCCCTTGAGCCGCTACCGGGAGGCCTTCGGCCTTCTGGCCTCGGGCCAGGCGGTGAAGGTGATCCTGGACCCGAAGGCCTAAAGGGGGTTTCCGGTACCCTGTCGGGGAAGGGGGTGGCTGGTGGACCGGAGGCGCTTTCTCGTGGGGCTCCTCGGCCTGGGACTCGCCCGGGGGCAGGGGCTACGGGTGGAGGAGGTGGTGGGGGGCCTCGAGGTCCCCTGGGCCTTGGCTTTCCTGCCGGACGGGGGGATGCTCATCGCGGAGAGGCCCGGGAGGATCCGGCTCTTTAGGGAGGGCAGGCTTTCCACCTACGCCGAGCTTTCCGTCTACCACCGGGGGGAGTCTGGGCTTTTGGGCCTCGCCCTCCACCCAAGGTTTCCCCAAGAGCCCTACGTCTACGCCTACCGCACCGTGGCGGAAGGGGGCCTGAGGAACCAGGTGGTGCGCCTGAGGCACCTGGGGGAAAGGGGGGTCTTGGACCGGGTGGTCCTGGACGGGATCCCCGCCCGGCCCCACGGCCTCCACTCGGGGGGGCGCATCGCCTTCGGCCCCGACGGGATGCTCTACGTGACCACGGGGGAGGTCTACGAGCGGGAGCTCGCCCAGGACCTCGCCTCCTTGGGGGGGAAGATCCTCCGCCTCACCCCGGAAGGGGAGCCCGCCCCGGGAAACCCCTTCCTGGGGCGAAGGGGGGCGAGGCCCGAGGTGTATAGCCTGGGCCACCGCAACCCCCAGGGCCTCGCCTGGCACCCAAAGACCGGGGAGCTTTTCTCCAGCGAGCACGGGCCGAGCGGGGAGCAGGGCTATGGCCACGACGAGGTGAACCTGATCGTCCCCGGGGGGAACTACGGCTGGCCGAGGGTGGTGGGGCGGGGGAACGACCCCCGGTACCGGGACCCCCTCTACTTCTGGCCCCAGGGCTTCCCCCCGGGGAACCTCGCCTTCTTCCGGGGGGACCTCTACGTGGCGGGCCTCCGGGGGCAGGCCCTCTTGAGGCTCGTCCTGGAGGGGGAGAGGGGCCGCTGGCGGGTTTTGCGGGTGGAGACCGCCCTTTCCGGCTTCGGCCGCCTTAGGGAGGTGCAGGTGGGCCCCGATGGGGCCCTTTACGTCACCACCTCCAACCGGGACGGGAGGGGCCAGGTGCGCCCCGGGGACGACCGGGTGCTACGCCTCCTTTAGGGGAAGGGCCGTGGCCGGCCTCTTGCGGAAGCGGACCTCCAAGACCCCGTTCCGCAGGGTGGCCTGGGCCGTCCCCTCCTCAATGGGCCCGGGGAGGTCCAGGGTGCGGCGGAAGGTGCCCATGGGCCTCTCCTCCAAGAGGTAGGTGCCGGGCAGGGGGTGGCGCACCCCGGCCAGGGTCACCCGCTGCCCCTCCTCCAGAAGCTCCAGGTCCTCGGGGCGCACCCCGGGAAGGTCCACGAGGAGGACGTAGTGCTCCTCGGTTTCCAGAAGGTCCACCCTGGGGGTCCAGGCGGCGGGCTCCTCCCCGGTGAGGAGGTAGGCGAGCTCGGCGATGCGCTCCTGCAGTTCCTTCAGCTTTCTCAGGGTTTCCAGGCGGTCGTGGCGCTCCAGCATGCCCTTAGCATAAGGGACGTGGAGGCGATCCCCGTCCTCGCGGGCCCCACGGGAAGCGGCAAGACCTTTTTGGCCCTCCGCCTGGGGGAGGAGGTCCCCGTGGAGGTGGTCTCCGCCGACGCCACCATGGTCTACCGGGGCCTGGACATCGGGACGGACAAGCCCACGCCCGAGGAGCGGGCGCGGGTGCCCCACCACCTGGTGGACGTCCTCGAGCCCCACGAGGCCATGAGCGTGGCCCGCTTCCTCGCCCTGGCCGAGGAGGCCATCGCCCATGTCCTTTCCCGGGGAAAGCTCCCCTTGGTGGTGGGGGGGACGGGCTACTACATCCGCGCCCTCTCCGAGGGGCTTCACGACCTTCCCCCGCCGGACCCCGGGGTCCAGGAGGCCCTATGGGCGGAGCTTGAGGCGCGGGGCCTTGAGGCCCTCCTCGCTGAGCTCGCCCGGGCGAGCCCCGAGGACGCCCGCCGCGTGGGAAAAAACCCGAGGAGGCTCGTCCGGGCCCTGGAGGTCCTGAGGCGCACGGGCACTCCCCCGGCCCGGTTTCCCAAGAGGCCCCCCCGCTTCCGCTACAAGAAGCTCGTCCTCTGGCCCGACCGGGCCTGGCTTTTCCCGAGGCTGGAGGAAAGGGCCAAGGCCCAGTTCGCCCGGGGGCTCGTGGAGGAGGTGCGGGGGCTCCTTGAGCGCTACCCCAGGATGCCCACCGCCCTCCAGGCCATCGGCTACAAGGAGGTGGCGGGCCACCTCCTGGGGGCCTACGGCCTGGAGGAGGCGCTAGAGCGGGACATCCGGGCGGTGAAGGCCTACGCCAAAAGGCAGTACACCTGGTTCCGCCACGAGCCCGGGGACGTGGTCTACCTGCCCCGGGGGGGCGAGGAGGCCTACGTGGGCTTCCGGGACTGGCTTTGCCTCCACTTCGGGCTATAGTGGGGGCATGTTGGCCCACGAGATCCGCGCCCGCGTGGCCCGGGGGGAGGTTTCCCCCCTGGAGGTGGCCCAGGCCTACCTGAAACGGGTCCAGGAGCTGGACCCGGGCCTCGGCGCCTTCCTCTCCCTGAACGAGAGGCTTTTGGAGGAGGCGGAGGCGGTGGACCCCGGGCTTCCCCTGGCGGGCCTCGTGGTGGCGGTGAAGGACAACATCGCCACCCGTGGCCTCCGCACCACGGCGGGAAGCCGCCTTCTGGAGAACTTCGTGCCCCCCTACGAGGCCACCGCGGTGGCGAGGCTTAAGGCCCTGGGCGCCCTGGTCCTGGGCAAGACCAACCTGGACGAGTTCGGCATGGGCTCCTCCACGGAGCACTCCGCCTTCTTTCCCACCAAGAACCCCTTTGACCCGGATAGGGTCCCCGGGGGCTCCAGCGGGGGAAGCGCCGCCGCCTTGGCCGCCGACCTCGCCCCCCTCGCCCTGGGCTCGGACACGGGGGGAAGCGTCCGGCAGCCCGCCGCCTTCTGCGGCGTCTACGGCCTCAAGCCCACCTACGGCCGGGTGAGCCGCTTCGGCCTCATCGCCTACGCCTCGAGCCTGGACCAGATCGGCCCCATGGCCCGCTCCGTGCGGGACCTGGCCCTCCTCATGGACGCCGCGGCCGGGCCCGACCCCCTGGACGCCACGAGCCTGGACCTCCCCCCCCGCTTCCAGGAGGCCCTGGAGGGGCCCCTTCCCCCCCTGCGCCTCGGGGTGGTGCGGGAGGCCCTCGCGGGGAATAGCCCCGGGGTGGAGAGGGCCCTGGAGGAGGCCCTTAAGGTCTTCCGGGAGCTTGGCCTTTCCGTGCGCGAGGTCTCCTGGCCTTCCCTCCCCCAGGCCCTCGCCGCCTACTACATCCTGGCCCCGGCGGAGGCGAGCTCCAACCTGGCCCGCTACGACGGCACCCTCTACGGGCGGCGGGCGGCGGGGGAGGAGGTGGAGGGGATGATGGAGGCCACCCGGGCCCTCTTCGGCCTCGAGGTGAAAAGGCGCGTCCTCGTGGGCACCTTCGTCCTCTCTAGCGGCTACTACGAGGCCTACTATGGCCGCGCCCAGGCCTTCCGCCGCCGCCTCAAGGCCGAGGCCCAGGCCCTCTTCCGGGAGGTGGACCTCCTCCTCCTCCCCACCACCCCCCACCCCGCCTTCCCCTTCGGGGCCCGGCGCGATCCCCTCGCCATGTACCGGGAGGACCTCTACACCGTGGGGGCGAACCTCACGGGCCTGCCCGCCCTCTCCTTCCCCGCGGGGTTTGAGGGGCACCTGCCCGTGGGCCTCCAGCTCCTCGCCCCCTGGGGGGAGGACGAGAGGCTTCTTCGGGCGGCCCTCGCCTTTGAGGAGGCCACGGCCCGGGCCCACCTCAAGGCCCCCTTGGGGGAGGCCCTCTGATGGAGGCCGCCTTCCGCTACCGCATGGCCACCCGGCTCGCCCGCAGGCTCAGGGAGGCCGGGCGCCCCCTTCCCCTCCCTGCCCTGGGGGAGGCCTTGGGGCTTCGCGGCCCCGTGGAGCGGGTGGTGCGGCCCCTTCTGGACGGGAGGTTCCTCCTGGAGGAGGGGGTGGGGCTTTGGGAGTGGCGCTACCCCTTTCCCCTGGAGGGGGAGGCGGTGGTGGTCCTGGACCTGGAGACCACGGGGCTTGCCCCGGGCCTGGACGAGGTGATTGAGGTGGGCCTCCTCCGCCTGGAGGGGGGGAGGCGCCTCCCCTTCCAGAGCCTCGTCCGCCCCTCCCGCCCGCCGAGCCCCTTCGTGGAGCGCCTCACCGGCATCCCCCGGGAGGCCCTGGAGGAGGCCCCCTCCCTGGAGGAGGTTCTGGAGAAGGCCTACCCCCTCCTCGCCGACGCCACCTTGGTGATCCACAACGCCGCCTTTGACCTGGGCTTCCTCCGCCCGGCCTTGGAGGGCCTGGGCTACCGCCTGGAAAACCCCGTGGTGGACTCCCTGCGCTTGGCCAGACGGGGCTTACCAGGCCTTAGGCGCTACGGCCTGGACGCCCTCTCCGAGGTCCTGGAGCTTCCCCGAAGGACCTGCCACCGGGCCCTCGAGGACGTGGAGCGCACCCTCGCCGTGGTGCACGAGGTATACTATATGCTTACGTCCGGCCGTCCCCGCACGCTTTGGGAACTCGGGAGGTAGCATGACCGCGCGGTATGTGCTCACCAGCGCCTGTATCCAGACCGGTACCATGGCCTTGACCGTATCCCTCCGCCAGCGCCTCCTCGGGCGGGAGCAGGTGCGCTTCGTGGACGAGGACGGGGAGGCCTACACGGTGGAGGTGGACTGGAAGGCCGGGGTCCTCAGGGGCCTCGGCCCCTACTACCAGAAGCGCCGCCTCTCGGCCAACGAGACCGTCCTCCTCCTCTTCCGGGGGGAGGAGGTGGAGCTTAAAGCGGCCCCCAGGCCGGGCCAGAGGCCCCCGGCCCGGGAGCGGGAGGCTAGGCCGGAGGAGGTCTCCCCCCCTCCCGAGTCCCAGAAGCGCCGGGTCCGGGTCACCCCCTACCCCAAGGAGGTGCTCTTCCCCCACGAGCCCTTAGAGCCCCCGGGGGCCACGGAGGACCTCCGGCGGCTCGGCTTCCAGCTTGAGGAGGGGCCGCCTTGGGTCTACCGGGCCTTCTCCGGGAGGCGCCGGCTCACCCTCGTCCTCCTCCGCCTGGGCGAGGGGGAGGTGGAGCGCCTCAAGCCCTACCGCCTCCAGGGGGCCTACACCGCCCTCCTCGCCCCGGAGTCCCAGCGGGACCGGGTCCCGGAGGGCGTGGGCTTCGTCTCCCCCGAGGCCCTGACCCGCCTCGCCCGCCTCAAGGGGCGGTTCCCCCTCACCCCCTGGGACCTGGAGGACCTCCTCAAGGAGGGCCGGGTGGACCTCGAGGCGGTGGAGGCCCTGGAGGACCGGCTGGCGGCGGAGCTTTCCGAGCGGGGGGCCTTCGCCGCCCTCCTCCTCCTCCTCGCCCGCAAGCCCCTCGGGGAGGTCTTCCTCCTCGCGGACCTCGAGGCGGAGGCCCTGGAGGAAGGCCTCGTCCCCGAGGTGGTCCGCCAGGGGGTGGAGGTCCTCGCCCAGCCGCCCTTCCTCCTCCTCAAGCGCCTCTCCCCCGGGGAGTTCCTGCTCCGCCAAAGCGTGGAGGAGGCCCTGGAGGACCTCAGGGCCTTCGCCGAGGGGCTTGCGGGCCGCCTCAGCCGCGCCCGGAGCCTTTGATGGGGACGCCCTCCCCCAGCGCCAGGTCAAAGCTCTGCCGCGCCCGCTCCTTCAGCCGGGCCACCTTCTCCCAGTCGGGGAAGCGGCCGTAAAGGGCGGCCTTGTAGAGCTTGATGGGCTCCCCGGGGAGCTCCTGGTAGTAGGCCCCCGTCTCCTTGGCGAAGGCGGCCACCTTGGGGTCGTAGGAGAGGGCGGCGAAGGGGGTGCCCGCGGCCGCGGCCAGGATCAGGCCGTGGAGGCGCATGGAGATCACGTACCCCGCCTGGGCCGCGAGGTAGAGGAGGCGGCGGGGGTCGGAGGTGCGCTCTATGCGGTGGAGGCGGAAGACCTCGGCCACCTCGTCGTCGTAGCCGGGCTGGAGGAGGAGGACGAGGACCTGCTTCCCCTCGTGGACCAGGTGGTTGGCGGCCACGTAGAGGGTCGTGAGGGCCTCCTCCCGCACCCCCGCCCGGGGGATGACGAGGACGAGGTCCTCCTCCCGCGGCACGGGGGGCGGCGGGAGGAGGAGGGCGGGGTCGGCCCCGAGGGCGGCGGGGATCCCCAGGCGCCGGGCGTACTCCAGGGAGTCCTGGTCCCTGAGGATCACCGGCACGCCCTGGAGGGCCTTTCGCACCCGCCTCTCCCCCCAGGGGGAGAGGGGGCCCAGGGACTGGTTGAAGACCACGACCCGCTTGCGGAAGAGGCGGGCGAGGCGGAGCACGGAGAGGTAGTAGGTGAGGCTTAAGGCGCTGGTGGCGTCCTGCAGAAGCCCCCCTCCTCCGAGGAGCCAGAGGTCCGCCCGGAGGAGGGCCAGGGGGTTCAGGCGGTGGTAGGCCCTGAGGCCGTGGTCCTCGCGGGTCCTTTTGGGGTCGCCGGAGAGGGCCACCACCTCGTGGCCGCGGGCCTTGAGCTCCCGGGCGATGGCCTCGAGGATCGCCTCGTCCCCGGCGTTCCTGAACCCGTAGTACCCCGCTACGCCGACCACCATGCCCTAAGCCTCCTTACCAGGATAACCCCGACAAGCCCGAGGGAAAGGCCGAGGAGGGCGCCGTTCAGCACCCGGAAGAAGGAGATGGGGAGGGGGGTGTGGTAGTGGCTGAAGGTGTTGAGGATGGAGGCGATGCCCAAGGAGGCGAGGAAGAGGAGGCCGTTTTGCACCCAGCGGGGCCAGGGGAGGAGGAGGGCCAGGGGGAAGAGGGCGTGGCCGAAGACCTCCTTGAACCGGGGGCGGACCATGACGTCCTGGAGGAGGGCCCTAAGCTTGAGCTCCAGCTCGGGGACGATGGGGGCGTCGTTGCCGCGGCGCAGGAGGGCGAGGAGGAGGAGCCCCAGGGCAAGCCCCCCCAGGGCCACCTCCCCCAGGCGGACGGGGTGGAGGAAGAGGCGGGTGAGGGCCTCCTTGAAGTCTTTTTCCAGGAAGCTGTAGGCCACGAGGAGGGGGGGCACGAGGAGGGTGAGGGAGACCCCCTTGAAGGGGGCGAGGCCGGAGAGGGCCTCCTCCGTGGAGCCCAAGGCGGAGAGGAAGACCGCGCCCAAAAGGGCGTAGCCCAGGCTCCTCGCCCACATCCAAAGCCCGTTCCTCGGGCCCAGGAAGCCGAGGACGGGGAAGACCAGGGCGGCAAGCAAAGGCCCCGCCTGGCTCCCCGCGTAGCCCAAGGCGAAGAGGAGGAGGAGGAAGGCCACCAGGGGCCCGTACACGGGAAGCCCCAAGGCCAAAAGCCCAAGCCCCGCCAGCACCCCCACCCAGGCGGCGTACCTCAGGGGGCTTGGGGCGAGCGCCCGCGGGCTCGGCGCCCCCAAGGGGAGGCCGCTCGCCTTGAGCTCCTCCTGGAGCCTCTTTAGGAGGCGGGCGGTGTCCTCGGGGTAGGGGTAGGGCCGGAGGTAGAGGATCTGGTGGCTCCGCTCCCGGGCGGCGAGGCCGTACTTCTCCGCCGCTTCCTCGGGCTTCAGGGTGAGGAGCCACTCGTAGCGGAGGCTGAAGAGCCTAAGGATCCCCTGGTCCCGGAAGGCCCCTAGCCCCGCCTGGGGCGTGCCCTCAATGAGGGCCACGGGGACGGGGACGAGGGCCTTGGCCTCCCCGAGGCGGTAGGGGTAGCCCAGGGCCTCGAGGCCCAGGAAGACCACGGCGTCCGCCTCCTTCGGGACCAGGGGCAGGCCCGCCTCGAGGCGGCGGAGCCTGTGGTTCAGGGGCCGGACCATCACGTAGAGGCCCATGGCCTTGGCCTGGCGGAGTTCTTCCAGGTTGTAGAAGGCGGGGAGGGCCTGAACGTCCACGGGAAAGCCCAGCCACTCCCCAAGCCTTTCTGAGGGCAGGTCGTAGGCCCGCTCTAGGAGGGCGAGGAGGGCCGGGTCCCCCTTCAGGTAGTGCCAGCCGGGCCTTGCGGAAAGCCCCATCTCCACGAGCTCCCGCCCTTGGCGGTAGAGGAGGACCCCTTCCCCTACCCAGTCCCGCACCAGGCGCTCGGGGAAGGCGACGCCGTTCACCCCGAGGGCCTGGTAGCGGGCGAGGGCCGCCATGAGGTCCTCGCCCCGCGCCTGCGCCTCCTCCCGCACCGCCTCCGCGTCCAGGACCAGGGCCACGGGCCCCGGGGCCTGGGCGCGGAGCCTCGGCGCGAGGGCGAGGAGGGAGGGGAGGAGGGCGAGGACGAGGAGGAGGTGGAGGAGGGCCCTCACGCTGCCCCCATCCGGGCCAGGCGGGCGAGGGCCTTGGCCGCGAGCATCTCCAGGGCCACGGGGTTCTGGCCGCCCCTGGGCACGATCACGTCGGCGTACCGCTTGGTGGGCTCCACGAAGTGGAGGTGCATGGGCTTGACCTGCTCCAGGTACTGGGCCACCACCCCTTCCAGGCTCCTGCCCCTTTCCAGGACGTCCCGCTTGAGCCTGCGGATGAAGCGCTCGTCGGCGTCGGCGTCCACGAAGACCTTGAGGTCCATGAGGTCCCGGAGCTCCTTGGGGTAGAGGACCAGGATGCCTTCCAGGATCACCACGGGGGCGGGCCGGACCGGCGTTCTTCTGGGGCTTCGGGTGTAGGCCCGGAAGTCGTAGACGGGCATCTCCACGGGAAGGCCCCGGAGGAGGGCCTGGGCGTGCTCCAGGTAGAGGGCGAGGTCAAAGGCGTCCGGGTGGTCGTAGTTCACCCGGAGGCGCTCCTCCAGGGGGAGGTGGCCCAGGTCCTTGTAGTAGTGGTCCATGGGGAGGAGGGCGACCCGCTCCCCCAGGGTCCGGGCCAGGGCCTGGGCGAGGGTGGTCTTGCCGCTCGCCGTTCCCCCGGCGATCCCGATGACGAAGGGCTTGGGCGCGCTCACCCCTCCATGATAAAGGGGCGGGGGGAAGCCCCCGCCCCCATTCCCCTCGGGCCCTAGCGGGCCACGGCCGCCCGCTCCTGGGCGTGGCCGATGGTCTTGTCGGTTTCCACGTCAAAGGCGTGGAGCCTTTGGGTGTCGGCGAGGAGCTCCACCTTGTCCCCGGGCTTCACGGGGGCGTGGCCGTCCACCTTGGCCACGAGGAGGGTGCCGTTTATCGCCACGTGGATCTCCGTCTCCGCCCCCAGGGGCTCCACCACCTCCACCTCGCCCCGGAGGACGTTCTCCTCCTCGGGGATCGTCGTGTACCCCTTGAGGCCTAAGTGCTCGGGCCGGACGCCAAGCCACACCTCCTTCCCGGCGTAGGGCTTCAGGGCGCTTCCCAGCACGGCGTTCGCCCGGATGCGAAAGCCGGGGGCCACGAGGTAGACCTTCTCCCCCTGGACCTCCACCCCGGCGCGGACGAAGTTCATGGAGGGGCTGCCGATGAAGCCGGCCACGAAGCGGTTGGCGGGGAAGTCGTAGAGGTTCAAGGGCGTGTCCACCTGCTGGATCTCCCCGTCCTTCATGACCACGATGCGGTGCCCCAGGGTCATGGCCTCCACCTGGTCGTGGGTCACGTAGATGGTGGTGACCCCGAGGCGCCTTTGCAGCTTGGCGATCTCGGCCCGCATCTCCACGCGGAGCTTGGCGTCCAGGTTGGAGAGGGGCTCGTCCATGAGGAAGACCTTGGGTTCCCGCACGATGGCCCGCCCCATGGCCACCCGCTGGCGCTGCCCGCCCGAGAGCTCCCGGGGCTTGCGGTTGAGGAGGTGCTCGATCTTGAGGATGCGGGCGGCCTCCTTGACCCGCCGGTCAATCTCGTCCTTGGGGTAGCGCCGGAGGCGGAGCCCGAAGGCCATGTTCTCGTAGACGTTCATGTGGGGGTAGAGGGCGTAGTTCTGGAAGACCATGGCGATGTCCCGGTCCTTGGGGGGGACGTCGTTCACCAGGCGGTCGCCGATGTAGATCTTGCCCTCGGAGATCTCCTCCAGCCCGGCGATCATGCGGAGGGTGGTGGTCTTGCCGCAGCCCGAGGGCCCCACGAAGACCACGAACTCCCCGTCCTCCGTCTCCAGGTTGAAGTCCTTGACCGCCACCACCTTGCCGAAGCGCTTCCACACGTGTTCCAGCCTGACCTTGGCCATGCGGTACCTCCACGCGAACCCCGCGCTTTGAGCGCCTTTGGCCCATCGGGGGTTCCCCGGCATTTTACCCGAGGTGGGGGCCTTCCCGCCACGGGGGGCGGGTCCGGTTCCAGAAGAGGAGGCCCAGGTAGGCGAGGCCGAGCTCGGGCCTGACCTCCGTGGTCACGGAGAGGGCGAAGGCGTGGAAGAGGAGGCTTTCCAGGGCGTGGCGGGGGCTTTGCCGTAGGAGGTCCTTGAGGGCGGGGCCCTGCCTCAGGGCGAGGAGGGCGAGGTAGGGGAGGTAGGGCCAGGGCCCGGTGGAAAGGCCCAGGGCGGAGGCCCCGAGGCTCAGGAAGGCCAGGGCCCGGGCCGGGGGCAGGGGGTCTAGGCCCAGGGGCCTGAGCTCGCCCCATAGGGGGTCCTCTTCCCCAGGCCAGGGGGTTTTGAGGAGGAGGAGCCTTTTCCCCTCGTGCCCGCCCAGGTAGCCCCTGGGGTCCGGGGCCACCCCCAGGGGAAGGAGGAGGGCGGGGTTTTCCCTTAGGGCCTGGAAGAGGAGGGGGTCTAGGGGAAGGCCGTCCACCAGAAACCAGGTATGGGGCTTTCCCGAGAGGAGGAAGCCCAGAGCCTTTTCCACCCGGTGGCCCCGGCCGGTGGCCCCGGTGGGCCAGGATCCCGGGCCAGGCCTCGGGGGGCTCCCGGAGGAGGGTTTGCCCCCACGGGGGGCTGGCCCGAAAGGGAGCGGTGCGGAGGCGGAAGCGGGCCTCCAGGGCCTCGCCTTCCTCCAGGGCGAAGCGGGCGAGGAGGTTGCCTTGGGCCTCGTAGACCTCGAGGGGCTTGTGGGAGAGGAAGACCTCCCCCACCTCCTGCCCCGGGAGGGTTTGGGGCAGGGGGAGGAGGTACTCCCCGCCGGCGAGGGGGCGGAAGCGGAGGGCGTAGCGCACACGCCTAGGCTACCCCGTCCGGGTCCCCTTTCCGCTACACTTCTCCCATGGACTGGCTCCTCACCCCAGGACCCGTGCGCCTGCACCCCAAGGCCTTGGAGGCCCTGGCCCGGCCCCAGCTCCACCACCGCACCGAGGCCGCCCGGGAGGTCTTCCTGAAGGCGAGGGGGCTTTTGAGGGAGGCCTTCCGCACCGAGGGGGAGGTCTTGATCCTTACGGGAAGCGGCACCCTGGCCATGGAGGCCTTGGTGAAGAACCTCTTCGCCCCCGGGGAAAGGGTCTTGGTGCCGGTCTACGGCAAGTTCTCCGAGCGCTTCTACGAGATCGCCTTGGAGGCGGGGCTGGTTGTGGAGCGCCTGGACTACCCCTACGGGGACACCCCCCGCCCCGAGGACGTGGCCAAGGAGGGGTACGCGGGGCTGCTTCTGGTCCACTCGGAGACCTCCACCGGGGCCCTCGCCGACCTTCCCGCCTTGGCCCGGGCCTTCAAGGAGAAGAACCCCGAGGGCCTCGTGGGGGCGGACATGGTGACGAGCCTCCTGGTGGGGGAGGTGGCCCTCGAGGCCATGGGCGTGGACGCCGCGGCCTCGGGGAGCCAGAAGGGCCTCATGTGCCCCCCGGGCCTCGGCTTCGTGGCCCTCTCCCCCAGGGCCCTGGAGCGCCTGAAGCCCAGGGGCTACTACCTGGACCTCGCCCGGGAGCTCAAGGCCCAAAAGGAGGGGGAGAGCGCCTGGACCCCGGCCATCAACCTGGTGTTGGCGGTGGCGGCCGTCCTCGAGGAGGTCCTTCCCCGCCTGGAGGAGCACCTCGCCCTCAAGGCCTGGCAGAACGCCCTCCTCTACGGGGTGGGGGAGGAGGGGGGCCTTAGACCCGTCCCCAAGCGGTTTAGCCCCGCCGTGGCCGCCTTCTACCTGCCGGAAGGGGTGCCCTACGCCCGGGTGAAGGAGGCCTTCGCCCAAAGGGGGGCCGTCATCGCCGGGGGGCAGGGGCCCTTGAAGGGCAAGGTCTTCCGCCTCTCCCTCATGGGCGCCTACGACCGCTACGAGGCCCTGGGGGTGGCCGGCATGTTCAGGGAGGTTTTGGAAGAAATTCTTCCAGCTTCTTGAGCATCTCCTCCCGCGTGTAGACCGCCCGGGCCCCGCCCACGAGCTTGGGCCTCGTCTTGGCGGCGAGGAGCACCGCCTCGCCGATCTTCCGCACGGAAAGCCTCAGGGGCACGGCCACGGGGCGGAGGTGCATGCCGATGAGGACGCCCCCGATGTCCATCCCCCCGTGGGCCTGGGCCTTGAGGGACTCCACCATCACCGGGTCCCGGAAGCGCAGGAAGGCCGCCGTGGCCAAGGCCCCCCCCGCCTTGGGGTGGGGGAAGACGGCGACCTCCTCCAGGCCAAAGGCCCGGGCGGTCTCCCGCTCCACCACCAGGGCCCGGTTCAGGTGCTCGCAGGCCTGGACGGCCACGTGGACCCCCCTTTCCAGGAGGGGCGGGAGGAGGCCTTCCAGGACGGCGTGGGCGGCCTCGAGGCTCGGCCTCGTCCCCACCCTCTCCCCCAGGACCTCGCTGGTGGAGCCCCCGAGGACGAAGAGGCTCCCGGGCGCCATGGGGAAGGCCTGAAGAAACTCTTCCGCGGCCCGCTGCGCCGCGCGCCGGATGCCCTCCATGCCTCCATGGTAGCCGGAAAAGTGCCCTGGCCCCCTTTTCCCCGGGCAGGGCGGGGGTACCCTTAAGCCATCCCGACTCAAGGAAGGCCGTTCTGGGTTTCCGCTCCCGCGCCGCACGAAAGGCAGGGTGAGTACGGTGAAAAAGATCCTGTGGCTGCCCTTCTTGGGCCTCGCCGCCTGTTCCCAGTGGCAGGGGGCGGACGACTCCAGGTGGCTCCTGGAGCCTGCGGGCCTCTCCTGGGTGGACTGCGCGCCGGGCCCCAGGGGGGAGGCCCTGGCCTACGACTTCGTCCACGAGGAGGTGCCCGGGCGAAGCTTCGCCCCGTCCCCGGACGCCTGCGGGGGGCATTCGGGGCTCCGCATGTCGGCCTTGGAGCTGGCCCAGCTTCTGGCCTACGCCCTGCACACCGAGGTCCTCCTCCCCAAGGAGGTGCGGGAGGAGATGCTCCTGCGGCTTTGGGGCTGGTACCCGGCGGGGCAGGAGGGGCCCTACCCCGGGGACGAGGCCACGGCCCGGGTGTGGCACCCCGGGGACCTCTACGCCTTGGCGGGTCCGGAGGAGCACACCTGCGTCCTCCGCTACCCCAGGCAGGTGGAGGCGGTGCTCCTCGTCAACTCCGACATTTACACGGCCTTGGCGGACGTGAAGCGGCCCTGCAAGCTCCTCCAAAAGGCCTACGCCAAGGCCCTGGTCGCCCCCTAGTAGGGCAGGGGCCAGGTGCGGAAGTAGTCCCGCACCCGCCCCCAAAGCCCCACCAGGCCCAGGGGCTCGAGGACCAGGAAGAGGAGGATGAGGCCCCCGAAGACCACGTTGCGCCAGGCGGCGAGCTGGGCGGCGTACTCTGGGCCCAGGGCCCCCACGAAGCTATTGAGCACCTCGGGGATGAGGAGGACGAAGAAGGCCCCCAAGACCGCTCCCAAGACCGTCCCCGCCCCGCCCACGATGACCATGGCCAGGTACTGGATGCTCACGGAGAGGGGAAAGTACTCCGGGGTCACCGCCTTGTAGAGCCCGGCGAGAAGCCCCCCCGCCACCCCGGCGTAGAAGGCGGAGAGGGCGAAGGCGAGGAGCTTGGTCCGGGTGAGGTCCACCCCGGCCACCCGGGCGGAGAGGTCGTTGTCCCGCACCGCCCGGAAGGCCCGCCCGGCGCGGGTCATGAGGAGGCGCTTGCCGTAGAAGAAGAGGGGGAGGGCGAAGAGGAGGACCAGGTACCAGAGCTTCTCCGGGGTGTCCAGGACGAGGCCCAGGACCTCGGGGGGAGGAAGGGTCCGGCCCCGGATCCCCCCCGTGACCGCCTCCCAGGTCTTAAAGACGTAGTCCGCCAGGAACTGGAAGGCCAGGGTGGCGATGGCCAGGTACACCCCCTTGATCCTGAGGGAGGGGAGGCCGAGGAGAAGCCCCAAAAGGGCGGCGATCCCGCCCCCGAGGAGGATCCCCAAGGGGGCGAGGGGGCCCGTGAGGTGGCTTGCCGCGTAGGCCCCCACCCCCATGAAGGCGGCGTGGCCTAAGGAGATCTGCCCCGCGCCCCCCACCAGGAGGTGGAGGCCCAGGGCGGAGAGGGCCCCGATGGCCACCAGGGTGGCCACGTACATGGGGTAGGGGCCGAGGAGGAGGGGGAGGAGGAGGAGCAGGAGGAGAAAGGCGTAGAGGGCGAGGCGGCCCAGGGGGGTGCTGGCGTAGGCCTCGTCCTCCCGGTAGGTCTCCCGCACCGCCCGGGCGAAGCGCAGGCTAAAGGCGTCGGTGAGGCGCTTGGAGAGGGCGAACATCTCAGACCTCCTGGACCTCGAGGGTGGCCTCCAGCCTGCCCTCCCCCTCGAGGTAGCGGATGGGCAGGGAGAGGCTCACGCGGCCGCCCTCGCCGTAGAGGGCCTGGATCACCGGGGCGTAGCGGGCCTCCACGATCTGGCGGCGCACCTTCCGAGTGCGGGTGATCTCCTCGTCGTCGGGGTGGAGCTCCTTGGGCAAAAGGGCGAAGCGCCGGATCCTGAGCTTCTCGGGAAGGGTCTGGTTCACCATGCGGATCTCCTCGGCGATCAGGGCCTGGACCTCGAGGCGCTCGGTGAGGGACTGGTAGGTGGTGAAGGGAAGGCCCCGCCTCCTCGCCCAGTTCTGGACGTTTTCCGGGTCAAGCTCCACGAGGGCGGTGACAAAGGGCCTGCCGTGGCCGAGTACCACGGCCTCCCGGATGTAGGGGGAGTACTTCAGGCGGTTTTCCAGGAACTGGGGGGCGAAGCGGGTGCCGTCCGCCAACGCCCCCACCTCCTTCACCCGCCCGAGGATCACCAGGTGCCCCCGCTCGTCAAAGAAGCCCGCGTCCCCCGTGCGGAAGAAGCCGTCCTCGGTGAAGCTCTCCCGGGTGGCCTTTTCCTGCTTGAAGTAGCCCTGAAAGACCTGGGGGCCCCGCACCTGGATCTCCCCTTCCTCGCTGATGCGCACCTCCGTGCCCGGAAGAGGGGGGCCCACGGTCTCCGGGGGGGCGTCCCCGGTGGCGTGGGCGGTGGTGGCGGCGGCGGTCTCGGATTGGCCGTAGACCTGGCGGATGTCCAGCCCCAGGGCGCGGAAGAAGGTGAAGACCTCCGGGCCCAGGGGCGCCCCGCCGGTGACGGCGATGCGGCAGGCGGCAAGCCCGAGCCTCGCCCTCAGGGGCCTGGCGATGAGGGGGTAGAAGAGGGCCCGCTTGAGGTTGAGCCAGAGCCCCACCCTTTCCCCCCTGAACTCCCGGTTCGCCCCCTCCAGAAGGGCCCCCATCCCGGCCCGGTAGAAGAAGGCCTTGACGGGGTCGGCGTCCGCCATCCGGCTTTGGATGAAGCTCGCCATCTCCTCCCAAAGCCTGGGCGGGGCCAGGAAGAAGTCGGGCTGGACCTCCTTGAGGTCCTCCTTAAGCGTGGTGGGGTCCTCGGGGAAGTGGACGGTGGAGCCCTCCACCAGGCTCTGCACCACGGTCAGCATCTGCTCCCCGATCCAGGGAAGGGGGAGGTAGCTGAAAACCCAGGCCCCCCTCTGGAAGCCCAGGGCCTTCCCCACCGCCTCGTGCCCGGCGAGGAGGTTTTGGTGGGAGAGCATGGCGAGCTTGCTCCGCCCCGTGGTGCCGGAAGTGGGGGCGAGGAGGGCGGTCTCCTCCGGGCGCCGCCTCCTTAGGGCCTCCTCCCCCACCTTGGGGTCGCCGAAGGCCTGGCTGAAGCGCCTGACCTTCCCCCGGAAGTGCCGGCTCATCCCCGCCTCCTCCCACACGAGGACGAAGTCCACGAGGTGGAGGTGGGGGTAGACCTTGTCCAGCTGCTCCTCGTCGGAGACCACGATGCCCCTCGCCCCGGTGAACTCCAGGAAGTAGCCCACCTCCTCGGGCATGGCGTCGGCGTAGATGCCCATGGGGAGGGCCCCCAGGACCTGGGCGGCGAGCTCCGCCTCCACCCACTCGGGGGCGTTGTGGCCCAGGATGGCGAGGACCTCGCCCTCCTTAAGGCCCAGGGCGGAAAGCCCCCCGGCGAGGCTTAGGACCCGGTCCAGAAGCCCCCGCCAGGAGGTCTTCTGCCAGACGCCGAGCCGCTTCACCCGTAGGGCCGGGGCTTCGGGGCGCTCCTTGGCGTGCCTCACGAGGTGTTCTAAAAGGGTTCCCCGCATACGCCCTCACCCCTGGCCCAGGTAGGCCTCCACCACCTTGGGGTCCTTCTTCACCCCTTCGGGGGGGCCGTGGTAGAGGACCTCCCCGTAGGAGAGGACCAGGACCCGGTCGGAAAGCTCCAGGACGGCCCTAAGGTCGTGCTCCACCCAAAGGAGGGTCACCCCCCACTCCTCCCGGGCGTCCAGGAGGAAGCGGGCCAGGTCCTGCTTCTCCTCCAGGGCAAGCCCCGCCATGGGCTCGTCCAGGAGGAGGAGCTTGGGCCGGCCCGCGAGGGCCCTCGCCACCTCCACCCGCTTCTGGAGGCCGTAAGGGAGCATCCCCGCCGGGGCGTGGCGGAAGGGGGAGAGGTGGAGGTAGTCCAGGACCTCCTCCGCCCAGGCCCTGAGGCGCCACTCCCTTTCCGCCCGGGGGAGGGCCATGGGGTAGGTGGAGAGGGCGAGCTCCGCCCCCAGCTTGACGTTTTCCAGGACGCTCATCCCCCGGAAGATCTCCAGGCCCTGGAAGGTGCGCCCGAGGCCCATGCGGGCCCTTTCTTGGGGGCTTTTCCCCTTTAGGCTTTGGCCCAGGAAGACCACCTCTCCTCGGTCGGGGTCGTACACCCCGGAAAGGACGTTTAAGAGGGTGGTCTTCCCGGCGCCGTTCGGGCCGATGACGGCGAAGAACTCCCCCTCCGCCACGGAGAACGCCACCCCCGAGAGGGCCTTTACCCCCTTGAAGGAGAGGTGGAGGTCCTGCACCTTTAGGATCACACCCACCGCTTCCTCCTCCGGTACCGCCTCGCCTGGCGGAAGCCCACCTCCTCCTTGCCCAGGTAGAACTCCATCACGTCCTGGTCCTCCATGGCCTCCTTGGCGCTCCCCTCAAAGACCACGCGGCCCCTTTCCAGGACGTACACCCGGTCCACGACGCCGAGGGCGGCCCGGGCGTTTTGCTCCACGAGGAGGAGGGAGAGCCCCTTTTCCCGCCTTAGGGCGTCCAGGGTCTGCATCACCTCTCCCACCAGCTTGGGGGCGAGGCCCAAGGAGGGCTCGTCCACCACGAGAAGCCTCGGCCTCGTGAGGAGGGCCATGCCCAAAAGGAGCATCTGCTGCTCCCCCCCCGAGAGGTAGCCCGCCTGCTCGTGGCGGCGCTCGTAGAGGCGGGGAAAGCGGGCGAAGACCTCCTCCATCCCTTCCTTGAGCGCCTTTGGGGGGAGGCGGTGGCCTGCGGCCATGAGGTTCTCCACCGGGGTCAGGTAGCGGAAGAGGGGGCGGCCCTCCAGGATGGCGGTGAGGCCTAGCCGGGAGATCCCCACCGGGTCCAGGTGGGTGGCCTCCCGGCCGAAGAGGCGCACCTTCCCGTCCAGAACCCGCCCCTCAAACTTGGGGAGGAGGCCGGCGATGGTCCGCACCAAGGAGCTTTTCCCGGCTCCGTTCGGGCCCAGGAGGGCCACGGCCTCCCCCTCCCCCACCTCCAGGGAGACCCCGTCCAGGGCCAGGATGACCCCCCGGTAGACCACCTTGAGGTTCTCCACGGAAAGCATCACACCCTCTCAATCTGCCGCTCCCCGAAGAGGCCGTAGGGCCTCACGAGGAGGACGAGGAGGACCACCACGAAGGGCAGGGCCTCGGTGAAGCCGGGGAGGTAGGCCTCCAGGTAGCGCTGGGAGAGGGCCTCGAGGACCCCGAGCAAAAACCCCGCCGCCAGAGCCCCGCCCACGGCGTCAAGCCCCCCCAGGATGGCCACGGGGAAGACCTTGAGCCCGAAGAAGACGAGGTTGTGCCCCACCCCGCTCGCCGCGGCGAGGAGGGCCCCCGCCAAGGTGGCGAGGAGGGCGGAGACCCCCCAGACCCCGGCCAGGATCCGGGCCGTGGGGATGCCCAGGGCCAAGGCGGCCACCTCCCGCTCGGAGATGGCCCGGACCAGGACGCCGTAGCGGCTTTTCCGGAGGAGCCAGAGGAGGCCGAGCCCCAAGGGCAGGGCCAGGAGGAGGTTCCAGACCGCCCGGGAGGAGACGTAGACCCCTCCCGCTTCAAAGCCGAGGTCGGGGAGGCTTCCCGGCAGGTACTTGAGGTCCGGGCCCCAGAGGAGCTGCACCCCCCCATCCAGGGCGGCGGCGAGGCCGATGGTCGCCATGATCACCGCCACCACGTTCCGGCCGAGAAGGGGCCGCACGAAGCCCCGTTCCACCAGGACCCCGAAGAGGAAGGCGAGGGGCAGGGCGGCGAGGAGGGCCAAGGGGAGGGGAAGGAGGAGGGCGAAGGTGTAGGTGAGGTAGGCCCCCACGAGGAGGAACTCCCCGATGGCGAAGTTCACCACGCTGGTCGCCCGGTAGACGAGGACGAAGCCCAAGGCGAGGAGGCTGTAGAGGGCCCCGTTGGCCAAGCCGCCGATGAGGTAGGGAAGGAGGTCCGCCACGCTTCCTCCCGAGGGAAGGGGCCTGGCCCTAGGCCAGCTTCAGCCAGTCGGTGATGGCGTTGAAGCGCCCGTCCTTGACGCTCGCCCGGTAGAGCTTGGTGTAGGGGATGCGGTGGTTCACGAACTGGTAGCCCCGCACCAGGCCCATGGCGTTGTAGTCCCCGATCTTCTCCAGGTACTCCACCACCCCGGCCCGGGTGAGCTTCCCCGCCTGGGCCGCCCGGCGCATGGCCTCGGCCACCCCCAGGGCCACGGCCAGGCTCCCCATGTAGTAGGTGGGGCGGTAGGAGGAGTCCCGGCCCTTCCTCTGGCGGAACTTGCGCATCTCGTCCACGGCGGGCACCAGGGTGTCGTACCAGTAGGGGTTGTGGTAGGTCACGGTGAAGCCCTCGGCGGCGGGCCCCGCCCGCTGGATGAGGACGAGCTCCGCCGAGTAGTAGGTGCCCATGAACTGGGCCCTTAGGCCCTGCTCCCGCGCGGCCCTTAGGATCAGGGGCTCCGCGGAGAGGGCGTAGCCCTGGAGGAGGACGAAGTCGGGGTTGGCCCGGCGCAGGTTCAGGACCACGGGGGTGGCGTCGGTGAAGGCGGGGGGCGTCACCTCCTCGTGGACCACCTCCATCCCCAAAGCCTTGGCCCGCTCCTTGACGTAGGGGATGGGGTCGCGGCCGAACTCCGTGTTGGAGTAGACGAGGGCGATCCGGGCCTTGCCCTTTTGCAGGCGGATCTGGCGCAGGAGGGCCTCCATCATGTCGTTGTAGGTGGGGCCGAAGACGAAGATGGTGGGGTACTTCTCGGGGTCGGCAAGCTCGTTGGCGAAGCTGGTGGCGGAGTAGGGGAGGCCGATCCTGGCGATCTCCGGGGCCAGGGCCTTGGAAAGCCCCGTGGAGTCCCCGTAGACGAAGAGGAGCTCGTCGGGCCGCTCCCTGGAGAGGACCCGGTTGAAGGCGGCCGTCCCCTTGGCCACGTCGTAGCCCGTGTCCTCCACGATGAGCTCAAGCTTCCGCCCGGCGATCCCCCCCAGGACCTCGTTCACGTAGTCCACCCCGTCCACGAACCCTTCCCGGCCGGCGTTGCCGGCGAAGGCGAAGGGCCCGGTGAGGGGAAGGAGGGCGGCGAGCTTCACGGGCCTCGCCTGGGCCAAGGCGAAGCGGGAGAAGCCCATGGCCGCCAGCGAACCCACGCCAAGCCTCCTCAGAAACTCCCTGCGCTTCATGCACGCCTCCTTTCCGGTTGTGCTTGGGGCAAAGATAGCATGCCCCCCTCCTTTTGGCAAGACCAGGGGGGATTTAGCCGGCCTGGGGCTGCTGCGGCCGTGCCTTGGTCGGCGCTTCAGGTCCGATGGTGGCCCTCCCGGACGGTGATGCGGGGGCTTGCCCAGGGAGAAGGAGGCCGGCGAGGCCGGGGGTAGCCCTATACGGCGCCCCGGAAGTGGTCCACGGTGAGGCGGATGCCCTCCTGGAACCCCACCTTGGGCCGCCAGCCGTGGGCCATGAGCTTGAGGGGGGAGAGGACGCTCCGTTCCAGGTCCCCGGGGCGCGGGGGGGCGGGCTGGACCTCGGGGGCCTTCCCCGCGGCCTCGGCCACCGCCATGAGGACCTCCCTCGTGGTGTGCCCCTCCCCGGTCCCCACGTTGTAGATCCCTTCCAAGGAGAAGAGGGCGAGGGCGTGGGCCTCGGCCACGTCCCCCACGTAAACGTAGTCCCGCACGCACCCCTCGTCCCCGGGGGTCTTCCGGGCGTAGAGGGTCACGGGCAGGCCCTTGAGGACCCGCTCGGCGAAGATGGCCACCACCCCTGCCTCCCCGTGGGGGTCCTGCCTGGGGCCGTACACGTTGCCGTAGCGCAGGGAGACCCACTTGAGCCCGTAGCTTTGCCCGTAGACGGAGAGGTAGTGCTCAAAGGCCGCCTTGCTCGCGGCGTAGGGGCTTTTTGGGCGGGGGGGCCAGGTCTCCTCGGCCCTTTCCCCCTCGGGCACCTCCCCGTAGATGGCCCCGCCCGTGGAGGCGAAGACGAGCTTCTCCACGCCGTACTGGCGGCAGGCCTCGAGGAGGTTAAGCCCCCCCAGGAGGTTCACCTCAAAGTCCAGGACCGGGTCCTCCACGCTCACCTTCACCGAGGCTTGGGCCGCCTGGTGGGAGACGTGGGTGGGGCGGAACTCCCGGAAGGCCCTTTCCACCCCCTCCTTGTCCCTTAGGTCCACCCGGAAGAAGGGGACGCCTTTGGGCACGTTTTCCCGCTTGCCCGTGGCCAGGTTGTCCAGGACCGCCACCTCCAGGCCCCTGGCGAGGAGGTCCTCCACGATGTGGCTTCCGATGAAACCGGCGCCGCCCGTCACCAGCACGCGCATAAAACCTCCCGGGCCGAAGCCCGGAGGCAGTCTACCACCTGGGTTAGGATGGGGGGCGTGAGGTTTGTTTCCCGCCTGGCGGCCCTTTTCGCCCGGGTCTTCTCCCAGAGGAGGGGGTGTCCCGTCTGCGGCCTGCCCGAGGACCTGGCCCGGGAGGTCAGGGCCTACCGGCGGCACTGCCCCCGGGTGGCCTTCCGGGCCTGCCCCTACGACCCGAGGCGGGGCCTTTGGCGCCAGCGGCGGTGATCAGCCGATCCTAACCTCCGGCTCGTTCCCTGGCCTCCACTTGATGGTGCAGCCGATGGCGGGGGCCTCCTTGAGGGGGGGCTCCTCGCCCCGGAGGAGGGCCTCTATGGCCGCCTCGAGGTCGTGGCTTTGCACCTTGCTGGGGTCCTTGGGGTTGTCGTTCACCCGGCCGTGGTAGCGGAGGAGGCGCCTTTCGTCAAAGAGGAAGACCTCCGGGGTGCGCAGGGCGCGGTAGGCCTTGGCCACCTCCTGGGTCTCGTCCAGGAGGTAGGGGAAGAAGATTCCGTGCTCCTCGGCGAAGGCCGCCATCTTCTCCGGGGCGTCCTCGGGGTACTTCTCGTAGTCGTTGGCGTTGATGCCCACGAAGGCCACCTTGCCCCGGTACCTTTCCGCCAGGGCCACGAGCTCGCCGATGGAGCCCTTGACGTAGGGGCAGTGGTTGCACATGAAGACCACGGCGAGCAAAGGCTCATGGAACTGGGAAAGCCGGTAGCGTCCGCCCCTTGGGTCAGGAAGCTCGGCGTCAATCAGGGGGCTTTCCAGGGGAAGCTCGGGGTACTGGAGCATGGCTTTATGCTACCCGCGAGGTGGTAGACTGGGCAACGCCGGAGGCCACGATGAAAAGGCGGAGCTTTCTCAGGAAGGTGGGCGTGGGCCTTGGGGCGAGCCTCTTCTACCGCGCCTTCGCCCAGGGGAGCCCCACGGTGCGCTGGCGGCTTGTCTCCAGCTACCCGAGGAGCCTGGACACCCTCTACGGCGGGGCGGAGGAGCTGGCGAAGCGGGTGGCGGAGCTCACCGGGGGGCGGTTCCAGATCCGGGTCTACCAGGCCGGGGAGCTCGTCCCTGGGGGGCAGGTGCTGGACGCGGTGCAGCAGGGCACGGTGGAGGCCGGCCACACCTACGGTCCCTTCTACGTGGGCAAGAACCCGGCTTTGGCCTTTGACGGAGGCGTCCCCTTCGGCCTGACCTACCGGCAGCACAACGCCTGGATGCTCATGGGCGGGGGGCTTGAGCTCCTCCGCCGGGTCTACGCCGACTTCGGCGTCCTCCAGTTCCCCGGGGGGAACACCGGGACCCAGATGGGGGGCTGGTTCCGCCGGGAGGTCCGCACCCTGGAGGACCTCAAGGGCCTCAGGATGCGCATCCCGGGCCTCGGCGGCCTCGTGATGGGGCGGCTCGGGGTGGTGCCCCAGACGCTGGCGGCCGGGGACATCTACCCCGCCTTGGAGCGGGGGGCCATAGACGCCACCGAGTTCGCCGGGCCCTACGACGACGAGAAGCTGGGCTTTTACAAGGTGGCCCGCTACTACTACTACCCCTCCTTCTGGGAGCCCAGCGCCCAGCTCTCCTTCCTCGTGGCCCAAAGGGAGTGGGCGAGGCTTCCCAAGGAGTTCCAGGAGGCCTTCCAGGCGGCGGCGAGCGAGGTGAACCTCACCATGATGGCCAAGTACGACGCCCTGAACCCGCCCGCCCTGAAGCGCCTCCTCGCGGCCGGGGTGCGCCTAAGGAAGTGGCCCGCGGAGATCATGCGCAAGGCGGAGGAGGAGGCCCGAGCCCTCTACGAGGAGCAGGCGGCCAAGGACCCGGGGTACCGCCGGGTCTACACCGCCTACTGGGCCTTCCGGGAGGAGGTCTTCCGCTGGTTCGCCGTGGCCGAGCTGGGCTACCAGGCCTTCGCCTTCCCCTCGGTTTAGAGGACCTTGAGGTCGGGGAAGCGCCGGGCCAGGGCCTCCCTGAAGGCGGGGAAGCGGCTTTCGGCCACCAGGGCCACCACGGCCCCGCCGAAGCCCGCCCCCGTGAGCTTGGCCCCGTAGGCCCCGGCCCGCAGGGCCTCCTCCACCAGGGCGTCCAGCTCGGGCAGGCTCACCTCGTAGTCTTGGGCGAGGGAGCGGTGGCTTTGCGTCATAAGCTCCCCGAAGGCCCGGGCGTCTTGCCGCCTTAGGGCCTCCACCCCCCGGAGGACCCTGAGGTTCTCGCTCACCACGTGCCGGGCCCGCCGGTCCAGGGGCGAAGGGAGGCTTTCCACCAGGCAGAGGTCGGCCACGTCCCTAAGGGACCGCACCCCGAGCCTCTTGGCCGCCTCCTCCGCCTCCTGGCGGCGCCGGTTGTACCCGGCCTCCGCCAGCCTGCGCCCAAGCCCGAGGTCCAGGACAGCCACCCGCACCCCCGGGGGAAGGGGAAGGTTCTCGTAGGCCAGGGTCCGGGTGTCCAGGAAGAGGGCCTGCCCCGGCTGGCCCAGGCTTGCCGCCATCTGGTCCATGATCCCGCACCGGACCCCCACGTACTCCACCTCCGCCTTCTGGGCGAGGCGGGCCACCTCCAGGTCGCTCAAGGGGAGGCGGTAGAGGGTGCGGAGGGCCCTGAGGGCCGCCACCTCGAGGGCGGCGGAGCTGGAGAGGCCCGCCCCCATGGGGAGGTCGCTGCGAACGTAGAACCTGGCCCCCGCCACCTCGTGCCCGGCCTCCCGGAGGGCCCGGACCACCCCGAGGAGGTAGTCCAGGAAGTCCCCTTGGGGCGGGGAGGAGAGGGGGCGGGCCCGGAGCTCCCCCAGGTTCTCGCTGAAGGCCTCCACCGCCCCCTCGAGGGGGGCGGCCTCCACCTGGGTGAAGTAGGGGATCGGGGTGGGGAGGACGTAGCCTTCCTGGTAGTCCGTGTGCTCCCCCAGGAGGTTCACCCGGCCGGGGGCCTGGGCGCTGGCCTGGGGCAGGACGCCGTAAACCTCTTGGAAGCCCATGCCTCCATTATGGGCAGAGGGCCCGCAGGTTGTGGCGCAGGAGGTCCAGGTAGGTCCTCACCCGGGCGTCCAGGGTGTCGGTGTAGAGGACCGCCACCCGGGCTCCTATGGCCTCGGCCAGGGTCTTCAGGGCCTTGCCCTGGAACTGGGGCTCGGCGAGGACGAGCCTGACCCCCTCCCTCTTGGCCTTCTCCAGGAGGGCGAGGAAGCTCCGGCTCCCCACCTCCTGGGCCCCGCCCTGGCTCAAGACCCCCACCACCTCCAGGCCGTACCGCCTGGCGAAGTAGCGGAAGGCGTCGTGCTGGACCACCACCTTCGTTCCCTTAAGCCCGCAGGCCCTATAGGCCCGGTCCAGGGCCTCCACCTCCTTTTTGAAGCGCTCCAGGTTGGCCCGGTAGAGGTCCCGGCCCCCGGGGTCCAAGGCGGCGAGGGCCTCGAGGATCCGCTCGGCGTAGCGGACGGCGTAGGCGGGGTCCAGCCAGAGGTGGGGGTCGCAGGGGCCGTGGCCGTGGTCCTCCTCCGCATGGTCCTCCCCGCAGATCAGGTCCGGCTGCCCCTCCCCGAGGAGGACCACCCGGGCGTTTTGGGGGAGGAGGGCCTGGAGCTTGGGCAGGTAGGGCTCGAGGCCGAGCCCGTTGGCGAAGAGGAGGCGGGTCTGGCTTAAGGCCTGGGCCACGGAGGGGGTGGGCTCAAAGGTGTGGGGGTCGGCCCCCGGGGGGACGACCGCCACCGCCGCCACCCGATTTCCCCCCACCTGCCGGACGAGGTCGGCGAGGATGGGGGTGGTGGCCGCCACCTGGACCTGGGCCAAGGCGGCGGCGAGGAGCCAGGGAAGGAGGGCTAGGGCGCGCATGGCAAAAGTGATATTGGATTATCAAACTCGCTTTGTCAACCCCCCGCGGTTGCGCCCCCCGGGGCCTTCCCCGTAGCCTGGGGGGGCGATGCGGCTGGAGGACCTTTTGGACCGCCTCGAGGCCCTGGAAGGCAAGCCCTACCCCTTCTACAAGGACCTGAAGGGGGTCTGGCGGGGAAAGGGCTTCGCCCTCCGCTTCGTCTACGTGCAGGGGGACCCCTTCGCCACCCCGAGCGTCCTGGAGGCGATCTACCCGGGCGAGGCCTTGGAGGCCCTCCGGGTCTACACCCGGGAGGAGGGGCGGGTGGCGGTGGAGGACTTCCTCCTCCGGGCCCTCAAAGCGCGGCTACGGGACCTGCCCCGCCTTGCGGGCTCCGGCCACTCGGGGGCCGTGCGGGTGGAGGTGGAAAGCCCCAAGGTCCTGCGCCGGGCCGGGGCGCACCTCGGGAAAAAGGCGCTTTCCCTCCGCTTCCGGGTGGGCCTTCCCGCCCAGGGAAGGCGCATCCTCGGGCGGGAGGCCAGGCGGCTCTTCCAGGCCCTCTCCCGCCACCTGGAGGCCTTCCTCCAGGAGCTGGACCGGGAGGCCCTCCTCCGCCACGTCCGCCAGGCGGAGGACTTCGCCTTCATCCAGGAGCGCCTCGCCGAGCGGGGCCTGGTGGCCTTCGTGGGGGAGGGGAGCCTCCTTCCCCGGGAAAGCGGGGTGAGCCAGAGGCCCCTGAAGGGGGCGGTGCCCTTCCAGAGCCCCCCTTCCCTCAAGGTGGCCTTCCGCACCCCCCACGCCGGGGAGGTGTGGGGGATGGGGCTTCCCCAGGGCCTCACCCTGATCACCGGGGGCGGGTTCCACGGCAAGACCACCCTCCTGGAGGCCCTGGTCCACGGGGTCTTCCCCCACGTCCCCGGGGACGGGCGGGAGTGGGTGGTGACGGACCCCCTCGCCCAGAGGGTCCAGTCCGAGGACGGGCGAAGCATGAAGGGCGTGGACCTCAGGCCCTTCGTCCACGACCTTCCCCTGGGCCAGGACACCGCCTTCTTCTCCACGGAGGACGCCTCGGGCTCCACGAGCCTGGCCGCGGCCATCCTCGAGGCCCTGGAGATGGGGGCGAGGGTGCTCCTTCTGGACGAGGACACCTCGGCCACGAACCTCCTGGTGCGGGACGCCCGGATGCAGGCCCTGGTGCGGCGGGAGACCCTGACGCCCATCCTGGACCGGGTTCAGGACTTCAAGGCCTTGGGCGTGAGCCTCGTCCTGGTGGTGGGGGGCGTGGGGGACTACCTGGACCTGGCGGACACCGTGGTCCTCATGGAGGCGTACCGCCCCCAGGAGGTGACGGCCGAGGCCAGGGCCATCGCCCGGGCCCACCCCACGGGCCGGGCCTTCGGCGAGCCCCGCTACCCCTTGCGGGCCGTGCCCCGGGCTCCCTTGCCGGCGAGCTTTGACCCCAGGCGGGGGCGGAAGGAGAAGGTGAAGGGCCGGGGCTTGCGGGAGCTCGTCTACGGGGAGGAGACGGTGGACCTCTCCGCCTTGGACCTCTTTGAGAACGCCCAGGTTCGGGCCCTCGGGGCCCTGTTCAAGCGCCTGGGGCGGCTTGCCGACGGGCGGACGCCGCTTAAGGCCCTGGTGGAGCGGGCCCTCCTCGGGGTGGAGGACCTCTTCGCCCTGGAGGAGGCCCCCGAGCTCGCCTGGGTACGCCCCTTGGAGCTCGCCGCCGCCGCCAACCGGCTCCGGGGCCTCGAGGTGGTCCAGGTCTGAGGCCGCCCCGTGCGGCGAAGCCCCCGCGCGGATTAGGACCGGGCGGCGAAGCGGGCCACCTCCTCCTTAGGCCCGAGGAGGAGGACCCGGTCCCCGGGCTCCAGCCGGTCCTGCCCCCGGGGGGCGAGGAGGTGGGCTTGGCGGAAGACGAGGCCCACCAGGACCCCGGGGGGCAGGGCGGTGTCCTTGAGGGGCTTCCCCGCCCAGGGATGCCCTTCCCGCACCTCGAGGAGGACCGCCCCCAGGTCCCCGAGGAGGAGGGGCCGGCCCGGGGGGAGCTGGGCCAGGCCCCGGAGGAGGTCCTCGGCGTGGGCGGGGCTCGCCTCGGGGCCCGGAGGCTGGAGGGGGAAGAGGGTCTCCCGGTTGAGGGCGAAGGCTCCGAAGGCCACGAGGAGGCCCGGGACCAGGAGGGCGTAGGAGCCCGTGATCTCCACCATCTGCACCACGGCGGCGAAGGGGGTGCGGGCCGCGGCGCTCACCAGGGCCACGAGGCCGAGGAGGATGGGCCCCGGCCCCCCGATCCCAAAGAGGGCCCCTAAGGCCGCCCCCAAGGCCCCTCCGAGGACCACGCTGGGCCCGAAGAGGCCCACGCTGGCCCCGCTTCCCGCCGAGAGGAGGACGGCGAGGGCCTTGGCCAAGAGGAAGAGGAAGGGGTTGGGGCCCTCCCCTTGGAGGAGGGCGGCGAGGCCCTCGTAGCTCGTCCCCCGCGCGGGAGGGAAGAGGAGGGCGAGGGTCCCCGAGGCGGCCAAGGCGAGGGGGAGGGCGGCCGGGCCCTGGAGCCGGGCCCGGCTCCAGGCGAGCCCGCGGGCCAGGGCGAAGGCCCCGAGGGCGGCCAGGGGGGCGAGGGCCAGGGCGAACCAGAGGGGCGGGGCCTCGAGGCCCTGCACGGGAAGGAGGGGGTGGGTGCCGAAGAGGAGGCTCTGCAGGCCGTAGCCGGAGATGGCCGCCACCGCCAGGTAGCCGAGGAGGCGCCCCTCCAGGGCCGAGCCCCGGTAGAGGACCTCTGCGGCGAAGAAGGCCGCCCCCAAGGGGGTGTGGAAGAGGGCGGCGATGGCCGCCGCCCCCCCGGCGAGGAGGACGGCCCGGGCCTCGGCGGGGTTGCGGGGGCGGAGGGCCTGGGCCAGGGCGCCCCCGGCGTAGAGGAGGGGCCCTTCCTGCCCCCCGCTTCCCCCGAGGCCCAGGGTGAGGGCGGTGAGGAGGGCCTTCAGGGGACCGAGGCGGGGAGGGAGGCGGCCTTGGCCCAGGTGGTAGGCGAGGAGGACCCGGTCCGCCCCGCCCCCGCGGAGGTCGGGGAGCCTGCGGTAAAGCCAGGCGCTGAAAAGCCCCACCGCCCCGCCCGCGAGGGGCAGGGCGAGGGGAGGGACCAGGAGGAGGAGGTCCAGGAGGAGGCGGAAGGCCACCGCGAGCCCCCCGCCTAGGAGGCCGGGAAGGAGGCCGAGCCGAAGAAGCCTT
The DNA here is from genome assembly GCF_000091545.1 of Thermus thermophilus HB8. Lineage (GTDB taxonomy): Bacteria > Deinococcota > Deinococci > Deinococcales > Thermaceae > Thermus > Thermus thermophilus. The sequence goes on from NC_006461.1 coordinate 566,144, forward strand.
CTTCCCTCCTCACCGAGAAGCTCCATGGGCCTCGCCTAGGGAGAGGTGGGCCAGGGCCCTTTGCGCCGCCCGCCTCCCCGAGCGCACCACCTCGGGCAGGCCCACCCCCTGGAGGTAGTTCCCCGCGAGGAAGAGGCCGGGCGCCTTGACCAGGGCCATCTCCAGCCGCTCCACCCGGTCCAGGTGGCCCACCCGGTAGGCGGGCATCCCCTCGGGGAAGCGGAAGGCCCAGGCCCGGTGGACCCGGGGAAGGCCCGGGAGGAGGCGGGCTAGGTCCTCCAGGGCAAGCCGGATGAGGGCCTCCTCGGAAAGCCGGGCGGCCTCCCCCGAGAAGTAGGCCCGCACCAGGCTGAACCCCTCCGGGACCCGCCCCGGCCACTTCCGGTGCGTCCAGGTGAACCCCCGGGCCCGAAGCCCCTCCCCCTTGGCCACAAGCAGCCCGTGCCCCTCCACGGGGAGCGCCCCGGGGAAGGCCAGGCTCACCGTGGCCGCCGGGGTGTGGGGGATCCCCTTGAGCAAAGCGGTGGCCTCCGGGAGGAAGGGCCTGAGGAGGCCCGCCGCCTGGGGGGCGGGGATGGCGAGGACCACGGCCTCGGCGAGGAGGGCCCCTTTAGGGGTGTGGAGGCGCCACCTTCCGCGGGCTGGCTCCAGGCCGAGGACAGGGGTGCCCCGCAGGACCCGCTCCCCCAGGGCCTCGGCCATCCGCCGGGTGAGGGCCTGGAGGCCCTCGGCGAAGGAGAAGAAGAGGCTGCCCCCCTCCCGGCTTCCCCGCCCCTTCCGGACCCGCATGGCCCCAAGGAGGAGGCTCCGGTGCCTTCCCTCCAGCTCCCAGAGCTGGGGAAAGGCGGCCCGCATGGAGAGGTCGTCGGGCTCCCCCCCGTACACCCCCCCGGCCAGGGGGGCCACCAGGGCCCGGTAGACCTCGGGCCCCAGGCGCCTCTCCACGAACTCCCTCAGGGTCTCGTCCTCCTTCGCCCCCCGGGGGAGGAAGAGGTCGTAGAGGGCCCGGAGCTTCCCCGGGAGGGAGAGGAGGGGGGTGCGGGCCAGGGCCTTGAGGTCCCCGGGCACCACCTGGAGGAGGCCTTCGGGCAGGGGGTGGCGCTTCCCCCGGTAGAGGATGTAGGCCGCGGGCTTTTCCGGAAGGGTGCCGATGGGCTCGAGGCCGAAGGCCTGGGCGAGCTCCAGCACCTCCTTCTTGTAGCGGACGCTGGCGTCAGGCCCCCCCTCCACCAGGAAGCCCTCCTGCCGGGCGGTGCGCACCTTCCCCCCGAGGCGGAGGCTGGCCTCCAGGAGGAGGAAGTCCGCCCCCGCCTCCTTGAGGGCCAGGGCGGCGGCCAGCCCCGCCCACCCCCCGCCCACCACGGCCACCCCTATCTCGGCCACGCCGCCTCCACCAGGTCCTTGAGGACTTGGATGTAGTCCAGGTCCGCGTTCAGGCTCCGGGCCCTGAGGAGCCTCAGGCCGAGCTCCCTCGCCGTGGCCTGGGCCTCGAGGTCCAGGTCGTAGAAGACCTCCAGGTGGTCGGCGGGGAAGCCCACCGCCTGGACGGCCACTTCCTCGTACCCCTCCTCCTTCAGCGTGCGCAGAAGCTCGTTGATGTCGGGGCCGAGCCAGGGCTCCGGGGTGCGCCCTGCCGACTGGTAGGCCACGTGGAAGCGGGGGAGGGCGAGCTTTTTGGCGATGAGTTCCGCCGTCTTCTCCACCTGCCTGGGGTAGGGGTCCCCCTTCTCCACGGCGGAGAGGGGGATGGAGTGGGCGGTGAAGACGTAGGCCGCCTTCCCCGGGTTCTTCAGGCGCCAGATCACCTCCTCAAGCCTCCGGGCGTAGGCGGCGATGAGGCCGGGGTGGGCCTCGTAGCTTTCCACCCATACGAAGTCTATGGGCTCGGGGAGGGCTTTTAGGGCCGAGTCCACCTTCTCCCGGTACTCGGCCACGCTCCTCAGGGAGTAGTGGGGGGCGGCCACGATGGCCACGGCCCGCCGCACCCCGTCCTCGTGCATGGCGGCCACCGCCTCCCCGATGGAGGGGTGCCAGTGCTTCGTCCCCACGTAGACCCGGGCGGGGCCGTGGGGGGCGCGGGGAGGGAAGGGGCTCAGGAGGCGCTTGGGGTAGGGGGGGGCCTCCAGGTTGAGGAGGGCCTGGAGGCGGACCGCCTGGGCCAGGGTGATCTCGTTCAGGGGGCTTTTGCCGATGGCCTCGTACCGCTCGGCGAGCTCCTTGAGGAGCTCCTCCGAGGGGCGGCGCCCCCGGCGGATGTCCGTGTAGTAAGGCTCCACCTCCTCGGGGGCGTAAGGGGTGCCGTAGGCCATGAGCAGGACGTTCATGCCGCTACCTCCTGGATGAGTTCTACCACGTAGCGCACGTTCTCCTCGGGGGTCTCGGGCACGATCCCGTGCCCCAGGTTGAAGATGTGCCCGCTTTTACCCCCGTTCTCCTTCAGGATCCTCTGCACCTCGCGGCGGATGACCCCTTTGGGGGCGAGGAGGACGGCGGGGTCCAGGTTCCCCTGGACGGGGGTGGCCCCGAGGAGGGCGCGGGCCCAGGGGAGGGGGGTGTGGTGGTCCAGGCCCAGGACGTCCCCGCCCGCCTCCTTCATGTCCTCGAGGAGCCCCATGGTGCCCACGCCGAAGTGGATCACGGGGACCCCCACGGGCCTGAGGCTTTGGAAGAGCCTTTCCATGTGGGGCTTGACGTAGCGGCGGTAGTCCGCGGGGGAGAGCGCTCCCACCCAGGAGTCAAAGACCTGGAGGAGATCGGCCCCCGCCTCGGCCTGGGCCCGGAGGTAGCGGGCCATGGCCTCGGTGAGCTTCTCCATGAGGCGGTGCCATAGGGCCTCCTCCCCGTACATCAGGGCCTTGACCCGGAGGAAGCGGCGGCTCGGCCCCCCCTCCACCAGGTAGCTCGCCAGGGTGAAGGGGGCCCCGGCGAAGCCGATGAGGGGGACGGGAAGCTCCCGCTTGAGGATCCGGATCGTCTCCAGGACGAAGGGGACGGCCTCCTCGGGCACGAGGGGCCTCAAGGCCTCCACGCCCTTTTCGTCCCGGACGGGGTTGTGGATCACCGGCCCCTTGTTCTCCACCAGGGAGAGGTCCACCCCCATGCCGTAGAGGGGGGTGGTGATGTCGGCGAAGAGGATGGCCGCGTCCACCCCGAGCGCCTTCACGGGGAGGAGGGTCACCTCGGCGCAGACCTCGGGGTTTTGCACGATCTCGGGGAGGGTGTAGCGCTCGCGGAGCTTCCGGTAGGCCTTCTGGTAGCGCCCGGCCTGGCGCATGAACCACACGGGGGGCCTCGGGGTGGGCTCGCCCCGGGCGGCCCGGAGGATGAGGTCGTTCACGAGGTCCATGCTAGCATGGGGCATGCGCGCGTTTCTTTTGGCCCTGACCTTGCTCCTCGTCCCCATGGCCCTGGCCCAGGGGGAGGTGGTGGCCCAGGTGGGCCCCGAGGCGATCACCCGGGAAGCCTTTGAGCTCCGCTACGGCCTCTTCGTGCGGAGCGCCCTGGCCCAGCTCGGCCTGCCCGACACGGAGGAGGCCCGGGCCCTCCTCGCCGCCTACCGGCCGGCCTTCCTCGAGGCCCTGGCCCGGGAAAAGGCCCTCCTCCAGCGGGCCCGGGAGGAGGGGCTCTACCCGGACCCCGCCGCCGTTGAGGCCCGGGTCCACGCCCTGAAGGAGGCCTTCCCCGAGGAGGAGGCCCTGGAGGAGGCGCTCCGCCAGGCGGGGGTCCCGGGGCTTGAGGCCTACCGCAGGCTCGTGGCCGAGGCCATGGCCCTCGAGGCCCTGGAGGCCCGGTACCGCTCCCGGATCGCCGTCTCCCGGGCGGCCCTCAAGGCCCTTTGGCTCCTCTCCCCGGAGTACCGCCACCCCACCCTCTACTGCGCCCGGCACCTCCTCGTCCCCACCCGGGAGGAGGTGGAGGAGGCCCGCCTGCGGCTTGCCCGTGGGGAGGCCTTCGCCGAGGTGGCCCGGGCGGTCTCCCAGGACCCGGGCTCCAGGGAGGAGGGCGGGGACCTGGGGTGCGCCCCCGAGGGCACCTACGTCCCCGCCTTTGAGGAGGCCCTCGTGCGCCTCCGGCCCGGGGAGGTCTCGGGCCCCGTGCGGACGGAGTTCGGCTACCACCTGATCCTCCTGGAGCGGGTGGTCCCTCCGGGCCGCTACCCCTTGGAGGAGGTGGCCCCGCTTCTGGAGAAGGAGGTGGCGGACCGGGCCTGGGAGCGGCTCGAGGAGGCCCTGGTCCGGGCCGTGCCCGTGCGCCTCTACCCCGAGCGCCTAGAGGCGGAGGAGTAGGGCCTCGTCCCCGGTGGGGGCCTGGGCCAGGAGGAGGGCCTCCCCGGGGGCGTAGATCCCGCTTCGCCCCTGGAAGCCAAGGCCCGCCACCTCCCCGTTCAGCATGGGGTTGAGGAGGAGGCGGAGGTGCTCCCGGCCGAGGAGGCGCGCTTGGGCCGAGGCCACCCACACCTCCCCTTCCTTGCGGGCGGGGTCGGGGGGCCAGGGCCTTTCCCAGGGGGCGGGGTTGGCGGAGGGCTGGAGGAGGATTTCCGCCCCCAGGGCGTCCAGTCGGGCGAGGTGCCGCTCGTAAAAGCCGTCCAGGCAGATGAGGATCCCCACCTTCCCCGCCTCGGTCTCCACCAGGTGGGGGCCGAAGCGGCCCCGCCGGAGCCACCTTTCCGGGGGGGTGAGCTCCATCTTGGGCACCTGGGCGAGGAGGCGGCCCTTGGGGTTGAAGAAGAGGGCGAGGTTCTGGAAGAAGGGGGTGCGGCTGAACCGGCCCCGGGCGAGCTCCTCCTCGTAGGGGGGGGAGAGGAGGGAGCCTGCGAGGAGGTAGGCGCCGAAGGCCTGTGCGGCCTCGGCCATGACCTCGAGGAAGACGCCGTAGGCCCGCCGGGCCCGCCGCCAGGGGAGGAGGGGGTCCAAGAGGAGGGCCTTGGGGGCGAGCCCGCCGTCCAGGTGCAGGAGGAGGGGGAGGCCGAAGAGCTCGGGGAAGGCGGCGAGCCTCGGGGCGGGGGTGCCGCTTAGGGGCTCGAGGAGGGCGAAGACCCGCTCCCTGAAGGCCTCCGCCGTGCGGTAATGCTCCGGCCTGGCCTCGGCCTGGACGGCGAGCAGGGTGCGGAAGGGCACGGCTAGAGGGCCGTGGCCCCGCCGTCCACGGGGAGGACGGCCCCGGTGACGTAGTCCGAGAACTTCTCCAGGAACATCAGGCGCCTCCGTAGTAGTTCTTGTACTGCTCCCTTAAGGCCCGCTTGAGGAACTTGCCCGCGGATGTCCTCGGGATCTCCTCCGCGAAGACGTAGGCGTCGGGGAGCTGCCACTTGGCGAAGCCGGCCTTTAGGAGGTGCTCGTTCAGCTCCTCCGGGGTGGGCTTCTCGCCCCTGGGCACCACCACCGCCAGGGGCCTCTCCTGCCACTTGGGGTGGGGGATGGCCACCACCGCCGCCTCCTTCACCTTGGGGTGGCCCATGAGGGCGTTCTCCAGGTCCACGCTGGAGATCCACTCCCCGCCCGACTTGATCAGGTCCTTGAGCCGGTCCTTGATCTCAACGTACCCCTCCTCGTCCCAGACGGCGATGTCCCCGGTGCGGAAGAAGCCGTCCGGGGTGAGGGCGCTCCGCGTGGCCTCCTCGTTTCCGTAGTAGCCCCCGGTGATCCAGGGGCCCTTGAGCTGGACCTCCCCCAGGGCCTTCCCGTCCTTGGGCACGGGGCGGCCCTCCTCGTCCGCCACCCTTAGGCGCACCAGGGGGATGGGGAGGCCCGTCTTGGCCTTGAGGGTGAGCTTCTCCTCCTCGGAGAGGGACTCCAGGTGGCTTTTTACGAAGTTCTGCACCACCACCGGGGAGGTCTCGGTGAGGCCGTAGCCCTGGCGCACCTCCACGCCCATCCGCTCAAAGCGGGCGATGAGGCTCCTGGGCGCGGCCGAGCCCCCCACCACGAGCCGCCTCAGGGTCTTCAGGCGGTGGCCCGTGCTTTCCAGGTAGTCCGCCAGGGCGAGCCAGACCGTGGGCACCCCGGCGGTGAAGGTCACCCCCTCCCCGTCAAAGAGCTCCACCAGGGAGGCGGGGTCCAGCCTGGGCCCGGGCAGGACCTGTTTGGCCCCCACCAGGGTGGCGGCGTAGGGCAGGCACCAGGCGTTCACGTGGAACATGGGGACCACCGGCAAGACCACGTCCTTCTCCGAGAGGGCGGTGCCGTCAACGAGGCTTGCCGCCAGGGAGTGGAGGACCAAAGCCCGGTGGCTGTAGACCACCCCCTTGGGGAGGCCCGTGGTCCCCGTGGTGTAGGCCATGCCGCAGGCGGCCCGCTCCGGCACCCGCACGGGGTCCGCCTCCTCCCCCAGGGCCTCCTCGTAGGCCAGGTAGCCCTCCGGGGCCTTCTCGTCCATGACCACGAAGTGCTGCACCGTCTTGAGCTCGCCCCGTATGGCCTCCACCAGGGGCAGGAGGTTGGGGTCAAAGAGGAGGACCTTGTCCTCGGCGTGGTTCAGGATGTAGGCGATCTCCTTGGGGGAGAGGCGGGGGTTGGCGGTGTGGAGCACCGCCCCCATGCCGGGGACGGCGAAGTAGGCCTCGAGGTGGCGGAAGTGGTTGAAGCCCAGGGTGGCCACCCGGTCCCCCACGCCCACCCCGAGGGCCCTAAGCCCCCCCATGAGCCTCCTGGCCCTTTGGTAGACCTCGGCGTAGGTGGTGCGGTGGACCTCCCCGGTGTGGAGGCGGGAGACCACCTCCTTCCTACCGAAAAGCGCCGCCGCCCGCTCCAAAAAGTCCCAGAGGTTCAGCTCCTCGTCCATCATGGTGCTTGGGAACGCGTTCATCCTTTCCCCCTCCATTGGGTTAGACCCAGTATAACCCTTAGGCGCCCGGGGAGGGCCTCCGCCGCACCGTGGTCACGAACTCCCTTCCTGCACCACCTTGGCCCTTTGGTTGTAGACCCGGACCCGCTGCACCAGGATGCCCCGGTCGGGCTTGGAGGTCTCCCGCTTCTCCAGGATCTCGCTCTTCCCCGCACCGTGTCCCCGATGAGGACGGGCTTGAGGAACTTGTAGTTCCGGATCTCCAGCCAGGCGATACGCCCGCCCCTCCCGTCAAGCCCCGCGGGCGAGTAGGTCCAAGACGATGAAGAGGAACATCCCCAGGCTTACGCCCACGTTGGCCTGGAAGAAGGCCACCTCCACCTTGGAGAGGTCCTCGGGGGAGACGAGGCGGTGCTCCAGGAGGAGAAGCCCTCCCACCAGGAGAAGGCCCAGGTAGTAGAGGGGCCCGGCGCCGTAGCTCACCCCGGCCCAGAGGAAGGCGAGCCAGGCCAAGAGGTGGCTTGCCCGGGCCACCCGGAGGGCCTGGGGGATCCCGAAGCGGGCGGGGATGCTCTTTACCCCATGGGCCCGGTCAAAGGCGTAGTCCTGGGTGGCGTAGAGGATGTCAAACCCGGCGATCCAAAGCCCCACCCCCGCCCAAAGGGCGTAGGCCGTGGGGGCGAAGCTCCCCGTGACGGCGATCCACCCCCCGGCGGCCGCCGCCCCGATGGTGAGGCCCAGGACGTAGTGGCACAGCCAGGTGAAGCGCTTCGTGTAGCTGTAGAAGACGAGGAAGAAGACGGCCACGGGGAGGAGCCTGGCGGTGAGGGGGTTGAGGTTGAGCCCGGCGTAGACCAGGAGGAGGAGGCCGAGGAGGGCGAGGGCCAGGGTCTCCCCGGGCTTGACGAGCCCCCTGGGCAGGTGGCGGTTTTGGGTCCTGGGGTTTAAGGCGTCCAGCCGCCAGTCAATGAGGCGGTTCAGGGCCATGGCCATGGTCCTCGCCCCCACCATGGCCAGGGTGACGAGGAGGAAGGTCGGCCACCCCGGCCAGCCTCCGGCCGCGAGGAGCATCCCCCCGTAGGCGAAGGGGAGGGCGAAGAGGGTGTGCTCAAAGCGGACGAGCTCCAGGTAGAGCCTAAGGCGCCTCATCTCCTCTTTCCCCGCGGGCGCGGGGGTCATCCTTTGCGCACCTCGAGGATCCGGTTCCTCTCGTCCACCAGGACCACGGTGGGCTTGAGGTTCCTCGCCTCTTCCTCGTCAAAGACGCCGTAGGCCACGAGGATAACCAGGTCCCCGGGCTTCACCAGGTGGGCCGCGGCCCCGTTGATCCCGATGACGCCGGACCCCCGTTCCCCGGGAAGGGCGTAGGTGGTGAGCCGGGCCCCGTTGGTGATGTCGTAGATGTCCACCTGCTCAAAAGGAAGGATCCCGGCGGCGTCCAGGAGGTCCTGATCCACCGTCACCGAGCCCACGTAGTGGAGGTCGGCCTGGGTCACGGTGGCCCGGTGGATCTTGGCGTGGAACATCACCCTCTTCACGAGGTCTAAGTTTAGGGCACGGCCGTGATTTGGGCAACGCGCCCCTTGCTTTCGTAAACTTTCTTAGTTTATTTTGGTTTACGAACATGGCGTGGCCCGATCTGGACCCTCCTCGCCTGGCCGAAAGGCCCTTGAGCCTACAGGAAGCCCTTTTTGTCCTCGAGGCCCCACCCGAGGCCCTGCCTGCTTTGGCGGAGGCGGCCATCCGGGTCAAGGAGTACTTTTTCGGACGGCGGCTCAAGCTGGTCCGTCTTCTCAACGTTAAAAGCGGCTTCTGCCCAGAGGACTGCGCCTACTGCGCCCAGTCCGCTAGATCCCAAGCCGCCATCGCCCGGTACCCCCTGCTCTCCTTGGAGGAGATCTTGGAGAGGGCCGAGGAGGCCCAACGCCTTTCTGCCCGCCGCTTCTGCTTAGTGGCCGCCTTGCGGGGGCCTACCCCTAAGGTTTTGGAGCGCCTCGGTGAGGCCGCGCAAGCCATCAAGGCGCGCTTTCCCCTTGAGCTTTGCGCCTCCTTAGGGCTCTTGGAAGAGGGTATGGCGGAGGCCTTAAAGGCGGCGGGTTTTGACTACTACAACCACAACCTCAACACCGCCCCAAGCCTTTACCCTAGGATCGCCACCACCCACACCTACCAGGACCGCTTGTGGACCCTAAAGCGGGCTAGGGAAGCGGGGCTAAAGCTCTGTTCGGGGGTCATCCTGGGGATGGGGGAAGGTCCCAAGGAGGTGTACGAGATGGCCTTGGCCCTGAGGGAGCTAGGGGTAGAGAGCCTTCCCGTGAACTTTCTCCTGCCCATCCCCGGCACCCCCTTAGGGGATGGCCGCACGGTGGCGGGGCTTACCCCCGAGCGTGCCTTGAAGGCCCTGATCCTCTTCCGTCTTTTGAACCCCAAGGCCGAGCTCCGCGCCTCGGCGGGGCGGGAAAGGTATCTGGGCCCGTACGAGCCCCTGGCCTTCCGGATGGTGAACAGCATCTTCCTCCAGGGCTACCTTACCCAGCCGGGGAGCCCTTGGGAGCGGGACAGGGCCCTGTGGGAAAGCCTGGACCTTGATGTGGAGGAGGGAGCGTGCGGCTAATACCACCCCACGCTGGTCCAAAGCCTGCGGTGCGGGGCGCCTGGAGGCCCTAGGGGTTGGCGCCCGCCCGTGTGCCTAGGTCGGCTTTGGCGGCGGGTCTTGAGGCCCAGGGAGGAAGCCTAGCGGCGGGCTAGGCTTCCTCCCTGGGCTCGGGGAGAAGCCCCTCCACGAAGAGGGTCTTGGCCTGGGTGTAGAGCACCTGGCCCGGGGCGGCCTTCCTGGGCCGCCACACGTGCTTTTTCCGGGTGTAGTCCACCGGGACCTGCCTCTCTCCCCGGGCCTTGGAGTGGTAGGCGGCGAGCCTCGCGGCGAAGAGGAGGTCCTCCAGGGGCGGGTTCTTCCCCTCGGTTTTCAGGATCACGTGGCTTCCCGGCACCCCTTGGGCGTGGAACCAGAGGTCCTCGGAGTGGGCGGCCCGGGTGAGGAGGTCGTTCTCCTTGGCGTTCCGGCCCACCAGGACCAAAAACCCGGAAGGGGAGGTGTAGCGGAGGCCGACCTTAAGGCCCTTCTCCCCCTTGGGCCTTTGCGCGAGGGCGAGGAGGCCCTCCAGGTCCAGGGTCCTAAGCCTTTCCTTCTCCGCCTCCAGCTCTCGGATCCGGGCCTCGGTCTTGGGGATGAGGTCCAGGGCCTTTTCCGCGAGCTCCTCCAGGCGCCTCGCCCGGTCGTAGAGCTTCCGGGCGTTCTCCTGGGGGGAGAGGGCGGGGTCTAAGGGGATTTCCACGGGCTTCCCGTCAAAGCCCTCGAGGACCACCTTTTCCGCCCCCTTGGGCACCTCCTTGAGCCGGGCGAGGAGGAGGTCGGCCCGCCTCCTCAGGGCCTCGGCCTCCTCCAGGCGCTCTAGGGCCTCCTGGTAGTCGCCAAGCCTCGCCTTGAGCGTCCGGATCTCCCGGTCCAGGGCCTCGAGGAGGGGCTTCCTTAAGGCCTCCTTCTCCTCCTCGGCCCAGCGCCGCCTCAGCTCCTCGGAAAGCTCGGTGCGCAAGGAGGGGTCCTCCACCAGGGTCTTGAGGGCCCGGTACACCCGCCCAAGCCCCGCCTCGTCCAGGGGGGTCTCGGGGGTGAGGCCCGCCCTCCGGGCGAGCTCCCTTAGGAGCTCCTGCCCCACCCCGTCCACGTGCCGGATCACCTCCTTGAGGGGCTTGCCCAGGAGGGGGAGGAGGTCTTCCTCGGCAAGCGTCCTCGGGTCCAGCTTCCGGTAGGGGGGCGGGGGGGTGTAGGGGAGGCCGGGCCTCAGCTCCCGGTAGCGGTTCACCTCCTTGGTGATGACCCGGTCCACCCCGAGGATCCGGCCCTCCTCGTCCAGGAGGAGGAGGTTGGCGTTCCGCCCCGTGGCCTCGAGGACGAGGACCGAAGGGGGGGCGTCCACGAAGCCCTTCTCCCCGGCGAAGCGGAAGAAGGCCACCCGGTCCAGCTTGAGCTGGCTTGCCTCCACCAGGGGCCCCTTGACCCGGGCCTGGAGCTGGCGCTGGAAGGGGGTCTTGGGCTCCCCCTGGAGCCTCCCCGGCTCCAGGGCGAGGCTCGGGGTGGGCGGGCGGTAGTGGAGGACGAGGTTGAAGAGCCGCCCCGTCCGGCCCTTGAGGAGGATGGCCGCCGTCCCCTCCTCGGGGAAGGCGAGGCCGAGGTTCTGGGCGGGGAGCTCCTTCTCAAGCTCCCGCAAGACGGCGTGGATCAGGAGGCCTTCCATCGCCTAAGGGCCACGAGAAAGGCGGTGTGCCCCACCTGCTGGAACCGGGGGTGGGCCACGGGAAGCCTGACCTCCCACTCCCGCCAGCCCACCTCCAAGACCCTTTCCAGCCGGAAGGGGTGGGCCTCAGCGGCCCGGACGAGCTCCAGGACCTGGGTGATGTTGGGCAGGTAGGCCACGAGAAACCGGTCCGGCTTCAGGGCCAGGGCCGCCTTCTCCAGGGCCTTCCAGGGCTCCATCAGGTCCAGGGCCACCCCGTCGTAGGCCGCCTCCTCCAGCTCCGCCTCCTCAAGCTTTCCCAGGTGGAAGCGGACGTTCTCCACCTGCCAGAAGGCCCGGACGTTCCGTTCCGCCTGGGCCAGGTGGTGGGGCCTGGCCTCGTAGCTTTCCACCAGGCCCTTCTCCCCCACGGCCCGGGCCAGGAAGAGGGTGAGGCCCCCGGAGCCCGTGCCCGCCTCGAGGACCCGCATCCCCGGGGCGAGGTCCAGGAGGGTCACCATGGCGCTCGCGTCCTTGGGGTAGGTGGGGGTGGCGCTCCGCTTCATGTGGAGGAGGTACTCCTCCAGGGTCGGGCGGTGGACGGAAAGCTCCTCCCCCAGGTGGGTCCGCACCACCCCCCCGGGGCCCGCCTCGAGGAGGGCCTCGTGGGGGACGCTCCCCTTGTGGTGGTGGAAGACGCCCCCTTCCTTGGGGAAGACCAGGTAGGCCCGGCCCTTGCGGTCTTTGAGGAGTAGCGGTCCCGGCCACGCCACGGGGCACCTCCTCGGGAGGCCTAAAGGGCCTCGGCGAGGGCCAGGTAGTCCCGGTACCGCTCCAGGTCAAAGGGGTTCGGGAGGCGGAAGGGCCCCACGAAGACCGAGGGGGTGCCGGGCAGGCCGAGCCTCTCCGCCAGCGCCCGGTCCGCCTCCACCGGGGCCCGGGAGGCGGGGTCCTCGAGGCAGGCCTGGAAGGCCTTGGGGTCCAAGCCGAGCCGCCTCGCCAGGGCCGGGTAGTCCCACCCGGACCCCGCCATGAGGAGGTCGTGGTAGGCCCAGAAGGCCCCCTGGGCCGCGGCGCACTCGCTGGCCACCGCCGCGGGCACCGCCTCGGGGTGGATCTCGTAGAGGGGAAAGTGGCGGTAGGCGAGGCGGAGCCGCCCTTCCCGGGCCATGGCCTTGAGGGCGGGGAGGACCTCCCGGGCGAGGCGCTGGCAGTAGGGGCACTGGAAGTCGGAGAAGACCCGGACCACCACCCCCTTCTCCCCGAGGACGTGCCGGTCCTCCCCGAAGAGGGCCTCCTCTGTGAGGAGGGGCCGCACCTCCATCTCGGCCCAGGCCCCCACGGCGAGCTTGAGGAGGAAGGCGCCCTCCACGTTGAGCTCCACGGGGCCCCGGCGGAGGAGGGCTTGGTTCTTCCCGTACCAGGCCACGAAGCCCTGGGCGTGGCCCGGCACCCCCGTGGCCGCGGAGAGGATCCGGCCCATGAGGCTTGCGTTCACCGGGCCCTCGTAGCGCACGGCGTAGAGGCGGCCGGACCTGGCCTCCGTCTGGATCCGGGCCCCTTCCGGCAGGGGGCCGGGGGAGAAGCGCTCCAGGGGGGCGGCGATCTGGGCCCAGGCGGCCCCCAGGCCGAGGAGGAGGACGGCGAGGCGCTTCATAGCTTGACGAAGTGCTCCACGGGCAGGACGAAGACCACGGCGCCGCCCACCTGCACCTCCACCGGCTGGGCCAGGAAGGGGTCGGGGGCCTCGGCGAAGGGGAGGCCCCGGGAGACGAGGCGGGTGCGGGTGCGGCACTTCTCCTTGATGAGCTCCAGCACCTCGGGAACCTTCTCGTCCTCCAGGCCGATGAGCAAGGTGGTGTTCCCCTCCCTCAGAAACCCCCCCGTGGAGGCGAGCTTGGTGGACTGGAAGCCCCGCTCCAGGAGGGCCTTGGTGAGCCCGGGGGCGTCCGTGTCCTGGACGATGGCGATGACCAGCTTCATTGGGGCCTATTGTACACGGAGGGCGGGGGGCTTGGGGCCGGGAGGGCTCCAGAACCCTACCCCCGGGGGGCCTTCTGGTGCCAGTCCTGAAGGCTCTGCACCCTAAGGCCGCTTTCCCGCGCCCGCAGGATGGCCTTCAGGCTCCACCACGCCCCCTCCCGGGTGGTGATGAAGGGGAGGCCCCGCTCCACGGCCCGCCTCAGCTCGGGGTCGGGGACGAGGCTTATCAGGAGGTCGTAGTCCTCTCCCTCGGTGAGGGCGAAGCCTGCCTCCTGGTAGAGGGCCTTGAGGTCCTCCAGCCCCTCCCCGATGAACCGCACCCGGCCCGAAAGGGGGAGGCGTTGCCCGGCCCCGAGCTCCGCCTTGTAGTAGGCGAGGTAGGGGTCCTGGTCTATCCCCATGCTCTCCCCCGTGGAGCGCATCTCCGGCCCGAGCTCGGGGATGACCCCGGGGAACTTGATCCAGGGGATGACCACCTCCTTGGCGGCGTAGTAGGGGGGGACGGGGTCCAGGTCGCGCACGCCGAGCTCTTTTAGGGTCTTCCCCACGGCGATGAGGGCGGCGAGCTTGGCCAGGGGGACGCCGATGGCCTTGGAGACGAAGGGTACGGTGCGGGAGGCGCGGGGGTTGGCCTCGAGGACGTACACCTCCTCCCCCACCACGGCGTACTGCACGTTCAGAAGCCCCCGCACCCCGAGGGCGAGGGCCAGGCGGCGGGTGTAGTCCCGGACCTTCTTCAGGGCCTCCTCGGGGACGTGGACGGGGGGAAGGAGGGTGGCCGAGTCCCCGGAGTGGACCCCGGCCCGCTCCACGTGCTCCATGATCCCGGCCACCATGACCTCCTGCCCGTCCGAGAGGGCGTCCACGTCCAGCTCTACGGCCCCCTCCAGGAAGCGGTCCAGGAGGATGGAGGGCCTCTCCTCCAGGGGGGCGTAGACCTCCTCCAGGTAGCGCTTAAGCTCCCCCTCGTCCCGCACCACCTGCATGGCCCGCCCCCCCAGGACGTAGCTCGGGCGGACGAGGAGGGGGAAGCCCACCTCCGGGGCGAGCCTCAGGGCCTCCTCGGGGCTTTGGGCCACCCGGCCCTCGGGCTGGGGGATGCCGAGCCTCTGGCAGAGGGCGTGGAAGGCCTCCCGGTCCTCCGCCTGGTGGATGGCGCTAAAGGGGGTGCCGAGGAGCCTCACCCCGGCCTCCTCCAGGCCCTTGGCGAGCTTCAGGGGGGTCTGCCCCCCCAGGGTGGCGATGACCCCGATGGGCTTCTCGTGCTCCACGATGTTGAGGACGTCCTCCAGGGTCAAGGGCTCAAAGTAGAGGCGGTCGGCGGTGTCGTAGTCGGTGGAGACGGTCTCCGGGTTGGAGTTCACCATGATGGTCTCGTACCCCGCCTCCTTCAGGGCCCAGACGGCGTGGACCGTGGCGTAGTCAAACTCCACCCCCTGCCCGATCCTTATGGGCCCCGAGCCCAGGATCACCACCTTAGGCTTTTGCGAGGGCCAGACCTCGTCCTCCAGCTCGTAGGTGGAGTAGTGGTAGGGGGTGTAGGCCTCAAACTCGGCGGCGCAGGTGTCCACCGTCTTGTAGACGGGCACCACCCCTAGGGCCTTCCTCTCGGCCCGCACCTCCTTTTCCCCCTTCCCCACAAGCTCTCCGATCCTCCGGTCGGTGAGGCCGAGCCCCTTGTAGAAGCGCCAGTCCTCCCGGTCCTTGGGGGGGTGGGTTTTGAGCCACTCCTCCGCCTCCACCACCTCCTTCATCTGGTGGAGGAACCAGGGGTCTATCCGGGTGGCCTGGTAAAGCTCCTCCACGGGCATCCCCCGCCTAAGGAGCTCCATGACGGCGTAGACCCGGTCCGGGTTGGGGTAGAGCTTCTTCTCCAGCTCCTCCGTCCTGACCCCGGCGAGGGCCCTCACGTCCCGCTCCAGGCCCCTCAGGGCCTTCATCAGCGCCTCCTTGAAGGTGCGGCCGATGGCCATCACCTCCCCCACGGACTTCATCTGGGTGGTGAGCTCGTCCTTGAGCTCCCCCAGGGTGTTCCTCAAGGGGCGGAACTTCTCAAAGGCGAAGCGGGGGATCTTCACCACCACGTAGTCAATGGTGGGCTCAAAGGAGGCCGGGGTCTTGCGGGTGATGTCGTTGGGGAGCTCGTCCAGACGGTACCCCACGGCGAGGAGGGCGGCGATCTTGGCGATGGGGAAGCCCGTGGCCTTGGAGGCGAGGGCGCTTGAGCGGGAGACCCGGGGGTTCATCTCAATGACCACCTGGCGGCCCGTCTTCGGGTCCACGGCGAACTGGATGTTGGACCCCCCCGTCTCCACCCCGATCTCCCGGATGATGGCCTTGGCGGCGTCCCGCATCCTCTGGTACTCCACGTCGGAGAGGGTCTGGGCCGGGGCCACGGTGATGGAGTCCCCCGTGTGGACGCCCATGGGGTCCACGTTCTCAATGCTGGTGATGATGACGACGGTGTCGGCGTGGTCCCGCATCACCTCCAGCTCAAACTCCTTCCAGCCCAGGACCGACTCCTCCACGAGGGCGGTGTGGACGGGGGAGAGGGTGAGGCCGCGGGAAAGGACCTCCACGAGCTCCGCCTCGTCGTGGGCGATCCCGCCCCCCGTGCCTCCCAGGGTGAAGGAGGGGCGGACGACCACGGGGAAGCCCACCTCCCGGGCGAAGTGGAGGCCCTCCTCTACGCTCCCCACAAGCTGCCCCCTGGGCACCTCGAGGCCGATCCTCTGCATGGCCTCCTGGAAGGCCTCCCGGTCCTCCCCCTTCCTTATGGCCTCCGCCTTGGCCCCGATGAGCTCCACGCCATATTTTTGCAGGATGCCCTCCTCGTGGAGGGCCATGGCCAGGTTGAGGCCCGTCTGCCCCCCCAGGGTGGGAAGGAGGGCGTCGGGGGCCTCCCGGGCGAGGATGCCCTCCAGGTGTTCCAGGTCTAGAGGCTCAATGTAGGTCCTTTCGGCGAGCTCCGGGTCGGTCATGATGGTGGCGGGGTTGGAGTTCACCAGGACCACCCGGTAGCCCGCCCCCCTCAGGGCCTTCACCGCCTGGGTTCCCGAGTAGTCAAACTCGGCCGCCTGGCCGATGGTGATGGGCCCGGAACCGATGATGAGGATCTTCTTCAGGTCTCTCCGCGGCGGCATCGTGCACCCGGTGGAAGAGGATAGCATGAAGCCGCGGGCGAGGACCAGGGGCTGTGGCATAAATATGCAATAGGGCCCTGGGGCTGGACGGAGGGCGGGGGGCGGGGTAGCCTGGAAGGCGTGCGGAAGGTGCGCCCCGAGGAGCTCCCCGCCCTCTTGGAGGAGGGCGTCCTTGTGGTGGACGTCCGCCCCGCGGACCGCAGGAGCACGCCCCTCCCCTTCGCCGCCGAGTGGGTTCCTTTGGAGAAGATCCAGAAGGGGGAGCACGGCCTGCCCCGTAGGCCCCTCCTCTTGGTCTGCGAAAAGGGCCTCTTGAGCCAGGTGGCGGCCCTCTACCTGGAGGCCGAGGGGTACGAGGCCATGAGCCTCGAGGGCGGCCTCCAGGCCTTGACGCAAGGGAAGTAGCCCCGTAGAATGGCGGATGCTGAGCGCGGTGAGCGTAGCTCAGCTGGTTAGAGCACCGGACTGTGGATCCGGGGGTCGTGGGTTCAAGTCCCATCGCTCACCCCAAGCCGCCACCCCGAAAGGGGTGGTATTTTAAAGGGGGGGGTCGCCCCCATGCGAGGATGGCGGAATCGGTAGACGCGCCGGACTTAGGATCCGGTGGGGCAACCCGTGCGGGTTCAAGTCCCGCTCCTCGCACCATCCGGGCGGCCCCCCTTTCATCGGGACGAGGTGAAACGTGGCGGAGATCCTGGAGCGTTCCGGCTATCTGGTCAAGGTGCGGGTGGAGGTGCCCGCCGACCGGGTGAAGGCGAGCTACGAGGCCCTGCTTAAGGACCTCGCCTCCCGGGTGCGGGTGCCCGGCTTCCGGCCGGGCAAGGCCCCCCTGAAGGTGGTGGAGGCCCGCCTGGGCCGGGAGGCGCTCCTCCAAGACCTTAAGGAGCGCCTGGTGGAGGAGACCTACCCCGAGGCGGTGCGGGAGCTCGGCCTAAGCCCCGTGGCCGCCCGCGTGGTGGAGCAGGACCTGAGCGAGGGGGAGGGCTTCCGCTACGTGGCCGAGGTGGAGAACTACCCCGAGGTGAGGCTTCCCGACTGGCGGAGCTTCGCCTTGGAGGTCTCCCCGCCCGAGGTCACCGAGGAGATGGTGGAGAAGGCCCTGGAGGAGCTCCGCCAGCGCTACGCCGAGCTCGTCCCCGTGGAGCGGGAGGCCCAGGAAAAGGACCACCTCTTCGTCCGCACCGAGGAGGGGGCGGAGTTCCCCATTGACCTCGCTAAAGCCCTTCCCCACGTGCGGGAGGCCCTCCTCGGCAAGAAGGCGGGGGACGTGGTCATGGTCCCCGTGCTGAACGACAAGGGCGAGAAGGTGCGGGAGGTCAGGACCGAGGTCCTCGAGGTCAAGACCCTGAAGCTCCCCGAGCTGGACGAGGAGTTCGCCAAGACCCTGGAGGCGGAAAGCCTCGAGGACCTCAAAAACCGGGTGCGGGAAAGCCTCAAGCGCCAGGCGGAGCGGGCCTACGAGGAGGCCAGGGAGCGGGCCTTCTTGGAGAAGCTCGCCGAGGGCCTGGAGGTGGAGATCCCCCCTTCCATGCTCCGGGCGGAGGAGCGCCACCTCCTGGAGCACCTGGCCGAGGACCTCTACCGGCAGGGGATCAGCCTGGAGGCCTACCTCGAGGCCCTGAAGGAGAAGGGGGAGTTGGAGAAGTTCCAGGAGGACCTGCGCAAGGAGGCGGAGAAGCGGGTCCGCATCGCCCTCGCCCGGGAGAAGCTCGCCGAGGAGCTCAACCCCGAGGTCTCCGAGGAGGAGTGGCAGGCCTACCTCCAGGCCGCGGCCCGGGCCTACGGCGTTGCCGTCCAGGACCTTCGCCGCCAGTTCGGCGAGGAGGGCCTCGCCCGGCTTAAGGAGCGCCTCCGCCAGGACAAGGCGGTGCAGGAGGCCCTGAAGGCCCTGGGCTGAGGGCCTGGAACATGGTGGCCCAGGGGGGTTTCCCCCCTGGGTCTGCCGCTAAACTAAGGATTGGTATGGTCATACCCTACGTCATTGAGCAGACGGCCCGCGGCGAGCGCGTCTACGACATCTACTCCCGCCTCCTCAAGGACCGCATCATCTTCCTGGGCACCCCCATAGACGCCCAGGTGGCCAACGTGGTGGTGGCCCAGCTCCTCTTCCTGGACGCCCAGAACCCCAACCAGGAGATCAAGCTCTACATCAACTCCCCCGGGGGCGAGGTGGACGCGGGCCTCGCCATCTACGACACCATGCAGTTCGTCCGGGCCCCCGTGTCCACCATCGTCATCGGCATGGCGGCCAGCATGGCCGCGGTGATCCTGGCGGCGGGGGAGAAGGGCCGCCGCTACGCCCTTCCCCACGCCAAGGTCATGATCCATCAGCCCTGGGGTGGGGTGCGGGGGACGGCGAGCGACATCGCCATCCAGGCCCAGGAGATCCTGAAGGCGAAGAAGCTCCTCAACGAGATCCTGGCCAAGCACACCGGCCAGCCCCTGGAGAAGGTGGAGAAGGACACGGACCGGGACTACTACCTCTCGGCCCAGGAGGCCCTGGAGTACGGCCTCATTGACCAGGTGGTGACCCGTGAAGAGGCCTAGGCCCCACTGCAGCTTCTGCGGCCTCCGCCCCCCCGAGACGGGGCGGCTTCTGGAAAGCCCCCTTGAGGACGTCTACATCTGCGAGGACTGCGTGGAAAGGGCCCAGGAGATCCTGGCCCAGGAGGAGCGCCGCGCCCCCAAGGGGCCGAGCCGCCTCCCCCGGCCCCAGGAGATCAAGGCCCACCTGGACCAGTACGTGGTGGGGCAGGAGGCGGCCAAAAGGGCCCTAAGCGTGGCCGTCTACAACCACTACAAGCGGCTCCTCCACCCCGAGGCGGAGATCGGCAAGGCCAACATCCTCCTCATCGGCCCCACGGGCACGGGCAAGACCCTCCTCGCCGAAACCCTGGCCCGCTTCCTGGACGTGCCCTTCGCCATCGCCGACGCCACCACCCTCACCGAGGCCGGGTACGTGGGCGAGGACGTGGAGAACGTCCTCCTCCGCCTCTTGCAGAACGCCGACTTTGACGTGGAGCGGGCGGAGATGGGCATCGTCTACATTGACGAGATTGACAAGATCGCCCGCAAGTCGGAAAACCCCTCCCTCACCCGGGACGTCTCCGGGGAGGGGGTGCAGCAGGCCCTCCTGAAGATCATTGAGGGGACCGTGGCCAACGTCCCGCCCCAGGGAGGGAGGAAGCACCCCCACCAGGAGTTCATCCCGGTGAACACCAAGAACATCCTCTTTATCCTGGGCGGGGCCTTTGAGGGGCTGGAGAACATCGTCAAGGCCCGGGTGGGAAAGACCACCATCGGCTTCACCGGGGGGAGGAGGGAGCGGGAGGAGCCCCTGGAGGTCATCCCTGAGGACCTCATCAAGTTCGGCATGATCCCCGAGTTCGTGGGGCGGGCCCCCCTCATCGTCCAGCTCCACCCCCTCACGGAGGACGACCTGGTGCGCATCCTCACCGAGCCCAAGAACGCCCTGGTGAAGCAGTACCAGGAGCTCTTCCGCATGGAGGGCATAGAGCTCCGCTTCACCCAGGCGGCCCTCAAGGAGGTGGCCCGGCGCGCCCTCAAGCGGGGCACGGGGGCGAGGGGCCTCAGGGCCATCCTGGAGAAGGCCATGGTGGACCTGATGTTTGAGGCCCCGGGGAGCGGGGTGCGGGAGATCGTCTTTGACCTCCCCCACCTGGACCACCCCCTGAAGGCCCTCGAGGAGGCCAGGCTCCGGCAGGCCTCCTAAGGGCGACCAAGCCCCTTTTGGGGGGCTTAGCCCTCGAGCCGCCGCACCAATTCCTCCTTCAGGGCGAAAAGCCTCTCCGTGAGGGAGACGTGGTAGACGTGGGGGTTCACGAGCCGCCGCACCCCGGGGTCCAGGAGGGCCACGTCCCGGTCCCGGCGCTTCCTGAGTTCTTCCAGGGGAAGGGGGGGGAAGAGCCTCCTTCCCCGGTAGACCTCCTCCAGGAGGGGCTCGAGCCGGAAGCTTCCCGGCCTTAAGGTGCGCCTTTTGGTGGGGTCCGTGGGGTGGCGGAGGGTGAGGGGGGCGTCCTCCCGCACCTCCTCCTCGGCCAGGGCCAAAAGGTCGGCGGTGGCGAGGCCCCGCTCGTCGTAGACCCGATAGACCCGCTTGTGCCCCGGGTTTAAGACCTTCTCCAGGGAGTTGGAGACCTTCATCGCCGGGGCCCAGGTGCCGTTTTCCCGCACCGCCACCAGCTTGTAGACCCCGCCCAGGGCCGGGGCGCCCCAGGAGACCACCATCCTCGTCCCCACCCCGTAGACCAGGCGCTTGAGGAGGCGGTCGGGGTCCACCCCGTAGCGGGGGGCCTCCTCCAGGATCTGGCTTTTGATCTGCCAGATGACGAGCTCGTCCAGGTCCCCGGAGAGGACGATGAGGACCTCGGGAAACCCCGCCCTGTCCAGCTCCCTGGCCACCTGGATGGCGAGGTGGGCCAGGTCCCCGGAGTCTATGCGCACCCCTACGGGCCTGTGCCCCTTGCGCCTAAGCTCCTCAAAGACCCGGATGGCGTGGGGAAGCCCTGAGTGGAGGGTGTCCACGGTGTCCAGAAGGAGGATGGCGTCGTCGGGGAAGACCTCGGCGAAGGCCCGGAAGGCGTCCTCCTCGCTGTACCCCAGGGCCATGAAGGCCTGGACCAGGCTGTGGGCGTGGGTGCCGGAGGCGGGAAGGCCCAGGAGGTGGGAGAGGCTCACGGCGCTAGAGCGGTTCGCCCCCCCGATGAGGCTCGCCCGGGTGGCGCTCTCCCCGCCCTTGGCGGGGGCGCGGCGGAGGCCGAACTCCAGGACCACGGCCTCCCCCGCCGCCTCCCGCACCCGGCTCGCCTTGGTGGCGATGAGGGTCTCGTAGTTGAGGCGGTTCAGGAGGGCGGTCTCCAGGAGCTGGGCCTGGAGGAGGGGGCCCTCCACGCTCACCAGGGGCACCTGGGGGTGGGCCACGCGCCCCTCGGGGAGGGCCCTTAGGGTGAGGCCGGAAAACCCGCCCATCGCCTTGAGGTAGCGGAGGTAGTCCTCGGCGAAGAGGGGCTTCCCCGAGCGGCTTTTGAGGTTGCGGAGGGCCGCGATCTCCTCCTCGCCGAAGCGGGCTTCCTCCATCCAGCTTAGGAGGGGGTCCAGCCCGGCGAAGACGGTGTAGCCCGCCTGGTGGGCCCCGTAGTCGGGGTTTCTCCGGTAGAAGGCCTCAAAGAGGGCCTCCTTCTCGTGGAGGCCCATGCGGAAGTAGACCTGGCCCATGGTGAGCTGGTAGAGGTCGGTGTAGAGGATGCCGAAGGGGTCCATGGGCCTAGCATAGCCCCGCCCGGTTCGCTACACTAGCGGGATATGGTGGAGGTCCACGCCTGCAGCCCCGGATGCCGCCACCACCTCGGGGGGGCGGGCTGGGGGGATGCCCCCTTGGTGCGCCTCGGCTACAACAAGGAGGCCCGGGCGAAGAAGTTTCCCTACCTCAAGGCCCTTCTGGAGAGGCCCCTGGTCTTTGACGGGGCCATGGGCACGGAGCTCCAGAAGAGGGACCTCACCCCCGAGGACTACGGCGGGGAGGCCTATTTCGGCTGCCCCGAGGTCCTAAACCGCACCCGGCCCGAGGTGGTGCGGGAGATCCACCTCGCCTACCTCGAGGCCGGGGCCGAGGTCATAGAGACCAACACCTTCGGGGCCCTGCGCCACGTCCTCGCCGAGTACGGCCTGGAGGAGGCGGCGGAGGAGCTCGCCTTCCTCGGGGCCAGGATCGCCCGGGAGGCCGCCGACCCCCACGGGGCCTTCGTGGCGGGGGCCTTGGGCCCGGGCACCAAGCTCGTCTCCCTGGGCCAGATCTCCTGGGACGCGCTCTACCGGGCCTACAAGGAGGCGGCACGGGGGCTTCTTAAGGGCGGGGTGGACCTCATCCTCTTGGAGACCGCCCAGGACATCCTCCAGGTGCGCTGCGCCGTCTTGGCGGTGCGGGAGGCCATGGCCGAGGTGGGCCGGGAGGTGCCCCTCCAGGTCCAGGTGACCTTTGAGGCCACGGGGACGATGCTCGTGGGCACGGACGAGCAGGCGGCCCTGGCCGCCCTGGAGAGCCTCCCCGTGGACGTGGTGGGGATGAACTGCGCCACGGGCCCCGACCTCATGGACAGCAAGGTGCGCTACTTCGCCGAGCACAGCACCCGCTTCGTCTCCTGCCTCCCGAACGCGGGCCTGCCCCGGAACGAGGGGGGGAGGGTGGTCTACGACCTCACCCCCGAGGAGCTCGCCAAGTGGCACCTCAAGTTCGTGGCCGAGTACGGGGTGAACGCCGTGGGGGGATGCTGCGGCACGGGGCCCGAGCACATCAGGAAGGTGGCCGAGGCGGTGAAGGGGCTCGCCCCGAAGCCAAGGCCTGAAAGCTTCCCTCCCCAGGTGGCCTCCTTGTACCAGGCGGTGTCCCTCAAGCAGGAGGCGAGCCTTTTCCTCGTGGGGGAGAGGCTCAACGCCACGGGGAGCAAGCGCTTCCGGGAGATGCTCTTCGCGAGAGACCTCGAGGGCATCCTCGCCCTCGCCCGGGAGCAGGTGGAGGAGGGGGCCCACGCCCTGGACCTCAGCGTGGCCTGGACGGGGCGGGACGAGCTTGAGGACCTCCGGTGGCTCCTTCCCCATCTCGCCACCGCCCTTACCGTCCCCGTCATGGTGGACTCCACCTCCCCTGAGGCCATGGAGCTCGCCCTCAAATACCTCCCGGGCCGGGTCCTCCTGAACTCCGCCAACCTCGAGGATGGCCTAGAGCGCTTTGACCGGGTGGCCTCCCTGGCCAAGGCCCACGGGGCGGCCCTCGTGGTCCTCGCCATTGACGAGAAGGGGATGGCCAAGACCCGGGAGGAGAAGGTGCGGGTGGCCCTGAGGATGTACGAGCGCCTCACGGAGCACCACGGCCTCCGCCCCGAGGACCTCCTCTTTGACCTCCTCACCTTCCCCATCACCCAAGGGGACGAGGAGAGCCGCCCTCTCGCCAAGGAGACCCTCCTCGCCATGGAGGAGCTACGGGAGAGGCTTCCCGGGGTGGGGTTCGTCCTCGGGGTCTCCAACGTCTCCTTCGGGCTCAAGCCCAGGGCGAGGCGGGTCCTCAACTCCGTCTTCCTGGACGAGGCGAGGAAACGGGGCCTCACCGCGGCCATCGTGGACGCGGGGAAGATCCTCCCCATAAGCCAGATCCCCGAGGAGGCCTACGCCCTCGCCTTAGACCTCATCTACGACCGCCGCAAGGAGGGCTTTGACCCCCTCCTCGCCTTCATGGCCTACTTTGAGGCCCACAAGGAGGACCCGGGGAAGAGGGAGGACGCCTTCCTGGCCCTTCCCCTCCTGGAGAGGCTCAAGCGCCGCGTGGTGGAGGGGAGGAAGCAGGGCCTCGAGGCCGACCTGGAGGAGGCCCTAAAGGCGGGGCACAAGCCCTTGGACCTCATCAACGGCCCCCTCCTCGCGGGGATGAAGGAGGTGGGGGACCTCTTCGGGGCGGGGAAGATGCAGCTCCCCTTCGTCCTCCAGGCCGCCGAGGTGATGAAGCGGGCGGTGGCCTACCTCGAGCCCCACATGGAGAAGAAGGGGGAGGGCAAGGGCACCCTGGTCCTCGCCACCGTCAAGGGGGACGTGCACGACATCGGCAAGAACCTGGTGGACATCATCCTCAGCAACAACGGCTACCGGGTGGTGAACCTGGGGATCAAGGTGCCCATTGAGGAGATCCTGAAGGCCGTGGAGGCGCACAAGCCCCACGCCGTGGGCATGTCGGGCCTCCTGGTGAAGAGCACCCTGGTGATGAAGGAGAACCTGGAGTACATGCGGGATAGGGGCTACACCCTCCCCGTGATCCTGGGCGGGGCCGCCCTCACCCGGAGCTACGTGGAGGAGCTTAGGGCCATCTACCCCAACGTCTACTACGCCGAGGACGCCTTTGAGGGCTTAAGGCTCATGGAGGAGCTCACGGGCCACGCCCCTCCCGAGCTCACCCGGAAGGCCCCAGCTAGGCCCAAGCGGGAGGCCCCCAAGGTGGCGCCCCGCGCTCGGCCCGTGGGGGAGGCCCCCGCCGTCCCCCGGCCCCCCTTCTTCGGCGTGCGGGTGGAGGAAGGCTTGGACCTCGCCACCATCGCCCACTACGTCAACAAGCTCGCCCTCTACCGGGGCCAGTGGGGCTACAGCCGCAAGGGGCTTTCCCGGGAGGCGTGGCAGGCCCTGGTGGAGCGGGAGGCGGAGCCCGTCTTCCAGAGGCTCCTCAAGGAGGCCATGGCGGAAGGGTGGCTTGAACCCAAGGTCCTCTACGGCTTCTTCCCCGTGGCCCGGGAGGGGGAGGAGCTTCTCGTCTTCTCCCCAGAGACGGGGGAGGTGCTGGAACGCTTCCGCTTCCCCCGGCAGAAGGGCGGGGGCCTGAGCCTCGTGGACTACTTCCGCCCCCGCTTCGCCGCGCCTTTGGGGGACGAGGCGGACTGGATGCCCAAGGAGGCCTTCCGGGCGGGGGCCCGGGACGTCCTCGGGGTCCAGCTCGTCACCATGGGGGAAGCCCCTTCCCGAAAGGCCCAGGCCCTCTTTGCGTCCGGGGCCTACCAGGACTACCTCTTCGTCCACGGCTTCAGCGTGGAGATGACCGAGGCCCTGGCGGAGTACTGGCACAAAAGGATGCGGCAGATGTGGGGCATCGCCCACCAGGACGCCACCGAGATCCAGAAGCTCTTCCAGCAGGGCTACCAGGGGGCCCGCTACTCCTTCGGCTACCCCGCCTGCCCGGACCTCGCCGACCAGGCCAAGCTGGACCGGCTCATGGGCTTCCACCGGGTGGGGGTCCGCCTCACGGAGAACTTCCAGCTGGAGCCGGAGCACGCCACCAGCGCCCTCGTGGTCCACCACCCCGAGGCCCGCTACTTCAGCGTGGACTAGACCCACCAGGGAAGCTTCTTCCCGGGGAAGGCCTTGGGGGCCACCTCCTCCCCCTTGGGGTGGCGCTCGGGGAGGTGGTGGGGGAAGGCGTAGCTTTCCAGCGCTTCCTCCGGCAGGTTGACGATCCAGACCTCGGGGATGCCCGCCTTTTGGTAGAGGGGGAGCTTGAGGGCGCGGTCCTGGACCAGGGTGGTCTCGGCCACCTCCACCACCAAAAGGGCGTCTTCCGGCCCGGGGTCCCTCTCCCGGTAGGCCTCGAGGGGCGGACGCAGGAGGACGAGGTCGGGCACAGGCTCGGAGGTCTCGGAGGGAGGAAGGGGGCGCTGCACCATGACCACGGCCTCCCTTCCCAGGGCCTTTTGGAAGAGCCGGTCCAGGTGCATCGCGTAGAGGCGGTGCCTTTTCCCCATGGGCGACACGGCGTAGATCTCCCCTTCCAGAAGCTCCACCCGCTCAGGTAAGGCCCCGGCCTCGTAGGCCTTGCGGTAGGCCTCCACGGTGAAGCGGGGCTTGACCATCCTTGCCCTCAATATACTGCGCCTGTGGCCGGGGGTCTGCTTGGGCTCTACCACGCCGCCCGGTGCTCGGGCCTGAGGCCCGCCCTCCTGGAGTCCTTGGGGCCGAGGACGCCCTTTTCCCGGCTTTCCCTCCTCGGGGTGGGCCCTGCGCACCGCCTCGAGGTCTGGGAGGGGAGGCTCTACCTGGACGGCAGGCGGGTGGGGGAGGCCCTGGAGGTCTTCCGCTACCTGGAAAGGGGCCTGGGCAAGGGCTTCTTCCCCGCCTGGATCGGGTTTTTCGCCTACGAGTTCGCCCGCCACCTGGGGCTTCCCGCCCACAAGCCCCTCCCCGGCCTCCCCGAGGCCTTCTTCCTCTACTACCCCGAGGGGTACGCCCTCTTTGAGGGGAGGCTCGTGCAGGCCCCCTCCTTCCCCTTGCGGCCCCTGCCCTACGCTCCCCCGCCCCTTCCCCGCCACCCCCTGGTCTCGGACTTCCCCCGGGAGGCCTTCTTGCGCGGGGTGGAGGAGGTGCGGGAGAGGATCCGGGCCGGGGTGGTCTACCAGGTGAACCTCTCCCACCGCTTCCGCCTCCTAGGCCCCGTGGACCCCCTCCTCCTCTACGCCAGGCTTCGCGCCCTGAACCCCTCCCCCTTCATGGGGCTAGTGGAGGGGGAGGGGTGGGCCGTGGTCTCGGGGAGCCCGGAGAGGCTCTTCCAGAAGGTGGGCCCCAGGGTCTTGGCCCGGCCCATCGCCGGGACGCGGCCTAGGGGAAGGACGGAGGCGGAGGACCTGGCCTTAGAGCGGGAGCTCCTTGCCTCTACCAAGGAGCGGGCGGAGCACGTGATGCTCGTGGACCTCCTCCGGAACGACCTCGCCCGGGTGGCCCGGCCCGGAACAGTGCGGGTCCGGGAGCTTTTCACCGTGGAGCGCTACGCCCACGTGATGCACCTGGTCTCCGAGGTGGAGGGCCGCACCGGGGCTTCCTTGGGGGAGGTCTTCCGGAGCCTCTTCCCTGGGGGGACGATCACCGGGGCCCCCAAGGGAACGGTGATGGAGGCCATAAGGGACCTGGAGCCCGTCCCCCGGGGGGCCTACACGGGGAGCCTGGGGTACGTCTCGGGGCGGGGGGCGGACTTCAACATCCTCATCCGCTCCTTCCAGAGGGTGGGGGAGGAGGTCCTCTTCTCCGCGGGGGCGGGCGTGGTCATCGCCTCGGAGGCGGAGCGGGAGTACGAGGAGACCCTCCACAAGGCACAAAGCCTCCTCCTGGCCCTGGAAAGGGGGAGGCCGGGGAAGCCCCCCGAGGCCCCGAGGCCCCGGGCCTCCTGGAGCCCGCCCATGCCCTCGAGGCGGTACGGGGCCCGGGTCCTCTTCCTGGAGAACCGGGACTCCTTCAGCCACAACCTGGTGGACTACCTGCGGGCCCTGGGGGCCGAGGTCGCGGTGGTGGACCAGGAGGAGGCCCCGGACCTCAAGGGCTTCACCCACCTGGTGGTGGGCCCCGGGCCCAAGGACCCCTTCACCGCGGGGCGCGTCCTGGAGTGGACGGAGAAGGCCCTGGCGGCGGGGCTTCCCCTCCTCGGGGTCTGCCTGGGCCACCAGGCCCTGGGGGTGGCCCTGGGGGCGGAGCTTTACCGGGAGGCCCCCGTGCACGGGGAGGCCCACGCCGTCTTCCACACCGGGGAGGGCCTCTTTAGGGGGATCCCGAGCCCCGCCCCCTTCGCCCGGTACCACTCCCTGGCCTTAAGGCGCCTTCCCCCGGGGCTTAGGCTCCTCGCCTGGACGGAAGACGGCGTGCCCATGGCCATCTGGGACGGGAGGCGGGCCTACGGGGTCCAGTTCCACCCGGAAAGCCTCCTTTCCCCTTACGGCATGCTCCTTCTCGCCCGGTTCCTGGAGGTGGGATGAGGCTTTTAAACGGCACGCCCCTCGCCCTCGCCCTCCCCGAGGCCTTCCTCTACCACGGGGCGAGCGTCTTCACCACGCTCCGGGCGGAAGGGGGAAGGCCCCTTTGGCTTGAGGAGCACCTGGCCCGCCTCCGCCGCCACGCCCTGGCCCTGGGGCTTTCCTACCCGGGGGACGAGGCCTTCCTCGAGGACCTCGAGGCCCTCCTCCGGGCCTTTCCCAAGGCGCCCTGCCTCCGCCTCCGCTTCACCGTGGGGGAGGGGGTGCGGCTCTCCGAGGCGAGGCCCTACGCCCCCCTGCCCCTTTCCCTCTACCGGGAGGGGGTCCGGGTCCGCCTCACGGGCTACCGGGTCCACCCCGACCTCGCCCGCTACAAGACGGGGAACTACCTCCCCTACCGCCTGGCCCTGGAGGAGGCCCGGAAGGAGGGGGCCTTTGAGGGCCTCCTCCTGGACGCCTTCGGCCACGTGGTGGACGGGAGCCGCACGAGCCCCCTCCTCTTCCGGGAGGGGACGCTCTACCTCCTGGAGGGGGGCCTCGAGGGGATCACCCGGGAGAAGGTGGCGGAGGCCGCCCGGGGCCTGGGCCTCCGGGTGGAGCGGGGCCTCTTTCGCCCCGAGGGGCTCCGGGGCCACCTCCTCCTCGCGGGAAGCGGGGTGGGCCTCCTCCCCGTGAGGCCGCCCCCTCCCGAGCTCCTTCCCCTCATAGAGCGCTTCCTTCCCGCCTGCTATACTGAGTAGCGGTACCGCCAGCCCAAAGGCCTTGGGCTGGTGCCCCTTTTTGCACGGGAGGAGTCCATGAAGAAGCCCGTCTACCTGACCCCGGAAGGCTACCGGCGCCTTCAGGAGGAGCTCAACCACCTGAAGACGGTGAAGCGCCAGGAGATCTCCGCCGACTTTGAGCAGGCCCTGGAGGAGGGGGACCTTAGGGAGAACGCGGGCTACGACGAGGCCCGGCGGGCCATGTGGCAGAACGAGGCCCGGATCGCCCAGCTGGAGGACCTCCTCTCCCGGGCGGTCATCGTGGAGAACGGCTCCTTTGACCAAGTGGCCTTAGGCTGCCAGGTGGAGCTGGAGACCGAGACCGGGGAGCGGCTTTCCCTGGCCATCGTGGGCAGCCACGAGGCGGACATCTTCAGCGGCAAGATCTCCGACGAGTCCCCCCTGGGCCAGGCCCTCCTCGGCAAGAAGGTGGGGGACGTGGTGGAGATCCGGGGCAAGAAGGGCGCCCAGGTCTACACCATCCTGGAGATCAAACCCCTATAGCCTCGGCCGAGCGCAAGGGCCCCAGGGCCTCCTCCGCGTGGGCCTTGAGCGCCAGGAAGAGCCGGTTTAAGGGGGCCCCTTCCAGGTGGGGAAGGGCCTGGGCCCCGGGGAGGCGGAGGGTGGCCTTTAAGGCCTCCACCCCCTCCCGCCCCAGGTAGACCCCCTCCTCCCCGAGCCTCCCCCTCTTCAGGCGGAGGCCCTCCCCTTCCAGGTTGGGCCCGATCCCCCCCGCCTTGGCCACCCGCCAGCCCGCCCAGACCAGGGGAAGGAGGGGGTCCTCGTGCTTGGCGATCCCCCGGAGGCCCGAGACCAGAAGGGGGTAGATCCTGGGGGCGGCCTCGGGGGAGGCCAGGCGGTAGGCGAGCTCGGCGAGGAAGGCGGCGAGGAGGAAGCGGCGGGGCGCCTCCAGGCCGTGGAGCCTGCCCAAAAGCTCCGCCTGGGTCAGGGTGGGCAGGCCCTCCCCCTTGGCGTAGAGCTGGAAGCGCACGTGGTGGAAGAGGGAGAGCCTCCCCGTACGCCCCGTGGGCCTCTGCCCCTTCCGGACCACCGCCTCGAGGCTCCCCCGGGGCGTCACCAGGCGGAGGAGGAGGTCCCCCTGGGGCAGGGGCTTCCGGCCCACCACGATGCCCTCTTCCAGCCGGTAGCGTTCCACCTTTCCAGTGTATGCTGGAGCCATGGAGCGGACGCTGAGGGACATCCTGGAGTGGGTGGTGCTGGGGCTTTTGGTGGTCGTGGGGGTGCTCCTCGCCTTCTGGCTCGGGGGGTGGATCTTCACCTTCCTGGGCAAGGTCCTCCTCGCCCTCTCCGACCTGATCCTCCTCCTCCTCAAGTACGCCGTGCCCGTCCTCATCCTGGCGGCCATCGGGTACGGGGTCGTCTACCTCCTCCAGCGGCGGCAGGCCTAAGCCGTAAGCAAGCCTCCCATGCGGGTTCTCTTCATCGGGGACGTGATGGCCGAGCCGGGCCTCCGGGCGGTGGGCCTCCACCTCCCGGACATCCGCGACCGCTACGACCTGGTCATCGCCAACGGGGAAAACGCCGCCCGGGGCAAGGGCTTGGACCGGCGGAGCTACCGCCTCCTGCGCGAGGCCGGGGTGGACCTCGTCTCCTTGGGGAACCACGCCTGGGACCACAAGGAGGTCTACGCCCTCCTGGAGTCCGAGCCCGTGGTGCGCCCCCTCAACTACCCGCCGGGGACCCCGGGCAAGGGGTTTTGGCGGCTGGAGGTGGGCGGGGAGAGCCTCCTCTTCGTCCAGGTGATGGGCCGGATCTTCATGGACCCCCTGGACGACCCCTTCCGCGCCCTAGACCGCCTCCTGGAGGAGGAGAAGGCGGACTACGTCCTGGTGGAGGTGCACGCCGAGGCCACGAGCGAGAAGATGGCCCTGGCCCACTACCTGGACGGCAGGGCCAGCGCGGTCCTCGGCACCCACACCCACGTCCCCACCCTGGACGCCACCCGCCTGCCCAAGGGCACCCTCTACCAGACCGACGTGGGCATGACCGGGACCTACCACTCCATCATCGGGGGGGAGGTGGAGACCTTCCTCGCCCGCTTCCTCACGGGCCGCCCCCAGCCCTTCCGCGCCGCCCAAGGCAAGGCCCGCTTCCACGCCACGGAGCTCGTCTTTGAAGGGGGGAGGCCCGTGGCCATAAGCCCCTACGTCTGGGAGGAGCCGTGAGCCAGGACCCCTTCGCCCTCCTTAAGGCCGAGGTGGACCTCCTCGGCCGCCTCCTCGGGGAGGCCATCCGGACCCTCTCCGGGGAGCGCTTCTTCGCCCTGGTGGAGGAGGTGCGGGCCCTCGCCAAGGCCCGCCGCCAGGGGGACGAGGCGGCGGGAGAGGCGCTTCTGGCCCGGGTGGAGGGGCTTTCCACCGAGGAGGCCGAGGCCTTGGTGCGGGCCTTCACCCACTACTTCCACCTGGTGAACCTGGCGGAGGAGCGGCACCGGGTGCGGGTGAACCGCCTAAGGGCCCAGGCCGAGACCCTGGAAAGCCCCAGGCCCGAGGGCTTCCTGGCCCTGGCCAAGGCGCTTAAGGAGCGGGGGCTTTCCCTGGAGGAGGCCGAGGCCCACCTGAACCGCCTGGAGCTCCTCCTCACCTTCACCGCCCACCCCACGGAGACCCGGCGCCGCACCCTGCGCCACCACCTCGAGGCCCTGCAGAGGGAGCTGGAGGCGGGGGATAGGGAAAGGCTCGCCGCCCGGGTGGCCCTCCTCTACGGCACGGAGGAGGTGCGCAAGGCCCGCCCCACGGTGGAGGACGAGATCAAGGGGGGGCTTTACTACCTGCCCACCACCCTGTGGGAGGCCGTGCCCCGGGTGGTGGCGGGCCTCGAGGCCGCCCTGGAGAGGGTCTACGGGCGAAGGCCCCGCCTGAAAAGCCCCGTGCGCTTTAGGAGCTGGATCGGCGGCGACCGGGACGGCAACCCCTTCGTCACCCCCGAGGTCACCGCCTTCGCCGGGCGCTACGCCCGGGAGGTGGCCCGGAGGCGGTTTCTGGAGGCCCTCGAGGACCTCGTGCGCGACCTCTCCCTGGCCGAGGCCCGCGTTCCCGTCCCCCGGGAGGTGCGGGAGAGGGGAGAGGGGGTGGAGCGCTTCATGGGGGAGCCCTACCGCCGCTACTTCGCCGCCCTGTACCGGGCCTTGGAGCGGGAGGAGGCCACCACGGAAGGGCTTCTCGCCGCCCTGAAGGCGGCGGAGCGGGGGCTTAGGGAGGTGGGGCTTGGCCGGGTGGCGGAGGCCTTCTTGGACCCCTTGGAGGCCCGCCTTTCCGCCTTCGGCCTGGAGCTCGCCCCCCTGGACCTCAGGGAGGAGTCGGGGAGGCTCCTCGAGGCCGCGGCCGAGCTCCTCCGGGTGGGCGGGGTCCACCCCGACTTCCTCGCCCTTCCCCAGGAGGAGCGGGAGCGCCTCCTCACCGAGGAGCTCAAGACCGCCCGCCCCCTCCTCCCCGTGGGGGAGGCCCCGGAGGGGGAGGCCCTAAGGGTGGCCCTGGGGGCCCTGAAGGCCTGGCGGGACAAGGGGGCCCACGTGGTCTCCATGACCCATCACCCGGAGGACCTCCTCGCCGTCTTCCTCCTCGCCCGGGAGGTGGGGCTCTACCGCCCCGGCCGGCCCCTGCCCTTTGACGTGGTCCCCCTCTTTGAGACCCTGGAGGACCTGAGGCGGGCCCCCGGGGTGCTCCGCCGCCTTTTGGAGAACCCCGTCTTCCTGGCCCACGCCCGGGGGCGGGGCGGGGTGGAGGTGATGATCGGCTACTCCGACTCCAACAAGGACGCGGGCTTCCTCATGGCCAACCTCGCCCTCTACGAGGCCCAGGAGGCCTTAAGCCGGGTGGGGGAGGAGGTGGGGCTTCCCGTCTACTTCTTCCACGGCCGGGGGACCTCCACGGCGAGGGGTGGGGGCCCCGCGGGCCGGGCCATCGCGAGCCTCCCGCCCCGGAGCGTGGGGCGGAGGATCCGCCTCACGGAGCAGGGGGAGGCCCTGGCGGACCGGTACAGCCACCCCGACCTCGCCGTGCGCCACCTGGAGCAGATGCTGTACCACTTCGCCCTGGCGGCCCTGGGCCCCGGCCAGGAGCCCGAGGCGCGCTGGCGGGAGGCCCTGGCCCAGGCGGCGGAGGAGAGCACCCGCCGCTACCGCGCCCTCCTCCAGGAGGAGGGGTTCTTTGACTTCTTTGAGGCCTTCACCCCCATCCGGGAGATCGGGGAGCTTCCCATCGCCAGCCGCCCCGTGTACCGCCGGGGGCGGGTGCGGGACATCCGGGACCTCCGGGCCATCCCTTGGGTCATGGCCTGGACCCAGGTCCGGGTTCTCCTGCCCGGCTGGTACGGCCTCTCCGCTCTGGAAGAGCTTCCTTTGGACCTTCTCCGGGAGATGTACCGGGGCTGGCCCTTCTTCGCCTCCACCCTGGAGGCCGCGGCCATGGCCCTCGCCAAGGCGGATATGGGGGTGGCCCGCCTCTATCTGCGCCTGGTCCCCGAGCCCCTGCGGTTCTTCTACCGCCGGCTCGCCGAGGAACACGCCCGCACCGTGGCCCTTTTGGAGGCCGTCTTCCAGGCCCCCCTCCTCCACAACCAGAGGACCCTGGAGCGGCAGATCCGGCTCCGTAACCCCTACGTGGACCCCATCAACATCGTCCAGGTGGAGCTTCTCCGCCGCTATCGGGCTCCCGGGGGCAAGGAGGACGAGGCCCTGAGGCGGGCCCTTCTCCTCTCCATCCTGGGCGTGGCGGCGGGCCTCAGGAACGCGGGTTGAAAACGTCTGCTGGGTTGCCGGCCTAAGGCTTGGGGGCTGCT
Source organism: Thermus thermophilus HB8 (assembly GCF_000091545.1). GTDB lineage: Bacteria > Deinococcota > Deinococci > Deinococcales > Thermaceae > Thermus > Thermus thermophilus. The sequence continues at coordinate 599,170 of NC_006461.1, forward strand.
CCAAGCCGAAGCTCGGTTTGGGGTACCTGCCGTTTTTCTTCTGGGGCCGGCTCAGGTCTTTTTTCTAAGTTCTTCCAAGATCTCCCGAAGAAGCCGGATCTCCTCTGGAGGCTCCGGGGGAGGGGTTTCCTGGGGCGGCTTCCGGAGGCGCTTTTGCGCTTCCCGCATGGGCACCACCACCAGGAAGTAGACGGTCGTCCCCACGATCAGGAAGTTGAGCAGGGCGTTCAAGAACCTGCCCAGGGCGATGGGTCCCAACCTGATTCCGGAGAAATCCGGCACCCCACCCAGGGCGCCGATAAGAGGGGTGATCACGTCCGCCACCAGGCTGCTCACCACCTGGCTAAAGGCCGTGCCGATGATCACGGCCACCGCCAGATCCACCACATTTCCCCGCATCAAGAAGTCTTTCAAATCCCTCCACATAAATCCCCCCACAAGAAAGGCTACCCATTTCCAAGATAACAATGGCGGGCCCGGAGGGATTCGAACCCCCGACCTACCGCTTAGAAGGCGGCTGCTCTGTCCACTGAGCTACGGGCCCAAACAGGGAGCCGGGGCTAAAAGCCCCGGCCAGGCTGGAGCGGGAGACGGGATTCGAACCCGCGACCCTCGGCTTGGAAGGCCGATGCTCTACCAAGCTGAGCTACTCCCGCGTGGTCGGGGCGGCCCGATTTGAACGGGCGACCCCCTGCTCCCAAAGCAGGTGCGCTACCGGCCTGCGCTACGCCCCGGGGCTTCGGCCGCCCACCCGTCAGCATAGCCCTTGCCGCCTGGCGGGTCAAGGCGTGGTAGCATGGGGTCATGAACCTCGGACCCATGGAGATCATCCTCATCCTTCTCATCGTCCTCCTCCTCTTCGGCGCCAAGAAGCTTCCCGAGCTCGCCCGCGGCATCGGCCAGGCGGCCCGGGAGTTTAGGAAGGGGATCCAGGAGGAGGAGAAGAAGGAGGAGCCCAAGGCTTAGAGGCGCTTCAGCACCTCTTCGGCCTCCTTGTAGTCCGGCCTAAGCTTCAAGGCCTCCTGGCACTGGTAGCGGGCCCCCTCCTTGTCCCCGAGCTTCTCGTTCGCCAGGCAGAGGCTGTAGCGGTACTCCGCCCGCTTGGGCTCGAGGCGCACCGCCACCGTGAGGCGGCTTTTCGCCTTCGGGTAGTCCCCGAGGGCCAGGTAGACCTGCCCCAGGTAGTAGTAGGCGGCGGGGAAGCGCAGGGGGGCGAGGGCCACGGCGTTTTCCAGGGCCACCCCCGCCTCCTTGGTCCGCCCCAGGGCGAGGTAGGCCTGGCCCAGGGTGTACCAGCCCTCGGCGTTCAAGGGCTTGATCCGGTGCCCCTCCTCCAACACCCGGGCCGCCTCCTCCGCCTTCCCCTTGAGGAGGAGGGCGGAGGCGTACCGCACCCGCAGGTCTAGGTCCTTGGGGGCCTGCTCCAGGGCCTTGGCGTACTGGGCCAGGGCCTCGTCCAGGCGGCCCATGGAGAGGTAGAGCTCCGCCAGGGCGGAGCGGATCTCGGGGGTGTCCTCGAGGGCCAGGGCCTGTTTGAGGGAGGCCTCCGCCTTGTCCCGCTCGCCCAGGAGGGCGTAGACCAGGCCCCGTTGCAGGTGGAGGGGAGCGTAGCGGGGGTTGACCCGCTCGGCGTCCTTGAGGACGGAGAGGGCCTGCTCCAGGTAGCCCTTGCCCCGCTCCCGGTCCTCCGCCTGCCGGTAAAGGGCCACGTAGGCCTCGGAGAGGACCATGTAGCCCCCCAGGTAGCGGGGGGTGCGGGCCACGAGGGTCTTGCCGTTCTCCAGGGCGGGGTTCACGAGCCCGAGCTTGAGCTGGGTCCGGGCGAGCCAGTAGAGGGCCTCGGGGTCCTGGGGGTTCTCCTTTAGGGCCCGCTCAAAGAGGGTGAGGGCCGCGTCGTACCGCCCCAGGGCGTAGAGCTGGACCCCGAGCCTTAAGGGGTTCTGTTCCGCCGTCTGGGCCGCGGGGGGAGGCGGCGTCTGGGCCAGCCCCCCGGCGGCGAGAAGTCCTGCGACCACCAACAGCCAGCGCATCCTTCCTCCTTCACAGCCTTCACAGCACGAAGCGGGTGAGGTCCGGGGAGGCGAAGACCGCCTCTAGCCGCTTCTCCACGTAGGCCCGGGTGATCTCCACCCGGCCGAGGTCCGTCTGGAAGCTCACCTCCTCCAGCACCTTCTCCAAAACGGTGGCGAGCCGCCTCGCCCCGATGTCCTCGAGCTCTTGGTTCGCCCGGTGGGCCGCCTGCGCGATGGCCCAAAGGGCCTCGTCCTCAAAGACGAGCTCGGTGCCGTCCGCCTTGAGGAGCTCCGTGTACTGGCGGATGAGGGAGTTCTCCGGCTCCTTGAGGATGCGGTAGAACTCCTCGGGGCCCAAGGGGGAAAGCTCCACCCTGATGGGAAACCGCCCCTGGAGCTCGGGGATCAGGTCCGAGGGCTTGGCCACGTGGAAGGCCCCGGCGGCGATGAAGAGGACGTGCTCCGTGGAGATGGGGCCGATCCTCGTGGAGACCACCGTCCCCTCCACGATGGGGAGGAGGTCCCGCTGCACCCCTTCCCCGGAGACGTCGGGGCCCACGGTCCCCTCCCTCCGCGCCACCTTGTCAATCTCGTCAATGAAGACGATGCCCTCCTCCTGGGCGCGGCGCCTCGCCTCCTCCTTGAGCTCCTCCTTGTCTATAAGGCGCTCGGCGTGCTGGTTCTTCAGCACCTCCCGGGCCTCCCTCACGGTCATGCGGCGGCGGACCGGGCGCCGGGGAAGGAGGCCTTTGAGCATCTCCCCCATGCCCCCGAAGGCCTCGCCCCCCAGGACCCCCATGAAGGGGAGGGCGACCTCCTCCTCCACCTGGACCTCCACAAAGTGGCCGTCCAGGCGGCCCGAGCGGACCTCGGCCACCGAGGTGCGGAGCAGGGTGGCGAGCTCCTCCTCGGCGAGGGCCAGGGCCTTTTCCTCCACCTTCTTCTTCATCTCCTCCAGCACGAGCTGGTAGCTCGCCTCCGCCAGGTCGCGGACGATGGAGTCCACGTCCCGGCCCACGTACCCCACCTCGGTGAACTTGGTGGCCTCCACCTTCACGAAGGGGGCCCCGGCGAGGCGGGCGAGGCGGCGGGCGATCTCGGTCTTTCCCACCCCCGTGGGCCCGATCATGAGGATGTTCTTGGGGGTGACCTCCCGGGCGATCTCCGGGGGAAGCTTCTTGCGGCGGTAGCGGTTCCTTAAGGCCACGGCCACCGCGCGCTTGGCCGCCTCCTGGCCCACGATGTGCTTGGAGAGCTCCCGGACGATCTCGGCGGGCGTCAGGTTCATGCTTCCCCCAAAGTGAGGACGGTCACCTGGCCCGAGGTGTAGAGGTCCACCTCGGCGGCGATCCTTAGGGCCTCCGTGGCGATCTCCTTGGCGGAAAGCCCCGTGTGCCGGTAAAGGGCCTTGGCGGCGGCGAGGGCATAAGGCCCCCCGCTTCCCACCGCGAGGAGGGGCTCCTCCGGGGTGATCACCTCCCCGCTTCCCGAGAGGAGGACCATGCTCTCCCGGTCCGCGGCCACGATCATGGCCTGGAGGTGGCGGAGGACCCGGTCGGTGCGCCAGAGCTTGGCCGTCTCCACCGCCCCCTTCAGGAGGTTCCCCTTGGCCTCCTTGAGCCGTTCCTCAAAGCGCTCCAGGAGGGCCAGGGCGTCGGCCACGCCCCCGGCGAACCCCACGAGGACGCCTTCCCCCACCTCCAGCTTCCGCACCTTCACCGCCCCCCGCTTGAGCACGGTCTGGCCGAAGGTGACCTGGCCGTCCCCGGCGAGGGCGGTGACCCCGTCCTTGCGGACGGCGAGGATGGTGGTGCCGTGAATCTCCACGCCGCCAAGATACCCTCGGGGCATGAGAAGGGCGTTAGGCTAGGCGGCGTAGGGCCTCCCAGGCCCCCTCCCGCTCAAAGAGGAGCTTCCCTTCCCGGAGGGCGGCCGGGACCACGCCGAACCCCCCCTTGAGGCCCTCCACGGCCTCGCTCAGGGTGTAGGGGAAGACCTCCACCCGGCGCACCCCTTCCGGGCGGTAGCGCACGAGCCTTTCGGGAAAGGGAAGAGGGGTGTCCCGGAGGAGGACGAGGAGGTCGGCGTCGCTGAAGGCGGTGGCCTCCCCCCGGGCCAGGGAGCCGAAGAGGACCACGGCGAGGACCTCGGGGCGCTCCCCCAGGGCCCTTGCCGCCTCGGCCACCTCCTTAAGGCGGGCCTTCGGGTCAAAGCGGAAGACGCGGGTCAAAGCTTTTCCTCCACGAAGGCCAGGATCTTTTGGGCTAGGTCCAGGGCCTCCTCCGCCTCGAGGCGGGTGTAGTGCCGGGCGGCGGGGCCCGCCGGGTGGGCGTCCGGGTAGCGGGTGGGGATGTAGTACTTGTCCAAGACCTTGGCGGCCTCCACCAGGTCCTCGGGCACGTCCACATCCTCGGGAAGGTCGGCCAGGAGGTCCAGGATGGAGTGACCCCAGGCCACCTGGCCCCGGGCCAGATGAAGCCCCTTGAGGGCGGCCTCGGCGGCCTGTTGCGCGGCGAAGCAGGCCCAGGCGTAGTCGCCTAGGCCCAAGCTTCCCTGGGCGTGGCGCAGGTTGTGCCTCGCCTGCTCCAGCCAGTCCCGGGCCCGGTTCACCCCCTTATTATCCCACGCTCCAGGGGAACCCACGGCACACACCCCGCCTATCCCTTCCCCTAGACTGGTAAGGGTGAAGGCCAAGACCCTAGGCGAACTCAGGCGCACCTACCCCCTGGAGAAGCTCCGCCGCACCGTGAAGGACGAGGCCAGGGAGAACCTCCGGGAGAAGCTCAGGCGCGGGGAGAGGCTTTTCCCCGGCATCCACGGCTACGAGGACACGGTGATCCCCGCCCTGGTCCAGGCCATCCTCGCCAAGCAGAACTTCATCCTCCTCGGCACCCGGGGCCAGGCGAAAAGCCGGATCCTGCGAAGCCTCACGAGCCTCCTGGACGAGGAGGTTCCCGCCCTCGCCACGGAGCTTCGCGACAACCCCCTCCACCCCATCTCCCCCGAGGGAAAGCGCCTCCTGGAGGAGGCCGGGGACGACGCCCCCATCGTCTGGCTTTCCCGGGAGGACCGGTACGTGGAGAAGCTCGCCACCCCCGACACCACCGTGGCCGACCTCCTCGGGGACATGGACCCCATCAAGGCGGCCAGGCGGGGCACGGGGATGGCGGACCTGGAGAGCATCCACTACGGCCTCCTGCCCCGGGCGAACCGGGGGATCTTCGCCGTGAACGAGCTCGCCGACCTCGCCCCCAAGGTGCAGGTGGCCCTCTTCAACATCCTCGAGGAAGGGGACGTCCAGATCCGGGGCTACCCCCTCCGGCTTCCCCTGGACGTCTGGCTCGTCTTCACCGCCAACCCCCAGGACTACACCGCCCGGGGCCGCATCGTGACCCCCCTCAAGGACCGGATCGGGAGCGAGATCCGCACCCACTACCCCCGCTCCTTGGAGGAGGGGGCCCGGATCAGCGCCCAGGAGGCCTACGTGCCGGAGGGGGTCCTGGTCCCGGAGTGGGTGAGGCTTTCCGTGGAGGCCGTGGCCTTCGTCGCCCGGGAGGACCGCCGCGTGGACCAGACGGCGGGGGTCTCCCAGCGCCTCGCCATCAGCCTTTTGGAGGTGGTGGCGGCAAGCGCCGAGCGCCGCGCCCTCCTCCACGGGGGAAGGCCCGTGGCGAGGCCTTTGGACCTCTACCAGGGGCTTCCCGCCATCACCGGGAAGCTGGAATTGGAGTACGAGGGGGAGCTCCAGGGGGCGGAGAGGGTGGCGCGGGAGATCGTGCAGCGGGCCTTCGGCCTGGTCCTCCCCCGCTACCGCTTAAGGACCGAGCCCATCGTGGCCCACTTTGAGGAGGGAAACCTCCTCACCCTGCCCGAGGGGGACGTGGAGGAGGCCCTTAAGGCCATGGCCGGGGTCCCGGGGCTTCTGGAGGCGGCGAGGGCCCTGGCCGAGGGGGAAGCCCCTGAGGTTTTGCTTTCCGCCGGGGAGTTCGTCCTGGAAGGCCTGGTGGGCCGAAGGAAGCTCTCCCGGGGCGAGGCGACCTACCAGGCGGCGGAGCGCCCGAGGAGCTATGGCAACTAGCCTGGACCGGGACAAGGAGGCGGTCCTAAGGGCCCTGAGGCCCTACCTCGAGGGCACGGGGACGAGGCTCTTTCTCTTCGGCTCCTTCGCCCGGGGGGAGGGGAGGCAAGCCTCCGACCTGGACCTCGCCCTCCTCTCCCCCGTACCCCTTAAGGACCTCATGCCCCTCCTCCGGGAGGCCCTGGAGGAGGCCCCCGTGGTGCGGCGGGTGGACCTCGTGGACCTTGCCGAGGCCGAGCCTGCCTTCCGGGAGCGGGTGCTTAGGGAGGGGGTGCTTTGGGCCGAGTTCTAGAACGCATCCAGGTGGCGGAGAAGGCCCTGGCCACGCTGAAGGAGCTGGCCTTCTTGGAAGACCCGAGCCCCGTGGAGCGGGACGCCGCCATCCAGCGCTTTGAGTACACCTTTGAGGCCTTCTGGAAGGCCCTCCAGGCTTACCTGCGGGAAAAGGAGGGCCTCGAGGGGGCAAGCCCCAAGGGAGTTATCCGCCTGGCCCGGGAGGTGGGTCTACTCAGGGACGAGGAAGCCCGCCTGGCCTTGGGCATGGTGGACGACCGCAGCCTCACGGTCCACACCTACAACGAGCCCCTGGCCCGGGCCATCTTCCGGCGGCTTCCGGACTACGCCAGGCTCATGGAGCAGGTTTTGGGGAGGTTGCGAAGATGAAGGCCATCCGCTATAGCCGCTACGAGGGAGGCCTGGAGGAGCTTTCCCCCGAGGAGATCCTAAGCCTCCTAGAGGACTTCCTCCTGGACTCGGGGTTTTCCGACCCCTTCCAGCGCTACGACCCGGACCCCGACCGCGCCCCCACCCTCGAGGACCTCTACGACGCCCTCCTCCAGGCCCTCCTCAAGAACGAGCTCGTCCCCGAGGACTGGCTCCGCGAGGCCCGCTTCGCCGACCGAAAGGAGGAGACGAGGCTCTACCAGGCCATCCAGGGGATGATCCGGAAGCTCCAGGAGGCGGGCTACCTCCGCCTTCCCGGGGAGGACCCCACGGACCCCGCCCAGGGCGGCTACCGGGGGGAGGCGGGGGAGGCCCGCTTTGAGCTCACGGAGAAGGCCTCGGACTTCCTGGGCCTGAAGAGCCTCCGGGAGCTCCTCGGGGCCCTGGGCCGCAACCCCCCGGGCCTCCACCCCACCCCCCACCACGCCCCCGGGGTGGAGAAGACGGGGGAGACCAAGCCCTGGGAGTGGGGGGACCCCCTGGAGCTCAACGTCCCCGAGACCCTCAAGAAGGCCATGGCCAAGGGGCTGGAGCGCCTTTCCCACGAGGATCTGGTCATAGACCTTGCCGAGTACACCGCCAGCATGAGCACCGTGGTCCTCCTGGACTGCTCCCACTCCATGATCCTCTACGGGGAGGACCGCTTCACCCCGGCGAAGAAGGTGGCCCTCGCCCTCGCCCACCTCATCCGCACCCAGTACCCCGGGGACCGGGTCCGCTTCGTCCTCTTCCACGACACCGCCGAGGAAATCCCCCTGGCCAAGCTCCCCCTGGTGCAGGTGGGGCCCTACCACACCAACACCAAGGCGGGCCTGGAGCTCGCCCGGACCCTCCTCAGGAAGATGGGCGGGGAGATGAAGCAGATCATCCTCATCACCGACGGCAAGCCCTCGGCCTTAACCCTGCCGAGCGGGGAGATCTACAAAAACGCCTGGGGCCTGGACCCCCTGATCCTCGCCGAGACCCTCAAGGAGGCCACCCTGGCGAGGCGCGAAGGGATCCCCATCCACACCTTCATGCTCGCCCGGGAGCCCGAACTCCTCGCCTTCGTGAAGAAGCTTTCCCAGATCACCCGGGGCAAGGCCTACCTCACGAGCCCCAGGAACATCGGCAAGTACCTCCTCCTGGACTTCCTCAACAAGAAGGTGCGGAGGAACTGATGCGCCCCTTGAGGCTAAGCCTTCTCCTGGAGCGCCTGCGGAGGCCCAGGGTCTACCCAAAGTCCCTTCCCGCCCTGGTGCGGGAACACCTCGAGGTGCGGCCCCCCCTCTCCCTGGACCTTCCCTACTACGCCGCCCGGAGGGAGGGGGGCTACGCCCTCATCCCCTGGGACCGGTACATGGAGGAGGCGGAGAGGAGGCTGGAGGAGGTGGCCCGCCCCTAGCCCTTCCGCTCGGCGAGCACCCGGCCCTCCGCCAGGGCTCGCCGGGCCAGGGGATTGGCCTCGGCCTCCTTCGGGGTGTAGACGAAAAGGTCCACGGGAAAACCCAGATCGGCGAAAAGGGGAAGGTAACGCCCGGGGCGCTCCAGGAAGGGGGGAGCCTCCCCCACGAGGAGGAGGAGGTCGGCGTCGCTCCGCGGCGTCGCCTCTCCCCGGGCCAAGGAGCCGAAGAGGACCACGGCGAGGACCTCGGGGAAGGTGGCGAGGAGCTCGGCCGCCTTTTCTTCAAGGGCCTGAAGAAGTCTCTCCCGGTCCAGCCAGAACACTTTGACCGAACCGTAGGATTTCTCCTGCACAAAGGAGCGCATCCCGAGCCTCCTCCTCTCCATAGTAGTCCAGAGGGGCACCCGCCTCCCAGCTGTCCGGATAGCGCGTGGGGATGTAGAGCCTATCCAGCACCAGGGCGCAGCGCCTGAGCTCGGGGGTCAAGTTGAGCCGTTCGTGAAGACCGGCCAAGAGGTGGGTGAGCGCGTGGCCGAAGGCCTCGGCCCCCAAGGCGAAATAAACCGCTTTGAGGGCTTTCTCCGCCGCCTGATGGGCGGCGAAGCAAGCCCATTCCCAGTGGCCAAGCTCCAGGCTCTTTTGGGCGTGCTCAAGGTCCCGCTCGGCTTGCCGCATCCAGTCGCGCGCCCGGTTCATGCGCTTCCCCCAGAGGGGGCCTCTTGGGGCCTTAGGGCCTCGGCCACGAAGGCGGCCATCACCCCGAGCATCAGGCCCAAGGCCACCGCCAGGGCGAAGAGGAGGCCCCGCCTGGGCGCCACCTTCTCGTAGACGGGGTAGGCGGGGGCCAGGATGGAGGCCCAGGCTTCCTGGCTGCTGGCGATCTGGATTCCCAGGTCCGTGCGCTTCTGGGCCAGGGCCAGGTAGGCGTTCTTGGCGAGCTCCAGGGCCTGGCTCAGGGTGTCCTGCTCCACCTGGGCCCGGGCCACCCGGTCCTTGAGGACGTTGATGCGGGCGTCCACCTGGGCGATGCGGGCCTCGAGGGCCGCCTTCCTGGCAAGAAGCCTCGCCTCCTCCGCCTGGGCGTCTATGAGCGCCGAGCGCAGGCGCTGGTACTCGGGGTTGGGGTTGTCAAAGGCGAGGTCTGCCCCCGAGAGGTTCGCGATCTGGTCGTACCGGGCGCGGAAGGCCTCGTAGGCGGCCTTCTTGGTGTTGTACTCCAGGGTGATGGCCTCCTTTTCCCGCTCCTGGGCGGCTAGAAGTTGCCTTAAAGACGTGATACGTTGGGAGATCGCCTCTTGCTCCTTCAGCAACGCCTGCGCCTCGGCTTCCAGGCCCTGGATTTGGCTGCGCAGACTCACGGCTTGGGTCAACAGGGGGGCGTAGGCGGGGTTCACCTCCTGCACCCGGAGCTTTAGCCCTGCAAGGGCTTCCAGGTCTCCTTTCGCCACCGCCGCAGCGACCACGGGATCGGCCACCACTTCGCGCATTACGTCCAATACCTTGGGTTCCTCGGCAAGGGCCCCCTCCAGCCCCTTCAGGGCAGCTTCTTTAGAGGCCCGCTCGGTGGCGATCTGGGCCAGCCGCACCCCGATCTCTGCCAAACGCCTAGAGAGCTGGTTTAGCTCGCCTTGCCACTCGGCGATGCGCTCCCTTTCCTTGAAGGCCTCCAGGGCCTTGGCCGCCGCCAGGTAGGCCTGCCTGGCCTTCTCCGTCTCCTGCTTCAGGGCGGCCTGGGCCTCCTGGAGGCGCTTGCCGATGATGGCGAGGCTTTCCGGGCTTGTGTTCAGGGACACGAGCTGGGCCTGGCGGGCCGCCTCCTTCTCCAAGGCGGCGATCCGCCCCCGCACCGCCGCCAGGTCCCGCTCCAGGCCGGAGAGCTCCTGGTCCAGGCTCACCCGCTCCCCGGTCTTGGCCTCCAGCTCCGCCTTGTCCTGGGCGAGGGTGGTGGTCTTCTGGAAGGCCTCCCACCTCGCCTGGGCCTCCCGGTAGGCCTTCTCCGCGGGGGGTAGCTGCTCCTCGAGGGCCGCGAGGCTCGCCTTAAGGCGCTGCAGGGGGATCTCGTTCACCTTGCGCTTCACCGCCTCCACCCAGAGGTTCGCCGCCTCGGCCGCCACCTCGGGGTCCGGGGCCTTCACGGTGAAGCTCGCGACGATGGGGGGGACCTGATTGGGGTTCGCCGCCTGGACCCTAGGGGAGATGTCCTTCACCTCGAGGTCCCGGAGCATCCGCTCCACGCCCCTGAGGTTCCCCTGGTCCTGCCAGCGGGTGGGAAGCCTCCCCTCTTTCCTTAGCGCCTCCCACACCTCTCCCACCGCCTCCTCGGAGAGGGCCAGGGCCTTCAGGCCCTCAAAGGTGATGGGGGTGGCCTGCTGCACCTGGATCCGCTGCTCCAGCTGGGCCTGCACCTGCACCGGGGCCACGCTCAAGGTGGCGGTGGAGGCGTAGGTGGGCTCGGCGACGAAGAAGCCGTAGATCAGGGCGACCGCGCCGAAGAGGAGGGGGAGGGTGAGGATCCAGGCCTTCTGGCGCTTGAGGATTTCCAGGATGTCCCTTAGGGTTAGCTCCTCGCTGGGGGTTTCCACATTGACCTCCCGTTACTTTGCGCCAAAACCAGTGAGGATCACCCACAGGGTGCGTACCAAGATCCTTAGGTCTAACCAAAAGGAACAGTGCTTCACGTAGTAGAGATCATAGCTGAGCTTTTCTATGGTTCCCTCTAAACCCTCCGCGTAGCCGTGGTGCACCTGGGCCCATCCGGTGAGACCGGGACGGACGACGTGGCGTAGCATATAGGAGGGAATTTCCTCGGCATATTTCTCCGCCAGCACCTTTTGCTCGGGCCTGGGGCCTACCAGGGCCATCTCGCCGCGAAGGACGTTCCAGAGCTGGGGCAACTCGTCTAAGCGGAGCTTTCGCAAGAGCTTCCCCAAGGGGGTGATGCGGTCTGCTTCCGCCCCCGCGTAGACCCCCTCCCTGGGGGCTCCCCGCATGGTGCGAAACTTGTAGGCCTTGAAGGGCCTCCCCCCGAGGCCCATCCGTTCCTGGGCGAAGAGGACGGGCCGCCCCAGGTCCAGGTAGACGAGAAGGGCCACCAAAAGCCCGAGGAGGAGGATGAGGGGGGCGAAGAGGAGGACAAGGCCCACCTCAAAGGGCCGTTTGAAGTAGGGGTAAAGCCCCCGGTTCCCCTCGGAGAGGACGAGAAGCCCTTCCCCATAGCTCCCCTCCAGGGGAACCCGGCCCGTGTACCCCTCGTACACTAGGGCGGCGTGGAGGATGGGAAGCCCCCTCAGGGAGGCCTCGGCGAGGAGGGGAAGGGCCCTCGGGTCCAGATGGTGAAGGTCCGCCACCACTCCCTCGGCCTCCTCCAGGTCCTCGATGGGCCTCACCCCTTTGGCGATGCCCCTGAGTCGGTCCGCGAGCCCCCCGGGAAGGAGGGCGAGGCGGACGGGGGGCAGGTGGTGGAGGTAGAGGAGGAGGAGGGGGAAGGCGAGGGAGGTGGCGAGGAGGAGGAAGGCCCGGGAGTAGTAGAGCCGCCCCAGGGCGAGGACGGCGAGGAGGAGGAGGGTGAAGAGGAGAAGGTTGAAGGCGGCAAGCCCCCAGGCCTCCCGCCCGGGGTAGCGGGCCATGCGGTCTGTAGCGAAGAAGGCGAGGAGGTGGGCGAGGAGGGTAAGCCCCACGAGCACCCCCACCTCCCCCCGCCAAGGCGGGGGGCCGAAGACCAGAAGGGCGGCCGTCAGGGAGGGAAGGAGGCTAAGCCCCACGGCGAGGCCCGGGAAAGGGCGGGCTTTAACGGTGCGGTAGGGCAACCGGAGCTCCAACGCACCCATGGCCTTCATCCTACCAGGAGGGGAATGAGGGAGGCGTGCAAATGGGCTTCCCTATAGGCGGAGCACCTCCTCGTAGGCCGCCCACACCCGGGCGAGCATGCCATCTAGAGTGAAGGCCTCCTCGTAGCGCCTCCTCCCCGCTTCCCCCAGCCGGGCCCGGAGTTCCGGGGAGAGGAGGAGGGTTCTCAGCCTCGCTCTTAGGGCTTCCTCGTCCCCCCGCCCTACCAGGAACCCCGTCTTTCCCTCCACCACCGCCTCTCCCACCCCGCCCATGCCCGTGGCCACCACGGGAAGCCCGGCCCGCATGGCCTCGAGTACGGAAAGGGGAAGCCCCTCCCAGTTCGTGGCGAGGACGAAGACCTGGGCCTCCGCCAGAACCCGGTCCACGTCCAGCCGCTTTCCTAGGAAGCGGACCCTTTCGCCAAGCCCCAGGGCCTCGGCTAGGGCCTTAGCTTGGGGAAGGAGGGGCCCCTCCCCCACCAGGTCCAGGCTCCAGGGAAGCTCCTTTAGGCCCGAGAGGGCCTTTAGAAGGAGGGCGTGGTCCTTTTGAGGGGCGAAGCGGGCCACCATGGCGAGCCTTGGCGGTTCCTTCCTGGGGTCTGCGCGGAAGGGGGTATCGGGGACCCCGTTATGCACCACCCGGATCCTCTCCGGGGGCACCGCCTTGTGGCGAAGGGCGAGGGCCCTGTCGTACTCGGAGACGGCGAGGACCAGGTCCCCAAGCCGCCCCGCCAGGCGCTCCATGGCGAGGGCGAGCCTCTTTCTTCCTTCTGGAACCCCGTCGGTGAAGGCCCACCCGTGGGCCGTGAAGACGCTCTTCACCCCCAGGACCCGCCCCGCCAGGCGCCCCAGGAAGCCCGCCTTGGAGGAGTGGGCGTGGAGGAGGTGGGGCCGGACTTTCCGGATGAGAGCCATTACTTCAAAGAGGCCGAGAAAGTCCTTTACAGGGCGCACGGGCTGCACGAGGTGCCTAAGGAGGTGGACCCTCACCCCCAGGGCGCGGGCTTCCTCCACCAGGAAGCCGTCTTGGTCCTCCCCCACCCCCAGGTGGAGCTCCGCCCGGTCCCGGAAGCCTCGGAGGAGTTCCAGGAGGTGGACCTGGGCTCCCCCGGGTTCAGCGCGAGTGATGAGGTAGAGGAGGCGCATGCTTTCTCCTTCTTTCTAGCTGGATTTCTAGCTGGAGAGCTATCCAAACAAGCAGAGTGGACCACGGTAGGAGTCGCAAACGAGTGTTGGCCCCAATATTGTCACTGATCAGAGCTAGACCACCGATGTAAATTAAGACAAAGATTACCAAAAAAGTTGCCCTTCGATCAGCGCACCGAAAAGAGTTGCGTAGCCAAACCGTTGCTAAAAGAAACCACATAGGAACAGCCTCAACTAAGGCGATAGCCACGATAGGACTCTTGACTTGCCAAGGCAGGGGCCCTAATAGAACTGTGGCGAAGCTGTACGCATAGCTTATCAGGAAAGCTATCGGATTGGAGAAATCCAAAGAAATGTCTACGGCACTCCCTCCAATAGAATAAACTTCTTCTCTAATGTGTGAGATCTTCTCGGGATTGAGAAGGGGAGCTAGGTACTTCAAACCCAGAGGCCCCCATCCAAGAGCAATTGGAACTAAAACGGCGATTAAAGCTACGAGAGCAACGTAGAGTGGCCTCCGCCAGATTTGGGTAAGGGCATATACCGAAAGTGCTCCCAGCAAGGCTACAGATGCATATCCTCTAAACTGGTAAAGCCCTACCAGCCCTATGACGAGGAAAATAGTTTCCCTTAAGCGGGGTTTCCAAAGTAGTTTTGCAGACCAGTAAAGAGAGGCCATCCCCAAAGCCAAGACTGCCGGATCCTTGAGGAGCTGGCCACCATAAAACAAACCCGAAGGATAGGCGACGAGAAGAAGGCCCGCCAGGTTTGGAGCGGAGGAAAGCCGCCACAACCTGGCCTTTGCCCTGGAAAGCTCGTAGGCCAGGAGCACCCCATAGTAGACTGCAATTGAGCTTAAAAGGACATTGACGATTTTCCCCCACATCAAGGACGGTCCCACGAATTGGTAAATCCAAGCGAGGAGATAAGGATAGGCGTTCGGAAGATTTTCTGGGGTCCCTGATTGGACTAGGGAAACGGCAGCCCAATGATAAAAGCGATCGTCTGCCCCCGAGGCTAGGGGATAAAATCCCTCAAATCCGCTTACTAACGAGTACAGGTGCAGGCCTGTGGCTATGACTGTTTTCACGAGGAAGGCAAAGGTTGCCCAAAGCAAAGCAAGCGATATTGGCGCAACCTTGATATAAGCCGAGCTTTTCTCGCCTAAGGTCACCTTCGGAGACCCCCTTCAAGCCATGCCACAAATTGCCTGGCCAAAAGCTGGAACGTTAGGTCCGGGTTGTGGTAGCTCCTTTCCTTAGGTTTTGCAATTGCAAGTACCTGTGCCAGGGTCTGAGGATTATTTGGGGGTACTAGTATACCCCCTACGCGGGGCACGTCTTCCACGAAGGCACCTACGGCCGAAGCCACTACAGCGAGCCCAAAAGCGGCCCCGATGAGGGGCAAGGAAGACTGTGTAGCCTGCCGGTAGGGAAGGACGAGAACCGATGCCCTTTGGAAAAAGAGGGCGGCTTCCTCATCGGGTACGTAGCGGTTATGAACCTCAAACCATGAAGGGTGCTCTCTCATTGCCCTTCTTAGAATACGGGGTACCTGCCCCGGCCCCGCGATTAGGGCTCTTCTGCGCCCTTCCAAGGCTAAAATGGCCTTGACAAGAATGTCTATTCCCTTGTAGGCCTCGAGGCGACCGAAGAAAAGGACAAGGTCTTCTTCGCGTTGGACACCCGGTTTGGCGTGCCGAAGGAAGCGGTCGGCAAAACTCCCGTGAGGGATCACTACGACGTGTCGGGCTCCGAGCTTCCGGGCTTTATCCACAAACACCTGAGAGTGTACGTGTACGCTTGTGGCCAAAGGCACAACCCAGCGGCGCAGGAGGGCGTTGGCGGCTTCCCAGGGGTTCCCCGGATGGGGATCAGGGTCATGAAGGGTGAGGAAGAGCGGGACACCCTCTTTCTTAGCCCACCTGGCTAGCCAGAGCGCCCATGGGTACCCTTCGCCGTTGAAAAGATAGAGGCAGTCGGGCTTCTCTGTGAGAATTTTTTGCCAAAGGGTGCGGGCGGGCCTCGGGTCTAAAAACCGCCTAAGGGCTTGGGCTCGGGATGCCCCGGTAGGGAAGCGGACGACCTTAACGGGGACGTTTCCCTCAAAATGCTCGGGAACATAAAGGGAAAGGTCAAGGTGTTGGGACAAAGGAGGTACTAGCGCCTCCAAGTACTGGCCCATAGCTCCTCGGACGGAGAAAGCTAGAAGCGCCACTTTCACCTGAGAACCTCCTGGTAGATGGCCTCGAGGCGCTTACCAACCATGCCCTCTACCTATCCTTCCTTTTGCCCTCCTCCACCTCCTGGCCCAGGTTTGGAAGCACCTCCGCCAGGCCTGGACCCATGCGTTGGACACTTTCCCCCTTCCCGCCTGCGAGGACATCTGCGCCCCCCGCTCCCGCCTTTTCCCGACAGGGCCTACCGCGGCTTCATCCCCAGCAAGCGGGTCTACCTCCACGGCCTCAAGCCCCACCTTCTGGTGGATGACGGGAAGTTTGTCCACGAGGTGAACTTGACCCCGGGGAGCTGGCACGACCTCGCTTTTCTTCCTCCCTAACGCTAACGCTTCAGCCACTACTCTTCAAGTTTACGGTACAAGGCGATCAATCTTTCCTTCATTATCCGCCAAGCAAAACGGGTTACGTACACCTCCTGGGCTTTTTGGGAAAACTCCTCAAAGCGTTGGAGATCCCAGCTTGCTACCCGGGCAAAAGCGTCTTCTAGAGCCGCCAGGTTTCCATACTCGACTACGAAACCCAAGGCGTACTGCTGGACCAGTTGATCCATTCCTGTATCCCTGGCTACCACGATGGGCCTCCCTATAGCCATTGCTTCAAAAAGCTTGTTGGCGCTGGAGTACCGATGGTTGGGGATGGACGGATCGTAGGTAGCGAAAAGCAGATGAGCATTGCTCATGAGCTCTAGCGCCTTTTCGTAAGGAACCCGACCGTGATAGCGAACGTTAGGTAGATCCGCTACTGCCCTTCGGATCTCCTCTTCATCCCCTCCAAAGCCGCCAAGGTCCAGCTCCCACTCCGGGTGGCGGCGTAGCAGTTCTATCACTTGCAGGATTCCCCTCTCCTTCTGCAACAACCCCACGTAGGCTATGCGGAGAGGAGGAGGTGCCGGCGGCAGAGGAAAAGGATCTTCTATGGGAGGACTATTGTAGATGAAAGTCAGGCGCTTGGGGCGAGCCCCTTGGATCTGCTTCACCCTGCTTTCGTCTGCCAAGATGACGGCATCCACCCATCCCATGAGCCTTAAATCCACCTTTTTGATGATGGACTTAATCCACCCCGGGGTGGCGCGAAGCATGTCGGCATAGAAGTCAAAAACATCGTAAACCACCTTTTTGCCCAAAAGCTTTGCTGCCACCAAAGCAGGTAATACTGTGTCAAAGTCGCAAGCATGGATAGCATCGTAAGTAGATCGCCGCTTTATTAGGTGCCAAAGTAACGCTAGGTTAAAGCGAACCAATGGAAGCAGATTGGCCAACCCTGACCTGAAAGATCCCTTTATGGGCAGACGCTCCACTAAGCCAAAGGGCGTTTCCTCCACCTTTGGTAACTCGCCCGTTCGGTCCCACGCCACAACCCCGACCTTGTACCCTGCGTCTGCGAGTGCCTGGGCTTCCTTGGCTACCCGGGGGTCGGGTGCTACTGGGTTAGAGCGCAAAAAGAGCACCGATTTTATCGCCATATCTCCTCCAGAACGCTCATATAGCTCCTAAGCGCCGCTTCTGGGGAATACTGGTTCAAATGGTCTTTGAGGGCGGTTTCGTCCCACGCAAAGCCATCGGAAAGCACCCTCTCCATTGCGTGGGCTAAAGCCTGGGGCGAGCGAGGGGTAACGATACCGAAACGGCCATCCCCCAAGGCTTCAAGCAAGCCCCCCTCGCTCTCGACGGCCACCACGGGAACCCTCAGGGCGAGGGCCTCGAGGGCCACCATGGAAAACCCTTCGTACCGACTGGTAATCACCAAGGCCTTCGCCCCCCGAAGGTAAGGATACGGGTTGACCACAAATCCGAGAAAGGCCACGCGGCTTGTCAGCCCCAAGGTGTGAGCAAGTTTTTCTAGTCGGGGTCTCTCTGGGCCTTCCCCCAGGATAAGCAGGTGCACATCTGGATGGTGCTTGGCAAAAATGGAGAAGGCCTCTAAGAGAAGTGAAAAGCCTTTTTGAGGATGCAGGCGGCCTAGCGCCAAGAAGTAAGGCGTTGCAGGTAGAGGCACGTTTTCA